>NZ_JACTVA010000119.1 GCF_014490485.1 Teichococcus aerophilus | reverse complement strand
TGCCGGCACGCGGCAGCGCCGCCAGCGACTCGGCGGCGGCCAGGGCCATGAACAGGCCAATCACGGCGGCGCCAATCACGCCCGGGCCACCGGCCAGGCCGTAGCCCAGCGCGCCCAGCAGCGCCGCCTGCGCCAGCGCGGTGCCGGCGGCCCCACCCCAGGCGGAGCGGCTGGCCAGGCGCTTCTGCGTCCGCACCAGCGCGGCGGCGGCGGTGGAAAGGCGGGCGCTGGCACGGGGCTCGGCATTGGCGGCCAGCGTGTCCTCGATGCCCAGCAGCGGGTCGATGGCAGCGGCACGCAGGGCACCCTGCGCCTCCGCCACGTCCTCTGCGGCGCGGGCGGCGCCGGGGGCCAGCAGGGGCGGCAGCAGCAGCGCCAGGGCCAGCGGCAGCGCGACGATCACCGCTAGCAGCGGCGCGATGGCGCCCAGCAGCAGCGCCGTGGCCAGCACCACGGCCAGCGCCGCCACCGCCGGCACCAGGGCACGCAGGTACAGCCCATCCAGCGCCTCGACATCCGAGACGAGGCGGCCGAGTAGGTCGCCCGCCCGTCGCAGGCCAAGGCCACCCGGCAGCCGCTCCGCCAGCCGGCGGAAGAACCACACGCGGGTATCGGCCAGGGCGCGGAAGGTGGCGGCGTGGGTGACCAGCCGCTCCAGGTAGCGCGCCGCCGGCCGCAGCAGGATCAACGGCCGCAACAGCAGGAGCGACCCGGCGGCGGCGCCCGCCAGCACGCCCGTGCGCAGGCCTTCGGAGACGCCACGCCCGGCGAAGGCGAACAGCGCCACGCCGGCCAGCGCCGCCAGCACGGCCATGGCGGCGCCCGCCACCAGCCAGCCCCAGCGGGGGCGCCAGAGAGAGAGGATTCGGGTCAGGTCGCGGATCATGCGCGGGCAACCTTCCGGGAAGCGGCAGAAATTGGAGGGAGAAGGAATTCTCCCTCCAGGCCACCCTCATCTTTTTCTGCGAGCTGGAGTGCCGCCATCGGCGAGGAAGCGAAGCGCGCTGGAATCAAGACGCCCGCGCGCACCGAACTCACAGTCGCCAAGGGTCCCCACGCGCAACCCCAGGCCAGGCGCGCCCCAGCCACGTCACGCGCCACCCCGGACTCGCAAAAACAAAAGAAGGGGGCTTGGGGGAATTCATTCCCCCAACCTTGCCCACGCACCCTGCTCATTCCCCCGCCATCCGGCTGGAGGCCACCATGCGTCCCTCCGACAGTTCCAGCACCCGGGCGAAGCGGGCACGCACGGCGGGGGAGTGGGTCGCAATGATGGCGGTGCGCCCGGTGCAGAGGCGGCGCAGGCTGTCCAGCACATCGGCCTCGGTGCCGGGGTCCAGATGCGCGGTCGGTTCGTCCAGCAGCACCAGGGGGGCGTCGCGCAGGAAGGCACGGGCGACGGCGACGCGCTGCGCCTGGCCGCCGGAAAGGCCGAAGCCCCCCTCGCCCACCAGCGTGTCCAGGCCCTTCGGCATGTCGGCGGTGAAGTCCGTCACCCGCGCGGCGCGCGCGGCGGCCTCGACCTGCGCGTCCGTCGCGTCCGGGCGGGCCATGGCGATGTTCTCGCGGATGGTGGCGCGGAACAGATGCGCCTTCTGGCCGACATAGGCGGAAAGCCGCCGCAGCTCGGACGGGCGCAGCGCCGTGGCATCCCGCCCGTTGAAGGAGATGCGCCCCGCATCCGGCTGCCGGAAGCCCATCAGCAGCCGCAGCACGGAGGATTTGCCCGAGCCGGAAGGACCGGCCAGCACCAGCGCCTCCCCCGGCATGACGCGGAAGGACACCTTGCTCAGCGCCGCGCCGCGCGCGGCGTCGTAGGTGAGGCCGACATCCTCGAAGGTCACCACCAGGCTGGGGGGCACTTCTTCCAGCAACAGGCCCTTCTCAGCCAGGCTCTCCGGCGCGGCGTCCAGCAACGGCGCCAGTGCGGCAGCGGCGCCGTTGGCGGACATCCGCTCGTGATAGGCGGCGGAGAAGGCGCGCAGCGGCGCGAAGAAGGCCGGCACCAGCAGGATGGAGAACAGCGCCGCCACCGGCTGCGGATGCCCGCCCACCAGCAGGTTGCCGTGCCGCCAGGCGAGGCAGCCCAGCACGGCGGCGGCAATCGCCTCCAGCGACAGGCCGGAGAGGAAGGCGACGCGCAGCACCTTCATGGTGCGGCGGCGCAGGTCGGTCGCGGCTTCGGCCAGCGCCTCGGCCTCGGCGTCCTGGCGGCGGAACAGCACCAGCTGCGGCAGGCCGCGCATGCGGTCCAGGAACCGGCCGGACAGCGCCTGCAACGCATCGAACTGCCGGCGGGAGGCCAGGGCGGCGCCGATGCCGGTCAGCGCCATCGCCACCGGCACCATGGCGCCGGCCACGAACAGGATGGCACCGCTGACCGGGTCGATCGTCGCGACGGCGATGGCGATCAGCAGCGGGCCGGCGGCGGCCAGGATGGCGGCCGGCAGCCAGCGGGAGAAATAGCCGTCCAGCGCCTCGATCCGGTCGACCACCAGGGCGGCGCGCTCGCCCACCGGGCGCTCGTCGGCCGGGCCGGCGGCCAGCAGGGCGGCGAAGGCACGGTCCCGCAACCGGGCACGGGCCTCGGCGCCGGCGGCG
>NZ_JACTVA010000118.1 GCF_014490485.1 Teichococcus aerophilus | reverse complement strand
TTGCCGATCTCCACCTCGTCGCCTTCGTCTGCCTCATGCTCAAACAGGCCGCTCTACTCACCCCAGGTCCATAACAGATTCTAGGCCCAGGACTCATTGATCCAGAAGAGTACGGAGCAGGCGAGGCAGATGGCGGAGAAGAAAGTGTGGGCGCAGCGGTCATAGCGCATGACGATGCGCCGCCAGTCTTTCAGTCGTCCGAACATGTTCTCGATACGGTGCCGCGGTCGATGGGGGCTTGGCCGAGTTGGTTGCAATCATAGCCTTTGTTGCCGAGCAGGGCTGTGGCGGGTGGCAGGCTGGGCAACATCAGGATGGCGCTCATGTGGTCGCTCATCCGGCTCTTCCGAGAGCAGCAGGACGAGCG
The DNA here is from genome assembly GCF_014490485.1 of Teichococcus aerophilus. GTDB lineage: Bacteria > Pseudomonadota > Alphaproteobacteria > Acetobacterales > Acetobacteraceae > Pseudoroseomonas > Pseudoroseomonas aerophila. The sequence continues at coordinate 2,478 of NZ_JACTVA010000118.1, read as the reverse complement.
GGCGGTTCTGGCCATCGCAGGCGGCATGCAGCTTGGAGTTCAAGCCGCCCTTGGTGCGCCCGACACGGCCGGGTACAACCCCTTTTTGAGCGGGCTGGCGGCGGCGCGATGCGCCTTGAGATGGGTCGCATCGATCATCAGCCGGTCCGGCTGGCCTTTGCGTCCAGCCGGCCCGGCGAGGATGCGATTGAAGACCCAAATGCGGCTCCAGCGGATGAAGCGGTTGTAGAGGGTTTTGTGCGGACCGTATTCGGCGGATGCGTCGCGCCAGCGCAGGCTGTTGCGGATGACGTGGAGGATGCCGCTGACAACGCGCTGGTCGTCCACTCGGGGCATCCCGTGGGAGAGCGGAAAAAGGGCAAGATCCGCTGGATCAGCGCCTCCGCCGCCATGGAATCACAGCACCATCAAATCGCAGGGCTGGATTTAATAGATCCTGAGCCTAAGTACACGAGGCGATAGTAACCGCCGCGCCTACAGCACGCTGACGCTGGTCGAACTCCGCATTCTGCCAGTTACGCGGCGTTTGCTTGTACGCCACCGAGCAGTGCGACACGCTGAACTGCCGCAGTTCATGCGCGTCCGTAACCCATATCTCCCGACCTAACGTAGCCAAATGCGCTGAGCCATCTGCGGCGAGGTGGGCGGCTAAGATGCGCGTCAACAGGCCCGGCCCTGTGGACAACCAAATCATCTCAGCATCCCCTCGCAAGACTGCTTCAACGGCATGTTCCAGAGCCTTACCGATCACGGGGTGGCCTGGCTCGGAAGCAATAAAGTTGTTACCGATCGTGCCGTATTGCTCTTGTCGCAGCACCAACCTGCGGCCTTCCATAAAAGACGCTAGCGGCGACACGCAGCGATCATCTGCGTCAGCATAGATCCCACCTCGGTGAAATAGAACCGCGAGCCTGAAGATGTCGGCCTTGCCTGCAGCTGTTCGCATCTGGCGGAAGGCACGCGCCGGCCGGACATCGTCCAGGCTCTGAAGGAAGGCTTGCGCCGAGATCGTGGTATGACGTTGATAGATCCAGCCCGGGTTAAAATCCCGCCAACTTTCCGTTAGCTCCTTAACATCTCTGGGTAGGTCGGACGAATCCCAAAATTGATGGATGTAATGTGGGATGCCGCCGAGATCTGGTGCGGTCGACAATCTTCCAAACCGTCCGGTGCGGCGTAGGTGGATCAAGAACGCCATGGCAGCGCCGGTGTGATGGGAATGCGTGGATATGGCCGCTTGCCAAACCCACCAAGAACCCTGCTTATCAGCATCGCAAACGGCCGACACCGCGGAGAAATCAGTCCAGATGTCGTTCACGAGCTGTCCTACCAGCCCTTGAGAGATATTGGTTGATTTCTGCTGTGCCCGCAGGCGGGTCCAGTCTCGGTCGACTGCTTGACGCAGCGCCATTCGCGCGCCGGCGACATCGAGCTGCATAGCGCGCAGCCCCGCCTCGGTGCGGAAGTCTCCCGCAATTGAATGGGCCGAGGCACCAATCTTCTCATGAAGAGCAACAGCATCCTCAAGCTGCCAACGCACAGATGCAAGCTTGGCGCGAAAGCGGAGCGCCTCGACCTCGTCACGGGGGTTGGGGTCGGCCGACAGAGGAAACTGTGCTTCAGCCGCGGCGAAGCGCCCGGCCAGAATATGTAACAGGCAAGCCATACGCAGCAGGGCCTGATCGTTTGGGAAGTGGCATAGGGCCGCGTCGATAATGACCTGCGCCTCTGCGTCGCAACCGCTTTGTAGTGTTTGACGCGCTAGTTCCAGAACCAGACTAACGCTTTGTCCAAATCGATCGACTGCACGGCGCAGCAGCGCGATAGCTGCCTTGGTCGAATTTGTCCGCGCCGTGACCCGCGCTAGGCCGATCCATGCACCTAGGATCGCGTCTGGTTTGCGAACAAGATTCTCGAAGGCAACTATGGCTTCCTCGTCTTGCCTTGATGCGGCTAGAAGTTCCGCCTTGCGAAGGAGTGCCGTGGCATTGTCCGGCGCGGAAGCGAGGAGCCGCTCCAGCGTTGTTAGAGCCTGCTCTGTACTTCCGGCGGCATGCTGAGTATTGGCTAACCTCAGCCATGCCTGAGTGTTTTCCGGCTGCATTGCTACCAGCCGGGCGAAGATCGCCTCGGCTCCTGCCAAGTCGCCGTTCTGCCGCCTGAGCTCGCCGAGCTTGAGGAGGATCTTAGCCGAAGCAGCTGAGGAGTCGGCGAGACGTTGCAGCACCGCCACTGCCTCGGCTGTGCAGCCAGTTGCCGCCAAGATAAGGGCGTGCTGCAGACCCACGTCGGCGTCCGCGGGATGTTGGGCGGCGAGGTGTTGCAGAATGCGCGCAGCCTCTGCCTGGTCCTGGCGTTTCTCCCTCACTCGGGCCAGGCTCAGCAGGGCGCCTTTGCTGGCCGGATCACGATAAAGAATTTGCCGAAGTTGATTTTCAGCCTTCTCCAGGTCTACGGATTCCAAGAGTGACGCCAGGC
>NZ_JACTVA010000117.1 GCF_014490485.1 Teichococcus aerophilus | reverse complement strand
GCGTCAGGTAGGGCGCAACCAGCGCCCATTCATCATCGGAAACGTCAGAGGGGTACGGCTTGCGGGCACTCATGCCCCTCAGCCTGATCGTTACCCGCCCAAAGGTCCATAACAGCCTCTAGATGCGGTAATCGGGTCGGCATTGGGTTGGATGTTCTGTAGCCGGATGTTCGTCCATGCGACCCTTCGGGATCACGCATTAAGGCGGCACGGCGATGACCTACTACGCCGGCGTCGACGTTTCGCTGGAGACGAGCAGCATTCGCATCGTGGACGCGCAGGGGGCAATCCAGCGTGAACTCAAGGTGGAGAGCGAGCTTGAGGCAAGGGCCGCAGCCCTGACGGGCACTGGCTTCATTTTTAGCCGCATTGGCCTGGAGGCAGGGTCGCTCTCGCCGTGGCTCCACGCGGGCTTGGCCAAGGCTGGCCTGCCGGTGGTGCTTCTCGAGACCCGGCAGTTGCGCGCCACGATCAAGGCCATGCCGGTTCAGACAGACCGGAACGATGCTCGGGCGATGGCGCAGGTGGCGCGCACCGGCTGGTACAAGGCGGTGCACGTGACGTCAGAACAGTCCGAGGACCTGCGAGTCCTGCTGAGTGGCCGCAAACTACTGGTTGCCAAGCTGCGCGACCTCGATCATGGCATTCGAGGGCCGCAGCGTGGATTGGGGTTCAAAGTTGGGCAGGTCAGCGAGGCAGCCTTTCCGGACCGCGCCCGAGAACTTGCCGACGGGCAAGGTGGGGCTGGAGGCGGTGATGGGGCCGCTGCTGTAGGCCCGTGATGCCGTTCGCACGGAGCGCGAGCGCCTGCATCGCTTGATGCTGGCGTCAGTACGCGAGGATGACGTCCACCGCCAGCTGATGACGCTGCCGGGCGTCGGGCCGGTGACGGCGCTGACCTTCTGCTCCGCAGTCGACGGTCCCGCTAGGTTCAGTCGCCCACGGGCGGTTGAGCGAGGCGGCGAGGCAGAGGACGTTGAGGAATGGCGCGGCGGCCTTCTCGTAGCGGGTGGCGTCCCCGCGCCATTCTTTGAGCCATGCGCCGGGCCGCTCCACCCGATTGCGGTTGTGGTAAATCCACGAAAGGCAGGCGAGTGGCGCCTCGTGCCGCTGCGGTGGAATGGCGGGTGAGAGCCCCGGCTCCAGATGTGTTCGAACAAGGCATGGCTGGTGTAGCCGCGGTCAGCCACTATACAAGTCGGCGTCTCTTGCAGCCGGCTGATCAGGGCGCGTGCCATCGGCAGTTCGTGCGCCGGGCCCGGTGCCAGGCTGAAAGCGATGGCACGGCAGCCGCCATCGGCGATCGCGCAGGCCTTGGTGCCATAGCCGCCACGTGATCGGCCAGGAGCCTCAAGCGTATCGCGTCGGGCTCCGGATCTCCCTTTTTTGGCCGCACCGGCGGCCACCTGATGTGCACGGATGTTGCTGCCAACGAGGACGACCATGCCCAGCCGCACGCCCTGCTCCTGAACCAGGATCAACAGTTGTCCCCACACGCCATGCCTGCCCCAGCGAATGCAGGTTGATGCCGCCATCGAGCATGGATCGTACTCAGCGGGCATGATACGTTACTCGGCGCCGCTCTGGCAGCGCCAGATGATCGCCTCCACCGTGCGCCGCAGGTGATGATGTTGCGCTTTGCGGTGCGGGCGGCAGGCCTCTATCAACGGCTCCAGAACGCCCACCGTGCGTCCGTGAGCATCATCGCGTCACCTTCCACTTCCTCCGCAGCAGATCGACTAAGGATCAGGCGCTAACAGACACTGGATGTTAATTAACATTCCGTCCTAATTTAACGTTGAGCCAACAATAGTTGACCTCACATCAATATCTGTGAAACTGCTGCCTGCAGGATGGAAAGAACGATGCCGCGCATCATGATTGTAGGTGAGCCATCGCATTGGCCAAAGGTCAGCGATGAAGTGAGGATCTGTAGCTATCCGCCCACAACAGCAATGCTCATCTGCCTCAGTCCGCAGGGACAAGTTTCAGTCACCGAACCGGCTGGGGCCGACCCATTCTATGGAAAAGAGGGAGACACAGGCATCGTGACGTCAATCTCGCCCGGAGCATCGAGTGGTGGCCCCCTAGCGATCGTCGAGTTCTAGAGGCTGTTATGGACCACCCATAAACAGCTGAAATTGCGTGACTTTCTATATACAGGATCGACGCGGAAAGCCTGCAAAATCAAGCTTCTAGGGGCAGGTCCATAATAGCCTCTAGGCTCTGTTGACATAGTTGTTTAGCCAGAGCTTCGTGGCGGCGAGTGAGAGGAATCCAAGGAAGGAAGTAGCGGTCTTATCATACCGGGTTGCGATGCGCAGAATTGCTTCAGGCGGTTGAACAGGCGCTCGACGTGATTGCGATCCCGGTAGCGCTGGAAGTCGCAGGCAGGCGGCCTCTCGGCGGTTCGCCTCTGGTGGAACGACTGGCAGGATGCCGCGGCAGAGCAGGTTCTCGCGAACGGTGTCCCCGTCATATCCTTTGTCGGCGAGCAACGCCTTCGGCTTGGGCACGGGCATGTCGAGCAGCGCAGGCACGGCCTTGTAATCCGACACTCCGCCGCCTGTCAGGACGAAGCCAAGAGGGCGTCCCTGGCCCATCGGATGGCCTCTAGGCTCAAGACCTATTGAATCTGCCCTTGCGCTCTGATGATGCTGTGATTCCATGGCGGCCGGAGGTGCTGCCATGGATGACCTGTTCTGGTTGACGGAGGCGCAGGCCGCACGGATCTCGCCTTTCTTCCCGCTGTCGCACGGCGTGCCTCGGGTGGACGACCAGCGTGTCGTCAGCGGCATCATCCATGTCATCCGCAACGGCCTGCGTTGGCGCGACGCGCCTGCCGAGTACGGCCCGCACAAGACGCTCTACAACCGCTTCATCCGCTGGAGCCGGATGGGCGTGTTCAACCGGATCTTCGCAGGCCTGGCGGGCCGCCGAGGCCAGCCCGATCGGCT
>NZ_JACTVA010000116.1 GCF_014490485.1 Teichococcus aerophilus | reverse complement strand
CGATGGCGGTGGGCCATGCGGGCGTGGGCAGCGGGGCGACGGGCGTGGCGGTTTGCGGACGCGCGGGGGCAGGCGTGCCGGCGTTGGGGGCGCCGGGGGTGGCCGTGGCGCTCTTCGGCACGTCGGTGGGCGCGGCGCCAGGGCTGGAAGCGGTGCCAGGGTTGGGCGCGCGGGGCGTGGCGGGGGAAGCGGTCTGGCCCTGGGGCGGTTGGCCGATGAGGGACAGCGCGGCGATGCGGGCGGTGAAGGCCTGGGCGAGGCAGGCCTCCAGCGCCGCGCCGCCATGGCCACCGCATTCGCGCCGGCGTTCCGTCAGCCAGCGCAGCTGCGCCTCGCGGATCTCGGCTGTCTGGCCGGGCATGCGGGCGATGGCCTGGCGGTAGGCATCGAGCAGCGCCGTATCCTGCGCCAGCAGCTGGGGAGAGGCGCAGATGGCCTTGTCCACCGGCGTGGTGGCGCGGCCGCAATTGATCTGCGCCGAAGCTGGATGGACCAGGGGAAACGCCGCCAGCACGCCGGAAAGGATGGCGAGACGGCGATACGACATGCGGGCGTTCCTCGGTTCGCCGTCGTGGCCGCGGAAAGGGCGGGCGACCCGGCGTTGGGCGGATACTTCCCTGCTTCCGGGCGGGCGGCAAGGCTGCAGCTGGGCCTGGCCGTTCACATGCGCGCGCAGCCGCGCCGGCTTTGCGTCCGGCATTGCCGAAGGGGCGGGCGGGCGCCTTCGCAACGCGGCAAAGCAAGGGGAAAGAGGGTGCTCTGAAAAAAATCTCCGTGTTTGGTTTCCGATGTGCCGCGAGGGACGAGGCCGGCGGGAAGCACGCCGGGCGTGGCGTTGTGGCGGCGGGCGGGGCGGTCTTATAAGCAGCACCCCGCCGCGAGACGTGGCCGGCCCCTGCCCGCCCCTGAGCGGTCCGGGCCGCGGTGCCGGCAGGATGCAGGCGGGGACAGCGCAGGAGCGGAACGAGCATGGATTACGCGCAGGAACTGGCAGGCAAGCGGGTGGTCGTCACCGGCGCCTGCGGCATCATCGGCGGCTGGCTGGCCGAGACCTTCGGCCGCGCCGGGGCGCGCCTCTGCCTGACCGATGCCCGGGCCGACGAACTGGCCAAGCTGAAGGACGCGCCGTACTTCACCGAGGGCAGCTTCGTGCAGGCGACCGACCTGCGCGATGCCGATGCCATCGAGGGGCTGGCCGGCGCCGTGCGGCGCCATTGGGGCGCCGCCGACGTGCTGGTGAACAATGCCGGCATCTACCCCAGCGGCTTCCTGCTGGACGTGGATGCCGAGGAGTGGGACCGGATCTTCGACATCAACCTGCGGGCACCCTTCCTGCTGACGCGGGCGATGGCCAAGCTGATGATCGAGCAGAAGATCCCAGGCTCCATCATCAACATCTCCTCCGGCGCGGCGCGCAAGATGCGGCGCACGGCCTGCCCCTACAGCACCTCCAAGACCGCGCTGGACCGGCTGACCAAGGGCTTCGCCATCGAACTGGCGGAATACGGCATCCGCGCCAATGCGCTGGAGCCGGGCTTCGCCGCCGGCAGCGCCGTCAGTTCCCTGAGCCAGGCGCATGTGGAGACGGTGACCGCGAATATCCCGATGGGCCGGGCGACGACGCAGCAGGATGTGGGGCAGGCGGCGCTGTTCCTGGCCAGCTCCGCCAGCGCCTACATCACCGGGGCGTCGCTGCCGGTGGATGGCGGCAATTCCATCGGGTCCCTGGCCGTGTACCAGGACAAGAAGCACGCGCTGTAGGCGGCAGGTTGCTGGCGCGGCGTCCGGGCCGCGCCAGTCCGCCGGCTTGTTCGGCCTTGGGTTGGAAGGGCCGCAAGCAGGCTAGAGCGCCGGTGGACCTTGCGGCCCAGCCCAAGATGGCCGAGCCGTTTCCGTGACTTAAGGCCGCTTCTCTGGCTCGATGGGGGGTGGAGTGCTAGGCTCGGCCAGTACTCCGGCACTCCCGGGATGCCTTGCCCGCCAGAAAGCGATTTGCCATGCGGCTCCTGCGTCGTTCCGTCCTTCCGTTGCTGCTTGGCCCGGTGCTGGCTGGCGTGCCGCTGGCGCGGGGCCGCGCGCAGACGGCCGCGCCCGCTGCCGGGGCCGTCGCCGCGGAGCCGGCCGGGCTGGTCTATGTGCTGAACTCGGGCGAGGCCAATATCCTGGTGCTGGACGCGGCGACGCGGGAAGAGGTGCGGCGCATCCCCGTGCTGCGGGAAGTGCACCACCTGGCGCTGACGCCGAAGGGCGACCTGCTGCTGATCGGCGATTCCGGCGCCAACGAGATGCTGTTCCTGAACCCGAAGACGGGCGAGGTGGTGAAGCGGGAGGCGCTGTCCAACCCATACCACCTGGGCTTCAGCCCGGACGGCGCGTTCCTGGTGATCACCAGCCTGCGGCGGGACCAGGTGGATATCTATGGCTGGGATGGCGCGGCGCTTTCCCTGCTCGGGCGGCTGAAGCTGCCGGACATGCCCAGCCACATGGCGTTCAGCCCGGACAGCAAAATCGTCTACGTCACGTTGCAGGGCACGCGGGCGCTGACCGCCATCAGTATGGAGACACGGCAGCCCTTGTGGAGCGTCGATGTCGGGCCGCAGCCGGCGGGCGTGATCTGGCATGAGGGCAAGCTGCTGGTCGGCATCATGGGCAGCGACAACGTGGCGGTGGTAGACCCGGCGACGCAGCTGGTGGAGCGGCGGATCAAGGTGGGTCGCGGCGCCCATGCCGTGTTCCCCGGCCCGGCGCGGGATGGGAAGCCGGGGCTGCTCTACGTGACCAGCCGGGTGGATAGCCGCATCAGCGTGCTGGACCCCGCCAGCCTGGACGTGGTGAAGGTGCTGGATGTGCCAGGCGGTCCGGATTGCGTCAGCTTCGACCCCCAGGGCCGGTTGTGGGTGACGCAGCGCTGGCTGGGGCGCATTGCCCTGGTGGACCCGGAGACGGGGACGGTGGAGAGCCAGCGGGTCGGGCGTTCGCCGCACGGCATCCTGTTCGAGCCGGGGGCGGCGGTGACGCCGGTGGCGGCCCAGGCCTCGGCGACGGCCCCGGCCGCGGCCCCGGTGGGGGTGGTGGCGCCGGCTGCGGCGGCGCCGGTGG
>NZ_JACTVA010000115.1 GCF_014490485.1 Teichococcus aerophilus | reverse complement strand
CGGGCCGGCGGCCAGCAGGGCGGCGAAGGCACGGTCCCGCAACCGGGCACGGGCCTCGGCGCCGGCGGCGGCCTGCGCGCGCTCCTGCGCCACGGTCAGCCCGGTGGCGAGCAGCGCTAGCGCAGCGGCACCGGCGAGGTCCGCCCAGCCGGCGTCTCCGCCCAGGCCGTCCTCCAGCGAGAAGCCGTGCCCCAGCAGGGCCGCCAGCACGCGGGCAATGAGCCAGACCTGGGCGATGCCACAGGCGATCGAAGCGATGCCGAGCAGGATGGGACGCGCGAGACGCCCGCGGCCTTCACGGGCCGCAGCCGACAACAAGGCGCGCGCCCGGGCCGCCTCAGCCTTGGGGGGCATGGACATGGTCGGGCGTTCTAGAACAGATCGGCGCCGGGGGGTATCGCCGCCTTGCGCGATTCTGCTCCCGTCTGGCTGCCTAGGATCACGGCGTCGGTGCACGGGAGTGGCGAGGTCTTGGGCAACAGGCGCCTGGCTGCGCGTAACGAACAGGGGCGCAGGCCTGGCGCGGGCCTTGCCCCATGGCGAAGGCAGCAAGGCCGGGGGAAGGAATTCCCCCAGGCGCCCATCTTTTTTCTGTTCATGGGCCTGTGGCCAGGCTCGGTCTTTGCAGGGCGATGTCAGCCGCTGGGCCAGGCCGGTTATCGTCAGCTTCGCCCGGACGCAGCGTCTTTCCTTCAGCCCTTCATAGGACCGATCCGCAATGATCCTGCCCAGCCACGGCCGCTACGCCTATCACCCCTGGCCGGGGCGGGCGGCCTATGCCTGGCCGGGCGGGGCGAAGCTGGCGGTGTATCTCGGCCTCAACCTGGAGCACTTTGCCTTCGGCGAAGGCCTGGGCGCCGAGTTGGCCCCCGGCGCCAATGGTGGCGGCGGGCCGCAGCCGGACGTGCTGAACTACGCCTGGCGGGATTACGGCAACCGCGTCGGCGCCTGGCGGATACTGGAATTGCTGGACGAGCTCGCCCTGCCCGCCACCGTGCTGCTGAACAGCGCGATGTATGATTATGCGCCGGAACTGCTGGCCGCCCACCGCGCCCGCGGCGACGAGTTCGCCGGCCACGGCCGCACCAACAGCGAACGGCAAAGCGTGCTGGACGAAGCGGCGGAACGGCAATTGATCGCCGATTCCACCGCAGCCCTCCTGACGGCGGAAGGCGCGGCGCCGCGCGGCTGGCTCTCCCCCTGGATCGCGGAAAGCACCGTCACGCCGGACCTGCTGGCCGAGGCCGGCTACCGCTACACCCTGAACTGGTGCGCTGACGACCAGCCGATCTGGATGGCGACGCGGGCCGGGCCGCTGCTCGCTATCCCCTACCCGCAGGAGGTGAACGACATCCCCGCCATCGTCGCCCGCAAGGACGGCGCCGCGCAGTTCGCCGACATGATCATGGATGATTTCGACGAAAGGCTGCGCCAGGTGCGGGACGGCGTCCCGCAGGTGATGGGCATCGCCCTGCATCCCTACCTGATCGGCCAGCCCTACCGGCTGCGCGCCCTGCGGCGGGCGCTGGCGCATGTGGCGGCGGCGCGCGACACCGTCTGGATCACCACGGCCGGCGGCATCCTGGACCACGTGCTCGGGTTGCCGGAGGGAGCGGTGCCCTGAAGCGGTTGAGAGGGGCGCTGCCCCTCTCAAACTCTCCCCGACAAAGGCCTGAGGCCTTTGGAAACCCGTTCCTAGGGTGCTCCAATGAACGGCGCACCCAATCCAAGTATTTGATATAATTATATATAATAGCCACCCCAACATTCCCCGCATATTCAATGGGGACCGATCGGCCACGTCCCTACACGGCGAAGCCCAGAACAACGCGCTCTATGCCAGGCCCGAAACCCGCCTCCCGCAAAGCGAACCCTCACCCCCGCAGCCGCCCAAAACTACAAAAAAGAAGATGGGGGCCCGGGGGAATTCCTTCCCCCGGCCTTCCCCCCCAAACGCGCCGCTTCCAGCGCGGCGCAGGATTTGCTTCGCTCCTCCGCATGAGTGGATGCATCGAGTTCGTCCTGAATGGCGCCCCGCGCCGCCTGCCTGCCGGCACCCGCCCCGGGCAGACCCTGCTGGAATGGCTACGCGGTCCCGAGGCGCGGCTGACCGGCACCAAGGAGGGCTGTGCGGAGGGTGATTGCGGCGCCTGCACCGTGGTGGCGGAGGAGGCCGACGGCACCCGCACCCCGCTGAATGCCTGCCTGGCTTTGCTGGGCCAGATGCATGGCCGCGCCTTCCGTACGGTGGAGGGGCTGCGCGCGCCGGATGGCGGCCCCCACAAGGTGCAGCGGACGATGGCGGAGGCCGATGCCACGCAGTGCGGCTTCTGCACCCCGGGCATCGTCATGTCCGCCTGGGCGCACCCACGTGCCAGCGAGGGTGCCTGCGCAGAGGGCGCGCATGCGGCGCTGGCCGGCAATTTGTGCCGCTGCACCGGCTATCGGCCGATCCTGGAGGCGTTCAAGCAGGTGGAAGATGACGGCGCGCCCCCGCCTGCCATCGGCACCGCCAAGGCCGGGACGTTCAGCGCGGAGGGGCAAGATTTCCACCTGCCCACCGACCTGCCTGGCCTGCTGGCGCTGCGTGCCGCCCTGCCGGATGCCTGGCTGCTGGCCGGTGGCACCGATCTCGGCCTGCGTGTCTCCGAGCACCGGGAGGTACCGCCAGCCATCCTGTGCCTTTCCGCCGTGCCGGAACTGCAAGGGGTGGAGGTCATGGAGGATGGGCTGCGCATCGGCGCCGCCGCGCCGTACGGAAGGCTGTTGAAGGCGCTGGAAGGCGAGCCGGATTTCGCCCCGCTGGCCGCGCTGCTGCGCCGGCTCGGGTCGCGGCAGATCCGTGGCATGGGCACGCTGGGCGGCAATCTCGGCACCGCGTCGCCGATCGGCGATGCGCTGCCACCGCTGCTGGCGCTGGGGGCAAGCATCGTGCTGGCCTCGGCTGCGCGGGGGGAACGGGCGGTGCCGGCCGCCCGCTTCTTCACCGGCTACCGGCAGACGTTGTTGGCACCGGACGAGATCATCCTCCGCATCGACCTGCCACGCCCGCCGCCGGGCAGCGTGTTCGTGTGTGAAAAGCTCTCCAAGCGGCACGACCAGGACATCTCCGCCGTGTCCGCCGCCTTCCTGCTGCGGCTGGAGGGCGCGCAGATCGCGGAGGCGCGGCTCGCCTTCGGCGGCATGGCCGCCACCCCGGCCCGCGCCGCCGCCGCCGAGGCCGCGCTGGCCGGCG
>NZ_JACTVA010000114.1 GCF_014490485.1 Teichococcus aerophilus | reverse complement strand
GTGTCGGCCAAGGCGGCCATCGCGTTGCGCCGGGCGGCGGCCGCGGGCGGCCTGCCGCCGGCGCGGCGGCGGCTGTTGTGGGAGGCAGGCTGGCGGGCCTGGAGCATCGTCGGCGCGCGGCAGCCGGAGCTGGCGGCGCAGGCGCAGTTCGAGCAGGCGGTATTTTCCTACCGGCTCGGCCATATGCACCGTGCGGCGCAGGAACTGGCGCCGCTGCTGGAGGATGCGCAGGCGGCCGCCAAGGTGTGGTTGCTCTATAGCCGCGTGCTGATCGCGCTCAACATGATCCCGGAAGCCCAGGCGGCGACCGAGCGGGTGGCGGCGCTGGATCCCGCTCAGCAATCGGTGGCCTATCACCGCCAGGTACTGCCGGGCCTGCTGGCACCGGCGGTGCGGCGGGCGGCGCCGGGCGGGCTGCTGGTGGCCGTGGGCGGCGGGCTGGGCAACATGCTGCATACCGGGCCGCTGATCGCCAACCTGGCGCGGCGTACCGGGCGGCCGGTGGAGGTCGCGGTGGCAGAGGAGCAGCCGGGGCGGCTGTTCCTGTTCAACGACCCGCGCTTCGTTTCCGCCTGCCATACGCTGGGCCAAGCGGTACTGGCCCGGCGCTACGACACTGTGCTGGTAACCAATTGCTTCGGCGACCTGCCGGTGGCCTTCGATGCCGGCCGCGTCGCCCGCTCGCTGGACTGGGACCGCTTCAGCCCGACGCACAGGCTGCATGAGGCGGTCTTCAACCTGGAGGCCGCGCGGGTGCTGCTGGGGGTGTCGCACGCGCCGGAGGATGCCATGCGCTACTTCGTGGCGGAGGTGCCGCCGCCGGCCGGGACGGGGCGGCGGATCGGCCTGCATGCCGGTTCCAAGGGCGGCTACTGGGTGGCCAAGCGGTGGCCGTTCTTCCCGGCCCTGGCGGCGGCGCTGCAGGCGCGCGGCTTTGAGGTGGCCAGTTTCGGCGGCCCTGGCGAGCACGTGCCCGGGACGCTGGACCTGACCGGCGGCAGCCTGCGGCAGATGGCCGAGGGTTTGGCCACCTGCCGCTACGTCGTCAGCAATGACAGCGGGGTGATGAACCTGGCCCATGCGCTGGGCCTGCCCCTGACGGCGCTGTTCGGCCCGACCGATGCGCGGACGCGTGGCCCGCTGCGGCCAGGGGCCACTGCCCTGGCCGCGCCGAACCCGTGCGAGGCGACGCCGGAGGGCCAACGGCGGCTGCGGGAGGGGGGCTGCGACTGTATCGCCAGCCTTTCGCTCGACCGTGTTCTGGGGCATGTGCTGGCGGAGCTGGCGGCCCCGGCCCACCTTGCCGGGCCGCGTGAGACCGGGAGTGTCTGAATGGTAGCGGATGTGGTGGTCCCCATCTCCATAGGCGAGCTGGTCGACAAGCTGACCATCCTGGAGCTGAAGCGCGACCGCATCCAGGACGCCGGGAAACGGGCCGAGGTGCTGGAGGAGCTGGGCGCGCTGGAGCGGATCTTCGCCCCCATCCTGGCCGCTGCGCCGCCCGAGGCGGCGGAGATGGTGGGGCGGTTGCGGGCGGTGAACGGAACGCTCTGGACCATCGAGGACGATATCCGCGACTGCGAGCGGCGGCAGGATTTCGGCGCCGACTTCGTCCGCCTGGCACGGTCGGTCTACATCACCAATGACGAGCGGGCGGCGCTGAAGCGGTCCCTGAGCCTGTTGCTGGGCTCGCGCTTCGCCGAGGTGAAATCCTATGCGCCCTATGCCTGAGGCGCGGCCGGCCAGCCGGACCCGCTGATGGAGGACCGCGCCGAGCTGCTGCGCCAGCGGGACGAGGCCCGGGCGGCGCGCGACGAGGCCCGCCGCCAGCGTGACGCGGCGAGGGATGCCCCGGCCCGGCCTGGCTTCACCACGCTGGATGCCTTTGCGCGGGAGGAGGGGCGCGCGCGGCTGCGGCCGGCCCTGCTGGCGCGCCAGGCGGCCGGAGAGGCGTTGCGGGCGCAGGACATAGAGATGCTGCTGCCGCGCTTCCGCCCGGCGCTGCTGAACCGCCCGGCCTCGCTGACGCCGCCGCCGCCGGGCTTGGTGCTGGCCACCGTGGCCAATGCGGCCTTCCTGCCGGGGCTGGAGGCGCTGTTGCTCTCGCTGCGCCAGACCTATCCGGGGCTGGACAACCCCTTCCACGTCTTTGCCGATGCCTCGCTGGACGCGGTGGCCGGGCGGTGGCTGCGGCGCCTCTATCCCGGCTTGCAACTGCACCGGCTGGCGCTGGATGGCTTCGCCCGGATGCCGGCGCAATCGTCGAACCAGCGCCGGATCGGGCCCATCGCCTATCTGGGCAGCGAGGCGCTGGGGCTGGCCGGGGCCGAGCGGGTGCTGTTGCTGGACGCCGATCTGCTGGTGACCGGCGGGCTGGCGCCGCTGTGGCAAGGGGAGGGCGTGATCGCCTGCGCCGATTGCGGCGAGCGTGAGTTCGGCGTCATCTCGCCTGTAACCGGGCGGCCGGTGGTCAATAGCGGCGTGCTCAGCCTGCCGGGGGCGATGCTGGGCGCGGCGGCCAAGGCGCGCTGGCTGCAACTGGCTTCGGGTGGCACGCCGCCTTGCCCGGTGCTGGACCGCTTTGCCGACCAGCGGGTGTGGAACCACTTCCTGCGCGACCATTCGGTGACGCTGGCGCCGGTCAATTTCAACTGCAACGCCAAGCTGGCCGCCAAGTCCCTCGGCGGACGGCTGGAGGCGGTGTCCATCCTACACTTCACCGGTGCCAAGCCCTGGATGCGGCCGGAGCCGGAGCAGACCGCCATGGAGCGTTGGTGGAGCGATGCGGCGCGCGGGCTGCTGTGGCGGCACCGGGCCGACGCCTATGATGCCTGGGCCCCGGCGCGCCGGGCGGCGCCCTTCCCGGCGGACTCCACCGTGGCCTGGATACAGGCCGGGCCCTGTGCCGGGGCGCCGCCGCCGGGCGCCGCGGTATTCCGCGCGGCCTCCACACTGGAGGAGCCGGGGCCGGTACCGCAGCATGTGGTGCTGGACGTGGCAACCGGCGCCGGCCCGGCCCGGCTGCCGGATGGCTGGGCGGAACGGCTGTGGGCGCTGCGGCCCCGGCCGGTGCTGTGGGCGCCTTTCCGGCTGCGGGAAGCATTGGAGGAAGCCAATGCGCCGGCGGCCTTCGAGATCAACTTCCTCTTGCTGGAACAGCCCTTCGCCGCAAGCCTGGACCACAGTGGTGCCTGGACGGGACCGGATGGCTTCCTGCCGGAGGGACCCTCGGTCGTCCTGGGCCTGGCGTGTGCGGCGGCGCAGGCGATGGGCTACCCGACGGTGGTCCTGGCCGGGCTGGCGGAGCAGAGGGAGGAGCGGTTCCGCTTCGCCCTGGATGCGATGCGGGACGGGATTTCATCCTGTGATATTTTGTTGACGCTCTCTTAAAGTCTTTGCCCATTTCGCAACTGCGAAGAGTATGCAAGATAGTGTGAGCGAAGCAGACTGAGGCTGGGCCGTAACCTGGCTGGGCCATCATCGGGCAAGGTAGATGTTATGAAAATCGTCATGATTGGTGGGGGCTATGTCGGCCTCGTCTCCGGTGCCTGCTTTGCGGAGTTCGGCGTCGATGTGTGCATCGTCGACACGGACCCGGCAAAGATCGAGGCGCTGCGCGAAGGCCGCATCCCCATCTACGAGCCCGGCCT
>NZ_JACTVA010000113.1 GCF_014490485.1 Teichococcus aerophilus | reverse complement strand
TGCCGGCGTCCGCGCGGCTTGAGCGACGATGAGCGGCAACAATCACCGTCGAGCCATAGATGGATCTGAATTATCTGGCGTAGAAGGGCCCGGATGGCCGCATCTTCGGGTTCGCTCTAGAGAACGAAGCGCGCACGACCATAGAGGCCACACTCGCCTATTATAGCTGCGCCCGCGTTCTGACCAATGACAGGAATTTAGAGCGGAATGGTGCCATTCGGGGGCAGATCTTAAATATTGACTGGAAGCTCCGGCAAGTCCTGGGTCAGAAGCGGAGCTGGAAGGCCCAGGCGGGTGGCCATCGCGGCACGGTTCGGCCGGAGTAGATCGGCCAGGGTCTGGCCATCCAGCACCGCCATGAAGGCGGCGAGCGCTTCGCCCAGCAGGCTCTGCAGGCGACAGACATTCAGTAGAGCGCAGCCGCCGCCCTGTAACGGGTCCTGGAAGCAGGCCACCAGTGCCATGTCTTCCTCGGTGAAGCGGACGACGTCACCCACCCGGATCTGCTCCGGCGCCCGCGCCAGGCGGAGGCCGCCGCCCTTGCCGCGCGTGGTCTCGATGAAGCCGCCGCGGCCGAGATTGTGCACCACCTTGACCAGATGGTTCTCCGAAATGCGGTGCGCCTCCGCCACTTCCCGGATCGACACGCGCCGGTCCTGCCGCAGACCCAGATAGATCAGCGTGCGCAGAGCGTAGTCGGTGTGGAGGGTCAGTCGCATTCAGAAGATGTAGGGGGTTTACACCTTTAGGCCAAGGTCGCATAAAGGTGCATAGATCATACACCTTATGAGGTCGCGATGCCCCGCCCGCTCAGCCCGCACACCATCTCGGTCGTGAAGGCCACGGTTCCTGCTCTGGAAGCGCATGGCCTGGACGTCACCCGCCGGATGTACGAGCGGCTGTTCCAGGATCCCTCCATCAAGGACCTGTTCAACCAGTCGCACCATGGCGAGACTGGCTCCCAGCCCAAGGCGCTGGCCGGGGCGATCCTGGCCTATGCACGCAACATCGAGAATCCCGGGGTACTGGCCGCCGCTATCGAGCGGATCGCGCAGAAGCATGTCGGGCTGAATATCCTGCCAGAACACTACCCCGCCGTAGCAGAGGCGCTGCTCGGCGCCATCCAGGACGTACTGGGCGCGGCCGCGACACCGGAGATCCTGGCGGCCTGGGGCGAAGCCTACTGGTTCTTGGCCGACGTGCTGATGGGCCGGGAGAAGGAGATCTACCATGAGCAGGCCGCCACTGTCGGTGGCTGGAACGGTTGGCGCGACTTCGTGGTGGCGGGGAAGGTGCGGGAGAGCGACATCATCACGTCCTTCATCCTGGCACCCGCCGATGGCGGCCCCGTGCTGCGCCATAAACCCGGGCAGTATCTGACCTTCTGGCTTTCGATCCCTGGACATGCGCCGCTGAAGCGGAACTACAGCATCTCCTCCGGGCCGAGCGACGCCTCCTACCGCATCTCCGTGAAGCGGGAGCCGGGCGGCATTGCCTCCACCTGGCTGCACGATGCGGTGCAGACGGGTGCGCGCCTGAGGGTCGGCGCCCCAGCAGGCGATTTCGTCCTGCCCAGCCAACCCGCGCGGCCTCTCGTCCTGCTCAGCGGCGGCGTTGGCCAGACCCCGTTCCTCAGCATGCTGCAGGCCGTGGCGGACCAGCCGGCGCGCCACGAAGTGCATTTCGTCCACGGCACCCAATCCGGCGCCACGCACGCCTTGGGGGCGGAAGTGCGGGCGCTGGCGGCAGCGTCTCAGGGCCGCATCCGGGTGAGCAGCTTCTACGAGTGCCCCCGCCCGCGGGATCAGCAAGGGGCGGACTTTGATCTCCCTGGCCGTATCACGCCGGACTGGCTGGCCCGAAACACACCGTTGGCGAAGGCAGATTACTTCCTGTGCGGCCCGCGGCCTTTCCTGCGGGGCTTCGTCGATGCCCTGATGCAGCTCGGCGTCCCAGCGGCGCAGATCCACTACGAATTCTTCGGCCCGGCGGATGAGTTGCTGGCTGCGTAACAGCGACCCGCACCGCGTCGGCACTCTTTCCCCTTAAGTTAGCCGAGAACTGACATGCAGAAGCTGATCGCCTTCCTGCTGCTCGCCCTGACACCCACAGCCGCAATGGCACATGTGAAGTGGTTCGCGGCATACGAGGTCGCGGCGGCGCCCGTACCGATTGGGACGACCCTGTCGCTGCTCTATTTCTGGGTCGGGCTTGGGCTAGTCCTCTTGTTCTTCGTTGTGACGACCCTGCTCGAACGACGTTCGCCGGGCATCGTGGTGATGAAGGGTCTCGACACGGCCTCCGCTCCCCTGCAGCGCAACGCGGATCATTTCCTCATTGCGGTGCTGTTCGCGTTCTTCGTGGCACTCTTTGCTGTGGGCGGCACTTATCTCACCCCGGAACTGAAGACCGAGGCGGGTTGGGTACCCTGGGCGCAACTCCTCATCGCACTTCTGCTCCCAGCGCGGCGGACACGACCGATTGCGGCCGCGGCGATCGTGCTTCTCTGGCTCGTCACTCTGCGCGACTACGATCTATTTCACCTGTTCGATTATCTGGCGCTCGGCCTCGGCTTGGCAGGCTACCTGCTTCTCTCCGGCCTGCCCGACGGGACATGGCATACCCGCCGCTTCGCCTTGCTGCGCTGGGGCATTGCACTCGCACTCATGTGGTCGAGCCTGGAGAAATTCATGTATCCGCAGTGGTTCCTGCCACTGCTCGAAGAGCGTCCCTATCTCGCCTTCGGCATTCCCTTCGGCCCTTACACGACCATGGCAGGCGTCGCTGAGTTCACGTTGGGCTTCGGGCTGCTATGGACACCGTTGGTACGCCGCCTCTCCGCTCTTGCTCTCTTTGCCCTCATGTTCGCGGCAGTCTACCCCTTTGGTCGGGTGGACATGATCGGACATGCCACCATCCTGGCATCGCTTCTGATCGTCGTCGCGTATCCGGAGCGAGAAGCGGTTCTGGAGGTCGCGCCTCGCAACCGGTGGGCCACTCCGCTGGTGCCGGTAGCCCTGGCTCTGGCCCTGGCACTTTCCATGGGCTCCTACTTCGCGCTCCACCGGGTCATCTACGCGCATGGCGGCACGTCCCTGGCCATCCTTCGGGCGGGGACAGAGCGTATGGCCCAGGGTGGCGCAGCGCCCGGCGGCTTCTGGCGTGGACAAGAGCACTATCATGGCCATGGGCATGCCAACGCCGCGCCTCAGGCGAGCGCCAGCGCGGCCATGCAGGATGCAATGGAGGAAATGCATCATTCTATGGGCCGCGTCCGCGTCACGGGGGAACTAGACCGCGACTTCATCGCACTGATGCTGCCGCATCATGAGGGGGCTGTCGCCATGGCGCGACTGTATATGGAGAGCGGGCAGGATCCGCAGCTGCGCCAACTAGCCGCACAGATTATCGCGGGGCAGGAAGCCGAGATCGGCCTGATGGAAGGCTGGAACGGCCCACGCACAGCCCCCCACTAGCACGCTCTGGCCTTGGGAAGGCGGAGCATGCCCAAACTCTAGAGTGTATAGCGGGTCGCATGTCACGGTGCGCCCGCTGACCTCCTTCTTCCCCACCTGCAAAGCAGGGGTTTCAAAGCGGGCGGCAGGTCAACAGGCTGATTTCGGATTTCGCCGGACGAGCGGTCAACTGCGGCGCACGAAATCCGGAGAACGGGTTCATAAGACAAGGTTGACTAGAGGCTGTTATGGACCTTTGGGCGGGTAATGATCAGGCTGTAGGGCATGAGTGCCCGCAAGCCGTACCCCTCTGA
>NZ_JACTVA010000112.1 GCF_014490485.1 Teichococcus aerophilus | reverse complement strand
TCTCCACCTCGTCGCCTTCGTCTGCCTCATGCTCAAACAGGCCGCTCTACTCACCCCAGGTCCATAACAGCCTCTAGCCCTAATCGTGGTAGCCGAGCTCAGCCAGCACTGCGTCGAGGTTGGCTGCAATAGCCGCACGCATTGCGATGTCCTGCACTGGATCGCCGGCAGCCGGGATTGCCCGGTGCAGTACGTCGGTGAGCGAGGAACGGATTTCGGCGATCTGGCTCGGCGTCAGCGACCTGCCGCCGAGCTGTTCCACGACGGCAATTCGGATAGCGCTACGCAGCGCTTCATCAAAAGGGGTCATCTGCCGTCTCATCTTGGTAAGTTTTGTAAGCCCTCAAGCTCGGCCTTAACGACCAGATCGTTCGCAAAGTAAATACATGGATCAAAATTAATGTTGTCGATATTGAAAAGTTAAATCAAATGATAACAACAATTTATCAGGGCTTGCTTATTTTTCCCTGCGAGCAAAATCTCGTTACCGTTTTCTCAGTCTCAAAATCTCAACTTGTTACGACCGTGTTGCTGCAGCACAAATCGGGCGCTCACAAAATCGTGAGTAACGGGCGCAAAACCAGGTCCCCTGCCATGATCTCCATCCAGCCGCAGCTCAACTCCTTCTTCCAGCAGCTCGAAGGCGCCATCGTCGCGCTCGAACATCTTGCGGTCCAGGCGGCTCATTCCGGCGAACCTTGTGCTCAGATCCTTTTCCGTACAGCCGAGCTTCTTCGCGTCACGACGTTGCCTGAACCTAAGGTGGTAACGCCCACTATGCCGGCTGCGTTGGCCGCCGACCTTTCGATCGAGGTCTCCTGACGTCCAGGGGACGGTTCGCTGTTGGCCTGGTTCCACGGTACTTTCGGCCCTCCAGCAACATCTTGCTCCACCGCCTCGCCGAGAGAACTGAGCCATGCCTGGTCGACGTGCTCAACCGCCTCGCTTACGAACCATTCCAGTTGCCCGCCTTGTCGGCAACGAAGTTCGGACCTTGATCGAAGCCCCTATCGAGCCGCCCGCGCGGGCGCGTCAGGAGTTGATAGACCTGTGGGCAAGCCTTTCGTTCAGCGGCCGCAAAGCCATTCTCACGGCCGCGCGGCTGACCGCCATGGAAGAAGGCAAACTTCCGGAAGGACAATCCGCAATCGTTCAGGATGCGGAAGTGTCATGCGGGTGAGAACGGCTCGACAGAATCTGGTTGTCCTAACTCGCGATCACTTCCAGGCGGCCCTCATCTTGATAGAGGAACTTGGGTCCGAAGCCGAGAACGAGATTTTCGACCATCTCCTGGAGGTTGCCAGGGGGAATGACGAAGAGGCCGCGCATCGTTGGCTTTGCGTTCTAGCAGCGTTGCATGAGCTCCAGTCAACGCACCAGCCGGCCGGTCTGGTGCACTGAGCCTCCGCTCGGGTGCGTTACAAAAATTTGGACCGCTAAACCTCCGGCAACCGTAAAGCATTTCCCTGGCCGGCTGACCGGCCACTTCACCGTGCAGGTTGATTTGAATGCTCCGCTTCCGAAGGCATTTTGGCTAGCTTCGAGGGGCGCTGAAGCGCTTGCTATTGGATACGCACATGTTGCTCTGGGCACTGGCCGAGCCGGAGCGGCTTGTCCAGATCGAGCAGGATTCCCAGTTAAGTCGGCTCGCGCACAGGAATCTTGATTGGTACAAGGTTCGATCTGCCGCAGCACACGGTAGTGACCGCTGGCTTCCAGCAGCGCTGCCATGGCCTCGAGCTCGGCGGGATCAGGTACAGCAAGTGGATCGCACGGCATCCTGGCTGCATGCCGCTTGTCTGGCGCCGGCACCAGAGGCCTAAAGGATGAACGCCGGCCGGGATCGGTCTCGACGGGCAGCAGCAACAGATGCAACGCATCACCCCTTGAAATGTTCTTGCTTTGTTCCTTTGCCCTGATAGGTTCAGGCCATGGTCGCCCCTCCCTCCCTGTCAGAATCGCCTGCCATCCCCTCCACCGATCTCATCGCCGCGACCCCCGACGAGATCACCGAGGCGCTGTCCTACGCACTGCGCTACGACGCCCGGGGCAAGCCGCGGCCGACCGGCGGCCAGATGGTCGCCAGCCTGGCCGCGGAACGCCTGATGGAGCACCTCAAGCTCGCCGGCTTCGTGCTGATGCGCTGGCATCCCGCACCTCTGCACAGCGCTGGCTGACGCCGTGTTGGGACTCGTTGTATTGCGGACATTGGCCACGTACGGATCGGTCTTCTTGCCCTGTAGTGCGAACGCCGGCGACGGCATGCCACTGGCTCATCGCTATCTCCTGCACGCCATCAGAGCCGGCTCGGACTATCTGCGCCGCATGGTCGGGGTAGATGCCCGGCAGCGCAGGCAGGTTGCCGAGGTTGTCTCGAATCGCATGGCTGAGATCCTGGATAGCTTGCTGGCTAGGGGTCGTGCTGTAGAGATTGCAGATGGTTTAACGCTACGCCGCACGACCGGACAGCCCGCAGGAGGCGTCTTTACCCTCACAGCAAGGCTGACCCCATGAAGACAGATACCCAACAGATACTTTGTTTGTCACCGTTTAGGAGGCGTTTACCACTCCCCGTTAGAGTGTGCTTACTGCGGCGGCGTGGTGAACGCCCCAAGTGATGACGGGCCCTAATTGGATCGCCACCGGCTGGCCGGTGTAGAGGGGAGCAAGCAGACCAATCGCCCGGCCAGGGTAAACCTGCCGGGCGATTTTCGTTCATGGCACGTCACTCGGCGCCGTTCTGGCAGCGCCAGATGATCGCCTCCACTGTGCGCCGCAGGTGATGATGTTGCGCTTTGCGCTGCGGGCGGCAGGCCTCGATGAACGGCTCCAGAACGCCCACCATTCGTCCGTCAGCATTCGCCTCACCTTCCACTGCCTCCGCAGCAGATCGAAGGATCAGGCCTTAGGTTCTGTGGACACTTATTTAAGCCATAGGATGGTGGCGGCGAGGGTGATGATGGCGAGGTAGTTCCGCGGTCTTTTCGAAACGAGTGGCGACGCGGCGGATTTGCTTGAGCGTGCTGAAGCAGCACTCGATCAGATGGCGCTGTGCGTAGTGATGCTTATCGAAAGGATGTTTGCGTGCGCTGGATGGGTTGCTCGGGATGACAGCCAGGGCGCCCTTGCTGGCGACGGCCTGGCGTAGGCGGTCGGCATCGTAGGCAGTATCGGCCATCACAGCCTGGGCAGGCAGACCTTATCAGGGCGTAGGCTTCGGGGCAGTCGCCGCGCTGGCCACCCGTCAGGGCGAAGCGCACCGGCGCCCCTAGGCCGCGCACGGCCATGTGGATCTTCGCCCAGCCGGCCGCGGGAGCGGCCAAGGACCTGATCTGTCGACGAGCAGGTACTCGAAGTCAGGATCGTCCGACATTGCCTCGAAGATCCACCGCCGGACGCCCTTCTGGCTCCAGCGGCTGAAACGGAGGAAGACGCTGTTCCAGTCGACGAAGACGTCCGGTAGGTTGCGCCAGGGGGAGCCCGTGCTCACGATCCACAATACACCTTCGACGAGCATCCGGTTGCCGCGGCCGGTCGAACCCTTCTGGTCAGGCCGGCCGATGATCAGCGGGGCTATCCGGTCCCACGCCGCGTCGCTCAACACCAAACGGTCCAGCACGCCCAACACCACCTTCTGAAAGTTAACCTTGAATTACGCCCGGCGCCCTTCGGGTGTCTCTAGAGTCCACTCAACCTAGAGGCTGTTATAGACCTAGGGCTGGGTAACGATCAGGCTGCGGGGCATGAGTTCCCGCAAGCCCTATCCCTCTGACGTTTCCGACGACGAATGGGCGTTGGTGGCGCCCTACCTGACATTGCTGTCCGAGGATGCCCAACTGCG
>NZ_JACTVA010000111.1 GCF_014490485.1 Teichococcus aerophilus | reverse complement strand
CGCCCGGGTGGCCATGCCGCCGGCCAGCGCCAGGGTGCGCCGCGCGCCGCCGGCGCCCCGCGTGGCGGCAATGGTGGTGGTGGCAACGCTTCCAGCCGCAGCGCGCCGCCGCGTGGTGGCCGGGGTGGCGAGCAGCAGCGCAAGGACCGCGCCTGGCGTGAAGGCGACTTCCGCGAGCAGCGCTAAGGCCCCAGCCGGATCGGACGATCCAGCCTGGCATTGACGATGTGAGAGAGGCCGGGGGCGTAATGTCCCCGGCCTTTTTTGTGTTCGCTACGTTGGCTTGCGGGGAAGGAAGGCCGGGGAAGGAATTCCCCGGACCCCATCTTTTGTTTGCGGGTTTGGTGTGGGGCTTCGCAACCGAAGGTCAGTCGGCAGGAGCGGCTTTAGGTTTTCCGGGTCGATCGTGACCTGTCAGCAGGCACGCACACTGCCCATACCGGACACTGATTGAGCCGAAGGATCTATGCCTTCGGCAAACTACCTCAGCCCATCACACCTATTGCAAACAGCCCCCCAAACTCGCAGAAAAAAGATGGGGGTCTGGGGGGAATTCCTTCCCCCAGCCTTCCCAGTCCTACTCTGCACGAGCCCCCGAAATCCGCACCGCTTCCTGCCACATCGGCCGTTCCTTGTGGCTGCGGGCGGTGACGCCTTCCGGCGTGCTCCACAGCACCTGGGCACCGGATTGCAGGAAGCGCTGCTTCAGCGCTTCGTCCTGTGCCAGCTCGCGCAGCGCGGCGTTGATGCGCTGTACCGCCACGTCCGGCACGCCCTTCGGCGCGACGAAGCCGCCCCAGGACGCAACGACGAAATCCGGCATCCCGGCTTCCGCCATGGTGGGCAGGTCGGGGAAGGTGGGCCAGCGCGTCGCCGTGGTCACCGCCAGGGCCCGCAGACGGCCTTCCTGTACGATCGAGGCGTAGGAAGGCAGGTTGTCGATGGCGAGTTCGACATCGCCCGCCAGCATCGCCGGGATGACCTGGGAGGCGCCGCGGAACGGCACGTGCTGCGCTTCCAGCCCCAGCCGGTTGCGGAAGATCTCGCCCGAGAGATGCGCGGTGGTGCCGACGCCGGGGGAGCCGAAGGAGATGCCGCCGCGCTTGGCCTTCGCCCACGCGATGAATTCCGCCAGCGTCTTCACCGGCAGCTGGGATGGCACGACGACGATGTTGGGCTGTTCCCAGGCCAGGGAGATGGGCGTCAGGTCCCGGTCCATGTCCCAGGACATGCTGCCGTAGAGGAACTGGTTGATGGAGAACAGGCCGATGGTGGCGGCGCCGATGGTGTAACCATCCGGCGTGGCCTTAGCGACGGCATCGATGCCGATATTGCCGCCGGCACCGGGCCGGTTCTCGATGACGAAGGGCTGGCCCAGCTTGCCGCGCAGCGCTTCCGCCAGGATGCGGGAGAGGACGTCGGTGGAGCCGGCGGGCGGGAAGGGCACGATCAGCCGGATCGGCCTTTCCGGCCAGTTGGCGGCGCCCTGGGCGCGGAGGCTGGGTGCGGACAGCAAGGCAGGCAGGGCGAGGGCGCCCCTCGCCACGCCACGGCGTGAGATCATGGAAGGTCCTCCGGCATTTCTTATCGTTGCCGGAGGAGCATGCCCCAGCCGTCAGTCCGTGGCCATGACCTTGACGTAGCTGCCCGGTGCCTCCTCCAGCGCCGGCAGGCCGCCTTCGCCGGGGGTGCGCGCCGGCACCTGCGCCTTGTCCAAGGCCGAGACCCAGCGGTGCCAGTCCGGCCACCAGGACCCGGCCAGTTCCGTGGCGTTGGCGAACCATTCGTCGGGGGAGGCAGGCTGGCTGGTGCCGACCCAGTGGCTGTACTTGCCCGATTCCGGCGGGTTCGCCACGCCGGCGATGTGGCCGGAGGCGGCGAGGACGAAGCGCACCGGCCCGCCATAGATCTGCGTGGCGCGGTAGGTGCTCTTCCACGGCGCGATGTGGTCTTCCCGCGTCGAGAGGATGTAGGTCGGCAGCTTGATCTTGCTCAGGTCCAGCGGCGTGCCGGCCAGGGTGATGGCGCCGGGCTTCACGAGGTCGTTCTGCTGGTACATGCGGCGCAGGTAGAAGCTGTGCATGGCGGCCGGCATGCGGGTGCTGTCGTCGTTCCAGTACAGCAGGTCGAACGGGAACACTTCCTGCCCCAGCAGGTAGTTCTGCACGACGAAGGACCAGATCAGGTCGTTGGCGCGCAGCATGTTGAAGGTGGTCGCCATCTCCCGCCCCTCAAGGTAGCCGCGCTTCTGCATGCGGTCCTCGATGGCCTTCAGCTGCTCCTCGTCGATGAAGACGCCGAGCTCGCCCGCTTCCTCGAAATCCACCATGGTGGTGAAGAAGGTGGCGGACTTGATGCGCGTGTCCTTCTGCGCCGCCATCCGCGCCAGCGTCGCCGACAGCAGCGTGCCGCCCAGGCAGTAGCCGATGGCGTTGATGGATTTCTCGCCCGTCGCCTTCTCGATCGCATCCAGCGCGGCGTAGGGGCCTTCGAGCATGTAGTCCTCGAAGGATTTGGCGGCCAGCGTCTCGTCCGGGTTCACCCACGAAATGACGAAAACCGTATGCCCCTGGGCCACCGCCCATCGAACGAAACTGTTCTTGGGGCGCAGGTCGAGGATGTAGAACTTGTTGATCCAGGGTGGCATGACCAGCAGCGGCCGCTTCAGCACCTTCTCGGTGGTGGGGCTGTACTGGATCAGCTGCATCAGCGCGTTCTGGAACACCACCTTGCCGGGGGAGACGGCGATGTTCTCCCCGATGGTGAACTTGCTGTCGTCCGTCATGCGGATCTTCAGCTTGCCCTTGCCGCGTTCTAGGTCGGACAGCAGGTTCTGCAGGCCGCGCAGCAGGTTCTCGCCACCGGTCTCGGCCGTCTTGCGCAGCACTTCCGGGTTGGTCATCAGGAAGTTGGAGGGGCTCATCGCGTCCACGAACTGGCGCGTGTAGAAATCCACCTTCTGCGCCGTCTTCGGCTCCAGGTCGTCCGCCGTGTGCACCACGTTGGTGAAGTAGCGGGCGGAGAGCAGGTAGGACTGCTTGATGAAGTCGAAGACCTCGTTGTCCCGCCACGCCTCGTCCTTGAAGCGGCGGTCCTTGCTGTCCTCGGCGATCACGGGCGGCACGTCGTTCACGCCCCACATGCGGCGCGCGGTGTTCTGCCAGAGCGTCAGGTAATCCTGCCAGAAGCCCATCTGCGCCTGCATCAGCCGCGCCGGGTTGGCCGCCAGGCGCGTCGCCATCTCCAGGAAGGCGGAGCCCAGTTGCATCGGGTCCGGCCCCGGTGCCCCATTCTCGGACGCGTTCAGGGTCTGGCGGTTCAGGAAATCGGTGACGATGCGGTGCCCGCGCTCCGCCACATCGGCCATGGTGCGGGAGACGAGATGCGGGTCGGGCAGGCGGAAATTGGCCGGGTCGCCACCGGGTACGCCGGGGGCGGCGCCACCCTTCGGGGTCTCGGGGGTTTTCTCGTCCTTGGCCATGTCCTGCCCGCTTTCCGCGCCTTGGGCGCTTGTGCTGTTTGGCCGCCTCGGTGCAGCCGATATGTTCACTTAACACATCACGGGCGGTCCCGTGATGCAGCCGGCCTTCCGCCCGGACCGGATTTCAGGCTAACCCTCTGCCGCAGGTCGGGAGAGAAACCCCATGGTCCGGTGCGCCGAACGAGACGGAAGCGGAATTGACGGTAGAGGGCGGGGCAGCCGCCATCAAGCCGCCATGACCATCAGGCTGGGCGGGGCACTGGCTGCCATGCTGGCCTTGGGGGCCTGCGTCGGCTCCCCGGCCGAAGGGCCGTTCGAGTTCTTCGACGCGGTGACCAACGACCCGCTGCGCGGCCGCGCGCCGCCACCGGGACTGGACCGCGAGGGCTATCCCAACCTGGCTTCCGTGCCGCCGCTGCCGGTGCGCGGCGCGGCCTCGACGCGGGAGGAGCTGACGCGCGCCCTGGGCGATGCCCGCATCCAGTCCCAGGGCCCGCTGGTCTCCGGCGCGCCCATCCCGCCGCCGCCGAGCGGCTCTGACAGCCCGGTGCCGCTGAACCCGCCGGCACCGCCGCGCCTGGCCGCCGCGCCGCGCATCG
>NZ_JACTVA010000110.1 GCF_014490485.1 Teichococcus aerophilus | reverse complement strand
GTGGTGCCACCCGGCGGCAACACGGTGGCGGGCGCGGGGCTGGCGGGCGGGGTCGCGGCCGGTGGCGTCACCTCGGGCAGCGGCGGCAGGCCGGCCTCGCGGGCCGATTGCTCCAGGCGCGGCGGCAGGGCCGGCACTTCCTCGGCCGTGCGGGTGGAGCCACTCCAGTAATACCAGCCGGCATAGCCGGCCACGGCCAGCACGGCGCCCAGCATGATAACGGCACCGGCCGGCACGCCACGGTCGGGCACCGGCTCGGGGAACACCAAATCCTTGGCGGGGGCGGCGACGCCGGCGCCCTCGCGGAAGCGGCGCACCATCTCCGGCGCATCCAGGCCGAGGATCTGGGAATAGCTGCGGACGAAGCCGGTGGCGTAGGCGATGCCGGGCAGGTCCCGCACCCGCCCTTCCTCCAGCGCCGCCAGGTAGCGACGGTTGATGCGGAGCTCGTCCGCCATCTCTTCCAGGCTCACGCCGAGGGCGAGCCGAGCGTCGCGCAGCTCCTCGCCCACGCGGGCGGCCTCGGCACTCTGGGTATCGGGGCGGGGGTGGCGCTTCATGTCGTAGGGCAAGCGAAGGTCACCTCATCTCGCCGCGCGGGAAGCGGCGAACCGCGAATGGCAGGCATGGCCGCCCCCCTGTGGCGGCCACTCAAGGTCAGGCACGCTGCCGGCCACTTGCTCCCGGGCAGAGGGAGCATGGCCGGTCAGGCTTTCAAGCGCCAGCGCGCCGCGCGGTCAATGCGGCCTGGGCCTGCTCCAGCAACTCGGCGATGATCTCCACCGCCGGCTGCTCCCGCGTCACCATGCCGACGCTCTGGCCCGCCATCAGAGAGCCGTTCTCGACATCGCCATCCACCACGGCCTTGCGCAGCGCGCCGGCCCAGAAATGCTCGATATCCAGCTGGCCGGCATCTTTGGCCACCTCGCCCGCCTTGTAGCGGCGGATGATCTCGGCCTGGTGCTCCAGGAAGCGCTTGGTGCCACCGTTCTGCAGGGCGCGGACGGGGATGACGGGGAAGCTGTCATCCAGCTGCACCGTCGGCAGCGCATCGCGCGCCGCGCCGCGGATGAAGGCGCGCTTGAAGTTGGGGTGCGCCACGCACTCGGTGGCGCAGACGAAGCGGGTGCCGATCTGCACGCCCGCAGCCCCCATCTCCAGGTAGGAGAGGATCGCTTCGCCGCGCCCGATGCCGCCGGCCACGAAGACCGGCACATCGCGGATATGCGGCAGGATCTCCTGCGCCAGTACCGTCAGGCTGACCGGGCCGATATGCCCGCCGGCCTCGGAACCCTCGATCACCAGCGCATCGGCGCCGGAGCGCACCAGCTTCTTGGCCAGTGCCAATGCCGGCGCAAAGCAGATGACCTTGGCGCCGCCGTCCTTGGCCATCTTGATGGCCGGGCCGGGCGGGATGCCGCCGGCGAAGACGATATGCCCGACCTTGGCGTCCAGGCAGACCTGCACCAGCTCCATCAGGTTCGGGTGCATGGTGATCAGGTTGACGCCGAAGGGCTTGTCGGTCAGCGCCTGGGTGGCGGCGATCTCCTCCGCCAGCCGGTCCGGCATCATCGCGCCGCAGGCGATGACCCCGAAGGCCCCGGCGTTGGAAAGGGCGGCGACCAGGTTGCGCTCGCTCACCCAGCTCATGGCCCCGCCCAGGATGGCGTAGGGCGTGCCGAGGAAGGCCGCGCCGCGCGCCATCAACGCGTTCAGGCTGGGGTCGATCTGGGTGGGCAGCGCATCCATGGGCATCAGCCTTCCGCGTCCAGACCGTAGGCGGTGTGCAGGGCACGCACCGCGAGCTCGGTATATTCCAGGCCGACCAGCACACTGGTCTTGATCTCGGAGGTCGAGATGACCTGGATGTTGATGCCCTTCTCGCTCAGCGCCTTGAACATCGTGGCGGCGACGCCGGCGTGGGAGCGCATGCCGATGCCGACGATGCTGATCTTGGCCACGTCCGGGTCCGTGATCATCGCTTCGTACTGGATGATCGCGCGGGCCTTCTCCAGCACTTCCTTCGCGCGCGGCAGGTCGGTCTTGCCCACGGTGAAGGTCATGTCGGTGGTGCCGTCGGCGCCCAAGTTCTGGACGATCATGTCCACGTTCACATTGGCGGCCGAGAGCGGCACGAACACCTCGGCGGCGATACCGGGCTTGTCCGGCACCCGGCGCAGCGTCACCTTCGCCTCGTCGCGGGAATAGGCGACGCCCGTCACCAGCGGCTGTTCCACGATCTCATCCTCATCAACGACCATAGAGCCCGGCTTGTCCTCGAAGGAGGACAGCACCTGCACCCGAACCCGCTGCTTCATCGCGAGTTCCACGGACCGGGTCTGCAACACCTTGGCGCCGACCGAAGCCAGCTCCAGCATTTCCTCGTAAGCCACCGCCGGCAGCTTGCGCGCCTTGGGCACGATGCGCGGATCGGTCGTGTAGACGCCGTCCACGTCGGTGTAGATGTCGCACCGGTCCGCCTTCACCGCGGCGGCGATGGCCACGGCGGAAAGGTCCGAGCCACCCCGGCCCAGTGTGGTCACCCGGTTATCCGGACCAATGCCCTGGAAGCCGGCCACCACGGGCACCTGGCCCTGCTGCATGCGCTCGATCAGCGCGGCGCCGTCAATCTCCTCGACCCGCGCCTTGCCGTGCGCGTCGTCGGTGCGGATGGCGATCTGCCAGCCCTGCCAGGAGCGCGCGTTGACGCCGATGGTCTGCAGCGCGATGGCCAACAGGCCGATCGTCACCTGCTCGCCCGTCGCGACGACCACGTCATACTCGCGCGCGTCGTGCAGCGGGGACAGCTCGGTGCACCATTTGACCAGCTGGTTGGTGGTGCCGGACATGGCGGAGACCACCACGGCCACTTCATTCCCGGCATCGACTTCGCGCTTCACGCGATTGGCGACGTTGCGGATACGGTCCAGATCGGCGACGGAAGTGCCGCCGAACTTCATCACGATACGTGCCATGCGGTTCTGAAGGATCGGTCCGAGAGGGAAACGGAGCGCCCGCCACGGTTGCGGCTGGCGAAGGGGTGCGACAGATAACGGCCACAGGCCCGTGCCGCAACCGTGAGATGCGCGGACCGGCAGGCCAGGAGAGAATGACGACATGACCGCCACAGCCGCCCCGGACGAGATCGCGAAATTCGACGCCCTGGCCGCGCGCTGGTGGGACCCCAAGGGCCCGATGGCGCCGCTGCATGCCATGAACCCCCTGCGCTGCGGCTGGATCGCCAACCACCTGGCGCATGCCCATGGCCGGGATGCCGCCGCGCTGGGCGGGCTGACGGTGCTGGATGTCGGCTGCGGCGCCGGCCTGGCCTCCGAGGGGCTGGCCCGGCTGGGTGCCCGCGTCACCGGCCTGGACGCCGCCCCGGCGGCACTGGAGGCCGCCCGAATCCACGCGGCGGAGGGCGGGCTGGAGATCGACTACCGCCAAGGCATGCCGGAGGACCTGGCCGCCGAGGGCGCCCGCTTCGACGCCGTGGTGGCCCTGGAGGTGATCGAGCACGTCACCGACCGCCGGGCCTTCCTGGCCGCGCTGGCCGGGCTGGTGCAGCCGGGGGGGATGGTGTTCCTCTCCACCCTGAACCGCACGGCGCGCAGCTTCCTCTTCGCCAAGCTGGGCGCCGAGTACCTGCTGCGGCTGCTGCCGCGCGGCACGCATGACTGGAAGCTGTTCGTCACCCCCGCCGAGCTGGGGGCCGAGGCCCGTGCGGCCGGGCTGCGCGTCTCCGCCATCAGCGGCATGACGCCGGGCCTGCCCGGGCAGGCCTGGCGGGCCACCCAGGACGTGGCGGTCAACTACATCGTGGCGATGCGACGGGACTGAACCCGCCGGGGATTGCAGCCGCCGGCCTCAGCCGTCGGCGCGGGGCACCCAGGGCAGGCGGGCGATGTCGATGCCCTCCTCCCGCAATTCCTCGGCGTCGGTGTCGCTGGCCTCGCCATAGATGCCACGGAACTCGCTTTCGCCCCGGTGCATCTTGCGCGCCTCGTCGGCGAAGCCGCTGCCGACATAGTCGCAGTTCTTCTCCACCTCGGCCCGCATGCGCTGCAGCAGCGCCACCATCTGGGCGGGAATCGGCCCGGCGGCGGCCTGTTGCGGCCCGGCGGGCGGCCCGGCGGGGGCACCGGCCGGCACCGTGGCCACGGCCTGGCCCGCCG
>NZ_JACTVA010000011.1:18299-129687 GCF_014490485.1 Teichococcus aerophilus | reverse complement strand
GGCCTCGGCGGCCACGGCCCGGCGGCCGGCCTGGGCGCGCTGTTCCGCCAGGGCCTCCTCGGCCGCCTGGGCCGCACGGGTGGCCTCCCGCGCCGCATCGGCGGCGGCCTGCGCCTCCCGCGCGATCCGCTCGGCATCGCGCAGGGTGCGCTGGGTGGGCTGGGCCTGCAGCGGCGCGGCAATGGCGGGGGCCAAAGCCAGGAGTGCTGCCAGGAGCAGGGCTTTTTGTTGGCTCAAGGGAAGGGAGGTCGGGGGAAGGAATTTCCCCACACCCCCTCCTTTCTTTGCGGCGTTTTGGGGGTGCGCGGGACGGGGAGGGCGCCTTCGGGGCGATGCGGGGTGGGGCTGACGGAGGCCCGCTGCGCGGAGGGTGACTGAAAGACTGGTCCAGACATCCGCTGGCTGGAGGCGCGGTCGGAATGTCTCGTGCCAGCCCGGAGGCGGCGCAGGTTCGATGCAGGGATATTTGGCCAATCCGCCGGCAAAACTGGCGCGGAAAGGGCCGCTGCGCCCAACCCGGCAGATTTTTGAAGCAATCCCAGAGAGAGGGTTGTGGAGGGCGGCCGGCTGAGGGCGTGGCAGGAACCTCCCCTGCCAGTGCGGCGCCAGCGCCGGTCCCGTGCCGGGAGGCCGGACCAAGCCGGTGCGGACATCGACGCCCCAGCCAACCCCACAGCGTCCCGAGACCACGTCTGGCTGAACAAAAAGCGAAGAAGAGGGGGTCTAGGGGAGAAGTCATTCTCCCCCGGCCTGAACCTCACCCGTCGAGGCCCCCCCCTCATCTCAAACGGCAGCCCCGATGAGGCTGCGCCCGGTCATCGCCGCCGGTTGCGGCAGGCCCATCAGCGCCAGCAGCGTCGGCGCCACGTCGGCCAGGCGGCCATCGTGCAAAGGCGCGCCGGCGGGGCCGCCCACCAGCACTACCGGCACCGGGTTGGTGGTATGGGCGGTGTGCGGGCCGCCGGTCACCGGGTCGCGCATCAGCTCGGCATTGCCGTGGTCGGCGGTGAACAGCAGGGCGCCACCCTGCGCCTGGATGGCCGCGACGATGCGCGCCAGCCCGGCATCCACTGCTTCGCACGCCTTGATGGCGGCCTGCAGGCTGCCGGTATGGCCAACCATGTCGGCATTGGCGAAGTTCAGGATGATCAGGTCGTACCGGGCCGAATCGATGGCATCCACCGCCTTCTGCGTCAGCTCGGGCGCCGACATCTCCGGCTGTAGGTCATAGGTGGCGACCTTGGGGGAGGGCACCATGACGCGGTCCTCGCCCGGGTAGGGCACTTCCTCGCCGCCGTTGAAGAAGTAGGTGACGTGCGGGTACTTCTCCGTCTCCGCCATCCGCAGCTGCGTCTTGCCGGCGCGGGAGACGACCTCGCCCAGGATGTCCCGCATCGATTGCGGCGCGAACAGCGTGGTCAGGAAGGGATCCAGCGCTGTCGAGTACTGCGTCATGCCGGCGGCGCCGACGAGCTTGGGCATGCCGGCGGAGCCGGCCAGACCTTTGCCGTCGCCACGGTCGAAGCCGGTGAAGGCGGGGTCCAGCAACGCGGCCAGCACCTGCCGCACGCGGTCCGCCCGGAAGTTGAAGCACAGCAGCGCATCGCCGTCCTTCATGCCCGCGTAGTCGCCGATGACGGCGGCGGGGATGAACTCATCCGTCTTGCCGGCGGCGTGCGCGGCCGTGATGGCGGCGGTCGCGGTGGCGGCGTGCTGGCCCTCGGCGCGCACCATCGCGTCCCAGGCCTGCTTCACGCGTTCCCAACGGTTGTCGCGGTCCATGGCGAAGTAGCGGCCGCAGACGGTGGCGATGCGCGCCTGGGGCGGCAGCGCCGGCTCGAACTGCGCCAGGAAGCCCAGGCTGGTGTCGGGACCGGTGTCGCGCCCATCGGTCCAGGCATGGATGGCGACGGGGATACCCGCGGCCGCGAAGATCTTCGCGAGGGCCAGTCCGTGGCGCTGGTGGCTGTGCACGCCGCCACCGGAGAGCAGGCCCATCAGGTGCAGCGTACCGCCGCTGGCCTTCAACTGGCCGATCAGCGCCTGCACCTGCGGGATGGTGGCGAGCGAGCCATCGGCCACCGCCGTGTCGATGCGCGGCAGGTCCTGCATCACCACGCGCCCGGCGCCGAGATTGAGGTGGCCGACTTCCGAATTGCCCATCTGCCCGTCCGGCAGGCCCACATCGTGGCCGCTGGTATGCAGGAAGGCGCGTGGCCCGGCGGCCCACAGCCGGTCGAAACAGGGGGTATTGGCCTGGCGTACCGCGTTGTCCGCCACTTCCTCCCGCCAGCCCCAGCCATCGAGGACGACGAACATGACGGGCTTCGGAACAGGCATGGCGGACTCTCCGGGCGGTGGTGCGTGCGCCAGGGATTAAACCCTGGGGGGCGGGTTTGGCCAGGGGAGGGGGCGTTTTGCGGCCTCGCCGCTCACGCCCGCCACCTTCACAGGGAGCCGGAGAAAGCAGCCTGCCGGCGGACGGGACCGGGATGGACACGGGCAACGAGCCCGAAGCGGCGGGGGCATTCTCGTGCAGTGGGCCTGCTCGGCGCTCCTGCGGCCGCCATGGCCCGGCGGCTGCCCTTCCCCCTGTCAGCCAGGCGGCAGCGCCGCCTTCGGCAGGTGCTCGAACCCCGGGCGGGCCAGCAGGTAGCCCTGGAACAATTCCACTCCGGCCTGTTGCAGCACGCGCAGTTCCGCCAGCGTCTCCACCCCCTCGGCCACCACGGCGATGCCGAGTTCCCGGCACATGGCTGCGGTGTGGCGCAGCATGGTGGCGCGGGCGGGCCGGGTATCGGCATCCCGTACCAGTCCCATATCCAGCTTCACCACGTCCGGCTGGAATTCCGCCAGCAGGCCGAGGCCGGAATAGCCCGCGCCGAAATCGTCGATGGCGGTGCGGAAGCCCATCTGCCGGTAGCTGTTGAGGATGTGCAGCAGGTGCGCCGGGTCCTCCACCCGCTCATTCTCCGTCACTTCGAACATCAGGGCGCCGGTGGGGAACTGGCTGCGGGCGGCGGCCGCCAGGGTGGCCCGGATGCAGGCGCGCGGCTCATACACCGCGTTGGGCAGGAAGTTGATGGACAGCAGCGCCCCCGTCCCCGGCAGGCCGAGCGAGGATGCCAGCTCGATCGCCTTGACGCGGCAGGCCTGGTCGAAGGCATAGCGGTTCTTGGCATTGACCTGCGCCAGCACGCTGCCGGCGCCTTCGCCTTCCGGGCCCCGCACCAGCGCCTCATAGGCGAACACGCCGGGCGCGCCGCCGCCTGGCAGGTGCAGGATTGGCTGGAACGCCATTGAGATCGGGATGCCGGACCCTTCGCCCTGGCGGCAGCCCTGGCACTGCCGGGGCGGGGTGGTCGGTGGCAAGGCGGGACGGCTGTCGAGCGGGCGAACGGAACTCATGCCGTAACAATGCTGCCGCGAAGGTTAAAGCTGCCATAGCAGACACTTTTCTTGCGCTGTCCTGCCGCGCTGTGTCCGCCGTGCCACATTCCGGCCACGGCGTTTCGCCAGCCGATCCTTCTGGAGGGAAGGCTTGGCGATAATGGGACCGAAACGGTGGGCGGCCCGCAATCCAGCAGACTCGGTCTCGCTGGTTGGCACCGTGCTTCAGGGCAGGACCACGAGGCTGGCGAACATCCTGTGGGCGCGGCGCGCCTGGGCGCTACCCGATCCACATCAATCATCTCGACAGTGGGGCCGGGGGATACTTTTTCCCCCGGCGCGCATCTCCCGCCGTCCGGCAGGTCCTCAATCCTCAGGCCTGCTCCGGCCTCTCGGTCAGCCGCATGGCTTGCCAGGTGGCCCAAAGGCCGAGCACCAGCATCAGGCTGAGGATGACGCTGTAGAAGACGCCGCCGGTCTTGGGGATGCCGTGGATCACGAAATCCAGGTTGATCATCAGCAGCAGCAGGTTCACCCCGCTGAACACGCCCCAACTGGCCACCAGCACCGCCGGCCCATGGTCCCGTGCCCGCCAGGCGGCCCAGAACAGCAGGGCGGCGACCGCCAGGTCATCCAACGCCAGCGGGATGAAATGCGCATCTCCCCAGCGCCGCGCGATCTCGCCGCTGGCTACCAGGAAGCCGATCATCACGGCCAGGACTTGCAGCAAGCCTTTCATGCGGGTCGCCTCTCGGACGGAATCGGACACAGCGTCAGCGCAGCGTAGGTCATGCCGTCACGTCACGCCATCACCGGGCCGGTGAGGGCGCGGAGGAACTGCCGCGCATCCTCCGGCCGCAGCGCCAGCAGCAGGCCGCGCTGGCCGGCATTGATGTAGACCCTCTCCTCCGCCATCGCGGTTTCCTCGATCGCGGTAGGAACGGCGCGCTTCTGGCCGAAGGGGCTGATGCCGCCGACATGGTAGCCGGTCAGCCGCTCGGCGGCGTCCGGCTTCATCATCTGCGCGTGCTTGGCGCCGAACAACGCCGCCAGCCGCTTCATGCTGACATCGTGGTTCGCCGGCAGCACGACGCAGACCGGCTTGCCGTCCGCCTCCGCCATCAGCGTCTTCAGCATGACCTGGGGCGCGATGCCCAGCGCGGCGGCGGCGGCCATGCCGATGCTCTCCGCGGCCGGGTCGTAGTCATAGGGATGCAGGGTGAAGGCGATGCCGGCCTTCTGCAGCGCCAGGGTGGCGCGTGTGGTCTTGGACATGGGCTACTCCGCCTCCACCAGACTTCGGCGCCGCGTTGCCGTCAATCCCGTGCGGAAGGGACGCGTGTTCAATACACCCTGGCGAGCCGGATGCGCCCTGCTGGGGTGGCGTTGGCTTGCGAGGAGCCTGCTCTTGGGCGGATCAGGAGTTAGTTGGCTTGGTAAGATCGAGGGGGCGCTGCCCCCTCAAACTCCCCCGGCAGGGGATACGATCCCCTGCACCCGCGATAGTTCGAGGCGGGGCGACGCAGGCCGGGCGGCCGCAATTACGATAAGGATTGTTTACGGTGTCTATCTTCGTCTGGCGCTTCCCCAAACCCGGGTTTCCAAAGGCCTCAGGCCTTTGGCGGGGAGAGTTTGAGAGGGGCAGCGCCCCTCTCAAGGCCACCGAAGCGAACGCCAGCGTCATCTAATCGCCCGACCGCCGGGCAATGCCATCCGCCACCAGCCCGCAGGCGGCCACCGCCAGCAGGATGGCCAGGCCCGGCCACACCGCCGCCATCGGTGCCGCGAACACCGCTTCCTGCGCGTTGGCCAGCATGTTGCCCCAGGACGGCGCCGGTGGCTGGATACCGAGGCCGAGGAAGCTCAGCACGCTCTCCGCCAGGATCGCCCCGGCCACGGCCAGCGAGGTCGCCACGGCAACCGGCGCGGCGATGCCAGGCAGCACGTGCCGGCGTAGCAGCCACAGCTCGGTCACGCCCAGGGCCCGGGCGGCCCGGACATAGTCGGTCGCCAGGACGGAGAGCGTGGCGGCGCGCGCCAGCCGCGCCACGCCGGCCCAGCCGAACACCACCAGGATGACGGTGATGCGCAGCATGTCCGTCCAGGCCTCGCCGCGTGGCAGGCCCAGCTTCGCGGGATCGACGGCCGCCAGCAGCACCAGCAGGGGCAGGGCGGGCAGCGCCAGCAGGCCATCGGCCAGCCGCATCAGCACCGCATCCACCCAGCCGCCGCGCCAGGCGGCCCACATGCCCAGCGCCGTGCCCAGTGCACTGGCCGCCAGCGCCGCCGCCAGGCCCACGGCCAGCGAGACCCGCGCGCCGTATAGCAGCCGCAGCAGGATATCCCGCCCCAGCTCATCCGCCCCCAGCGGGTGGGTGGCGGAGGGCGGCTCGTAACGCGTGAAGAGGTCGGGCTGGAACGGGTCCAGGCCCATCCAGTGTTGCGCCAGCGGCGCGGCCAGCGCGGCCAGTGCCAGCAGGGCGAGGAGGACGAGGCCGATGCGAAGGCGCGTCATGGGTGAAGGCCGGAGGGCTTAAGGCCGCGCCGGCTCCCGGTTGCCCGACGGGTGTGCCGCCCGGCGCGCGAAAGCGGGCCGCCAGCGTCACGCGCGTCGTGCGTCCGCAGGGCCACGGTCCGCACCCGCCTCATCCATCCCCCAGGCGTGGGTCCAGCCAGTGCTGTGCCATGTCGGCGGCCAGGGTGGCCAGCATGGTCACCAGCGCCACCAGCAGCAGCGCCAGCAGGGCGAGGTTGTAGTCATTGCCCATCACCGCATCGAACAGCAGCTTGCCCATGCCGGGCCGGGCGAACACCGTCTCCGTCACCAGCGCGCCGGAGACGAGGCTGCCTGCATCCAGTGCCAGCAGGGTCAGCAGCGGTACCCCGGCATTGGGCAGCGCGTGGCGGAACATCACCTGGCGTTCGGACGCCCCGCGCGCACGGGCGGAGCGGGCCCAGGGCTGGCGCAGGGCCTCGCTGAGCGCGGCGGCGGAATGGCGCGCATAGGCGGCCATCTGCCCGAAAGCGATGGTGGCGACTGGCAGCAGCAGGAAGCTGAGGGCGGATTGCCCTTCCCCCGGCAGGCCACCGGCAGGCAGCCAGCCCAGCTGCACGGCGAACAGGATGATCAGCAGGATGCCCAGCCAGAAGGAAGGCGTGGCCTGCGCCAGCAGCGCCAGCGCATCGACCAGCCGGCCCGCGCGCGGCCGCGCCGCCGCCAGCGCACCCAGCGCTACGCCGGCCACCGCCGCCAGCCCGACCGCCAGTCCGACCAGCACCAGGGTGGAACGCAGCGCTGGCCACAGCACGGCGGTAGCGGGCTGTGCGAACAGGCGGGAATAGCCGAACTCGCCCCGTGCCAGCCCCAGGGCCCAGGCGAGGTATCGCTGCATCAACGGCTGGTCCAACCCGTGCAGCGCGCGCAGGCGGGCCACGTCCTCCGGCGTCAGCCGCGGGTCGGACATCAGGGCGAGGGAGGCCGGGTCCCCCGGCATCAGCCCGATGGCCAGCCACGCAGCCAGCGAGAGCAGCGCCAGGGTCATGACGATCTGTGGCAGCCGGGCCAGCGCCAGCCTCATGCCGGCCGCCGCCCACGCTGGCGGGGGATGCCGTCGGGAACCAGTCCACGAATCCGGTGGCCAAGGAAGCGACCCGTTTTCCGCGCAGCGGCGCGACCTGGGTCTGTGGCTGAGGCTCCCAGCCGGGAAAACGGGGCGCGCGTCTGCGGCAGCCTCTCGGCCACCGGCCAGCCGCCATAGGGCGCGAGAGCGCGATGGCCTGAGGCGGGATCACCGAAAGCCTGAATCATACGACCAGCCAAAGACATGGAGCATTCGGTGTGAACGACTGTGGACGCATCGTGCTCTGGCCTGCCGGGGGCACCCCGCGCCGGGTCCACCCTCCGCTGGCGGCGCCCTGCCTGGCTGCTCATTCCCGCGCCCTCACGGCGCCACCCGCCACTCCGTCACCCACAGGGAAGAATAGTTCTGGTGGCCGGTGGGGCGGACGCCCTGCAGCCAGCGCGGCCAGACATGCGAATCAGCGCGGTGCCACAGCGGCAGGGCGGGCAACTCGGTCGCCACCAGCCGTTGCAACTGGGACCACAGCGGGCGGCGCCTGGCGGGGTCCAGCTCGATCGGCAGTTCCTCGATCAGCCGATCCGCCTCGGCATTGACGAAGCCAGGGTAGTTCTGGCCGGACCAGTTGCGCGCGGCGGTCGGGATCTCGTCACTGTGGAACAGCGTGCGCGGCACGTTTTCCGGGCTGCTGACCCAGGCGAACATCGCCATGCCTGTGAAGCGGCGCTGGCTGACCGTCTCGCCGAAGAAGACGCGGGCGGGCTCGTTGCGGATGCGCGCCTCGGCGCCGATGGCGCGCCACTGCCCGGCCAGGATCTGCTGCACCTGTTCCCGCGCCCGGTTGCCGGCGGTGGTCATCAGGTCGAAGGACAGGCGCTCCCCGGCCGCGTTGCGGCGGATGCCGTCCGGGCCGGGGCGCCAGCCGGCTTCCTCCAGCAAGGCCTTGGCGCGGGCGGGGTCGTAGGGCCAGGCGGGTGCTTCGGCGTCATACATCGGGTCGTCCGGATGCACGTTGCCCAGCGCCACCGGCTGCCGCCCGTCATACAGCCGGGCGACGATCTGCGCCCGGTCCGCCCCCATCAGCAGCGCCTGGCGCACGCGGCGGTCGGCCAGCACCGGGTTGTCCAGCCGCAGGTCGATATGCTCGTAGGTCAGGCCGGGGCGGTAGTTGAAGCGGAAGCGCTCGCCCGTGCGCTTCTCCAGCGCCACCGCCTGTTCCAGCGGCAGGCCCATCTCGCCGGCCACCATGTCCACCTGTCCGGCCAGCAACTGGGCCTCCATGGCGGCGGTGTTCTCCACCGTGCGGATGTTGATGCGGTTGAAGGCGGGGGCGGGGCCGGCCCAGTGCGCGTTGCGCTCCAGCGTCACGCCCGCGCCGGGCTGGGTGGCGGCGATGCGGTAGGGGCCGTTGTACAGCGCCGGGTTCGTCGTCCCCGTCTCATAGGTGCTGCGGTTCCGGTAATTGGCGCGGTCGGCTTCCCAGATCGGCCGTTCGATGCGCGCGGGCAGCGGCTGGAACTGGCCGAGCCCGGCGAAATCGAAGGTCACCTTGTCGAAGCGGATGGTGAAGCGCCGCGCATCCTCGGCGATGAACTCGTAGGCGGAGCGATAGGTCTCCGCCGGGCCGAAGCCGGTCTCGAAGGCGCGGCCGGCTTCCCAGGCGAAGCGCATGTCCTCCGCTGTCACAGGGGTGCCGTCGCCCCAGGCGAGGCCTTCCCGCAGCGTCCAGGTGATGCGGATGCCGGGCTTTCCGTCCGGCGTGTTCTCCAGCACCGCCTGGCCGTTCTCCAGGCTCGGCAGCTCGGTGCAGGAGAGGCAGGTGAGCTTCCAGGCATCGTCATAGGCGGTGACGGGCCGAAGCGCGAAGCCGAGGATATAGGCCTTGGCGGCCATGTTCTCGATATTCGGGTGGAAGTTGCCCGGGTACTGAGTGATGCCGATGGTCAGGCTGTCCCGCCCGCCCGCATTCTGCGCGGCGGCGGGAAGGGCAAGGAGCGAGAGGATGGCGGCGAGGACAGCATGGCGCATGCCGCGGATGATGCCGGTCCGCGGCGCGGCGCGGTAGGGCGAAAGCCACGCCTCACGCCGTTTCGCGCGCGGGTCAGCCTGTCCTGCCGGCACGGAGGATTGAAGGGCGAGGGGCGGTGCCCCTGGCTAGGCTCGGGCCTTCTCGCTCCCGCCTTCACAGGATGACTTGCCGCATGCGCCTTTTCTCCCGCCGCCTCGCACCCCTCCTGGTGGCCCTGGCCTGGCTGACGCTGGGCCCTGGCCTGATGGCGCAGCCGCTGCCGCAGCAGCTGGGCAGCTTCCAGAGCACCGGCGAGTTCACCGATTTCGAGCAGCAGCCAGGCGGCGCGGGCCTCGGCGTCTCCATGGGCTACGCCCGCAAGGACGGTGCCCGCGCCACGCTGTACCTGTACGACCGGGGCCGCCGCCGCGCGCCGGAAGGCGGCCAGAACCCGGACCTGCCGGCCGAACTGGCGCAAACGGTGCGGGAACTGACCGCCGCCATCAACCAGGGCTACTACACCGCCGTGACGCCGGCGGAGACCAACCTGCTGATCACCGGCAACGGCAACTACCCCGGCATCCGGTGCAGTAATTTCCGCCTGACGCGCAATGACGGCCGCCAGACCGGGGAGAGCGTCTGCGTCACGGTTCTGGCGGGCCGCTTCGTGAAGGCGCGCGTCAGCCTGCGCCAGTCCGACGACGTGCAGCAGGCGACCTTCGCGGCCATCGAGCTGATGGTGGAAATGCAACTCCGCGCTGCCCGCGGCGGGTGATGGTCGGCACGGCTGGTCGCGCCAGCCTTTCGCGGCAGATCGTCGTTGTAGATTGAGTGAGGAAAGGCCGGGGAAGAATTCCCCAGGCCCCTTCTTCTTCTTGTAATTTGGGGGTGCTCTGGGTGGCGTGCCACCGGCTTTGTAAGCAAGCTCGGCACAGTGGCCTTCGGCTGATGGTTCAGCCCGCGTAGCCCCTGAACATCATCAAGTCGCCGACTTTCCCCGTCTGGCACAAACCCAAAACCGCAGAAAAAAGATGGGGTCCAGGGAATTCCTTCCCCTGGCCTTGTCTTCCCATCGTCCTTTAGTTCGCCGCCGGCAGCAGCTTGCGGAAATCCGCGTCCAGCGAGGCCAGTGCGGTGGCGATGCGCGCGCGGTGTTCGCTGACCCAGCCGTTCTGCTGCGCCACGGCCGCGTCCGCCGCCGCCAGCATCCGCTGCATCTCGGCCGGCTGCGGCCCGCCGCTGGTGGCGCGGGCGCGGATGATGGCCACCGGGTCCAGCGCCGCGCGGAACTCGGCTTCGCTGATGGGCAGCGGGCCGCCTTCCACTTTCATCTCCTGTAATGTCTGGGCGTAGATTCGCTGCGCCTCGGCATAGGGGAAGTCGGTGGGGCGGATGTCGTGGTCCTTGGCGTAGTCGACGATCTCGGAGGCGAAGTGGTGGCCGACGCGGAAGGGCAGGCGGTACTGGCGCATCAGCAGGTCGGCCAGTTCCTGCGACGCCGTC
The DNA here is from genome assembly GCF_014490485.1 of Teichococcus aerophilus. Classification (GTDB taxonomy): domain Bacteria; phylum Pseudomonadota; class Alphaproteobacteria; order Acetobacterales; family Acetobacteraceae; genus Pseudoroseomonas; species Pseudoroseomonas aerophila. Next base: position 119,208 of record NZ_JACTVA010000011.1, on the reverse strand, counting down.
CAGTCGCTGTTCAGCTCTTCCAGCGCCCGCTCGGGGCTGACGACCAGCGCGCCGAGGATCTTGTCCCAGTTCTGCAGCATGCGGAGGGTGGCGGTCACCATCGCCGTGTTGTCCCGCACGCTCTTGGGGTCGGACATGCCGGGGGTGATATTGTGCGCCTGCAGGACACGGCCGGTGGCCAGGGTGATGACGGTGGAGGCCTGGCTGCGCGTGTCGTTCAGCAGGCCCGGGTTGCGCTTCTGCGGCATGGCGCTGGAGACATAGGTGTTGCCGCCGCCTTCCTGCAGCAGCATCCATGGCCGTGGTTGCGCATACTGCGTCATGATGTCCTGGATGAAGGCGCCGGCATGCAGGGCGATGCTGGTGACGACGGCGCCCACTTCCACCGGCTGCTCGGCCGAGGAGATCTGCCCGGCGTCATAGGCATTGTCGACCAATGCGGCGAAGCCGAGATACTGCGCCATGCGCTGCCGGTTCAGCGGCCAGCTGGTGCCGTTCAGCACCGTGGTGCCCATGGGGGAGCGGTCGACGCGCGCGAAGGTCTCGCGGATACGGTCCGCATCCCGCTGCAGGCCAGCGGCGTGGCCCAGCAGGTAATGGCCGAAGCTGTTGGGCTGCGCGGCGACGCCATTGGTGTAGTTGGGCACGATGGTGCCTTCATGCTGCCGGGCCAGCCGCAGCAGCGTGGCGGTGGTCCTGTTCAGCTGGTCGGCCAGCGTCAGCAGATCATCGCGGATGATGGCGGCGCGGTAGGTGGCGTGCATGTCCTGGCTGGAACGGCCGGCATGCAACAGCGTGGCCTCCACGCCTGCGGCCTGGATCAACAGCGGCTCGAAGGTGATGACGGTGGAGGGGCGGCGCCCGCCCGGCTGGGCGCCGGCGCGCAGCACAGTGTCCAGCCCCGCGGCGATGCGCGGTGCCATGCCGCGCTCCAGCAGGCCTTCATCGGTGTTGATGACCGCCGTGGCCTTGTTGATCTCGCCCAGCCAGAAGAACTCGTCCCGCAGTGGTGCCGGCTGGGCCAGGGCGGGCAGGGCACAGGCGGAGAGGATGAGCGCGCCGATTCCGGCCTTGATTCGGGACATGGTTCCTCCGTTTGTCGCAGTTCCTGCCGGGGAGGATAGGCGCCGGGCGGCATATCTGGCCATCCGGCGGCGGAGATGCGGGCGGTGTTCGTGTGGTCGCCGGGGCATGCATACACGGAAGGGGGCCAGCTGCCCGCCGCCATGGCGTGCCGCGCGCGGCCTGAAGCACACGGGACCCGTGCCTTGCCTGGCAGCGCCGCCCCGCCCTGCCGGAGGCGCCCGGGCCCTACGAAAAAGGCCGGGGAATGATCCCCGGCCCTCGCTTCCGCCAAGCGCTGGAGAAAGACTTATTCCGCCAGGCCGAGCTGCTCCAGGAAGGCGGTGCCCTTCCGCAGCGTCGTCGCGTCCCGTACTTCCAGGATCAGGCGCGGGTTGGAGCCGAGGCGGGACAGGGCGGCGAAGACCGCCTGCCAGCGGATGGTGCCCTCGCCCGGGTTCCAGTGCCGGTCGGCATAGCCGTCCGCGTCCTGCAGGTGCACGTGGTTCAGCGCGTCGCCGGCCGCATGGACGTAGTAGTCCACCGGCGGCGCCGCCAGGCTGCCATGGGCGTAGTGGGCGTGGCCGGTATCGATGGAGACCTTCACCGCCGGGCTGTTGAAGGACGCCGCCAGGGCGACGCGCGCATGCGGGTCCCGGTCCTCGATATTCTCGATCACCAGCACCACGCCGCTTTCCGCCGCGCGGGTGACGGCGTCGCGCAGCGTCTGGTGCGTGCGCTCCAGCAACTCGTCCCGGCCGTGGCGGCTGTTGTCCAGGTTGTTGTAGTCCCAGGCGGTGTAGGGGGAGTGGATGACCATCTGCGTGGCACCCAGCGCGGCGCAGGCATCCAGCCCCTGCAGCAGCCGGCGGGTAACGATGGCGCGGATGGCCGGGTCATGCGAATCCAGCTTGAAGCCCCAGAAGGGGCCATGCAGGCCCAGCCGGCCGGTATGGCCATCCAGCAGCTTCCGCGTCTCCTCCACCAGCGGGCGCCAGTCGCCCTCCAGCGTCTCGGCGGTGTGGAAATCCTGCAATTCCAGGTCGCGCTGCTTCTCCAGCAGCCAGTCGCGGTGCTGGCGGATGCCGGCCAGCTTCAGCGCGGCACCCAGGATGGGGCGGTAGGTTTGGGACATGCGTGTCTCCTCCAGGCCGGGCGGCGGGAGGCAGCCCCGGGCGGCGGAGGGCTTAAGGCAGGGATGCTGCGGTTCTGTTGCAGGCTGGCGAACAAGCCGTGACGGGGCGCTGCCGCAACGACCGGCTTGATGCGGCGGCGCTGTGCGGGCAACCCTGGGTGCGCAAAATGCCACGCTTCGGCCGCGGCCGTAGCATCGTGGCGCGGCAGCATGGCACCCCGGTGTCGCCGCAGCAGAGAGACACCGCCCGATGCCCCGCTCGACCCACGCCATCCAACCGCCGGCCGCATGATGCGGAACGCCTTCTTCGGCTGGCACGTCGTCGGCGCCGCCTTCGTCATCGCGGTGTTCGCCTGGGGCATCGGCTTCTATGGGCCGCCGATCTTCCTGAAGACGTTGCATGCCACGCGGGGCTGGCCGGTCTCGCTGGTCTCGGCCGCCATCACCGCGCATTTCCTGCTGGGGGCGGTGGTGGTCGCCAACCTGGCCGCGTTGCACCGGCGCTTTGGCCTGGCGAGGGTCACGCAGGCGGGGGCGGTGCTCACCGCGCTCGGCCTGCTGGGCTGGGCCTTCGCCAGCCAGCCCTGGCAGTTGTTCCTGGCTACGCCCTTCAGCGCCACCGGCTGGGCACTCACCAGCGGTGCGGCACTGAATGCCATGGTCTCCCCCTGGTTCCACCGCCGGCGGCCGGCGGCGCTCGGCATGGCCTTCAACGGGGCCAGCCTGGGCGGCGTGGTGTTCTCCCCGCTCTGGGTCGCGCTCATCGCGGCGCTGGGCTTCGGTGGCGCGGCGCTGCTGGTCGCCGCCATCGTGACGGTGGCGGTCTGGCTGCTCGCCGCCCGCTACCTGCGGCAGACCCCCGCGCTGCTCGGCCTGGCGCCGGATGGCGAGGCCGCGCCCAGCCCCTCCAACCCCGCCCGCCCGGCCGCTGCCGCTGCCGCTGCCCACCCGCTGGCCTCCCCCTGGCGGGACCGTCGCTTCCTCACCCTGGCCGGCGCGGCCACGCTGGGGCTCTTCGCACAGATCGGCCTGGTGGCTCACCTGTTCTCACTGCTCGCCCCCCGCCTGGGCGAGGCCGGCGCCGGCCTCACCATGGGCGCCGCCACCGCCTGCGCCATCGCCGGGCGCAGCATCGTCGCCCGGCTGATGCCGCCCGGCACGGACCGCCGCAGCGTCGCCGCCGCCAATGTCGGCCTGCAGGCCGCCGGCTCCCTCGTGCTGCTGTTCGCCGGTCCGTCCGTGCCCATGCTGCTGCTGGGCTGCGGCCTGTTCGGTCTGGGGTTGGGCAACGTCACTTCCCTGCCGCCGTTGATCGCCCAGGCGGAATTCCGGCCCGCCGATGTCGGCCGCGTCGTCGCCCTGGTCACCGCCATCAGCCAGGCCGGCTACGCCTTCGCCCCCGCCGCTTTCGGCCTGTTGCGCGAACCCTTCCTCGCCACGCTGATGCCTGGCCCGGGGCCGGCGCCGCTGGTGTTCCTGGCGGCATTCGTGACGCAGGTGGCAGCGGCCTGCGTGGTGCTGGCTGGCCGGCGCGTCAGGGGGCGGGTGCTGGTGGCGCCGGGTTGAGGGCGGACGGTTCCGGGGGCGCCGGCCGAGGAAGAAAGGCCGGGGAAGGAATTCCCCGGACCTCTTCTTTTCTTTCTGCGAGTTCAGCGTCGTGCCTCAGGACTGAGAGCGGGCGCTGCTTGATGATTTAAATATGAGGACACACGGGCTGAACCGTCAGTCGCCCGAGGTCATGGACCTCTGGCGCACCCATCCGTCCTTCAGGCCCAACCCCTCAACAGCCACAGCCGGAAAACTCGAAAAGATAAAAGAAGGGGCCCGGGGATTCCTTCCCCGGCCTTCCTCTATTTTCCGAGTAACAGACGCCCCTCTCAGGCTCCGTTCGCCACCGCCTCAGCCAAGGCACGTCCCACATCCTCGGTCCCCGCCTGGCCGCCTAGGTCGCGGGTACGCGGGCCGCCTTCCGCCAGGTGGGTTTCGATGGCGCGCAGGATGGCGTCGGCGGCGTCCTTCTCGCCCAGGTGTTCCAGCATCATCGCGCCGGACCAGATCTGGCCGATCGGGTTGCAGATGAACTTGCCGGCGATGTCGGGCGCCGAGCCGTGCACCGGCTCGAACATGCTCGGATACACCTTCTCCGGGTTGATGTTGGCGGAGGGGGCGATGCCGATGGAGCCGGCCACGGCCGGGCCGAGGTCGGAAAGGATGTCCCCGAACAGGTTGGAGCCGACGACGACGTCGAACCAATCCGGATGCTGCACGAAGTGGGCGCAGAGGATGTCGATATGGAACTGGTCCGTGGTGATGCCCGGGTAGTTCTTGGCCATCTCGGCGAAGCGCTCGTCCCAATACGGCATGGTGAAGGTGATGCCGTTGGACTTGGTGGCGCTGGTGACCTTCTTGCGCGGGCGCGTCTGCGCCAGCTCGAACGCATACTTCATCACGCGGTCGACGCCGTGGCGGGTGAAGACGCTGTCCTGCGTGACGAACTCACGCGGCGTGCCCGGGAACATGCGGCCGCCGGAGGAGGAGTATTCACCCTCCGTATTCTCCCGCACCACGTAGAAGTCGATGTCCTTCGGGCCACGGTTCGCGAGCGGCGAGGTGGTGCCCGGCATCAGCTTGCACGGGCGCAGGCTGATATACTGGTCGAAGCTGCGCCGGATGGGGATCAACAGGCCCCACAGGGAGATGTGGTCCGGCACGCCGGGCCAGCCGACGGCGCCGAGGAAGATGCTGTCGCTCTTGGCCAGCTGGTCCAGGCCATCCTCCGGCATCATGCGGCCGGTCTGGGCATAGGTTTCGCAGGACCAGTCGTAATGGTCCAGCTGCAGGTCGAAGCCGAAGCGCCGTGCGGCCGCGTCCAGCACGCGCAGGCCCTCGGGCACCGTTTCCTTGCCGATGCCGTCCCCGGGTACGACGGCGATGCGATGGGTGCGGGACATGCGGAGCTTTCCTTCCTGCCTTGGGGCTTGCCCTGTCTGGCCTCAGGCGGCCGGAAGGGCAAGCCCGCCGCTTCAGACCAGCTCGGCCGCGAACTGGATGCCGTAGCGGGATGGGTCGTCGTTGTTGATCCAGCTTTGGGTCAGCAGCAGGTGCTCCCGGCTCTCGGAGATGCCGCTGACCACCGTCATCACCGACTCCGGGGTGTCGGCGGCGAGGATGCCGGTCCAGAAGGCCAGCCCGTCGGCATCGGCCTGGCGGCCCAGCGCCTGCTGGTAGAGCAGCTCCACGATCTGGTCGGGTTCCGGACCCTCATCGCCGAAGCGCTGCAGGATTTCCGGGGAGGTGAGCATGGAGTTGCCAATCTGGCCGAGCTCCATCCCCGCCGCTTTCTGCTGGCCCCAGAACATCATGCCGTCCACATCCGGCCGGCGGCCCAGCACGGTGTCGTAAAGCCGGGCGATCTGCGCCGCGCCCTCGTCCAGCGTCCAGATACCGGCGGCGACGGTGTCCGCGGTCGCTACGCGCTGCTCGGCGCTGTCGGCGAAGTAGAGCAGCACGGTGGGCCGATCCATTCCGGCGTCGAGCTGGCCGGTCCAGAACTGCTGTTCCTCCACCGAGGCGGCGGTGCCGCGCATATTGGCGTAGAGCAGATCGACGAAGGCGGCGTTGCTGGTGTCGCCGCCGAGGGAAGCGGTGAACTCCCGGCTCTGGACAAACAGGAAAGCGGCCTCGATGGCGTCCATGCCGCCGTTCAGCGCCTGGATCCAGAATTGCTGGCCGGAGCCTTCGGCGGCGCGGCCGAACGCGGCGTCATAGAGCCGCAGCGTCACCGCCGCGTTGCTGTCCGCCGTGAAGTCCAGCGAGCCATCGGCCAGCCAGATCCGCTCGATGCTGATGAGGTCGGCTTCCGCCAGGCCGCGTACCGCGATGTCGCTACCCGCGGACGCCACGGTGACGGCCTGCAGGTTGGCGTGCAGGCGGGCGGAGTCGAAGCCCGCGCCGCCATCCAGCGTGTCGAACCCACGGCCGCCGACCAGCAGGTCGTCGCCAGCGCCGCCGGAGAGGCGGTTGCCGGCATCGTTGGCGATCAGCACGTCACGGCCGCTGCCGCCAATGGCTTCCTGGATCAGCGTGCCATAGGCGATGGCGATGTTGCCACGCAGCCCGGCGATGCTGCTGAAGGCGCCGTCATGCAGGTCGATCACCGCATCCTGCGCGAAGCCGGAGGCATCGAGCGTGTTGAAGCCGCCGGTGTCGTAGATCGCCATGATCGGATGCTGGTTCACGGCGAAGTCGTAGACCTCGCGGTCGGCGGTGCTGTTGAAGCCGTAAACGGTATCGCCAGCCCGGGTCGTGGTGTTGGCGCCATAGAGTCGCTGGATGGTGTAGATATCGTAGAGCGCGGGCGCGATGGCGGACCACCGGTCATAATCCGCCCCGGTTTCCGTGGCCGAGACGTAGGACATGATCGTGTATTGCCGGGAATCGGTCCGCAGCACCGAGTCCTCCGGGTTGTTCGTGCCGTTGTAGTAGCCGGCATGGCCGAGCCCGAGGCTGTGGCCGATCTCGTGCATGACGGTGGTGAAGCCGTACTCGCCCTGCGTCACCAGGTCCTGCCAGCCAGGGGTCTGCGTATCGATCGAGACGATGTTGCTGGCGATGCGGCGCAGCAGCGGGTCCGCGGGGTCCACCTCGCCGAGGAAGGAGCCGGAATGGGCGGAATCCACCTCGTTCTTGATGAAGGCGATCTGTCCGCCATCGGCGACCTGGGTGAAGGAGATGTTGGCCAGGTCGGACCACAGGGAGAAGGCCAGGCTGGCGGATTGCCGCTCCTCCGCGCTCCACTGCTCGTTGAAGCTGTAGGTCACGGTGCTGCCCGGCTCCCACCGCCGGCCTGGCTCGTTGCCGCTGGCCCAGCTTTCCTGGATCAGGAAGTCGGCCATCTGAGCCGGGGTGCCAGAGAGCTTGGGCATAGCGAATGTTCCTCAGACCGGGGGGTAGGCCGACGATTCGGCTCACGTTCCGTTGATCAGAAGGAAATTACATTTCGCTTAGGTGCTCAAGCCGGGGCGAGTGCCATTGTGCGGATCTTGATGGCGACCCGGCCACTTTCATCCAGTGGCTGGTGTCGCGTGGCCTCCGCCGCCCGTGCCAGCGGCCAGGCCATCCCGGCCGCGTAGAGGCTGGCGGCGAGGGCGGCGTGGCGGCCCGGCTCCTCGCTGACCACCAGCACGGGCGCGCTGGTACCGCAGGCTTCGGAGAGCATGGAGACGCTGTCCCCCGTCACGGCGATGACATCCGCCCAGGCCAGGAAGCCCGCATAGGGGTTGGGGCCGGACTGGCCCCAGCGGAACAGCCGGTGCGGCGTGCCGGCTAGGTCGGCGGCGATGCGGTCCGCGGCGGCTTCCCCGGTGCGGCGGCTGGTGCTGGCCAGGATGGTGGCGCCGGGGAAGTGCCGCCGCAATGCCGGCACCAGGGTGGCGGCGGTGGCCATGTCCAGCCCTTCGCCACGCACCCGGCCGCCGACCATCAGCGCCACGCGTGGCCCGGGCAGCGCGCCCAGTTCCGCCCACTCCGCCCTGGCGGCCGCCAGCCGGGCCGGGGACATGCGGCTGGCGGCGCCGAGGATCGGCAGGACGTTGGGCGCCGGGCGGGGCCGGTCATGCCGGCCGATCACCAGCAGGTCGAAGCGCCCGGCGCCGAAGCCGGGCCGCATGCAGTGCACCGTGCGGGCGCCGTGCCGGCCCAGCCACAGCGCCACCGGCGCCGCCCGCCGCCCCGCCGAGATCACCAGCCGTGGCCAGGGTGGTGCGAAGCAGGCCCGTGCCGCCGGCGTCAGCCCGGCCAGGCTGGGCCACGGCCACGGCAGCGCCGCCAGCCGGCCCCATTGCAGCGCCACGGTGCGGAAGGGCACGTCCAGTCGCTCCGCGATGCCCAGCGCCTGGGCCGCCGTACCGGCGCGCGGGTCCGCCAGAACCCAGACAGGCGGGTTCGTCATGGACGTTGCAGCGCCCGGGCGTTACGAACCGCGCCAGAAGGAGAGCTCTTTGCCATGACCGCCACGCATCTTTCCGATTGGGACCGCGACGCCGCGCTCACCACCGCCCGTATCCTGTTGGAGATCAAGGCGGTCAACTTCCGGCCCGAGGAGCCCTACACCTATACCAGCGGCTGGAAGAGCCCGGTCTATATCGACTGCCGCAAGATCATCTCCTTCCCGCGCGCCCGCACCCGCATCTGCGACCTGGCTGTCGAGAAGATCAACCGCCACATCGGCTTCGAGTCGATCGAGGCCGTGACGGGTGGCGAGACCGCCGGCATCCCCTACGCCGCCTGGATCGCCGACCGCATGAACGCGCCGATGTCCTATGTGCGCAAGAAGCCCAAGGGCTTCGGGAAGAACGCGCAGATCGAGGGCGACGTGCCCGAGGGCAAGAAGACCCTGCTGGTCGAGGACCTGACCACGGACGGCGGCAGCAAGATCCGCTTCGCGCAGGCCATGCGCGATGCCGGCGTGATCGTGGACCACACCTTCGTGGTGTTCTTCTACGGCGTGTTCCCGGGCGCGCAGGAGAAGCTGGCGGCGATCAACCTGAACCTGCTGCACCTGGCCACCTGGTGGGACGTCCTGGAGGTGTGCCGCGAGCGCCCCTACTTCTCTGAGCCCGCGCTGAAGGAAGTGCGGAAGTTCCTGGAAGATCCCGTCAGCTGGTCCCGCGACCGTGGCGGCGTGGCGAGCATGGAAGAGGCCGAGGCCTACAAGGCGAAGGCCGGCTGAGACAGCCCGGCGGGCCGAAGCGACCGAGGGTCACGACCTTGTCGTGGCCCTCTTTTTTTGCCCAGGGCGGCGCCGGCATAGCCGCACGGCATCCGTGCCCGACATGTCCTTTTCGTCATCTTCATTGCCACGCCTTGAATGTAGCCTCGGCTACAGCCTCAATATGGAGCACGAGATGGATACAGGATGTACCGGACTCCCCCCGAGCTTTCGCCGACCAACGCATTGCCCCGCCCGGCTGACCTGACCGAGGCCGGGCCCGCCAGCCTCAGCGAGATCCACCGCAGCGTTGCCATACCAACCGGCGCCAGCTGGCTCCGCCGGCTGCTGGCCTTTGTCGGCCCCGGCTACATGGTGGCCGTGGGCTACATGGACCCGGGCAACTGGGCCACCGCCATCGCCGGCGGTTCCGCCTTCGGCTACACGCTGCTCAGCATCGCGCTGCTCTCCTCGCTGATGGCCATGCTGCTGCAGGCCATCTGCGCCCGCATCGGCATCGCCACCGGGCGGGACCTGGCGCAGCTATGCCGGGAGCGCTTTCCCCGCTGGGCCGCCATCCCGCTCTGGCTGATGGCCGAGACCGCCATCTGCGCCACCGACCTCGCCGAGGTCATCGGCACCGCCATCGCCCTGCAATTGCTGTTCGGCCTGCCGCTGCTGGAAGGCGTCATCCTGACGGTGCTGGATACGCTGCTGATCCTGTGGCTGCAGCACAAGGGCATGCGCTGGCTGGAAGCCTTCGTCATGGGGTTGATCGCGCTGATCGCCGTCTGCTTCATCGGGCAGGTGGTGCTGGCGGACCCGGCCTGGGGCGCGGTGCTGCGCGGCTACCTGCCCAGCGCCTCCATCGTCACCAACAGCACCCAGCTCTACCTCGCGCTCGGCATCCTTGGCGCCACGGTGATGCCGCATAACCTGTACCTGCATACCGCCATCGTGCAGTCCCGCGACACCGGGCAGGACATCGCCGCCAAGCGGGAAGCCATCCGCTTCGCCGGCATCGACAGCACCGTGGCGCTGGTCATCGCCCTGCTGATCAACTCCTCCATTCTCATCACCGCCGCCGCCGCCTTCCATGTGCGCGGCCAGACCGAGGTGGCCGAGATCGGCCAGGCCCATGCGCTGCTGGCGCCGCTGCTCGGTGCCTCCGCTCCCATCCTGTTCGCCGTGGCGCTGCTGGCCTGCGGGCTCAACTCCACCGTCACCGCCACCATCGCCGGGCAGGTGGTGATGGAGGGCTTCCTGCGCATCCGCCTGCCGCCGGCGCTGCGCCGGCTGATCACCCGCGGCATCGCCATCGTCCCGGCCGTGATCGTCACCTGGCTGTATGGCGAGAGCGGCACGGCACAGCTCCTGGTGCTCTCCCAGGTCGTGCTGTCCCTGCAACTGCCCTTCGCCGTCATTCCACTGATGATGTTCGCCGGGGACCGGGCCCGCATGGGCGCCCTCGCCACGCCCCGCTGGCAAATTGCCCTGGGCTGGGCCTCGGCCGCGCTGATCCTGGTGCTGAACGTGCTGCTGCTGAAGGACTTTTTCTAGCGGTCCCGCGGTGGGGATAGGGGTGAAAGCCGGGGAAGGAATTCCCCGGACCTCTTTCTTTTCTTTCTGCAAGCTTGGCGTGGCGCTGCCGGATTGAGGGCGGACGCTGCTTGATGATTTTAATAATGGGCCACCAGGGCTGAACCGTCAGTCGCCGGAGGTCCAAGACCTCCGGCGTACCCAGCCGTCTTCCAAGACCGCGCTTTCAACTGGCACACCTGGAAAACTCGAAAAAGTAAAAGAAGGGGCCCGGGGAATTCTTTCCCCGGCCTTCAGCTTGCCACCAGACGAACGGCCGCGTGGCCGGCGCGGCGTTTGCCAGCGGCGATCCTGTGGCTGCCAGCGCGTCTGGATGGGCCGCCTGTAACAGGCGGGATCGATGCCAAAGGAAGGTGCCCATGGCATCGTCGCTCAGGTCGCGGAAACCAGCAGCAAGCCCTGGCCGTCTCCGGCCAGCGCTGTCAGCCCGCCTGCCAGGACAGCCGCCGCAGCAGCCACTCACGGTAGGCCAGCACGCCTTCCGGCGGCGGGAACAGGGCGGACATGGCGGTGCGGGCTTCGGCGCCGACCAGGGCGGGCGCGGTGGAATCGGGGGATTCCTTCGCCTCATCCTCCTGCCAGCGCAGGGCGGCGCGGCGCCAGACGGCGACCAGGTCGGCCGAGGTCAGGGCGGGCAGCACCAGGGCGGCCCGCAGGCGCAGGGCGGCGAAGCCGGCCTGGGCGGCGGCCACCCGGGCCGGCGTGGCCTGTGTAATGACATCGGCCATCGCGGGCAGGGAAGGGACGTCGCGGCGGCCCGGCGTGTCCAGCTCCCGCCATGGGGTGACGCCGATGCGGGCGGCGTGGCGCAGCGGGGAAGGGGTGGAGATGACGATGGCATCCACTTCCCCCCGGGCCAGCGCTTGCTCGGCGGCGAAGGCATGCAGGCCGAAGACGGGCACGGCCGGGTGGCCGGCGAGGTCCAGCGCCAGCAGGGCGGAGGTCTCGGGAGCCTCGGGGCCGGGCAGGGCGATGCGCAGCGGGCGGGTGTGGCTGGCGGCGGGCATCGGGCCGCGCCCGGCCAGGATGGCGCCGTGCCAGGAGACGCAGAGCGGCAGCCAGCCTTCCATGGCGTAACGCGCGCGGCTTTCGCCGATCAGGCGGGCATGGGCGGCCAGGCCGGGCAGCACCAGCAGCATGCGGCCATCGCCGGCTTCCTGGGTGGCGAAGCGGTTGGCGGCGGTCACGCCATCCGGGCCGCCCAGCAGCACCGGGTGCAGCGCCACCGCGTGCGGCAGGCCACGGGCCAGGCCGGCGGCCACGCGCGCAGCCCAGACGGCAGCGCCGCCACCTTCCGGCCCCGGCATCAGCAGGGTGGCGGTATCGGCCGGCAGCCCCTGCGCCCGGATGGCCCGGGGAAGGCTTCCGGCAGCCACGAGGGCGGCGGCGAGGGCGGTCAGGCCACGACGGCTGATGGGCATGGCGGAGGCATGCCCGGCGCTCGCGGCGGAAAAAAGGCGGCGCGCGGCGGGCCTGGCCACGGCGACGCTGCCGCTTTTCTGTGCAGCCTGGAGCGCCGCCTGTCGCGAAGTCCGGCAGGTGAGGAGGCGGCGCAAACCGGCCTCAGGAATCGTAGGAGACAAGGGCCTGGAACGGCGCGTCCAGGCGCGCCCGGCCATTGAGGAAGGTCAGCTCGATCAGCCCGGCGGCCAGCGGCACTTCAGCACCGGCTTCCTTCAGCAGCTTGATCCCGGCGGACATGGTGCCCCCGGTGGCCAGCAGGTCGTCCAGCAGCACCACGCGGTCCCCCTTCTTCACGGCGTCGGCCTGAATTTCCAGCCGGTCGGTGCCGTATTCCAGGGCATAGTTGTAACCAATGGTGGCGCCCGGCAATTTCCGCGGCTTGCGGAGCAGAATGAAGCCCAGGCCCAGTTCCAGTGCCAGCGGCGCGGCCAGCACGAAGCCCCGGCTCTCGATGCCCGCCAGCATGGTGGGCTTGTAGGGACGCACCATGTCCGCCAGCTGGGTCATGGCGGCGCGGAAGGCCGGGCCGTCCCGCAACAGCGTGCAGATGTCGTAGAAGAGGATGCCGGGCTTCGGGAAGTCCGGCACGCCGCGGATATGCGCCTTCAGGTCGATGGCGGCAGGGGCGGGGGTCGGGCCGTTGTCGGGCATCCTGGATCCTTGGTGTCAGGTCTGCGGGCAGGGGTGCCGCATGAGCGGGGGCGGACACTAGAGCAGAACCTCCCCGCCCGGAAACCTCCGGCTGCGTGAATCTCTGCGGACGGGATTGGCTGGCGGTAAGCGCCCGCTCCTGGCGGCGCCGATGAATCGCTTGGGCGCGAGGGTGAAGTCAGGCTGCCAGGCCATGCCGTCGGGGCTTGGCGAAAGCGGCGCGGCCTGCCAAGAGCACGCCATGTCGCGCACGCCGCTTGCCCTGTTGATCGCGTTTGTCGGCCTGTCCGTCTACCTCGGCGTGGTGCTGTGGGTGGGGGACTGGGTGCAGACGCTGCATTGGGCGCTGCAGGTGCCCTTCTACGTCATTGCCGGCTTTGCCTGGGTGTTCCCGATCAAGGCGCTGATCTTCTGGGCGGCGCGCGTCCAGCGCTGAGCCGGCCCGGAAGGGTGGGAATGCTCCGGTGGCCCGGAGCACTCCCTCTCTCCACGTCAGAAGACGCGGCTCAGCGTGACCATGGCGCGCGCATCGCACAGCTTGGTGCCGGCGAAGCACTCGGTCTTGGACAGGTCGGTATCGTAGTAGCCGACGGTCAGGGTGAAGCCCGCGAACACTTCGCGCGAGACGGCGACGGACCAGTTGGCATAGTCCGGCGCGCCGTAGCGGGTATTGCGGTCGATCCATTGGTAGCCGAAGCGGCCGGCCAGGGTGAACGCGCCGGGCAGGGATACGTCCGCGCCGCCTTCCAGGTAGATGGCCGAGCCGCTCTCGAAGTAGAAATCGGGCGAGTAGGCGGCGGTGGCCAGGAACTTCACCGGGTCCAGCGTGTAGCTGGCCTTCGCGATGGCCTCGAAATAATTGTACTCGTAGCTGCCGGTCGGCTTGCTGTAGCCGGGGTAGGTGTAGAACACGCCGCCCAGGTCCACCGAGACGCCGCCGACCTCGAAGCGGTAGCCAGCCGCCAGGTCCAGCTCCTGCCGCGCATTGCTGCCCGGGAAGGTCACGTTGCTGGCGAAGGCGCCGATATAGACGCCGCTGTCGTGCTGCAGGTCCACCGTGCCCTGCACGGCCGGGCGGTTGCGGGTCTGGGAGATGCCGCGGAACAGGTAATCGCTGGCGATGGCCGGCGTCACCGTCAGGGTCAGCCCGCTGTCGCCCAGCGCCATCTGCGCCATGGCGGGGCCGGAGGGCGCGCTGAGCGCGGCGGCGCCCAGGCAGAGCGAAGTGGCAAGAGCCAGGCTAGGCTTCATCGGCAGGTTTCCTTCCGCCGGATGCGTCCGTGCACCCGTTGGTGAAGCGTACCAAGCAAAAATCGTGCAACTTTTCTGTGTGGATTGTCGGGCCAGCGCATCAAGGCGGCATAAAGACCGCCACGCGGCCAAGAAAAAACCCCGTTTCCCACCCTCGCAGGGGGAAACGGGGCTTGCCCATCCGGACCGATTTGGTCGGAGCGAGAGGATTCGAACCTCCGGCCCCTGCGTCCCGAACACAGTGCTCTACCAGGCTGAGCTACGCTCCGCCGTTCCGGCTAGGCAGGGCCGGCGTATATCCCCGCCCGCAGCGCCCGGCAAGTGGGTGAAGCGAGAAATCATGCGGGGCGGCGCCGCCAAGGTCATGGCGCACGCCTGTGCGCCTGGCGCGGCAGCGGACCTTCACCTGCTGCGCGCTGGCAAGGATGGCGACATCCTTGCCGCAGGGGATGAAGGACGATTCGTCATGAAAGCACGGATCGGGCCGGCGGGCTTGCTCTCGGGAAGGTGAAGGTATCATTCTTCACCGATCCTGAAGGGTAATGTTCCACTACCATGATTGAGCGCAAGCATACGGGCGTGGCCCTGGTTGGGGTGGCCGTGCTGGCGGCGGCAGGCGGCATGGCGTGGCAGGCCGGCCGGATGCAGCCTGCCCAGGATACGCGTGCGCCGGTTGCCCCGAATTCTACCGCCCCCACTTCCCCGCGCGCCGAGGTCCCTTCCGCCAACACTGGCAGGGCTGATGCCACGGGCCCCGCCGCCGCCAACGCGACCACGTCGCCACCCGCCAACGCGGCCGTGACGCCACCGGGCACCGCCAGCCCGGCGGCGTCACAGGGCCGGACAGGAGAGGCCGCGCCCACGGCCAACGGGCCGCGCTTCGACGTGGCGCGCATCGCCCCCACCGGCGGCACCGTCGTCGCCGGTCGTGCCACCCCGGGGGCCGAAGTCACGTTGCGGGACCAGGGTCGGGAGCTCGGCCGTGCACGTGCCGATTCGCGCGGAGAGTTCGTCATCGTACCCGACGCGCCGCTGGCGGCCGGGACGCACGAGCTCTCCCTGCAATCGCGGGACGCCGCCGGCCAGGCGCAGCGCGGCGGCGAATCCGTCGTGGTGATGGTGCCGGAGGCGCCGGGCCGTGGCCCCGCCGAAGCCGGCGCCGCGCGGCCCGAGGCCACCGGCCAGGCCATGGCGGTGCTGCTGCCCCCCGCCGGCTCCACCGCCCCGCCCCGCGTGTTGCAAGGCACCGACCGCGTGGCCGGCCGGCTGAGCCTGGACATCGTCGACTACGACGAGGCCGGCGGCATCCGCTTCGCCGGCTCAGCCCCCGCCGGGCAGCCGATGCGGCTGTATATCGACCAGCTTCATGCCGGCGATGCCGCCAGCGATGCTGGCGGCCGCTGGACCTTCAGCCCCGCCACGGCGCCGTCCCCCGGCCAGCACATGCTGCGGGTGGACCAGGTCGGGCCGCAGGGGCGGGTGGTGGCGCGGGTGGAAGTGCCCTTCCTGCGCGATGCCGCCGCCACGCCCGCCGCGCTGGCCAACGCCACCCCCGGCACGGACCGCATCGTGGTGCAGCCGGGGCACAGCCTGTGGCGCATCGCCCGTACCACCTATGGGCGCGGCATCCGCTACACGGTCATCCACAAGGCCAATTCGGACCAGATCCGCGACCCCGGCCGCATCTACCCCGGGCAGATTTTTACGCTTCCGACCCCCTGAGCAGGCCGCCCGCCGGTTGTTCCGGCGGGCGTGACGGACCATAACCGTGGGTATCATGGCGCTCATCGAAAGCATTCGTCTGGTCGTTGCCAAGCCGCATCCGGCCGGCAAGCCCTTCATCATTGGTGGCGCCGCTGTGGCGGTGGCCGGCGGCATCGCCCTCGGCACCTGGCTGTTCTGGCTGGGCGCTGCCTTTACCCTGTTCTGCCTCTACTTCTTCCGGGACCCGGAACGGGTGGTGCCCACACGCCCCGGCCTGTTCGTGGCGCCGGCCGATGGCCGCGTGGTCATGGTCGGCCCCGCCGTGCCGCCGGACGAGCTGGGCCTCGGCCCCAACCCGCGCTGGCGGGTGGCCATCTTCCTCTCGGTGCTGGACGTGCACGTCAACCGCAGCCCGGTGGACGGCGTTGTGACCCGCGTGGCCTACCGCCACGGGAAGTTCCTCAATGCCAGCCTGGACAAGGCGAGCATCGACAATGAGCGCAACGCGCTCGCCATGCGCCTTCCGGATGGGCAGGAGATCGCCGTCGTGCA
This sequence comes from Teichococcus aerophilus, assembly GCF_014490485.1. GTDB lineage: Bacteria > Pseudomonadota > Alphaproteobacteria > Acetobacterales > Acetobacteraceae > Pseudoroseomonas > Pseudoroseomonas aerophila. The sequence continues at coordinate 103,081 of NZ_JACTVA010000011.1, read as the reverse complement.
GATCGCCGGCCTGATCGCGCGCCGCATCCTGTGCGACGTGAAGGAAGGGGACCGCCTGGAGCGCGGCCAGCGCTTCGGCATCATCCGCTTCGGCAGCCGCACCGACCTGTACCTGCCGGAGGGCGTCCGCCCCCTGGTGGCCGAGCATCAGTTGATGATCGGTGGCGAGACGGTGATCGCCGAGATGGTGCCCGCCGCCCAGCCTGTCCTGCACACCGATACGGGAATCTGATGCAACAGACCGCCTCCGGAGAACCTCGCCGCCGCTTTCGCTTCGCGCCAAGGCGGCGACCCCGTTTCCAGGGGCAGTCCTTCAACAAGCTGATCCCCAACATCATGACCATGCTCGGCCTCTGCGCCGGGCTGGTCGCCATGCGCTTCGCACTGGACCAGCGGTGGGAGCCGGCGGCGGCCATGATCATGGTGGCCGCCATCATCGACGGGCTGGACGGGCGCCTGGCCCGGCTGCTCAAGGCCACCAGCCGCTTCGGTGCCGAGTTCGACAGCCTGGCCGACTTCCTCTCCTTCGGCGTGGCCCCGGCCATGATCCTGTACATGTGGAGCATGGAGACCTGGCGGGGCGTGGGCTTCGTGCCCTGCGTGCTGTTCGCCGTCTGCATGTCGCTGCGCCTCGCCCGCTTCAACGCGGCGCTGGATGTCGGGCTGGCACCCAAGCCGGCCTATGCGCAGAGCTTCTTCACCGGCGTCCCGGCCCCGGCCGGCGCGGGCCTGGCGCTGTTCCCCATGTTCCTGTCGCTCGCATTCGAAGGCTGGGGCTGGACCCAGATGGCCTACGGCGTGCGCCACCCGGCCTTTGTCGGCCTGCTGCTGGTGGTGGTGGCGCTGATGCTGGTCAGCACCCTGCCGACCTGGTCGTTCAAGAACTTCAAGGTGCGGCGCGAAGTGGTGCTGCCGCTGCTCATCTCCGTCGGCGCCTACGCGGCGCTGCTGGTGGGCGAGCCCTGGGCCGCCCTGGCCGCGGCCGGGCTGATCTATATCGGCATGGTGCCGTTCTCCATCCTCTCCTACATCCGCCTGAAGCGGGAGGCGGAGGACCTGATCCAGCCCGTGCCCGCGACCGAGGCCACCGAAGCCCCTTGATCGGCACGGTGCCCCTGCCGCTGCCTGGCGGCGGCACCGCCTGGGTGGGCGGCGGGCCTTTCGAGGCCTGCCCGCCCGCCGTCTTCGGCGTCTGCCTCGAAGCGCGTGCTTCCAACGCCGCTCAGTCCCAGCTTCTTCTTCCCATCCCCGATTTTGGCCTGCCGGAGCTGCTGCCGTTGCGCGCCGCCCTGGCCACCATCCTGGCCGAGCTGCCGCACGGCCCGGTCTATATCGGCTGCCGCGCCGGGTTGGGGCGGACCGGGACGGTCATGGCCTGCCTCGTCCGCCTCTCCGGCATCGCGGAGGACCCTGTCACCTGGGTCCGCCGCCACTACGACAGCCGGGCCATCGAGACAGCAGCCCAGGAAGAGTTTGCCCGCCACGCGGTGCTTCACGCCGGAGGATGACCTGGAGAGCGGGGCGGGGTCGCTGGTCCTCCTGGCTCGCGTCGCTCGTCCACGGTTTCGCAAGCTAGGCGGAGTGGCGAATTCTCACTGGCTGACGTCTATCGCCCTGGTCGAGGCGCATTGCATGGAGAGTAATTGAACGGGCGCCGCCCCCTCGAACTCCCCCGGTAGGAGATACGATCCCCTGCACCCGCGATATGTCCGGCAGCGCCTTTCCGTTTGAGCGCTGGCGAGATGATACGGCATTTGAATCAATGTATTGATGGAATGCCAGCTGCATTTCAGAACCTGAGCAAGGGTTTCCAAAGGCCTCAGGCCTTTGGCGCGGCGAGTGCGAGGGGGCAGCGCCCCTCTCATCCCGCGACGCCTGCCACCCAGCGCTTTTGCACTCGGCGAAAGAGGCCGTGCAGATCCCGCGTCCAGTCCTGATCCACCGCCTGCGATGACACGTCCTGTTGAGCCTCAGGCCCGCTGGCGGCGGCTTGGCGATGTGGTCACAATGGCAGGGTGATGCCCGCTGCACTTCCTTGGCCGAGGCCGGCTGCCATGCCGGCCAAAGGCGCGGTAGCCTTTGTCCAGACAGATATCGCTGGGATGATGCCGCGCAACGCGTGGCTCTTCCTGACGTTCCGCAACGGCTTCCACGCAGGGCCAGCATTCCGTGTTTCTCTTGCGCGTCCTTTCCGCCGCCCAGGCCGACCCATGACCGGGTCACGCTCCACCGCTGGCGGTCGGGGCCGCCGGGCCGTGGCTGGGGGCGGGATTTGCCTGGGGATGTGGCCGCATGCCGCTTCACATGACCGCCGGCCGTCCGCGGCGCGGCTGGATTGATGGCATGAGCAGCCCCCTCTGCGGCATCCGTACCCTCTCCCTGGGCGCCTGGCTTGGGCGAGGGCGCACGTGATCACGCTTCTCCTGGCCGGAATCCTGGCCCTGCTGGCGCCGCTGGCCGTGCTGGGCGCGGCTGGGCGTGCGCGGGCGGTGTGGGGCGGCGTGGCCGTGCTGTCGGCGCTGCTGGCCATGCTGGCGGTGGCGGCGCTGGCGCAAGGTGGGGCAGCGCCGCTGTTGCTGCCGTTCGGGCCGCCCTGGGCGCCGCTGAGCCTGGCGGCGGATGGGCTTTCGGCCTGGTTCCTGTTGCTGCTGGGCGTGGCGGGGCTGCTGGGCGGTCTTGCCGGCTGGGGCTGGGGGGATGTCGCGCCGCGCCGGTTGATGCTGTGGCCGCTGCTGCTGGGCAGCATGGCGTTCACCGTGCTGGCGGCCGACGCCTTCGGGCTGCTGCTGGGCTTCGCGCTCGCGGGCTTCGCCGCCCATGCCCTGCTCTCGGCCGAGGGCGGCTGGCGGGACCGGCCGGAAACCGGTTGGCGGGACCTGCTGGCCACCTTGCTCTCCGTCGCCGCGCTGGCCGTGGCGGTAGGGCTGATGACCGGGCTGACCGGCGACCTCTCCTTCGCTGGCCTGCGGGCTGTGCCGCCGGAAGGCGCGCAGGCCGCTTCGGTGCTGCTGCTGGTGCTGCTGGCCGCCGGCGCCCGCGCGGTATTGCCGCTGCTGGCACCATTGCCGCCGGGGCCGACGCTGGTGCTGGTAGGCGGCGGCATGCCGGCGCTGGCGCTGTACGTGCTGGCGCGCCTGCTGCTCGATGTCAGCGGCCCGGCGCAGCCCTTGTGGTGGGGCGCGCCCCTGGTGGTGGGCGGCGCGCTGGCGGCACTGTCCGGCGCCCTGCGCGCGTTGCGGGAGGTCGAGCTCGGCCGGCTGCTGTCCGGTGTTGCCTTGCATCACCTGGGGCTGGCCGTTGTGGCGCTCGGTGTGGTGGCCGGCTTCCGTGCCGCCGATCTCGGCGCGCTGGCGGCGGTCGCGGGCGGTGCGGCGCTGCTGCATTTGCTGGCGCAGATCCTGTTCCTGGCCCTGCTGTGGCTGGCGGCGGCGGAGGTGGCGCACAATGCCGGTTCCCGCCAGCTGGACCGGTTGGGCGGGCTGGTGCACCCGATGCCGGTGGTGGCCTATGCCGCGCTGGCGGGCGTGGCGGCGGCGGCGCTGGTGCCGGCAATGTCCGGCTTCGCCGGCGGCTGGCTGCTGCTGCAATCGCTGTTCGCCGCGTGGCGGGTGGGGGTGCTGGGCTTCCAGATCCTTGTGGTGCTGACGGTGGCGGTACTGGGCGTGGCCATCGCCACGCTGGCGTCGGCGCTGCTGCGCTTCTGGGGGCTGACCTTCCTGGGCCGGCCACGCACGCCGCGCACCCTGGGCGCGCAGGAAGCGGCGCCGCTGCCGCGCGGCATCCTGGTGGCGCTGGCGGTGCTGGCGGTGGTGCTGGGCCTGCTGCCCGGGCCGCTGCTGCGCCTGGCCGAGCCCGCCCTGCTGCTGCTGACCGGCCATGGCGGCGCGCCCGACCTCGGCCTGCTGAGCGTCAGCCCCGGCCCGGCGGCGGCGGACTACACGCCACTGGCGGTCGGCCTGCTGCTGGCCGTGGTGCTCGGCATCGTCGGCGCCGCGATGCGCCAGGCCTCGCCGCGGGCACATGCCACGGTGCCGCTGTGGGATGACGGCTTCATCGCCCCGCCGGCGCACTTCCCCTTCGGCGACCCGGCGACCCAGCCTGGTGCCGCCAGCCTGGCCACCGCCATGCGTCCGCCCTTGCCGGCCATGCCGCGCTGGCCCTGGCCGCAGGCGGCGCGCTGGGCGGCCACGCTGCCACGCTGGCGCTTCTCCCTGCCCGGCGGTGGCGCGGCGCGGCGGGCGCTGCGGCTGTGCCTCGGCACCGTGGCGGCGTTGCTGGTGCTGCTGGCCTGGCTGGGGAGTGGCGGCCTGTGACGCTCCCTCTCGGCCTGTTCGCCCAACTGCTGCATCTGGTTTTGGTGCTGCTGGCGGCGTTGCTGCTGCCCGGGTTGCTGGATTCCGCCCGCGCGCGCTTCCAGGGCCGCCACGGCCCGCACCCGCTGCAGCCGGCGCTGGATTGGCTGGCCCTGCTGCGCAAGCAGCCGGTGGTGGCGGAAAGCGCCTCCGGCATCTCCTCCATCGCGCCCTATCTGGGCTTCGCGGCCATGCTGGCGGCGGTGCTGTTGGCACCCGGCTTCGCGCATGGCATGGCGCTTTCCTCCCTGACCGATCTTGTCGTGCTGGCCGGGCTGCTGGCGCTGGCCCGTGCCGCCAGGGCACTGGCGGCGCTGGATGCCGGCACAGCGACGGGCGGGCTGGCCGCCGCCGGGGGCATGGGCCTCGCCGGGCTGACCTTGCCGACCTTGCTGTTGGCGGCGATGGGCTTCTCCATCCTGACCGGCACCACCGGCGCGGATGGCATCGCCCAGTCCCTGCGGGAAAGCGTCCCGGCCTTCCGGGTGCCGCTCGGCCTGCTGGCGCTGGCGCTGCTGGCGGTGGCGCTGGCGGAGACCGGCCGGCTGCCGGCGGGGGACCCGGCGGCGGAAGCACTTGGCGATGGTGGGGACGATTCCGTCCCCGAAGCCTCCGGCCGGCATCTGGCATTGTGGCGCATGCAGTCGGCGTTGCGGCTGGTATTCTGGCTGTCCCTGCTGGTCGGGCTGTTCGCGCCCTTCGGCATGGCGGGCGCGGCCAGCGGCGCGCTGGGCTGGCTGCTGGCGCTGCTGCTGTGGCCGGTGAAGCTGCTGCTGCTGACCCTCGCTTTGGCGGTGGCCGAGGCGCGGCTGGCCCGCCTGCGCGCGGCACGGCTGGCGGAACTGCTGACCGCCGCGCTGCTGCTGGCGCTGCTGGGGGTGGTGTGGCTGTTTCTCTCGGCGGGGGTGGCATGAGCCTGGAAAGCATCTGGTCCAGCCTGTCCGTCTCCGGCCTCGCGCATCTGCTGGGCGGCGCGGTGCTGCTGCTCTCCTTCATGTTGCTGGTGCGGCGGCGGCCGATGCCGGCCATCAACGGGCTGGCGGCGCAGGGCGGGCTGCTGGCGCTGGTGGCGCTGTGCCACGCAGCGCTGCGCGATACCTCTCAATTGCTGCTGGTGGCGGGGCTGGTGGCGGTGGGGCAGGGGCTGCTGCTGCCGCTGACCCTGCGGGAATGGGTGCGGCGGCTGGGGCTGCGGCAGGGCATCTCGGTCGCCGCGGCGCACCGGCCGGGCGTCGGGCTGGCGGCGGGCGTCGCCCTGGTGCTGCTGGCGGTGCTGGCGCTGCTGCCGGTGACCTCCGGCGCCGCCATGGGCATGCGGGAGGACCTGGTGCTCTCGCTGTCCGTCATCCTGCTCGGGCTGCTGGTCATGGCGGCACGGCACAACCCGCTGGGGCAGGCGATCGGCCTGGCGGGCATGGTCAATGGCGCGCTGCTGGGCGTGCTGGCCACGCCGGGCCTGCCGCTGCTGCCGGCCGTGGTGCTGGTGGCCATGGCGGTGCCGCTCTCCACCGTCACCGCCTTCCTGGCCATGCGCCCGCCGGCCGGGGACGCCGGATGAGGCCGCGCCCATGATGCCCTGGTCCGACATACTGGCCTCCGGCGCGTTGCCCGACTGGGCCGTGACCTTGCTCTCCCCTTGGGCATTGCCCTGGCTGGTGGTGGCGCTGCCATGGCTGGGGGCGGCAGTGCTCTCCGCCCTCTCGGCCCCGCGCGTTGCGGCCTGGGTGAATGTCGGCGTCGCGGCACTGACCTTGGTGGCGGCGACCGTGCTGCTGGCACTGCCGGCCGAGGCGACCGGCTTGCTACGGGCAGAAGCGCTGAACCTGCCGCTGCTGCTCTTGGCGGCGCTGGTCGGGCTGAGCGGCGCCGTCGCCCTGGCGGTGCTGCCGCCGCATGAGGGCACGGCGCGCGCCTTCACCGCCGGCTACCAGCTGCTGCTGGGCGCCACGCATCTGGCCGTGCTGGCGGACGATTTCGCAGTGATGTGGATGGCGCTGGTGCTGGCGGTGATGACCGTGGCGATGCTGGCGGCGCTGACGCGCGGCCCCGCCGCCTTGGCCGCCGCGTGGAAGACGGTGCTGCTGGGCGGTGCCGGCGCCGGGCTGGCGCTGCTGGGCACCATGGTGCTGGCCATGGCGGCGCAGCCGCTGACCGGCGATGCCAATGCGCTGTCCTTCGACGCCATGCTGCGCGTGGGGCGGGAGGCTGAAAGCGGCCTGCTGACCCTGGGATTCGTGCTGCTGCTGGCCGGCTACGGCGTGCTGGCCGGCCTCGTGCCGCTGCACGCTTGGCTGCCCGATGCGCAGGCTGAGGCACCGACGCCGCTGATGGCCATTCCCTGCGCCCTGCTGGGCAATGCGGCGCTGCTGGCGGTGCTGCGGGCCCAGGCGGTGGCGTCGCTGAACCCGGCCTGGCTGCCGCCGGGCGTGTTGCTGCTGCTGGCCGGTCTGGCCGGTATTGGCTTTGCCGCGGCGGCGCTGTGGCGCCAGCGGCAGGTCGGGCGCTTCCTGGCCGTCTGCGCCATCGGCCAGACCGGGCTGGCCGCCTTCGCCTTCGGGCTGGGCGGGCCGGCGGTGATGGCCGGGCTGTTGCAGATGATGGCCGCCACCCTGGCCCTGTCCGCCGCCGCCTTCGCCATCGCCCGGGCCTCCGCCCTGCGTGGCGGGGCGGATGGCATGCATGCGCTGTCCGGCCTGGCCACCACCGATCCCCGGCTGGGCTGGGGCCTGGCGGCGGCGCTGGGCGCGCTGGCCGGCCTGCCGCCGCTGGCGCAGTTCGTCAGCGAGTTCCTGCTGGTGCAGCAGGCGGTCGCGCGCTTGCCGTGGATGGCGCTGCCGCTCGGCATCGGGCTGGTGGCGCTGGCCATCGCCACGCTGGCGCGGCTGCGCGGCCTGTGCTTCGGCCCGGCGCCTGAGGGCGCACGGACAAACGTTGCAGGTGCTGCCCGCCCCCGCACGCAGGAGGGTGCGCGTCTCCACCCCTCCCCGGACCATCGCTTCAGGGCAGCGGAAGGCACACGACGCGAGCCTACCCTTCAGCCGGCGGCAGGCGCGCTCTCCGGTATCGCAACGGCCGGGCACGCCGCTCCGCCGGGCGACGATGCCCCGGCGACCAGCCCGGCCGGGCTTCGGGCGGAACTGCCAAGCGGCCTGCGGGTGAACCCGCCGGCCCAGGCCCGCGCCGAGACGCTGGCGGACCCCCAGGCCCCCGCGCCGGAGCCGACGCCATTGGATGCCCCGGCCTTGCCGCCCAGCCTGCCCGACAGCGCCCGGGCACATGCGTTGGCCGCCATCCGCGCCAGTGAAGCGGAGGAGGCCGTGCCCCTCCACCCTGCCGGAGGCGAGGCGGTGTCCATCCTGATCCTTTTGCATCTGCTGGCGCTGCTGGCGCTGGGGCTGTTCCTGCCCGGCCCGCTCGCCGCCCTGCTGGCCGAAGCGGCGAAGGTGGCCGGATGAACGCCGCCACCCGCCTGATCCTGGCCGCGCCGCTGGTCGCGCCAGGCCGCCACCTGCTGGAGGCCAGCGCCTGGGCCGCCCTGCCGGCCGCCTTGCGGCAGGAGCCGGAGCTGGACCTGCTGGCCTTGTGGGCCGAGCCCGGGATGATCCACGTCGCCTTCCTGGCGCATGACGACCGGCATGAGCTGGGGCGGGGCCGGCTGCTGCTGGCCAGCACCCCGGTGCCCGCCGGCCGTTATCCCGCGCTCTCCCCCGCCCGGCCGATGGCGGCGTGGTTCGAGCGGACGATCGCGGACCTGTGGGGCCTGCTGGCCGAGGGCGGCACCGATGGCCGCCCCTGGCTGGACCATGGCCGCTGGCCGCTGGCCCGCCCGCTCTCCGCCCGCCCGGTGGCGCAGGGGGGCGAGCCGCCGCAGCCCGTGTTCCTGCCGGTCGAGGGCGCCATGGATGCGGAGGACGTGTTCCAGTACCCGCTGGGTCCCGTGCTGCCCGGTGGCAACCCGGCGCATCTGCGGGCGCATCTGCGCGGCGGCACCGTGCTGCGGCTGGAGGCTCGGCTGGGCTACGGCCACAAGGGCCTGTTCGCGCTGATGCACGGCAAGTCCCCCCGCGCCGCCGCCCGGCTGGTCGCGCGGCTGGCAGGGGATGCCACCGTGGCGCATGCCTGGGCCTTCGCCCTGGCGGCCGAGGCCGCCACCAACACCCCGGCGCCGCCCCGTGCGGCACTGCTGCGCGCCGTGATGGCGGAGGCCGAGCGCATCGGCAACCATTTGCTGGACTGGGGCGAGACCTGCGCCGCCGCCGGCTTCGGCTGGGCCCAGGCCCGCAGTCTGGTGCTGCGCGAGCGGCTGTTGCACGCCAACGAGCTGGCCTTCGGCCAGCGGCTGCTTCTGGACCGCGTGGTGCCCGGCGGCGTCTCCATCGACATCGCCGCCAGCGGGGCCGAGGCGATGCTGGAGGCGTTGGTGGTGATCGAGGAGGAACTGCCCGCCTTCCAGTCAGTGCACGAGACCCATGCCGGCCTGCAGGACCGTATCTGCGCCGCCGCCGTGACGCCGGCCGCCGCTGTGGCGCTGCTGGCTGCCGGTGGCGTTGCCGGGCGCTCCGCCGGCCGGCGCTTCGATACGCGGCAGGGCGCGCCCTATGCGCCGTATCCCTCGCTCGGCTTCAGCGTGCCGGGGCACGCCACCGGCGATGCCGATGCGCGGCTGCGGCTGCGGCTGCAGGAGATCGTCGAGAGCCTGGGGTTGATCCGTGCCGCGCTGGCCCGGCTGGAGCCGGGCCCGACCCTGGTGTCGCTGCCCGTGCAGGCGGGCGAGGGTACCGGGATGGTCGAGTCGCATCGCGGGGAGGCGCTGCACTGGCTGACGCTGGACGAGGCCGGGCTGATCCGCGCCTGCTTCGCCCGCGATGCCTCCTGGCCGCTCTGGCCGCTGCTGGAAGCGGCGATGCAGGGCCAGGCGGTGGCGGACCTGCCGCTGTGCCGCGCCTCACTCAACCCTTCCAGCCACGGGGTGGATCTATGAAGCAACGTCCCGGCCCCGCCACGCCCATGCCGCGTCCCGGCCAGACTGCCAGGGCGCTTGTGGCGTGCCATCTTGCCGGCCCCGGGCTTGGAACCCCGTCATGGGGTGCACGGCAGGGGACGGTGGCTGCCGGCGGCATCCCGGCCGCTGCTGCGTCGGCTTCCGGCACGGGGCACGCCTGAACGATGCTGTGGCCGAAGCTCGCCCGCAGCCTGCTGCACCGTTCCCACGCCACGGCGCCCGCACCGCATCCGGATACCGTGGCCGCGCTGGCGGAGCGGATGCGCGCCGCCGGCCAGACGCGCCTCGGGCGCAGCCTGCGTATCCTGGTGGTGGAGAGCGGCGGCTGCGGCGCCTGTGCCCTGGAAGTCCGCGCCCTGGCCGGCGCCGCCTATGACATGGAGCGCTACGGCCTGCACTTCGTCACCACGCCGCGGCAGGCCGACATCCTGCTCGTCACCGGCCCGGCCACCCGCAACATGACCGAGGCGCTGCAGCGCGCCTGGGCCGCGATGCCGGAGCCGAAATGGGTGGTGGCGGTGGGCGACTGCGCCGGCGGCACCGGTCCCTTCCAAGGCAGCTACGCGGTGGAGGATGGCGGCGTGAACGCGGTGCTGCCGCTGGACCTGGTGGTGCCCGGTTGCCCGCCCGCGCCGACGCTGGTGCTGGAGGGATTGCTGGCCCTGCTGGAAGCCCAGGCCAGCCTGGGCTAGCCGGCGCCACTGCTGAAGCCCGGCTGGTCTGCCCAGATGGGTTGATCGAATCGTAATGTTTATGCGCTGATGGCGGTAACGACGCGCCCGGCCAGCGGACCAGGCGCCAATGCGGGGAAGGGGTGGTCGCCAGCGGCCGGACCAGGCCGGGGGCGGGAATCACGCCGGATAACAGGGCCCGGGCCGGTGCACCGCCAGCGGTGGCCAGCATGGCGCGGGGTGGGGATCGGCCATGGCGCCACGGTTGAGCGGAATGGCGGGCAGCTGGCTGGGGGCCGCGTTGCTGGGCTGCTTGGCGGCCAGTGGCGCCCAGGCGCAATCGTTGCGGGACGTATTCCGCGGCCAGGCCCGGGCCAGCGATTTCGCCAGCGGCTTCCAGGCCCTCAGCATCTTCGGCGGCACGCCGGGCATCAGCGCCGCCACCTACAATGGCGATGAGATGGACCTGAACAGCTACAAGATCCCCATCAGCCAGAACTTCGCACCGTTCGAGAGCGGCCTGCTGGCCGGCGTGGCGCCCTATGCCGAGTTGACGGTCAGCTACCTCAACGCGCGGCAGAACACCTATCTGGGCGATACGCCGGGCCTGCCCACCTACGCCAACCTGCGCTTCAACACCTTTTCCGGCCTGGCCGGCGTCGGGCTGGATATCCCGCTGGGAAGCCGGACGGTGCTGCGGCCGATCCTGATGGGCGGCTATGCACGCATCGAGAGCGATACGCATTTCTTCGGGTCCAATGCCGCCGCCTTCCAGGAAGCGACGCGCGGCGTTCTGGCGGATGTGCAGATCGACAGCATCCTGCTGGGCGGCGGGCTGATGCTGGAGCACATCCGGGACATCGCGCCCGACACCAACCTGACCGCCAGCCTGCGCTACAACCGCATCACCGACATCAACTACAGCGCCAGCGACCCCAGCCTGGAATCCACCAACCGCTTCACCGCCAGCACCGCCAAAGTGGAGGTGAAGGGACCGACGGGAATGACGTTGCTGGATTACCCGTTGCGCTGGATCGCCTTCACCGGCGGCACCTGGATGATGGGCCGCCACCGCAACGCCCTGGGCTTCAACAGCTTCGCCGAACTGGGCGGCGGCATCGAACTGGAAGACGACACGCTTCTGCGCGGCCTGGAAGGCGTCAGCCTGCGCGCCTCCGCCCTGGTGGGGGAGCGGGTGACGGGGTGGAGCCTGGGAATTTCACTGTCGTTCTGACAGCAGCGCGTGCTGAAGCAGGAAGGCTGGGGAAGGAATTCCCCAGACCCCATCTTTTTTCTGCGATTGTTTTACGGTGGCTATGGAGGCGTCAGCCCGTGCAGGCCATGGCGGCGTGAGGCTGAAGGTTGAGCCTGGAGTCTGTTATCGACCTACGCGTAAGCGTGTAATCCAACAGTTTTTCTGCCGACGGCCGCTCCAATAATCCTCAATAGAATCAGGGATTTTTAGGTCATCCGTCACATTTTCCAGCTGCGTCGTGCTGTCGCTCATGGCCGCACTACCAATCCCGCCCACGCACCAACTGACAGAAAAAAGAAGGGGTTTCAGGGGAATTCTTTCCCCTGACCTTTCTTCCCGCCCGAAGCCGAATGTCGATCGGTTCCAGGGCCGGGACAAAACCCTCAGGCGCTCCATGGGAAGGTCTGTGCCCCACACGGCCAGCCAACCATGTCCAAGGGGGGGCGGGCGGCCCCCCCCCGGCACAGACTCAGGGCTGGTTGCCTGCCGGCAGGCCGGCGAAGGTGTTGCAGGATGCCAGGTCGCCACGGTCCAGGCCGGTGCGGAACCAGCGCACCCGCTCGGCGGAGGAGCCGTGGGTGAAGCTTTCGGGCCGTACGCGGCCGCCGGCCTCGCGCTGCAGGCGGTCGTCGCCCACGGCGGAGGCGGCGTTCAGGCCTTCCTCGATATCGCCGGATTGCAGGATCTGCCGCGCGTCGTTGGCGCGCTTGGCCCACAGGCCGGCGAAGCAATCCGCCTGCAGTTCCACCCGCACCTGGATGGCGTTGCCGTCCTCCTGATCCGACTGCCCGCGCATGCGCTCGGCCAGTTGCAGCACGCCCAGCTGGTTCTGCACGTGGTGGCCGACTTCATGCGCGATGATGTAGGCGGCGGCGAAATCGCCCCGCGCGCCCAGCCGCTGCTGCAGCGAGGCCATGAAGTCCAGGTCGATGTAAACCTTCTGGTCCGCCGGGCAGTAGAACGGCCCGACCTGCGCCTGCGCGCCGCCGCAGCCGGACTGGGTGGCGCCGCTGTAGAGCACCAGCGTCGGGTCCTGGTACTGGCGGCCGAGGCGCGAGAACTGCTCCCGCCACACCTGCTCGGTCTCGCCCAGTACCTGGGCGGCGAAGCGCCGGCCGGCCTCGGCATCCGGGCTGGCCTGGCGGCTCGTCTGGCTCTGCTGGGTCTGCGGGGTGGGGGAGGAGCCGTCGCCCAGGATCATCGACGGGTCGATGCCCAGGAACAGGCAGATCACCAGGATGGCGACGCCGCCGAGCCCGCCCACGGCGATGCCACCGCCGCGCCGCCCGCCGAAGCCGCCACCTTGGCCACGCCGGTCTTCGACATTGTTACTCTCGGGGCCATCCAGCCGCATGATCGCCTCTTATTCCAAAGCATGGCCGCGCCCGGCGAGAGTGCCGGGGGCGTGCAACATGCGGTCCAATACAAGTGCATGGTCGCCACGGGTCGAAGCACGGGAAGCGAGCAGCATGCAGGCGGAACGCGGCGCGTGATCGCTGGTCGCGGCATCGCCGGCAGCATCGGCCACGCGGTCGGGGCCGGCTTTGCCTGCCCGGGGCGATGCGGATGCGGCCTGGATCATGCGGTCAGGCCGCCATCGGTCCGGGGCCAACATACGCCTTCCTGCTCAACATGCTCCATCACCGTAACAATCGAACAAAAACGCCAAGACGCAGGTCTTGGTTGCAGCGGGATGTGCCGGATCAGGGTGCGATGGCAAGAGCCTCGGCGGCGGTATTGCGGGGAAAACCGGCATTGGTGGGAGGGCCTGTCCTGGGCCGCCATAAAAGAGGGCCGGCTGGATTGCTCCAGCCGGCCCAGAGGCCTGCCACGAAGGCTCGGCCGATCGACGTTCCGCCTGCCGGGAAGAGGCGGTCCGCCGAAACTGGTGGGGCGGTGGCCGTGTGGCGCGCCGCTCCATAACCAGCACCATGCGGTGTCCCACCTCACCAGCCGATGGGCCGGCGCTGAATTAACCGTAACTTAGAGGCGGATATTGGCCGGTCCCGCCGCTGGCATCTGGCAAGCCAGGGCGTCGCGGCATGGCGAGATTTCGTGGGATGTGGCCAGCGGCGGCGTCCCAGCAACGGGCCTTGCCCGTGGGTCTTTGCTGGAGGGTCCCTTCGGCAGCCACCGCGCCGCGCGGTTCAGAGGAGGCAGAGGGCCTTCAATTCCCGCAGCAGCGCCGGCGGCAGGTCCTCGATGCCCTGGGCCACGGTGCCGGCGCCGATATCGGGCGGGATCGCACCGCCCTCAAGGTAGCGCCAGCCCTGGAAAGGCTTCATGCGGCGCGCCTCCACTGGCACCAGGGTTGGGTCGAGGATCAGCGCGGCGTGGTCGGTGCCGTCCTTGCCCGGCTCGGTGCGAATATCCAGCAGCCGCTGGCGGACGCAGAGCAGCCCGGCCACCACCCAGTAGATGGAGCCGCCATCCAGCAATTCCTCCGCCCGCTTCGGCATCATGCGGGTCAGGTGGCGCAGGGGCGGGTCCGCCTGCACGCGGCGTTCCTGGATGACGCGGAGCGCGCCTACGTCCTTCGGGCCGACGGAAAGCTTGATGAGGTGCAGCACCCCCCGCATCTGCCGCCGCGCCGCGCGGGCCGCAAGCTTCACTGTTGCTTAAAGTCGGTCGCGCAGAATGCACGGCAGAGAATCCGGGGGGCCGTCCATGCGCTTTTTCCTCAATCTGTCGGTCGGCATGAAGCTGGCGCTGGCCGCTGGCCTGGCGCTGATGCTGGTCGGCGGGCAGGCATGGCGGACCCAGGCGCGCATCGGAGACGTGGTGGCGCTGAACGCGACGCAGAACACCATCTCCCAGGCGAACGAGACTCTGCAGGCGGCGCTGACCGAGGCGGTGCGGGCCGATGTGCGCGCCCTGGCCGCCGCCACCGCACAGACCAGCGCCCGATTCGCCCCCGCCGCCAACCAGGCGAGCGAGAGCCTGGAGGCCGCCCGGCAACGGCTGCGCCAGGCCGCCGACGTGGCGGGACGGACCGGGGCGGCGCGGATGATCGAGGCCGCCTTGCCGCTCTCCGCCACCTATGCCGCCGCTTTGGGGGAGGGGATGCAGGGCCGGCAGCGCATGCTGCAATTGCGGGACGGACGGCTGTTCAACGCCCTGAGCACCTACGACCAGCAATTCGAGGGCGTGATCAGCAACCTGCCTTTCGAGGTCAGTGGCGCCGAGCGGCAGGAGGATCTGCGGACCCGCCTGCTGGCCTACCACGCCTCGGTTGGCGATCTGCGGATGAGCATCCAGCGCTACCTGGCGGCGGAGGAGCCGGACCAGGCGCGGCGGGTCCGGCGTGCCATCGCGCAGCAACGCGTGCACGGGCGCGGCGTGCGCGGCGTCGAGGTCTCCACCCGGCTGAGCGAGGATCTGGGCCGGCTGGTGACCACGGTGGAGGAACTGGCCGCTGTCTCCAACGAGTTGATCGGGCTGATCGAAGGCGCCACGGTGCTGCGCGCCGACAAGGTGGAGCCGGCGCGGGAGGCGCTGGAAGGCGCGATGGCACAGGCGGCGCGCCTGCTGTCCGCCCAGGTGGAGGCGGATGAGCGCCAGCGCCAGGCGGTGCTGGAGAGCACGCGGAGCGAGGCGCTGATGGTGGCCGGGCTGGTGGCGCTGGTGCTGGTGCTCTCCGGTTGGGCGACGGCGCGGACGGTGGGCACGCCGCTGCGGCGGCTTTCCGCCGTGTTGCAGCGGATCGCCCAGGGCGACGCGGCGGTGACGGTGGCGGATCGTGGCCGGCGGGACGAGATCGGCATCATCGCCGAGGCGGTAGAGGAGCTGCGCGGCACGGTGGGCGAGGCCTTCGCCCAGCGGCAGATGATCGAGCAGCTGCCGATCGGCATCATCCGCTGCAACCCACGCGACGAGTTCCGCATCGACTATATGAACACCGAGATGCTGAAGATCCTGCGCGCCGTGCCGCAGATTCTGCCCTGCGCGCCGGACGAGGTGATGGGCAAGAGCGTGGACATCTTCCACCGCAAGCCGGAGCACCAGCGCGCCTTGCTGGCCGATGGCAGCCGCCTGCCGTACCACGCCCGCATCCGCGTGGCGGACCAGGTGATGGACCTGGATGCCTCTGCCATCCGCGACAAGGACGGCGCCTATCTTGGCCCCATGCTGGTCTGGACCATGGTGACCGAGCAGGCGAAGCTGGCCGATACCTTCGAGGTGGAGATGGGCGGCGCCGTGGACGGCGTGGCCAACCGCACCGCCGAGCTGCAGGCGGCGGCGCGGCAGCTGGCCAATGCCGCCGCCACGTCGGGCCAGGAGGCCTCGGCAGTGGCGGAGGCGGCCGGGCGGGCGGATGCGGACGTGCAGTCCGTCGCGGCGGCGGCCGAGCAGATGGCGGCCTCGATCGTCGAGATCACCCGCCGCGTCAGCGAATCGGCCTCGGTGGCCGGGCAGGCGGTGCAGGAGGCGCGGGCGACGGATGCCACCATGCGCGGCCTGTCCGAAAGCGCGGCGCGCATCGGCGACGTTATTAGCCTGATCAACGACATCGCCGGGCAGACCAACCTGCTGGCGCTGAACGCAACGATCGAGGCGGCGCGGGCGGGGGAGGCCGGCAAGGGCTTCGCCGTGGTGGCCAGCGAGGTGAAGAACCTGGCCGGGCAGACGGCGCGGGCGACGGAGGAGATCTCCGGCCAGATCGCCGGCATGCAGGCGGCGACCAGTAAGGCGGTGGAGGCCATCCGCGGCATCGGCACTACGGTGGAGCGGACCAGCGACATCGCCACCGCCATCGCCGCCGCGGTGGAGGAGCAGGGGGCGGCGACGCAGGAGATCGCCCGCAGCGCCGCCCAGGTGGCCGAGGCGACCGGTACCGTCAGCCAGCGCATCGCGCGCGTCCGCCAGGTGGCGGCGGAAACCGGCAGCGCGGCCAGCGGCATGCTGGGCGCGGTGGAGGAACTGGCCGGGCAGGCCGGGGTGCTGCGGGAGCGTTCGGGCGCCTTCCTGCAGGCGGTGCGGCGCTGAACCCGGCGCCCGCCGCGCTGGCCTGAGCCGGCGGGCACGACCAGGCCGCCCAGCATTTCCTTGCGGCGGCCGTCGTTTCGGCGCTAGTGCGGGCCGGTTTTTGCCCCGTCACGGGAAGAAGGAAGCGCATCATGGGCTACAGGGTCGCGGTCGTCGGCGCCACCGGCAATGTGGGGCGCGAGATGCTCAAGACCCTCGCTGAGCGGGCATTCCCCGTCAGCGAGGTGATCGCCCTGGCGTCCGGCCGCTCCACCGGGCGGGAGGTCTCCTTCGGCGAGAAGGACGTGCTGAAGGTCCAGAACTTGGAGACGTTCGACTGGAAGGGCGTCGATATCGGCCTGTTCTCCCCTGGTGCCGCGGTCTCGGCCGTGCATGCGCCGAAGGCGGCGGCGGCGGGCTGCGTGGTGATCGACAACACCAGCCAGTTCCGCATGGACCACGACGTGCCGCTGGTGGTGCCGGAGGTGAACCCGCAGGCGCTGAAGCACTTCCGCAAGCGCAACATCATCGCCAACCCGAACTGCTCCACCATCCAGCTGGTGGTGGCGCTGAAGCCGCTGCACGAGGTGGCGCGCATCAAGCGGGTGGTGGTCTCCACCTACCAGTCGGTCTCCGGCGCGGGGAAGGAGGCGATGGATGAGCTGTTCACCCAGACGCGCGGCATCTACGTCAACGATGCGGCGACGCCGGAGCAGTTCACCAAGCCCATCGCCTTCAACTGCATCCCGCATATCGACAAGTTCATGGATGACGGCTTCACCAAGGAAGAGTGGAAGATGGCCGTCGAGACCCGCAAGATCCTCGACCCCGACATCCAGCTGGTGGCCACCGCCGTGCGCGTGCCGGTCTTCATCGGCCATGGCGAGGCGGTGAATGTGGAGTTTGAGAGCCCCATCACGGTCGAGCAGGCCTGGGATGCGATGCGCGAGGCGCCGGGCCTGACCGTGCTCGACCGTCGGGAAGACGGCGGCTACGCCACGCAGATCGAGATCGCGGGCGAGGACAGCGTGTATGTCTCCCGCGTCCGCGCCGACACCACCGTGCCGCATGGCCTGGCCTTCTGGTGTGTAGGCGACAACCTGCGCAAGGGCGCGGCGCTCAACGCCGTGCAGATCGCCGAGGAACTGGTGCGGCAGGGCCTGCTGGCGCGCGCGGTGGCCTGAACCGGAGCGGGCGAGGCGGGGCGCGGCCTTGTCACGTCCTCACGCTTCTGTGTTGGATTGGGGCGGCGCGGCCTTCGCGCCGCCCCATTTTCGTCCGGCATCCCGCCGACCCTTCCCGCGTTGAGACGACATAACGGAAGGAACGGCATCATGCGGAAGACATTCGGAAAGCTGGGCACCGCGGCCGCGCTGACGCTCCTGCTGGGCGCCGCCGCCTGCACGGACCCGTCGAATCCGGGCCAGCGTGCCATCGGTGGGGGCGTGCTGGGCGCGGGCGCGGGTGCGGGCGTTGCAGCCCTGACCGGCGGTAATGCCGGGACTGGCGCGCTGATCGGCGGTGGCCTGGGCGCCGTGGGCGGCCTGGTGACCACGCCAGACCGGGGCGAGTACGGCCCGAACGGCGGGTACCCGCCCCGTGGCTACCAGGACAATGGCGGTTATCCGCCGCGCGGGTACCGGGGCAACGGTGGCTACGGCTACTAAGCTCCTCTTCGACAGGAACAGGCTGGACCGGCCGGGGCGAAGGCTCCGGCCGGTTCGGTTTGTGTCTGGGAAATGACGGTTAAGGCACGAAGGGCGGTCGCGCCGCGTTGACCTTTCACGGCAGCGCACCATAAAAGGGCCAGAGCCGCCCTGACCCCGCCGCTGCCCCGGCGCTGCGCAGAGCGCGGCCTACAATTCGCGGAGCGGGATCGGCCCATGTCCATTACAGAAGACGCGCGCGAGGCGGTCATGACCGGCCGTCGGACCGACGGGACGCGCGTGCGGCGCCCCTTGTCGCCGCACCTGCAGGTCTATGACATGGTGCAGATGACCTCCGGCATGTCCATCGCCAACCGTGGCGCCGGCATCGCCTGGACGATCGGCATGGTGTTCCTGGTGTGGTGGCTGGTGGCCGCCGCCGCCGGGCCGCAGGCCTTCGCCAACGCCCAGTGGTTCTTCGGCTCCTTCCTCGGCATGCTGGCGCTGGCCGGGCTGACGGCCGTTGCCTGGTTCCACACCTTCGCCGGCCTGCGCCACCTGTACTGGGATTTCGGCAAGGGCTACGACCTGCCGGCGGTGCACAAGACCGGTTACATCACCCTCATCGCCACGGGCGTCATGACGGCGCTGACCTGGCTCATCGCCATTGTCTCTTGGTGAGGAGCACGCACCCATGAGCGAACAACATTCCGCCATCCGCCTGCAATCGGCCCTTGGCCGCGTCCGTGGCTACGGCTCCGCCCGTGGTGGCACGCATCACTGGTGGGTGCAGCGCGTCACCTCCATGGCGCTGCTGCCGCTGACGCTGTGGTTCATCCTCTCGGTGGCCGGCCATACCGGCGCGACGCATGCCGAGATCGTGCTGTGGATCGGCCGCCCGCTGAACGCCGTGCTGCTGCTCTCCTTCATCGCCATCTCCTTCCAGCACGCCGCCTCCGGCATGCAGGTGGTGCTGGAGGATTACGTGCGCGGCGAGATGAAGCGGGTGATGGCCATCCTGGTGGTGAAGGCCCTGTGCTGGATTCTCGGCCTGCTCGCCGCCCTGTCGGTGCTGCGGATCGCCATCTGAATCGCGTGGCCGGCCTGCCCGCCGGCCTGAGTGTCTGAAGGAAGACGGCGGCCCCTCTCCCAGGAGGGCGTGCGCCGCCGCAAAGAAGTAACGGACGGATCGGGACGATGAACGCGATCACCATGCCCTCCCAGGGTGCCTACCGCATTGTGGACCACACCTATGACGTCGTGGTCGTGGGTGCGGGCGGCGCTGGCCTGCGCGCCACCTTCGGCATGGGCGCGGCAGGGCTGAAGACGGCCTGTATCACCAAGGTCTTCCCGACCCGCAGCCACACCGTGGCCGCGCAGGGCGGCGTCGGCGCCTCCCTCGGCAATATGGGCGAGGATAACTGGCGCTGGCACATGTACGACACCGTGAAGGGGTCGGACTGGCTGGGCGACCAGGATGCCATCGAGTACATGTGCCGCGAGGCCGTGCCCTCGATCATCGAGCTGGAGCATTTCGGCGTGCCCTTCTCGCGCACTGAGGATGGCAAGATCTACCAGCGGCCCTTCGGCGGCCACATGCAGAACTACGGCAAGACCCCCGCGATGCGCGCCTGCGCCGCCGCGGACCGCACGGGCCACGCCATCCTGCACACGCTGTACCAGCAGAGCCTGAAGCATAACTGCGAGTTCTTCGTGGAGTACTTCGCGCTCGACCTGATCATGGACGAGGAAGGCGCCTGCCGCGGCGTGATGGCCTGGAACCTGGAGGATGGCACCATCCACCGCTTCCGTGCCCAGACCGTGGTGATGGCGACGGGCGGCTATGGCCGCGCCTACTTCTCCTGCACCTCCGCCCATACCTGCACGGGCGATGGCGGCGGCATGATCCTGCGCGCCGGCCTGCCGCTGCAGGACAACGAGTTCGTGCAGTTCCACCCGACCGGCATCTACGGCTCCGGCTGCCTCGTCACCGAGGGTGCGCGCGGTGAGGGCGGCTACCTGACGAATTCTGAGGGCGAGCGCTTCATGGAGCGCTACGCGCCGACGGCGAAGGACCTGGCGTCCCGCGACGTCGTCTCCCGCGCCATGTCGATGGAGATCCGCGAGGGTCGTGGCGTCGGTCCGCACAAGGACCACATCCACCTGCACCTGGAGCACCTGGGCGCCGAGCTGCTGCACGAGCGGCTGCCGGGCATCTCCGAGACCGCCAAGATCTTCGCCGGCGTGGACGTGACGAAGGAGCCGATCCCGATGCTCCCGACCGTCCACTACAACATGGGCGGCATCCCGACCAACATCCACACCGAGGTGCTGAACCCCACCAGCACGGACCAGGACCGCGTGGTCCATGGCCTGATGGCGGTGGGTGAGGCGGCGTCCGTCTCCGTGCACGGCGCCAACCGCCTCGGCACTAACTCGCTGCTCGACCTTGTGGTGTTCGGCCGCGCCGCCGCGTTGCGCGCCGCCGAGACCATCAAGCCGGGTGCCACGCAGCAGCCCCTGCCGGCCCGCGCCGGCGAGAAGGCGCTGGACCGGCTGGACCGCGTGCGCCACGCCAAGGGCAGCACCTCGGTCGCCGAGCTGCGCATGAACATGCAGCGCACCATGCAGACCCACGCCGCCGTGTTCCGCACCTCCGAGCTGCTGAAGGAAGGCTGCGAGAAGATGGCGAAGGTGGCCGCCACCTATTCCGACATCAAGATCGCCGACCGGAGCCTGATCTGGAACAGCGACCTGGTGGAGGCGATGGAGCTGGACAACCTGATCGGCAACGCGCTGACCACCGTGGTCGGCGGCGAGGCCCGGAAGGAAAGCCGTGGCGCCCATGCCCAGGAGGATTATCCGGAGCGCGATGACGTGAACTGGATGAAGCACACCCTGGCCAAGGTCGACGACAACTACAACGTCACCCTCGACTACCGCGACGTGAAGATGCGGACCTTGACCAACGAGGTCCAGGTCTTCCCGCCCAAGCCGCGCGTGTACTGAGGAAGGAGCGGGTTCATGGCCACTTTCACGCTGCCCAAGAATTCCACCATCGGCACCGGCAAGACCTATAAGGCCGAGCCGGGCGCCACGAACGTGAAGTCGTTCAAGATCTACCGCTTCGACCCCGATACGGGGGAGAACCCGCGCTACGACACTTACGAGCTCGACCTCGACAAGTGCGGCCCGATGGTTCTGGACGCGCTGATCAAGATCAAGAACGAGACGGACACGACGCTGACGTTCCGTCGTTCCTGCCGCGAGGGCATCTGCGGTTCCTGCGCGATGAACATCGACGGCATGAACACGCTGGCCTGCCTGAAGCCGATCGAGGACGTGAAGAAGGCGGATGTCCGCATCACCCCGCTGCCGCACATGCCGGTGGTGAAGGACCTGGTGCCGGACCTCAGCCAGATCTACGCGCAGCTCCGCTCGGTCGAGCCCTGGCTGAAGTCCGACACGGCCCCGCCGCCGGATGGCGAGCGGCTGCAGTCCAAGGAAGAGCGCGCCAAGCTGGACGGGCTGTGGGAGTGCATCCTGTGCTTCTGCTGCTCCACCGCCTGCCCGTCCTACTGGTGGAACGGCGACCGCTACCTCGGCCCGGCCGTGCTGCTGCAGGCCTATCGCTGGATCGCCGATTCGCGCGACGAGGCGACGGGTGAGCGGCTGGACAACCTGGAAGATCCGTTCCGGCTGTACCGCTGCCATACCATCATGAACTGCACGGCGACCTGCCCGAAGGGGCTGAACCCCGCCGAGGCCATTGGCAGCATCAAGTCGATGATGGTCGAGCGCCAGAGCTGAGCCACCCTCACGGGTCGGCCGAAAAAGCCCCGCCGGATGCAAATCCGTCGGGGCTTTTTCATGCCCGGGAGGCGCGCTTTCCGGGATGCCGCATCACGGCGGCGATGTCAGCAGCAGCCCTGGCTGCAAGGCGAAGTGGCTGCGCTCACGGTCTTGGCCGGCACGCGGCACGAAAGAAAAGGCGAGGGGCCGACGATATTTCTACCCCGCCCTTGGGCCGCTTCAGACGGCGGCGAAGCCACCGGCGCCGGATTCCGGTCGGTCCTGCAGCAAAGACAACGCAGCCTTGTGGTTCATCGTAGTGACCACTTTTTCTCCGTCGACATCCGCGACGGCGCTCAACGGCAGGTAATGGTGTTGCCCGTCGGCGGAATCGTTGCGGGTCAACTTGATGAAATCACCTTCGAGGTGATCGACCGTCCCGACATGATTGCCGCACGAGCCGACGATTTCAGCGTGTTCCTGGATCTTCGTCTTGTCGATCATGGTGAATTCCCTTTTATTATTCTCAACGGATGATTAACCATTGCCGGTGCCGATAGATGCATCACCGGCATGAGAGCGGCTAAGTTTCCTTTTTGAGCAACGACTTCGCAGGCGGTCTTCATGCATCACGGTTGCCGGATGCCGGCCAAGAGGCTATGCCGCAACGCGATGGATGGCCCTATCACGCCGGCGGAGGCCCAGCGCCTCCCGACGACAGCAGAAGGACCACTGCCCGCTTACCGCGCGAGGGTAGCGGCCGGGGTGCTGCGCGCCGACAGCGCCCAGGAGCTGGCCGCGGAGACCTTGCAGGATCTCTGGCGCCGCCTGCGCGGCTACGAGCCCCGGCAGGAAGAACCCGACAAGCCTGGCGGCGGTTTCATGAGCCGCTTCTTCCGCCGCAAGCCGGTCGACGAAGCGCCGGGCAACGCACCGCAGGGCCTGTACATGGTTGGCGAGGTGGGGCGCGGGAAGTCCATGCTCATGGACCTGTTCTTCGATTGCGCCGACGTGCCGCGGAAGCGCCGCATCCACTTCCACCAGTTCATGCAGGAATGCCACGCCCGCATCCATGCCTGGCGGAAGCAGAACGGCCACGATGCCGACCCGATCCCGCCGCTGGCCGACAGCATCGCCGATGATGCCGCGCTGCTGTGCTTCGACGAATTCCAGGTGCATGACATCACCGATGCCATGATCCTCGGCCGGTTGTTTGAGGCGCTGTTCGCCAAGGGCGTGGTGATGGTCGCCACCTCCAACACCGCGCCGGCCGACCTGTTCAAGGGCAAGCCGGGGCGCGATGCCTTCCTGCCCTTCATCCATCTGATCCAGCAGAAGGTGGCGGTGCTGTACCTGCAATCGGCGCAGGACTACCGGCGGGACCGTATCCACGGCCTGCCCACCTGGCACGTGCCGGCCGATGGCCGCGCCGAGCGGGCGCTGGACAATGCCTTCTACGAGCTGACCGGGCAGCGGCACGGCCAGCCCAAGACCCTGGCGGTGCTGGGGCGGCAGATCGAAGTGCCCCAGGCGGTCGGGGGTGTCGCGCGCGCGGATTTCGACGCGCTGTGCGGCAAGCCGCTGGGACCGGCCGACTACCTGGCCTTTTCGACGCATTACCACACCCTGGTGCTGGACGGGGTGCCACGGCTGGGGCCGGATAATTTCGACCGGGCCCGCCGCTTCATCACGCTGGTGGACACGCTCTACGAACACCGGTGCAAGCTGGTCGCCTCCGCCGCGGCGGTGCCGGACCAGCTTTACGAGCAGGGAGAGAACGCGGCGATGTTCCAGCGGACAGCGTCGCGCCTGATGGAGATGCAGAGCCAGGATTATCTGGGCTTGCCGCACCTCACCTGAGGCGTGGGCGGCCTGCCGGTCCCGGGGGGGACCGGTTGATCCTGGGAAACGAGTTTTTGGGGGTATTTGCCATGCGTTGGATTGCTGTCTGCCTGTTCAGCCTATTCGCCATCACGATGGCGGCGCCGTCCGCCGATGCCAGCAGCCGCCGGCCGGAAGCGCGGGCCGGTAAGGTCGTGAAGCCCGTGCAGGCTTCGTCCACCCGCACCGCCAGCCGGCAGGCCGCGGCGCCGCAGCGCGCGGCCGCCCGCACCACCTCCCGCCCGCAGGCGACGGCGCGGCAGGTGACGTCCCGCGTGGCGCGCCCGGCCACCCGCCAGCAGCAGCAGGCGACGGCCCGCAACAACAACCGCCGCGTGGCGAAGGCCACCGGCAACAGCAGCCGCAACAGCCGCACCGTTACGGCGCAGCGCTCCGGCATGACTTCGGGCGGCGCGCGGCTGACCTCCTGGCAGTCCGGCCTGCCGACGGCCTCGGGCGAGCAGCGGGACTGCCCGGCGGGCACCATGTCCACCCTGGCGCGCGGCCATGACGACATCGTGCGGTGCATGCCGCTCTGACGCACGCCGCTTCGCGGATGTGACGATGGCCGGCGGAGGCGACTCCGCCGGCCTGGTGCCTGCCCCCGCCACGGCCGGGGCAGGCCGCCGGCATCGGGTCACGGTGCCTGGCCGGCGCCGCTGCCATATTGTTCCACTGGAACCGAGCCTATCCGCCGCCGGCACGGCGGCACGATACGCTTGACGCCTTGTCCCGGCTCAGCCGTGGCAGGCTTTCAGCCATTCCTGAAAAGTCGGCGGGGCAGGGGATGAATCGGCCCGCCCGGCCTTCCGGTTCCCGGCCAGCGGCGGCATGCTGCCTGCCTGCTGGGCATTCGCCCCGGTCGTTCCTGCACTGCGCCGCACAAATCGGCACCGGCCCCGGCTTGTCGGGGCTGGCGGGGCGGAGTACGAAGCCCGCGCGAGATACCGGATATCCCCATCCCCCGTAGCCTCGGGAAGGAACAGTCTATGGCCCGCAAGAAAATCGCCCTCATCGGCGCCGGCAATATCGGTGGCACTCTGGCCCACCTGATCGGCCTCAAGGAACTGGGCGACGTCGTGATGTTCGACGTGTTCGGTGGCGTCGCCGCCGGCAAGGCGCTCGACATCATGCAGTCCAGCCCGGTCGACGGCTTCGACAGCCACATGACCGGCGGCAGCGACTATGCCGCCATCGCGGGCGCGGACGTCATCATCGTCACCGCCGGCTTCCCCCGCATGCCGGGCATGAGCCGCGACGACCTGCTGACCAAGAACGCCGGCGTGATGGGCCAGGTCGCCGAGGGCATCAAGCAGTATGCCCCCGACGCCTTCGTCATCTGCATCACCAACCCGCTGGACGTCATGGTCTGGGCGTTGCAGCAGAAGTCCGGCCTGCCGGCGAACAAGGTCGTCGGCATGGCCGGCGTGCTGGACAGCGCCCGCTTCCGTACCTTCCTGGCCGACGAGTTCAAGGTCTCGGTCGAGGACGTGACGGCCTTCGTGCTGGGCGGCCACGGCGACACCATGGTGCCGCTGACCCGCTACTCCACCGTCGCCGGCATCCCCGTCCCCGACCTGATCAAGATGGGTTGGACGACGCAGGAGAAGATCGACGCGATCGTGCACCGCACCGCCAATGGCGGCGGTGAGATCGTGAAGCTGCTGGAGCGTGGCTCTGCCTTCTACGCGCCGGCGGCCTCCGCCATCGCGATGGCCGAGTCCTACCTGAAGGACAAGAAGCGCGTCCTTCCCTGCGCCGTGATGCTGAACGGCGAGTATGGCATGAACGACTTTTATGTCGGCGTACCGGTCGTGATCGGCGCCGGCGGCGTCGAGAAGATCGTCGAGGTTGAGTTCACCGGCGAAGAGAAGGCTGCCTTCGACAAGTCGTGCGACGCGGTGAAGAAGCTGGTCGAAGACTTCAAGAAGCTCGGCGTCTGATACCGACTTCGAACCCCTGGGGGCTGGGGCTGACGCCCCGGCCGCCTTCTCGGCCGGGCTTCGGTCGTACAGCCCCATTCAAAGGGTGAGCGGATGAATATTCACGAATACCAGGGCAAAGAGCTGCTGAAGCGCTACGGCGTCGCAGTGCTCGAAGGCCATGTCGCCTGGAACGCCGCTGAGGCGGAAGAGGCGGCGAAGAAGCTGCCCGGCCCCGTCTATGTCGTGAAGTCGCAGATCCATGCCGGTGGGCGTGGCGCAGGCCGCTTCAAGGAAGACCCGAACGGCAAGGGCGGCGTCCGCGTCGTCAAGTCGGTCGCGGACGTGAAGGCGGCGGCCGAGGCGATGATCGGCAAGACGCTGGTGACCAAGCAGACCGGCGAGGCCGGCAAGCAGGTCAGCCGGGTCTATGTGGAAGACGGCTGCGACATCAAGCGCGAGCTGTACCTCTCCCTGCTGGTCGACCGCGACACCTCGCGCATCGTCATCATGGCGTCCACCGAGGGCGGCATGGAGATCGAGGAGGTGGCCGAGAACCACCCCGAGAAGATCCTGAAGGCCGTGGTCGACCCCGCCTCGGGCGTCTCCGGCTTCCATGCCCGCAAGCTGGCCTTCGGGCTCGGCCTGGAAGGCAAGCAGGTCGCGTCCTTCACCAAGTTCGTGCTGGCCCTGTACAAGGCCTTCATCGAGCTGGATTGCGCGATCGTCGAGATCAACCCGCTGGTCGTGACCGGCGCGGGCGACATCGTGGCGCTGGACGCCAAGGTGTCCTTCGACGATAGCGCGCTGTTCCGCCACAAGGACCTCGAGGCCCTTCGCGATGACAGCGAGATGGACCCGAAGGAACTGGAAGCGGTCAAGAACGACCTGAACTATGTGGCGCTCGATGGCGAGATCGGCTGCATGGTGAACGGTGCGGGCCTGGCGATGGCCACGATGGACATCATCAAGCTCTACGGTTCCAGCCCCGCGAACTTCCTCGACGTCGGCGGCACCGCCACGGCCGAGCGCGTGACCGAGGCCTTCCGCATCATCACGTCCGATTCGAACGTGAAGGCGCTCCTGGTCAACATCTTCGGCGGCATCGCCAAGTGCGACATGATCGCCAACGGCATCGTTGAGGCGGCGAAGACGCTGACCCTCTCCGTGCCGCTGGTGGTGCGCCTCGAGGGCACCAACGTCGACCTGGGCAAGAAGATCCTGGCCGAATCCGGCCTGGCGATCATCCCGGCCGACAACCTGGCCGACGCCGCCGAGAAGGTCGTCGCCGCCGTGAAGGGAGCCAAGTAATATGGCCATTCTCGTCGACGCCAATACGAAGGTGATGACCCAGGGCTTTACCGGCTCTCAGGGTACCTTCCACGCCGAGCAGGGCATCGCCTACGGCTCCAACTATGTGGGCGGCGTGACGCCGGGCAAGGGTGGCCAGACCCACCTGAACCTGCCGGTGTTCAACACCGTGGCCGAGTGCGCGGAACAGACGGGCGCCAACGCCTCCGTCATCTACGTGCCGCCGCCGTTCGCCGCCGACTCCATCCTGGAGGCGATCGACGCCGAGATCCCGCTGATCATCTGCATCACTGAGGGCATCCCGGTGATCGACATGATCAAGGTCAAGCGCGCCCTCTCCGGCAGCAAGTCCCGCCTGGTCGGGCCGAATTGCCCGGGCGTGATCACCCCGGGTGCCTGCAAGATCGGCATCATGCCGGGCCATATCCACCTGCCGGGTTCCGTCGGCATCGTGTCCCGCTCGGGCACGCTGACCTATGAGGCCGTGGCGCAGACGACGGCGGCCAAGCTGGGCCAGTCCACCTGCGTCGGCATCGGTGGCGACCCGGTGAAGGGCATGGACTTCACGGAAGTGCTGGAGATGTTCCTGGCCGACCCCGACACCCACCAGATCGTCATGATCGGTGAGATCGGTGGCCAGTCCGAGATCCAGGCCGCCGAGTTCCTGGGCCGCGAAAACAAGGCCGGCTCCAAGAACTACAAGCCGGTCGTCGGGTTCATTGCTGGTGCGACGGCCCCTCCGGGCCGCCGCATGGGCCATGCCGGCGCCGTCATCTCCGGCGGCAAGGACACCGCGGAAGCCAAGATGGACGCCATGCGCTCGGCCGGCATCCATGTGGCCGACAGCCCGGCGGCGCTGGGCTCGACCATGGTGAAGGCCCTGCGCGGCTGATGCTGCCGGCGGCGCGACAAGGCGAGCCCGGCCAAGGCCGGCCCCAAAATGGGGCCGCGCCTTCCGGGTGGCTGCCATTACGCCGCCATACATTCTATGTTCATGCACGCCGTCCCTATATCAGGGGCGGCGCTGCGTTATGTGACGCCCGTGATTGAGGAAAGCCGCTTCACCCCAGGAGCGGGTGAAGCGAGGAGGATCTGATGGCCGGTATCGACATCCTGGCGAGTGCGATGACGGGGGCGAATGCCGCCTTCCTCGCCGATCTCTATGCCCGCTGGGTGGATCAGCCGGACAGCGTGGACCCGTCTTTCCAGGAGCTGTTCGCAGCCCTGGGCGACGACGCCATCGCCGTCATGCAGAACGCGACCGGTGCCTCCTGGGCCCCGCGCCCGCGCGGCGGCTTCGCGCCGGAGCCCGAGGCGCCGAAGCTGGACCCCAAGAAGGCTGGCAAGCCGGGCGCCGCGCCCGCCGCTGCCGCCGACCCGGCCGCCGCCCGCGCTCAGGTGCTGGATTCGCTGCGCGCCCTGATGCTGATCCGCGCCTACCGCGTGCGCGGCCATCTGGAGGCCCAGCTGGACCCGCTGCACCTGCAGGTGCCCAAGGCCCATCCGGAGCTGGACCCGAAGACCTACGGCTTCTCCGACGCTGACATGGACCGGCCGATCTTCATCGACCGCGTGCTGGGCAAGGAGACGGCGACGCTGCGCGAGATCATCGCGACCTGCCGCGCCAGCTATTGCGGCCCGATCGGTGTCGAGTTCATGCACATCCAGGACCCGGAGCAGAAATCCTGGATCCAGCAGCGGATCGAGGGCGCGCCCTGGTCCAACAGCTTCGATGCCGGCGCCAAGCGCCAGATCCTGCAGCAGCTGACCGAGGCCGAGGGCTTCGAGGCCTTCTGCGCCAAGAAGTATGTCGGCACCAAGCGCTTCGGGCTTGAGGGCGGCGAGGTCACCATCCCGGCGGTGCAGACGGTCATCGAGGCCGCGGCCGCCGGCGGGACCAGCGAGATCGTCATCGGCATGGCCCATCGCGGCCGGCTGAACACGCTCGTGAACGTGGTGAAGAAGCCCTACACGCGCATCTTCGCCGAGTTCAAGGGCGTCTCCGCCAATCCGGACGACGTCCAGGGCTCCGGCGACGTGAAGTACCACCTCGGTACCTCCACCGATATCGAGATCGGTGGCCGCCAGGTCCATCTGTCCCTGCAGCCCAACCCGTCGCATCTCGAGGTCGTGGACCCCGTGGTGGTGGGCAAGGTGCGCGCGCGGCAGGACATGTCCGGCGACACCAAGGCCCGCAGCTCGGTCATGGCCATCCTGCTGCATGGCGATGCCGCCTTCGCCGGCCAGGGCGTGGTCTATGAGACGCTGGCGATGAGCCAGCTCATCGGCTACCGCACCGGCGGCACCGTGCACGTCGTCACCAACAACCAGATCGGCTTCACCACGGTGCCGGTGCACGCCTATTCCGGCCTGTACTGCACCGACGTGGCCAAGTCCGTGCAGGCGCCGATCCTGCATGTGAATGGCGACGACCCGGAAGCGGTGGTGTTCTGCGCCCGCATGGCCGCCGAGTATCGCATGAAGTTCGCTGCCGACGTGGTGCTGGACATCGTCTGCTACCGCCGCCACGGCCATAACGAGACCGACGAGCCCGCATTCACCCAGCCCCTGATGTACGCCCGCATCAAGGAGACCAAGACGACCCGTACCCTGTACGCGGAGCGTCTGGCCGCCTCCGGCGCCGTGCCGGCCGAGGACAGCAAGGCGATGCTGGACGCGTTCAACGCCCAGCTCGAGGACGCCTACCAGGCCGCCCAGACCTTCAAGCCGAACAAGGCGGACTGGCTGGAAGGCCACTGGTCCGGCCTGAAGGCCGCCGGGTCCGAGGAGGAGGAGAAGGAGGACGGCACCGCCGTGGCGCTGGATACGCTGCGCGAGGTTGGCGCAGCCCTCTCCCGCGTGCCGGCGGACTTCAACGCCAACTCCAAGATCACCCGTCAGCTCGAGGCGAAGAAGAACGCCATCGAGACCGGCGAGGGCATCGACTGGGCGACGGGCGAGGCGCTGGCCTTCGGCACGCTGCTGCTGGAAGGCCACCGCATCCGCCTCTCGGGCGAGGACGTGCAGCGTGGCACCTTCAGCCACCGCCATTGCGTGCTGATCGACCAGACCAACCAGGCGGAATACATGCCGCTGAACAACATCCGCGACGGCCAGTCCCGGATGGAAGCCTTCAACTCGCTGCTGAGCGAGATGGGCGTGCTCGGCTTCGACTACGGCTACACCCTGGCCGACCCGCAGACCCTGACGCTGTGGGAAGGCCAGTTCGGCGACTTCGCCAACGGCGCCCAGGTGGTGATCGACCAGTTCATCGCCTCGGCCGAGACAAAGTGGCTGCGCATGTCCGGCCTCGTGATGCTGCTGCCGCATGGCTATGAAGGGCAGGGGCCGGAGCATTCCTCCGCCCGGCTGGAGCGCTACCTGCAGCTCTGCGCCGAACGCAACATGGCCGTCTGCAACTTCACGACGCCGGCGAACTACTATCACGCGCTGCGCCGCCAGCTGAAGCGCAACTACCGCAAGCCGCTGATCGTCATGACGCCGAAGTCGCTGCTGCGGCACAAGCTGGCCGTCAGCAGCCTGGCCGATTTCGCACCCGGCAGCCACTTCCAGACCGTGATCCCCGAGACCGATGCCATCGCGGCGTCGGACAAAGTGAAGCGCGTCGTCATCTGCACGGGCAAGGTCTACTACGACCTGGTGCAGGAGCGCCGCGACAAGGGCGTGCAGGACGTGGCCGTCGTGCGGCTGGAGCAGATGTATCCGTTCCCGCGCGTCACGCTGGCGCGTGTCCTGGCTGAGTATAAGAACGCCGAGATCGTCTGGTGCCAGGAGGAGCCCGAGAACATGGGCGCCTGGACCTTCGTGGACCGACGCATCGAGAAGGTGCTGAAGGACCTCGACATCAAGGCGAAGCGCCCGACCTATGTCGGCCGTGAGGAAGCGGCGAGCCCGGCCACCGGTTCCGCCAAGGTTCATCAGCAGCAGCAGGAAGCCCTGGTGCGCTCCGCGCTCGGCCTGTCCTAAGTTAACCCGAGCACGCACCCGGTAGAGAGGCGATATATATGACCGAGATCCTGGTCCCCACCCTGGGCGAAAGTGTTTCCACGGCCACTGTGGCCCGCTGGATGAAGAAGGCCGGCGAGGCCGTGGCCGCCGACGAGCCGCTGGTGGAACTGGAGACCGACAAGGTCACGGTGGAAGTCAACGCGCCGGCCGCCGGCGTGCTGGAAGCCATCGCCGCCGATGAGGGCGCCGAGGTCGAGCCGGGCGCGCTGCTCGGCACCATCTCGGCCGGCGAAGGCAAGGTGTCCCCCAAGGCCACCGAGAAGCCCGCCGCCGCCCATGCCGCCCCCTCCGCCGCGCCGGCGCCGAAGGTCGAGGCCCCGCGCCCCGTCAACGGCCCCGTTTCCGTGCCGGGTGGTGGCCATGCGCCGCTGCCTGCCGCGGCCAAGATGATGGCGGAGAACAAGGTGTCGGCCGAGCAGGTCGGCACCGGCACCGCCAAGGACGGCCGTATCAGCAAGGGCGACGTGCAGTCCTTCCTGGCCCGCCCGGCCGAGGCCGCCGCGCCGAAGCCCGCCGCCAAGGCCCCCCGCGCGCTGGAAGGCGGCGAGGAGCGGGTGAAGATGACCCGTCTCCGCAAGGTCATCGCCACCCGGCTGAAGGAGGCGCAGAACACCGCCGCCATGCTGACCACCTTCAACGAGGTGGACATGTCGGCCGTGATGGGCCTGCGCAGCGAGTACAAGGACGCCTTCGAGAAGAAGCTGGGCGCCAAGCTCGGCTTCATGTCCTTCTTCGTGAAGGCCTGCGTGGCCGCGCTGAAGGAATTCCCGGCGGTGAACGCCGAGATCGACGGCGACGACATCGTCTACAAGAACTTCGTGCATATGGGCATCGCCGTCGGCGGCCCGAACGGCCTCGTCGTGCCGGTGCTGAAGAACGCCGACCAGATGGGCTTCGCCGAGATCGAGAAGACCATTGCAGGCTTCGGCAAGAAGGCGCGTGACGGCCAGCTGAAGCTGGAGGAGCTGACCGGTGGCAGCTTCACCATCACCAATGGCGGCATCTACGGCTCGCTGCTGTCCACCCCGATCCTGAACCCGCCGCAGTCCGGCATCCTCGGCATGCACTCCATCAAGGAGCGCGCGATGGTGGTGGGCGGCAAGATCGAGGTGCGGCCGATGATGTACCTGGCGCTGTCCTACGATCACCGCATCGTTGACGGGAAGGAGGCTGTGTCCTTCCTGGTGCGTGTGAAGGAGAGCCTGGAGGACCCGCGGCGCCTGCTGCTGGACCTGTAAGGGCCACTCTT
Organism: Teichococcus aerophilus; assembly: GCF_014490485.1. Lineage (GTDB taxonomy): Bacteria > Pseudomonadota > Alphaproteobacteria > Acetobacterales > Acetobacteraceae > Pseudoroseomonas > Pseudoroseomonas aerophila. The sequence continues at coordinate 71,006 of NZ_JACTVA010000011.1, read as the reverse complement.
TCCGCCATGGAAAGCAAAGCGGCGAGGATCGTGCGATACACGGTCCTCGCCGTTTTTTTGTGCCTGTTGTGGGGTGGCGCATTGCTGGCGGGCGGATGGCTCCTGGTCGCGCTTTGGTATGGCGGGCCCAATCCACCCTATGTCTCCACCTTTCCCGTCGTGGTCCTGGCGTTCGGATATGCGGGACACAATGCCTGGAAAGGGTTCCACGGCGGTGGTGCGGTCGATCTCGGGCTGTTCATGCTGTTTCTCGGCTTGCTGAGCGGCTACCTGCTCTTCGGCGCCGCGATACAGGCCGAGAGCCGGCCCACTGACTTGAGGCTGCTTTTGCTGCCCCCGCCGGGGGTGGCCGTTCCGATCCTCTGCACCCTTTGGGCGCTGGCCATCACCGGTGCCGTCCTCGCCCGGCGGGAACGCCGGCGCCGGATCAGGCGGGTCTGAGCGGGATGATCACCCGCGTCAGCCACGCCGATGGCGGGTGCTGGCGTGGGTTGTTCAGCGCCTCGTCCATCGGCGGCTGGTCGGCCGGCTCACGCCCACTGCCGGGCAGCCAGGTGCCGTAGAGCCAGTCATAGACCTTCCCAAGCTCGGCATAGGGACCCTGGAACACCACCGTGGCGGCTTCGAAGGCGGGCAGTTCCAGCAGTCGCGCTTCCCCCTCCACCACCACGTCCGGCCCGATGGTGACGCAGGCATCGGCGCGCAGGCGGGCCGGCGGCACGCTATCCGGATCATCGTGGTAGAGGCCGAAGACCCGCCGCGGTCCTTCCAGCAACCCGCGTGCCCGCGCCCAGCTCGCCAGCCGGTCGAACGTGGGCGCGATGTCGGCATAGGGGCCGGTATGGCGGATCGCCGCCAGCCTGAGCGGCGGCATGACCTCGATCGTCACGTCGAACATCGTACTCTCCTGCATGGGGCATTCCTGAAGGGGCCGGCCGATGCCGCCCCGCCGCCGGTAGGCGGCCGGCGGCAATCCGTGCGCGGCGCGGAAGGCGCGGGTGAAGGCGGCCACACTGCCGAATCCCGCCCGTCTGGCCACCCGGGCCATGGGCCGCGCCGTGCCGAGCAACTCCCCCGCCGCCCGCTGCAGCCGCTGCCGCGCCAGCGTCGCCGCCGGGGTCTCCCCGGTCATGGCGCGGTAGATGCGATGGAAATGGCAGGGTGAGAAGGCGGCTGCCGCCGCCAGGACTTCCAGCGAAGGCGACTGGCCGGGATTCGCCGCCAGCCAGGCGATGGCGCGGGCGATGCGACGGTCGTAGTCCAGCAGCGTGGGCGGCGCGGGCATCAGGCGATCTCTCCATTGCCGACATCCTGGGCGGTCTGCCCTTGATCATGCTTGCGAAGCTTGTGGCGCATGGCTTTTCGCACCGCACAAGGCCCCGCTCCCCCTTGCCCCTGCCGTCGTGACGGGCCAGTTTCCGCCCACCAGAATTGTCCAGCGGGAACACTGCTCCATGTCCGAGAGCTTCGACGTCATTGTCATTGGTGCCGGCCCCGGCGGCTACGTCTGCGCCATTCGCGCGGCGCAGCTGGGCCTGAAGGTCGCCTGTGTCGAGAAACGGGAGACGCTGGGCGGCACCTGCCTCAATGTCGGCTGCATCCCCTCCAAGGCACTGCTGCAATCCTCCGAGGCGTTCGAGGAGACGAAGCATAAGTTCGCCGACCACGGCATCCTGCTGGATGGCGTGAAGCTGGACCTGGCGCGCATGCAGGCCCGCAAGGGCGAGGTGGTGACGGCCAACACCAAGGGCGTCGAGTTCCTGTTCAAGAAGAACAAGGTTACCTGGCTGAAGGGCGAGGGGAAGATCACCGCCCCCGGCAAGGTCGAGGTCGCCGGCCAGACCTACGAGACGAAGAACATCGTCATCGCCACCGGCTCCGACAGCGCGCCGCTGCGCGGCGTCGAGGTCGATGAGAAGCAGATCGTCACCTCCACCGGCGCGCTGGAGCTGGAGAAGGTGCCGGGCCACCTGGTGGTCATCGGCGGTGGCGTGATCGGGCTGGAGCTGGGCTCCGTCTGGCGCCGCCTGGGTGCCGAGGTGACAGTGATCGAGTATCTCGACCGCCTCGTGCCCGGCATCGACGGCGAGTCCGCCAAGCAGTTCGAGCGGATGCTGACCAAGCAGGGCATCAAGTTCAAGCTGAAATCCAAGGTCACCGGCGCCACCAAGACCGCCGAGGGCGTCACGCTGACGGTGGAGCCTGCCGCCGGTGGTGCCGCCGAGGACGTGAAGGCCGACGTGGTGCTGCTGGCCATCGGCCGCCGCGCCTACACGGATGGCCTGGGCCTCGATGCCGTGGGCGTGGAGCGGGATGACCGCGGCCGGGTGAAGACCGATGGCCACTTCGCCACCAACGTCCCCGGCATCTACGCCATCGGCGACGTCATCGCCGGCGCCATGTTGGCCCACAAGGCCGAGGATGAAGGCGTCGCGCTGGCCGAGCTGCTGGTCGGCCAGGCGGGCCACGTGAACTACGGCGTCATCCCCGCCATCGTCTACACCTGGCCGGAACTGGCCTCGGTGGGCGAGACGGAGGAGGAGCTGAAGGCGCGCGGCCAGGAATACAAGGCCGGCAAGTTCCCCTTCATGGCCAATGGCCGCGCCCGCGCTATGGGCGATGTGGACGGCTTCGTGAAGATCCTGGCCGACAAGGCCACGGACCGCGTGCTGGGCTGCCACATCCTTGGCCCGGATGCCGGTACGCTGATCGCCGAGGTGGCGATCGCCATGGAGTTCGGCGCCAGCGCCGAGGACGTGGCCCGCACCTGCCACGCCCACCCGACGCTGAACGAGGCGGTGAAGGAAGCGGCCCTGGCCGTGGACGGCCGCGCGCTGCACATCTGAGACCGCGATTGCGGCCCGGGTGGCGGTGCCGCCCGGGATGCGGCACTGGCCGGGAAACAACCGGCTTTGAGGCCGGGACGAAAGACCGGGGAAGGAATTCCCCGGACCCCATCTTTCTCCTGCGCGTCTTTCGGGCGTGGCCGTGGGGGCGTCAGCCTCTCTGAGCCCAGGTAGGGTTACGCCGGGGGCTGAAAAGTCAGCCCATCTGGCCCATGACTGCACCTGCCTGTCCTGAATCTCCACGCCAACTGGCAAAAAAACGATGGGGTTTCAGGGGAGTTCTTTCTCCTGACCTTGCCTCCTGAGGCTGAATGTCGATCAGCCCTGGAAATCACCCAGGCTTCGCCATCTGGCTCACTGCGCGCCGCGAATCCCTATCTCTGACTTGAAGAAAAAAGAAGGGGCCTGGGGAATTCCTTCCCCGGCCTTCCTGCCGCCGCGCGCGGCGTGCCCAGCTCGCCCAAGACACGACCGTTCCCGCCACCAGCCTGTGGCTGACCAGGAAGGCAGTCCCCAAAGGGTCTCGGCGCTGGGGTGGCAACGCTCCATCAAGCCGATGTGACGCTTCCGCCCAGGCTCCGGCTCTGGTCGCGCATGGCGCGGTAAATCTATATCCTCTGTCTCGCTGACCACCACGCGGCGGTGGTCCACCGACAGGATCGCGGATGCGCAGACGTTTCGCCGTACCGCTGGCCATCGCAGCGCTGGCCGTGTCCGGCGCCGTGTCCCCGGTGCTGTTCCCGCAATCCTCCTTCCGCCTGGTAGCCGAGGCCGAGGCCCGGCCGCGTTCCAGCGGCGGTTATTCCCGCTCGCCCTCCACCTCCCGCTCCTATTCGTCGCCATCCCGGTCCTCCGGTGGTTATTCGCGGCCATCGACCAGCGGGCGCACGCCCTCGGTCGGCAGCTATGGCGGTTCCTCAGCTGATCGTGGCTACAGCCGCAGCCAGTCCGGCGACGCGCTGCGCCGGATGCGGGAGAACGATGCCCGTAGCCAGTCGCGCATCGAGTATCCGCGGCAGGCGCCGGCCCCTTCCGCGCCCTATGGCAGCGGCAGCTCGGGCAGCGTCGGCGGCAGCGGGTATGGCGGCGGCTATGGGCGTGGCGGCGGTGGCTATACCGGTGGCTGGTACCGGGACCGGGGCTATGCCCCGCAGGCGCGTACGGCGGGCCGGGGCGGCTTCGGGATGTGGGACGCCGCCTTCCTGTGGTTCATGCTCAGCTCGCTGAACAATCCGTCCCACGCCGCCTTCTTCCACCATCACCAGGACGATGCCGGCTACCAGCAATGGCGGCAGGAGGCCGAGCAGCGCGCGCGGACGGACCCCGAGGTCCGCAGCCAGTTGCAGCAGCTCGACCGCTCCCTGGCCGAGAACGCGGTGACGCCGCGCGACCCCAATTACCTGCCGCCCGACGTGCCGGTGGAGGTGGCGACCGGCCGCGCCGCGCCGAACGCGCGCACGCCCAGCACGGAATCCTCCGGCAGCGGCGGCACCATGGCCATCATCGCGCTGGTGTTGATCGGCGGCATCGGCGTGGCGGTGTTTCTCTGGGGCCGCCGCCGCCCCAGGCAGGGAGGCAGTAGCATGGCCAGTGGTGGCTTGATCCGGGACGCGGCGGGCATGCTGCGCCAGAAGGCCTCGGGCGAGGCTTATGCCCCCTCCCAGTTCCGCCTCGGCATGCCGGTGCAACTGGACCCGACGCCCTTCATCCTGGCCGCCGGGCAGACGCAGCTGACGCCGCCGCCCACCGGCCAGCCGGCGGTGGTGGAGGCGGTAGGGCGCGTCGGCGGGGAGGGGCAGGGCTCGCTGGTGCGGCTGTACCTGCAGGCGGACCAGGGCATGATCCAGCTGCATCTCGGCCCCAACAACGAGCCGGACGAGTGCCGCTTCTTCGCCTTGCTGGACGAGGTGACGCCCGCCGACGAAGAGGAATGGAAGACCTGGCTGGACCCGCAGGAAGGGCTGATCGGCTGGTTCCAGTTCCAGACCAAGGACGGCAAGCTCTATGACCGCGTCTGGTCCCCCGGCGGCGGCATGGTCCCGCCCCGCTCGATGCCGGAGGAGGTGGAGACCACCGCCGGCCGCCGCGTCATCCAGAACCACGCCATGCTCTACGCCGCCCCCACCGGCGCGGCCGAGCCGGCGCCGCAGACCGAATACATCCTGGTCTCCGCCATCGAGGATGGCGGGCAGGCCTGGGTGGAGATCCGCGCGGGGCTGGATATCAGCGCCGCCTCGCTTTCGCTCGCCTGACCTGGGCGTCCCGCAAGGACGCCTACCCCGGACTGCCCAAGGACGCATGACGCCATGGACGTGATACTGGATACCCTGCGGCTGGGCCTGCCGGTCCTGGTCCTGCAATTCGCGGTGACGCTGGCGCTGCTCGGCATCGGCGTGGCCCTCTACATGGCCATCACGCCGTTCCACGAGATGCGGCTGATCCGGGAAGGCAATGCCGCCGCCGGCATCGTGCTGGGCGCCAGCCTGGTGGCGCTGGCCATCCCGCTGGCCGCGACGCTGGCCACCAGCCAGGTGACGCTGGACATCGTGGTCTGGGGCATCGTGGCGCTGGCGCTGCAATTGCTGACCTTCGCCGTGGCCACGCTGCTGCTGCGCGGGCTGCGGGAGATGATCGAGGCCGGCAATCTGGGCGCGGCATGGATGCTGGCGGGGCTGCAACTGGCCGTGGCTTTGCTCAATGCCGGCGCCATGGCCGGCTGAGCGACGGCAGGCCGCCGCCATGAGGAATGCAGCAGCGGCGCGGCCTTCGGCAGGCTGGTACATCGCTGCCGGCGGGCCGGTACCGACCTGGGCGGGTGTTACCGTGACCGGGGCGCCGCTCCGCACCGCCTGGCTGGTCCGCCGCCCCTTGTCCCACTGTTCGACGGCCGGGCGCATCGGCATTGGACCAGTACGGCCTTCGACAGTCGCCTGTCGGGATATGTTCCGATATCATAACGTGTTTGGTTGTGACCGACCGGGCGATCCGAGGCTGCCGGCATCGCCGCCGAACGCCGTTGCCCGCCAAGCCTTGCCTGACCGCATGATCCGCGCGCTGCCACCACAACAAGTGGCCATCATGCCGGAGCCTGCCCGCCACCGGCGGCGGCGGCGTTCCGACTGTCCGTTCGTTCGAATGATGCCCGCCCCGGTCGGTGCGACCGGCGGCGATCACGTTCCGAAGCGTGCCCTGTTCCGCATGTTCACAGGGCAGTTTGTTTGACCAAGTGATCCTCGCCTTCGGTGAACCCACCTCAGGCGATCACGCCCCCAGGGAGACATCGCCCATGCTCGCCTTCATTCGTAACCTCGTCGGCGTGAAGACCGACCAGGCCGTCAGCTCCGCCGTCGAGGCCATCGTCCGCTGGGACCCCAAATCGGCCACCGAGGCCGAGCTGCGCACCATGGAGCAGCACCTGGACCAGCTCGGCCTGCAGGTCGCCGAAGCGCGCCAGTCCTTCGAGAAAGAGCAGCGCGAGGCCGATGCCATCCAGCGCCTGTCCCAGCAGCGCATGGCCGCTGCCGAGCAGTTGCAGAACCGCGCCGCCACCGAGGCCGACCCGGCCAAGAAGGCCGAGCTGGAGCGCTCCCTCGGCACGCTGGTCACCATGCTGGAGGAGATGGCGCCGGAGCTGGAGCGCGAGAAGCAGGACGCCGTCGACGCCCAGGAATTCCTGACCACGCTGCAGGACACCTACAACCAGGCCGGCCAGAAGCTGAAGACCGCACGTTCCGAGCTGACCCGCGCTGAGCGGGACATGGGCCGCGCCGCCCAGCAGCGCGACACCGCGGAGCGCCGGGCCGAAGCCGCCCGCCAGGCCGCCGGCCTCTCGGGCGCCACCAGCGGGCTCAGCGTGGCGCTGAAAGCCATGCAGGACGCTGCCGCCCGCAACCTCGCCGAAGCCGAGGCCGCCAACAGCAAGGCCAAGCTGCTGACGCCGACCAAGCCGGAGCAGGACGACCCCAACATCGCCGCCGCCCTGGCCGCCGCCTCCGGCAAGGCCGGCCCCGCCGCCAGCCTCTCCGACCGCCTTGCCGCCCTGCGCGGCCCAGGCGCCCCCCGCCAGATCGGCGGGCCTGTCTGACCGATACGCGCGGCAGGCGTCAGACGGCAGCGGTCGGGGGATGCGTGTTGCGCGTGGGTGGTGCTGGGGAGAGAAGGCCGGGGAAGGAATTCCCTGGACCCATCTTCCTTTTTCAAGTTTTCAGGCGTGGCTGTTGAAGGGGCGCATCTGAGAAACGGCTGAGTGGGCCGGAGATCCTGGACCTCCTGCGACTGAGAGTTCAGCCCGCGTGGCCCATTCATAAAATCATCACGCAGCGTCCGCTTTCAGTCCGGCAGCGCCACACCAAACGCGCAGAAGAAAGAAGAGGTCTGGGGAATTCTTTCCCCAGCCTTCCTTGCCCTTCCCGCAATGGGAGAGCCCCCCATCAACAAAGGCCTTCCCCCATCCGCTTGCCGTACCGCCCCTCAGTTGCTGCGGGGATGCGCCTTTTGCCAGGTTTCCAGCAGGTGCACCGCGTCCACGCTGGTGTAGCGCTGGGTGGTGGAGAGGCTGGCGTGCCCGAGCAGTTCCTGGATGGAGCGCAGGTCCGCGCCTGCGCCGAGCAGGTGGGTGGCGAAGGAGTGGCGCAGCGCGTGGGGCGTGGTGTGCTCAGGCAGGCCGGCGAGGCGGCGGTAGTCGCGGATAGCTTTCTGCGCCACGGCCGGGTCCAGCCGGCCGCCGCGGGCGCCGATGAATAGCGGGGCGTCCGGCAGCGGGCCGCCGCGGGCGGCGAGGTAGTTGGCGATGGCGCTTTCGACCGCCGGCAGCACCGGGACGATGCGTTCCTTGTTGCCCTTGCCGAGGACGCGCAGGCCGGTGGCGGCGCGCGGTGCGTCCCGGACGTTCAGGGCCAGCGCTTCGGAGATGCGCAGGCCGCAGCCATAGAGCAGGGTGAACAGCGCTTCGTCGCGCGCGGCTTGCAGGGGCGAGTGTTCGACGCTGCCGGTTTCGGTGGTGACGTCCCGCGCCTCGGCCACGCGCAGGGCCTTGGGCACCGGTTGCTTGAGCCGGGGGCCGCGCAGCCCGGCCAGCGCGTTGGGCGAGACGCCATGCTGCTTGGCCAGGAAGCGCATGAAGCTGCGGACGGAGGAGAGCTGCCGGGCGCGGGTGGCGGTGCCGACGCCCTTAGCCTTGCCGCCGGGGTTGGCGCGGAAGGCCATGAAGGCGCGCAGGTCGGCTGGGCGCAGGGCGCCGAGGCTGGCGAGGTCCGGCTCCGCGCCATGGTAGTTGGAGAGGAAGCCGAGCAGGTCAGTGATATCGGCGCCATAGGCGGCCAGGGTGTGCGGGCTGGCGCGGCGCTCCTTCTCCAGCCAGTCCAGGAAGGCGGCGCGGGCTTCGAAGCCGGTCATGCGCGGGTCCTCAGGCGGGTTGCAGCCGGGCGGCGAGGGCGGCGGCCAGGAAGCGCAGCTGCGGCCCGGCGCCGCTGCGGGGCAGGGCGCTGGCCTCCCGCGCGCCCAGCACCAGCATCAGCGGCGCTCCGGCGGGCAGGGGGATGCGGGCGAGGGCATCGCGGGCGATCAGCGCGGCGGCTTCCCCGTGCAGCAGGGGGGCGTCGGCCGGTTGGTCCCGTAGCAGGGTGTCGCGCCCGGTGGGCAGCAGGGCCCGCACGGTGCCGGCCGGCAGGTGGCGGCGGTGGGCGGCCGGGATGCCCTCACCGGCCAGGGTGCAATGTTCCAGCCCCAGCAGCGCCGGCCACTCATGCGCGACGGCCTCTTCCGGGTCCGGGGCGGCGATCAGCGCCAGCACGGCCTGCTGGGTGCGGCGGACGAAGCCGTCCTCGGCGCGGGCGGAGGCGGCGAGGTCCTGGGTGGCGGTGCGCTCGGCCTGGATCATGGCCGCCATGTGGTCGGCAAGCCCCTCGCCATGGATGCGGCGGGGCGGGGTGAGCAGCCGGTAGAGCTCCGGCCGCTCCGCCAGGAAGGACGGGTTGGCGCGCAGCCACGCGGCGACCTGCTCGGACCCCGGGCTTGCGCCCGGGCCGGCTTCGTCCGGTGGCTGTGCGCCGTTCTCCATCAGAGGATGGACTGGCCGGTCTTCTGCCAGTCGGCCAGGAAGGCTTCCAGGCCGCGATCCGTCAGCGGGTGCTTGATCAGCTGGCGGATGACGCTGGCGGGCAGGGTGGCGACGTCCGCACCGATCTTCGCCGCCTGCACCAGGTGCAGCGGGTGGCGGATGGAGGCAACCAGCACCTCGGTCTTGATGGCCGGGTAGTTCGCGAAGATCGTCACGATCTCCTCGATCAGGATCATGCCGTCCTGCGCCAGGTCGTCCAGCCGGCCGACGAAGGGCGAGATGTAGGTGGCGCCGGCCTTGGCGGCCATCAGCGCCTGGGCGGCGGAGAAGCACAGCGTAACGTTGACCGGCGTGCCTTCGCTGGAGAGCGTCTTGCAGGTGCGCAGCCCGGCTTCCGTCAGCGGCACCTTCACGGCGACGTTGGGGGCGATGTTGCGCAGGAACTTGCCCTCGGCCAGCATGCCCTCGTAATCCGTCGCGGTGACCTCGGCGGAGACGTGGCCGGGCGTGATGGCGCAGATTTCGGCGATCACCTCGGCGATCTTGCGGCCGGACTTGGCGATCAGCGACGGGTTGGTCGTGACGCCATCAACCACGCCGAGCTCGGTCAGCGCGCGGATGTCGGCCACTTCGGCGGTGTCGACGAAGAACTTCATTGAGGGATTTCCTGGTGGACGCAGCGCGGTGGCACCACGTGTGTGGATGTGTTCCGGGATGAAGACTAACCGATGAGCAGGGGCGAACGAAAGGGCGGCGCCCTCGCCGCCGCGCAGCTGCTGCCGCCCACGGCCGGGGAGGCGCTGCCGCAGGGCCGCCCGCGCCGCCGGGTGCTGCTGCCGCTGCCGCTGGCCGGCGCCTATGACTACCGCGTGCCGGAGGATCTGGACCCACCGGAGCTGGGCGCCTTCGTGCAGGTGCCGTTGGGTGGGCGGGAGACGATCGGCGTGGTGTGGGATGGCGACGCCGACCCCAACCTGCCGGAGCGCCGGTTGAAGAACATCACCGCCGTGCTGGACGTGCCGCCGATGACGGCGACGCTGCGGAAATTCGTCGACTGGGTGGCGGCCTATACCGTCAGCCCGCCCGGCGCCGTGCTGCGCATGGCGATGAGCAGCCCCTCGGCGCTGGAGCCGCCGGCGGCCAAGGCGGGATGGCGCCTTTCCGCCGCCGGGCGCGCCGTGCTGGCGCGCGGCGGCAAGGTGACGCCGACGCGAATGCGGGTGCTGGAGGCGCTGGAGGGCGAGCTGTCCCAGGGCGATGCCAACGAGGCTCACCTGGCCACCACCATTGCCAGCGCCGCCGGCGTCTCCTCCGGCGTGCTGCGCGGCATGGCCGAGGCCGGGTTGCTGGAGCCGGCGCTGATCGCCCGCGCCGCCGAGTTCCCGGTGCCGGACCTGAGGAAGCAGGGCCCCGCGCTGGCGGAGGACCAGCAGGTGGCGGGCGCGGCGCTGCGGCAGGCAGTGGCCACGCGCGGCTTCGGCGTCACGCTGCTGCAGGGCGTCACCGGCTCCGGCAAGACGGAAGTATATCTGGAAGCGGTGGCGGAGTGCCTGGCGCAGGGCCGGCAGGCGCTGGTGCTGTTGCCGGAGATTGCGCTCTCCGCCCAGTGGCTGGAGCGGTTCGAGGCCCGCTTCGGCTGCCCGCCGGCGCTGTGGCACAGCGAGCTGGGCAGCCGGCGGCGGCGGGATACCTGGCGCGGCGTGGCGGAGGGGCGGGTGCAGGCGCTGGTCGGCGCGCGCTCCGCCCTGTTCCTGCCATTCCCCGATCTCGGCCTGGTCGTGGTGGACGAGGAACATGAAACTTCCTTCAAGCAGGAAGAGGGCGTCATCTACAGCGCGCGGGACATGGCGGTGGTGCGCGCCCGGCTGAACGAGGCCGCCTGCGTGCTGGTCTCCGCCACGCCAAGCCTGGAGACGCTGAACAATGCCGAGACCGGGCGCTACGCCAGCCTGAACCTGCCGGTGCGGCATGGTGGCGCCACCCTGCCCAAGGTCAGCACCATCGACCAGCGGGTGACGCCACCGGAACGCGGCCGCTTCCTCAGCCCGCCGCTGGTGCAGGCGGTGCGGGACGCGATCGGGCGGGGGGAGCAGGCGATGCTGTTCCTCAACCGCCGCGGCTACGCGCCGCTGACCCTGTGCCGCACCTGCGGCCACCGCATGCGCTGCCCCAATTGCACCGCCTGGCTGGTGGAGCACCGCATCCAGCGCCGGCTGCAGTGCCACCATTGCGGCCATGCCGAGCCGATCCCGCCCACCTGCCCGGAATGCGGCGCCGAGGGCAGCCTGACGCCGCTGGGCCCGGGGGTGGAGCGGGTGCAGGAGGAAGCGTCCGAGCTGTTCCCCGATGTCCGCCGGCTGGTGATGGCGAGCGACACGCTGCCCGGCCCGGCCGCGGCGGCCGAGGCGGCGCGCGCCATCCAGGCGCGGGAGGTGGACCTGATCATCGGCACGCAGATCGTCGCCAAGGGCTGGCACTTCCCGCATCTGACGCTGGTGGGTGTGGTGGATGCCGATCTGGGCCTGGCGGGCGGCGACCTGCGGGCGGCGGAACGGACGGTGCAACTGCTGCACCAGGTGGCCGGCCGTGCCGGGCGGGCCGAGGCGCCGGGGCAGGTGATGCTGCAATCCTGGAACCCGGAGCACCCGGTGATGCAGGCGCTGATCTCTGGCGACCTCGAAGGCTTCATGGCGGCGGAGGCGGACCAGCGGCGGCCCGGCCACTGGCCGCCTTTCGGCCGCCTCGCGGCCCTGATCGTCAGCGGGGAGGACGAGCGGGAGACCGACGCCATCGCCCGCGACCTGGGGCTGGAGGCCCCGGGCGGGGAGGGGGTGGAGGTGCTGGGCCCGGCGCCTGCGCCGCTGGCCCTGTTGCGCGGCCGGCACCGGCGGCGGCTGTTAATAAAGGTGCGGCGGGATGTGGCGGTGCAGCCGATCCTGCGGGAATGGCTGTCACGGGTTCGTGTTCCGGCTTCCGTCAAGGTGCAGGTGGATGTGGACCCGGTGAGCTTCCTGTGACGGCGACGTACACAGGATAGCGAGAAAAGTGACCCATTCTTGAAACGGCGGTAACGAATCCCGCCTCAGCCGGTTGCCGCCTTGCAACAGCCTGTGGTAATCCCCGCCCGCCGCGACGGAACTCCTCCGGGCGCGTCGTCATCGCTGTCCGAGGCGGGGAAACCTGTCGAGGATGGCCGGGATAGCAAGAAACGGGATTGTCCGTGGCCTCCGAAGCGCCCACCGCCTCGCCGAACACGCCCCAAACCAGCGGCCGGACCTCCGGCCTGGCCCAGCGCTACGCGTTGGCCCTGCTGGAACTCGCCAAGGACCGGAAGGAGGTCGACCGCGTGGCGGCTGACCTCGACCGTCTGTCCGCGCTCCGGCGCGACGACGCGACCTTCCGTTCCTTCGTCGGGGATCCTCGCCTGGATTCAGGGGCACAGCGCCGCGGCGCATTCGCCGTCCTGGAACGCGCCGGCATCGCCGGCGAGGTCCGGAACCTGGTCGGCGTCCTGATCGCCAACCGGCGCCTCTCCCAGCTGCCGCAGGTCGTGGACGCCTTTGGCGTCCTGCTGGCCGAGCAGCGTGGGCAGCAGACCGCCGAAGTCGCCACCGCCCACCCGCTGACCGATGTGCAGCGCGCGCAGCTTGCCGCGCGCCTGACGGAAGCCGGGTATTCCAATGTGAAGCTGGTCGAGCGCGTCGACCCCACCCTGCTGGGTGGGCTTGTCGTCCGTCTCAATTCCCGGCTTTTCGATAGCTCGATCAAGTCCAAGCTGCAGCGCATGCAGTACGCCATGAAGGGGGCCGCCTGATGGATATCCGTCCCGCCGAGATCTCGGAGATCCTGAAGCAGCAGATCGCCGGTTTTGACGCCGATGCGAATGTTGCCGAAGTCGGCACCGTCCTGACCGTGGGTGACGGCATTGCCCGCGTCTACGGCCTGCAGAATGTCATGGCCGGCGAGCTGGTGGAGTTCCCCTCCGCCGGCCTCAAGGGCATGGCGCTGAACCTCGAGACCGACAATGTCGGTGTCGTGATCTTCGGCGACGACAAGAACGTCAAGGAAGGCGATACCGTGCAGCGCACGGGCGACATCGTCTCCGTGCCGACCGGCCGTGGCCTGCTGGGCCGCGTCGTGGACGGCCTGGGCAACCCGATCGACGGCAAGGGTCCGCTGGTCGACGTGACCCAGCAGATCGTCGAAGTGAAGGCACCGGGCATCATCCCGCGCAAGTCCGTGCATGAGCCGATGCAGACCGGCATCAAGGCGATCGACGCCCTGATCCCGATCGGCCGTGGCCAGCGCGAGCTGATCATTGGTGACCGCCAGACCGGCAAGACCGCCGTGATCCTGGACACCATCATCAACCAGAAGCCGATCAATGCCGGCGATGACGAGAGCAAGAAGCTCTACGCCATCTACGTCGCCATCGGCCAGAAGCGCTCCACGGTGGCCCAGCTGGTCCGCACGCTGGAAGAGAACGGCGCGCTGGAATACTCCATCGTCGTCGCCGCGACCGCGTCCGACCCGGCGCCGATGCAGTACCTGGCCCCGTATACCGGCTGCGCCATGGGCGAGTATTTCCGCGACAGCGGCAAGCACGCCGTCATCTTCTACGACGATCTGTCCAAGCAGGCTGTCGCCTACCGCCAGATGTCGCTGCTGCTGCGCCGTCCGCCGGGCCGTGAGGCCTATCCGGGCGACGTGTTCTACCTGCACTCCCGCTTGCTGGAGCGCGCGGCGAAGATGGGCGAGGCCGCTGGCCTTGGCTCGCTGACCGCGCTGCCCGTAATCGAGACGCAGGCCGGCGACGTGTCCGCCTACATCCCGACCAACGTGATCTCGATCACCGACGGCCAGATCTTCCTGGAGACGGAGCTCTTCTATAAGGGTATCCGTCCGGCCGTGAACGTCGGTCTGTCCGTGTCCCGCGTGGGTTCGGCGGCGCAGATCAAGGCGATGAAGCAGGTTGCCGGCAAGATCAAGCTGGAGCTGGCGCAGTACCGCGAGATGGCGGCCTTCGCCCAGTTCGCGTCCGACCTGGATGCCTCCACGCAGGCCCTGCTGGCCCGTGGCGCGCGCCTGACGGAACTGCTGAAGCAGCCGCAGTACCAGCCGGTGCCGGTCGAGGAGCAGGTGATCTCCCTGTTCGCCGGCACGCGTGGTTACCTGGACCGCATCGAGGTGAACAAGGTCGGCGAGTTCGAGCGCCGCCTGCTCTCCGAGATCAAGGCGCAGAAGCCCGAGATCGTCGCGTCGATCCGCGACAAAAAGGAAATCACGAAGGACAACGAAGCGTCCCTCGTGGCTTTCCTGGACGGCTTCGCCAAGTCGTTCGCGGCCTGAGGGGGCCTAGGGGAGCAGACCCATGGCCAACCTGAAGGACCTGCGGGGGCGCATCAACAGCGTCAAGTCGACCCGCAAGATCACCCAGGCGATGAAGATGGTCGCGGCGGCGAAGCTCCGCCGCGCCCAGCAGCAGGCCGAGGCCGCGCGCCCCTATGCCGAGCGCATGGAGCGGATGCTGGCGTCGCTCGGTGCTGCCGTCGCCGGTAGCCCGGACGCGCCGAAGCTGCTGGTCGGCTCGGGCGCCGACCAGGTGCACCTGCTGGTCGTCATCACCGCCGATCGTGGCCTCGCCGGCCCGTTCAACACCAATGTGGGCCGCTTCGCCCGCACCCAGATCCGGGAGCTGGAAGCCCAGGGCAAGACGGTGAAGATCATCACCGTCGGCCGCAAGGCAGGCACCTATCTGAAGCGTGAGTTCGCCAGCCGTCTGGTCGGCGAGATCAACTTCGTGGGCAAGAAGCGCGTGGGCTTCGAGGAAGCCGACGCGCTGGCCACCCGCATCACGGGCATGCTGGAAGCCGGTGAGTTCGACGTCTGCACGCTGGTGTACAACCGGTTCAAGAACGTCATCACCCAGACGCCGTCCGCGCAGCAGCTGATCCCGACCGTCCTGCCGAAGGCCGAGACGGTCGAGACGGAAGCCGCCGGCGCCTGGTATGAGTACGAGCCGGACGAGGCGACCATCCTGGCGCAGTTGCTGCCCAAGAACCTCGCCATCCAGATCTACCGCGCCTTGCTGGAAAATTCCGCCGGCTTCTTCGGGTCCCAGATGACCGCGATGGACAACGCGACCCGCAATGCCGGCGACATGATCAACAAGCTGACCCTGACTTACAACCGTACGCGTCAGGCCAACATCACCCGGGAGCTGATCGAGATCATCTCCGGTGCCGAAGCGCTCTGAGGGAAACACCGCCATGAAGAACAACGTTGGCAAGGTTACGCAGGTTCTCGGCGCCGTCGTGGACGTGCAGTTCCCCGAAGAGCTGCCCGGCATGCTGAACGCGCTGGAGCTGAAGATCGGCGCCCGCACCCTGGTGCTGGAAGTCGCGCAGCACCTGGGCGAGCGGACCGTCCGCACCATCGCCATGGACACGACCGATGGTCTGGTCCGCGGCACCGAGGTGGTGGACACCGGCAAGGGCATCGCCGTGCCGGTGGGCGAGGGCACGCTCGGCCGCATCCTGAACGTCATCGGCGAGCCGATCGACGAGCGCGGCCCCGTGCCGCACGAGAAGACCTACACCATCCACCGCGACGCCCCGTCCTTCGAGGACCAGGCGACGTCGGCTGAGGTGCTGGTCACGGGCATCAAGGTCATCGACCTGCTGGCCCCGTATCTGAAGGGCGGCAAGGTCGGCCTGTTCGGCGGCGCCGGCGTCGGCAAGACCGTCACCATTCAGGAACTGATCAACAACATCGCCAAGGGCCATGGCGGCGTGTCCGTCTTCGCCGGCGTCGGTGAGCGGACCCGCGAAGGCAACGATCTCTATCACGAGATGATCGATGCCGGCGTCATCAAGCTGGGCGAGAACGACACCGCCGGTTCCAAGGTGGCGCTGGTCTATGGTCAGATGAACGAGCCGCCGGGCGCCCGCGCCCGCGTCGCGCTCTCCGGCCTGTCCATGGCGGAATACTTCCGCGATGAGCAGGGCCAGGACGTGCTCTTCTTCATCGACAACATCTTCCGCTTCACCCAGGCGGGCGCGGAAGTGTCCGCGCTGCTGGGCCGCATCCCCTCCGCCGTGGGCTACCAGCCCACGCTGGCGACGGATATGGGCCAGTTGCAGGAGCGGATTACCTCCACGAAGAAGGGCTCCATCACCTCGGTCCAGGCCATTTACGTCCCTGCGGACGATCTGACCGACCCGGCGCCGGCTGCCTCCTTCGCCCACTTGGACGCGACGACGGTGCTCAACCGCTCGATCGCCGAGCTGGGCATCTTCCCGGCCGTGGATCCGCTGGACTCCACTTCCCGCGCCCTCGACCCGCGCGTGATCGGCGAAGAGCACTACCAGACGGCGCGCGACGTTCAGCGCATCCTGCAGACCTACAAGTCCCTGCAGGACATCATCGCCATCCTGGGCATGGACGAGCTGTCGGAAGAGGACAAGCTGATCGTGGCGCGCGCGCGCAAGATCCAGCGCTTCCTCTCCCAGCCCTTCCATGTGGCCGAGGTGTTCACGGGCTCGCCGGGCGTGTTCGTGAAGATCGAGGACACCGTCCGCTCCTTCGCCGCCATCGTGAAGGGCGAGTACGACCACCTGCCGGAAGCCGCCTTCTACATGGTCGGCGCCATTGAGGACGCGGTGAAGAAGGCCGAGACCCTCAAGGCATCGGCCTAAGGCTCCAGGGGAAGCACTGACCCATGGCGACCTTCGACCTTGAACTGGTGAGCCCGGAGAAGCTGCTGCTCTCCCGGCCCGTCGAGATGGCGATCATCCCGGCGGCCGAGGGCGACATGGGCATCCTGCCCGGCCACTCGCCGATGATCGTCGCCCTGAAGGGCGGCGTTATCGAGGTGCGTGGCGGCGGGCAGCCGGCCGAGCGGCTGTTCGTGGCCGGCGGCTTCGCCGAGATCACGCCCACCCGCGTCACGGTCCTGGCGGATGAGGCCACCCCGGTGGACCAGCTCTCCCGCGCCGCTGCCGCAGTGCGGGTGAAGGAGGCCGAGGCCGCCTACGAAGCCGCTGCCAACGACCTGCCGGAAGTGCGGGAGAAGGCGATGGATCGCCTGCTCTCCGCGCGCACCATGGCCGACGTGGCCGGCGCCGCCTGACAATCCGGCCCGGGCGGTTCACCGCCCTGGTCCGCTGAACCGCCCGCGGGGTCTGCTCCGCGGGCGGTTTGCGTTTTGGCGGCCAGCATCCTGGGCTTGCTGCCTTGGGCTGTGCTGGCGGCAACGTCATCACGCGCCGGTGGGCTTTGCGTTACACTCAATGGCCTTGCACCCACTGAAGCTGGCCCGACATGCGCGCGACCTGCCTGACCCGGTCCCCCATCCGGCCTTCCGGAGCCGCACCCTGAACCCCCTCCTGTCCCGGCGGGCCCTGGGCGCGGCTGGCCTTGGCCTGGCCATGTCCCGCCCCGCCGCCGCGTCGCTGCCGACCGGGCTGGGCGCCATCGCGCGGCAGAACGGCATCACCTTCGGTGCCGCCGTCCAAAGCGGCCTGCTGGCCACCGATGCTGATTACGCTGCCGCCTTCCGGCGCGAGGCGTCGATGGTGGTGCCGGAATGGGAAGGTAAGTGGGGCGCGCTGCAGCCCACCGAAGGTGAGTTCGACACCGCGCCGCTGGACGGCATCCTCGCCTGGGCCAAGGCGCAGGAGAGGCTGGTGCGCGGCCACGCGCTGGTCTGGCACCAGCACCTGCCCGCCTGGGCGGAGGAAGCCCTGGGCCAGGGGCCGGAGCGGGCCACCAGCATCATGCAGGCGCATATCCGCCGCGTCCTGGCCCATACCCGCGCCAGCATCCGCGACTGGGACGTGGTCAACGAAGTGATCGCCGACCCGCCGGGCAGCGACACCCCGCAGGCGGGGGATCTCGAACTCCGGGACTCGCCGTTCCTGCGCGCGCTTGGCCCCGCCTATATCGACGAGGCGCTGCGGATGGCCCGCCGCGCCGATCCGCTGCTCCGCCTCACCCTGAACGAGTATGGCATCGAGGAAGACACCCCCGCCGCCGCCGAGAAGCGACGGCGACTGTTGGCGCTGGTGCGGGACCTGCTCTCCCGCGGCGTGCCGCTGGATGCCGTCGGCCTGCAAGGGCACCTGCAACTGGCCAAGCCCTTCCGGCCGGAGCCGCTGACCGCGTTGATCACCGCCCTGCGCCAGGCCGGCCTCTCCGTCCTCATCACCGAGATGGACATCCGGGAGACCGCCGACGCGCCGCAGGAGCTGGCGGCCCGGGACGCGCTGGTCAACGAACGCGCCTACGCCTTCGTCTCTACCGCCCTGGCCGCCGGGGTGCGCACGGTGTTCACCTGGGGCCTCAGCGACCGCTACTCCTGGCTGACCACCGACCCCAGCGTCGCCATGCCCGCCCCGCGTACCCATCGCGGCCTACCCCTGGATGCCAGCTTCAGGCGCAACGCGATGTGGGAAGCCCTGCGGCGCGCCTTCGCGGGGGCCTGACGGCGTGGGGCTTCTGGATGGGGTGGTGGAAGGCCGGGGAAGGAACTCCCCGGACCCCTTCTTTTTTCTGCGAGTTTGGCGTTGCGCTGCAGGACTGAGAGCGGACGCTGCTTGATGATTTTAATCATGGGCCACAAGGGCTGAACCGTCAGTCGCCGGAGGTCCAGAACCTCCGGCGCACCCAGCCGTCTCTCAGGGCCACCCCTTCAACAGCCACTCCGGCAAAAACTCGAAAAAGAAAGAAGGGGTCCGGGGAATTCTTTCCCCGGCCTTTCCCCTTATCCCTTTCGAAGCCCCCAGGCGCGCTATGGCGTGGGCCTGCCGGGCGGCCTAGTCTGCGCGCATCATGCGCTATCTCTCCACGCGGGGCGGGGCCCCGGTTCGCGAATTCGAAGACGTCCTGCTGGCTGGGCTGGCCGAGGATGGCGGGTTGTTCATGCCGGAGAGCTGGCCGCAGCTTTCCGCCGATGAATGGCGCGCGCTGCGCGGCCTGTCTTATGCGGAGCTGTCGGCGAAGATCGTCTCGCTCTTCACCGCCCCGGCGATTTCGGAGGCGGAGCTGCTGGTGATGACCCGGGCCGCCTATGGCGGTTTCGGCCATGCCGCCACGGCGCCGCTGGTGCAGATCGAGCCCGGCATGTTCTCGCTGGAGCTGTTCCACGGCCCCACGCTCGCCTTCAAGGACATGGCGATGCAACTGCTGGGGCGGTTGTTCGACCATGTGCTGGCCAAGCGGGGCGAGCGGGTGACCATCGTCGGCGCGACCTCGGGCGATACCGGCAGCGCGGCCATCGAGGCGTGCCGGGACCGCAGTGCGATCGACATGGTGATCCTGCATCCGGAGGGCCGGACCAGCGAGGTGCAGCGCCGGCAGATGACCACGGTGCTGTCCTCCAACATCCGCAACATCGCCGTGCAGGGTGACTTCGACGACTGCCAGGACCTGGTGAAGGCGATGTTCAACGACGCGCCCTTCCGCAACGAGATGCGGCTGTCGGCGGTGAACTCGATCAACTGGGCCCGCATCGCGGCGCAGGTGCCGTATTACGTCTATGCCGCGCTGGCGCTGGGTGCGCCGGACCGCCCGGTGGCCTTTTCGGTCCCCACCGGCAATTTCGGCAACGTGCTGGCGGCCTGGGTGGCACGCCGCATGGGCCTGCCGATCGAGCGGCTGATCGTCGGCGCCAACCGCAACGACATCCTGGCCCGCTTCATTGCCAGCAACGACATGTCGGCCAAGCCGGTGGAGCCCAGCCTCTCCCCCAGCATGGACATCCAGGTCTCGTCCAACTTCGAGCGCTT
Source organism: Teichococcus aerophilus (assembly GCF_014490485.1). Taxonomy (GTDB): domain Bacteria; phylum Pseudomonadota; class Alphaproteobacteria; order Acetobacterales; family Acetobacteraceae; genus Pseudoroseomonas; species Pseudoroseomonas aerophila. The sequence continues at coordinate 51,315 of NZ_JACTVA010000011.1, read as the reverse complement.
GCTGTTCGAACTGCTGGGCCGCGACGCCAAGGCGACGGCGGAGACCATGACGCGCTTCCGCTCCGAGGGCCGCATGCCGGTGCCGGACGCCGCCTGGAAGCGGGCGACCGAGCTGTTCCAGGGCTTTACCCTCTCGGACGAAGGCATCCTGGAGGAAATCCGCCGGCTGTATGCGGAAAGCGCTTACCTGGCGGACCCGCATACCGCCGTGGCCACGGCCGCTGCGCGGGCCTTGCGGCCGGAGGACCGGGGCATCCCCGTCGTGGTCGCTTCCACGGCGCATCCGGCCAAGTTCCCGGATGCGGTGGAGAAGGCCACCGGCTTCCGCCCGCCGCTGCCGTTGCGGATGGCGGATCTGTACGAGCGGGAGGAACGCTACGAGGTGATGCCCAACGACCTGGCCGCCATCGAGACGGCGGTACGCGGGCACGCGCGGCGTAACGCGGCCTGAGAGACGCACCAGGGGCGCTTGCCCCTGGACCCCGCTGGGGTGGCGGTGCCACCCCAGGCCCCGCCATCTGTTGCCGCTTGTGGCACGATGGTTCCGCCAAGGGTCCGTGGCCCTCGGAGACTGACGGTTCAGACCGTGCGGCCATTGTATCCATCCAGGCCGCCTCTCTGGTCCTGAAGCGCTGCCCCGATTTTCCGGAAGGAAGACGGGGTCCGGGGAACTCTTTCCCTGGCCTTTCTCCCCCTCCTTCCACCCAGTGAACACACGCAACCCAGCCAGAACAACGCAGGGTCGCATGTCGCCGGCTTCGCCCCTACATTATGGCGAATCATGGATCGGCGCGTGCCATGCACGGGCCACAGAGAAAGTCCCCCCGAATGTCTGATGCGGTGCGCCTGACGCGCCTCCCCAACGGCCTCACCATTGCCTCCGAGACCATGCCGCGCGTCGAGACCGTCTCCATCGGTGCCTACGTCCACGCCGGCACGCGGGACGAGACGGCGGCGGAGAACGGTGTCTCCCACTTCCTGGAGCACATGGCCTTCAAGGGCACGACCAAGCGCGACGCCGCCGCCATCGCCCGCGAGATCGAGAATGTCGGCGGCCACCTGAACGCCTACACGGCGCGGGAACAGACCGCCTACTACGCCAAGGTGCTGAAGGAAGATATGCCGCTGGCGGCGGATATCCTCGGCGACATCCTGACGCATTCCACCTTCATCCCGGAGGAACTGGAGCGCGAGCGGGGCGTGATCCTGCAGGAGATCGGCCAGGCGAACGACACGCCGGACGACATCGTCTTCGACCATTTCCAGGCCACCGCATTCCCCGACCAGCCGATGGGCCGGCCGACGCTGGGCACCGAGGGCATCATCGCCAAGATGCCGCGGGAGGTGCTGACCAACTACATGCGCCACCACTATGGCCCGAGCCGCATGGTCGTCGCCGCCGCTGGCGCGCTGGAGCATGACGACCTCGTGGCCCAGGTGAAGAGGCACTTCGCCGACCTGCCGAATGTCGACCCGGCGCTGGGCGAGCCCGCCCGCTATGCCGGCGGTGAGTTCCGCGAGGAGCGTGAGCTGGACCAGGTGCACGTGGTGCTGGGCTTCGAGGGCCCGGCGGTCACCACCAAGTGGCACTACCCGACCATGCTGCTCTCCACCGTGCTGGGTGGCGGCATGTCTTCCCGCTTGTTCCAGGAGATCCGGGAGCGCCGCGGGCTGGTCTACTCCATCTATTCCTTCGCGCAGCCGTTCCGCGATGGCGGCGTATTCTCCATCTACGCCGGCACGGGCGAGGACCAGGCGGCCGAGCTGGTGCCGGTGGCCCTGGAAGAGCTGAAGCGGGTGCAGCACGACGTCACGACGGATGAGCTGGACCGCGCCAAGGCGCAGCTCCGCGCCTCGGTGCTGATGTCGTTGGAGTCCACGGGCAGCCGGTGCGAGCAGATCGCGCGCCAGTTGCAGGTGCATGGCCGCATCATCACGCCGGAAGAGACGAAGGCGAATATCGCCGCCGTCACCATCGAGCAGGTGCAGCAGGCCGCCGCGATGATCTTCCGCTCCCGCCCGACGCTGGCCGCGCTTGGGCCTGCCGGCAAGGTGCCCGGCCTGCCGAGCATCATGGAGAAGCTGGCGGCATGAACCGGCTGGAGATGCTCGACGCGCTCGTCGCCGCCGCCCGCGCGGCGGGGGCGGACGCGGCGGACGCGGTGCTGGCCGCCTCGACCTCGCTCTCCGTCGCGCGCCGGCTGGGGGTGATCGAGCATCTCGAACGGGCCGAGGGGTTCGACCTCGGCCTGCGCGTGTTTGTCGGCCAGCGGCAGGCGATCGTTTCCTCCACCGACCCGGACCGCGCGAGCTTCGCCGCGCTGGCCGAGCGCGCCGTGGCGATGGCGCGCGCCGTGCCGGAGGACCGCTTCGCCGGACTGCCGGAGCGGGTGCCGGTGCCGGCGCGTGAGCTGGACCTCGACGACCCGGCCGAGCCGACGGCGGAAGATCTGCTCGCCCGTGCCGCGGCGGCGGAGGAAGCGGCGCTGGCCACGGCAGGCGTCACCAACAGCAATGGCGCGGAGGCGGGGTTCAACCGCAGCCGCATCGCCATCTTTTCCTCCAACGGCTTTGCCGGGGAATATGCCCGCAGCAGCCATTCCGTCTCCGTCTCCGCGCTGGCAGGCGAGGGCACGGGGATGGAGCGGGATTACGACCACAGCGTCGCCGTGCATCTGGCGGAGCTGGAGGATGCGGCGACCCTGGGCCGCAGGGCGGGGGAGCGGGCGGTCCGCCGCCTGAACCCGACGCGTCCGGCCAGCCGCAAGCTGAGCGTGGTGTATGATCCGCGCGTCTCCGCCTCCCTGCTCGGCCATCTGGTGGGGGCGCTGAACGGCACCGCCATCGGGCGCGGCACCTCCTTCCTGCGGGACAAGATGGGGCAGCAGGTGCTGGCCACCGGCCTGACCCTGCGGGATGACCCGCTGCGCGTGCGTGGCCTGCGCTCCCGCCCCTTCGACGGCGAAGGGATGCCGGGCGAGGCGCGGGCGCTGGTGCAGGACGGCATCCTGCAAAGCTGGGTGCTGGATTGGCGCTCCGCCCGCCAGCTGGGACTGGTCTCCACCGGGCATGCCAGCCGAGGCATTTCCAGCCCGCCATCGCCCGCGGCGACCAATCTGTGGCTGGAGCCCGGCCAGGTCTCCCCGGCCGCGCTGATGGCCGATCTCGACGAGGGCTTCTACGTCACCGAGATGATGGGCAGCAGCATCAACGGCATCACCGGCGACTACAGCCGCGGTGCCTCCGGCTTCATGATCCGCCGGGGTGAGCTGGCGGAGCCGGTCAGCGGCGTCACCATCGCCGGCAACCTGAAGGAAATGTTCCTGCACATGGCCGCTGCCGATGACCTGCGGTTCCGCCGCGGTACCGACGCGCCGACCCTGCGGGTGGATGGCATGACCCTGGCCGGCGCCTGACCCTCTCGCGGCAGGGCGCGGCCGAGCCGCAGTGGCGGACCGAGTACTGCTGACACGGCTTTAAAAGCCGTGTCAGCTGGCAGCCCCAGCCCGAGGCGCCCGGGCGCGGCCGCCATGCGCTTTCGCCGCGCGGAAGCGGTTCCCCTGGGGGAGGCCTTCCTCTAGCCTCGCTGGGTCCGAGACCGGTCGCCATAAGGCCGTGCAGGAGGAACCGAACATGAATGCCTCACCGGGGGCGCATGCCCTCCACCCGGTGGCCGATCCGGCCTGCCGCCTGCGCATCCTCAAGGCGCTGGAGCGCAAGCTGCTCTGGCTTTCCGCCTGGACGATCCATCACGCCAACCATATCCGCCCCAACCGCGACGGGCTGAAGGTGGGCGGGCACCAGGCGTCCTCTGCCTCCGTCGTGTCGATCATGGCGGCGCTGTATTTCGGCATCCTGCGGCCGCAGGACCGGGTGGCGGTGAAGCCGCATGCCGGCCCGGTCTTCCACGCCATGAACTACCTGCTGGGCCGCCAGAGCCAGGAGAAGCTGGCGACGCTGCGGCAGTTCGGCGGCATCCAGCCCTATCCCAGCCGGGTGAAGGACGGCGCGGAGGTGGATTTCTCCACCGGCTCAGTCGGGCTGGGCGTGGCGCTGACCAGTTTTGCGAGTCTGGTGCAGGACTATGTGCACCTGCATGGGCTGGGGCGGGAGGGCCTGCCGCGTGGCCGCCACGTCGCCATTGTCGGCGATGCCGAGCTGGACGAGGGCAATATCTACGAGGCCCTGCTGGAAGGCTGGAAGCACGATGTGCGCGATGTCTGGTGGGTGATCGACTACAACCGCCAGAGCCTCGACTCGGTGGTGCCGGACCGGTTGTTCGGCCGCATCGAGGGCCTGTTCCGCGACATGGGTTGGAACGTCGTCACGCTCAAATACGGCCGCAAGCTAGAAGCCGCCTTCGCACGGGAGGGCGGCGAGGCGCTGCGCCGCTGGATCGATGACTGCCCCAACAGCCTGTATTCGGCGCTGACCTTCCAGGGCGGTGCCGCGTGGCGCGCCGCCCTGCTGGCCGAGCTGGGGCGGGACGAGGGCGTGCGCGCCATCATCGACCCGCTGGACGACGAGGAACTCGGCGGGCTGATGACCAACCTGGCCGGCCATGACATCGAGACGCTGGAAAGCGCCTTCCGCGCCCAGGATGCGGCGGGCGACCAGCCGACCTGCTTCATCGCCTACACGGTGAAGGGGATGGGCCTGCCCTTCGCCGGGCACAAGGACAACCATGCCGGGCTGATGACCAAGGAGCAGATGGAGGCTTTCCGCCACGGCATGGGCATCCGCCCCGGCCAGGAGTGGGAGCGGTTCGAGGGGCTGGACCTGCCCGCCGCCGAGCTCGAGGCCTTCCTGCGCGACATCCCCTTCGCGCCGGTGCTGGCGCCGGAGGGACGCAGCCTGGCCGCCCCCTCTGTCCCGGTGCCGGCCAGCCTGCCGGTGCCGAAGGTGCCGGAAGGCCGCACGCTGTCCACCCAGGCGGCCTTCGGCGAGCTGCTGGCCGAGATCGGCCGGGCGGGGAAGGGCGATGCGGAGAGCTTCGCTTCCCGCATCGTCACCACCAGCCCGGATGTGACGGTCTCCACCAGCCTGGGGCCGTGGGTGAACCGGCGCGGGGTATTCGACCGCCACCTGAAGAACGACGTGTTCCGCGATGCCAAGCTGGCCTCGGCGCAGCGCTGGGGCATGTCCCCCAAGGGCCAGCATATCGAGCTGGGCATCGCCGAGCAGAACCTGTTCCTGCTGCTGGGCGCGCTCGGGCTGGCGGACCGGCTACACGGCGGGCGGCTGCTGCCGATCGGCACCGTGTACGACCCCTTCGTTAACCGGGGCCTCGATGCGCTGATCTATGCCTGTTATCAGGATGCCCGCTTCCTGCTGGTTTCCACCCCGTCCGGCCTGACCCTGGCGCCGGAGGGCGGGCAGCACCAGAGCGTCAACACGCCGCTGATCGGCATGGCGCAGGACCGGCTGGCGAGCTTCGAGCCCACCCACGCCGACGAGTTGGCCATCCTGTTCCGCTGGGCCTTCGAGCATATGCAGAAGCCGGATGGCTCGGCGGTGTGGCTGCGGCTGTCCACCCGTGGGCTGGCGCAGCCGGAGCGGGTGCTGGACCCGGCGGCGGTGATCGCCGGTGGCTACTGGGCGGTGCCGCCGGCGCCGGGCGCGCGCATCGCCATTGCCTACCAGGGACCGGTGGCGCCCGAGGCCATGGCGGCGTTCGAGGAGCTACGGACGGAGGAGCCGGGCGCCGGGCTGCTGGCCATCACCAGCCCGGACCGGCTGCATGCGGCCTGGCTGGCGGCACGGCGGCAGGCGCGCCAGGGCCCGGGAGCGGTGCCTTCCCACATCGAGTCGCTGCTGGCGCCGCTGGCGCGGGATGCGGCGATCGTCAGCGTGCTGGACGGCCACCCGGCGGCGCATGCCTGGCTGGGCGCGGTGCGTGGCCAGCGCGTAGTGCCGCTGGGCGTGGACCGCTTCGGCCAGTCCGGCGACATCCCGGACCTGTATGCCGAATACGGGCTGGATACCGACGCCATCCTGGACGCCTGCGCCCAGGCGCTGCTGGGGCGGTAGGCGGCAGCCCGCCGCCGCCCGCCGGGGTTCCGGCGGTGGGAAGGCCAGGGGAAGGAATTCCCCTGGACCCCTTCTTTTTTCTTCGAGTCTGAGACAGTGCGGGTGGTGACGGGTGGCCTCAGCTTGGCAAGTGTCCGAATATTTTCGTACTATTTATTTGATATTAAATAAAAAATTTGGCTGAGCCCGGCCCGATCAGCATCGGCCAAAACACCGCAAAAAAGGAGGGGGTTCGGGGGAGTTCACTCCCCCGACCTTCCTTCACCCTTTCCGAAAGAACCCTGCCAGCCGCCCCATCGCCTCTTCCGCCAGACCCGGGGAGATAGCGAAGCAGAGGCGGAGCTTGCCGTCGTCGTCATCGGCGAAGGCGGTGCCGGGGGCTAGGCCGACCTTGGCTTCGCGCAGCAGGCGGATGGCCAGGGCGCGGCTGTCGGTGACGCCATCCTGCGAGAACATCAGGTAGAAGCTGCCTTCCGGCGGCTGCAGGCGGATGCCGGGGATGGCGCCGAGCCCTTCGCAGAAGATGCGGCGGCTTTCCTGGCAGCGGGAGACCATGATGCGGATGAAGTCGTCGCCCTGCTCCAGCGCGGCGATGCAGGCGTATTGGATGAAGGTGGGGATGCTGGTGGTGTTGTACTGGCCGAGATTGCCGAACACGCCTTCCATGCCGGCCGGGTAGATCAGCCAGCCGGCGCGCCAGCCCGTCATCGCCCAGTTCTTGGAAAAGGTGTTGCTGACCAGCAGCTTGTCCGTCTCGTCGCAGATTTCCAGGAAGGAAGGGGCGATGGCGTTGCCGTAGGTGAAGTGGTTGTACACCTCGTCCGACAGCAGCCAGAGGCCGCGGGCGCGCACCAGGTCCCGCATGGCCAGCATCTCGGCCTTCGGCATCACCCAGCCGGTGGGGTTGGACGGAGAGTTGATGGCGATGACGCGGGTGCGGGGCGTGATGGCGGCCTCGATATCCGCCAGCGACAATTCGAACCCGCCATGGGCGGTGCGGCGGAAGGGGACCATGACGGGCACGCCGCCCAGCACCGTCACCGTGGCCGCCATGTTGGGCCAGTGCGGGCCGGGGATGATGACTTCGTCACCCGGGGAGAGCACGGCCTGCATGCCTTGCATGATGGCGTTCATGCCACCGGCGGTGATGGTGAAGCGGGCGGGGTCCACCGCCACGTCCCAGTGGCGGCGGTGGTAGTCCGCCAGGGCCTGCCGCAGCTGGGGCAGGCCGTGGGAGTAGGTGTAGCGGGTCTGGCCGGCGCGCATGGCGGCCTCGGCGGCCTCGGTGACGAAGGAGGGGGTGGGCAGGTCGCCCTCGCCGATCCACAGCTTGATGACGGCCGGGTCCTCCCGCGCCATGTCGGCAATCTCGGCGATCTGGTTGGCGCCGAGGTCCTTGATGCGGGACGGCAGGCTGTCGAGGGCGGCGCTCATGCGGGGATTCCGTCGGTGGCTGTGCCGTTACCTGTGCCGGTCGGGCCGTGGGAGGGCAAGGGGCCGGCAAGGGCGCGGGCAGCGGATTCGCGCTGTGCCCTTTCAATATAAGCGCCCCTGCGCTAAACGCGCCGGCTCGACGACTTTGCCGGCGTCAAGCCTGCGGGCGTGGTGGAATTGGCAGACACGCTGGATTTAGGTTCCAGTGGCGCAAGCCGTGGGGGTTCAAGTCCCTCCGCCCGCACCATCCAGCGCCGCCGGCCGGACACGAGACTGATTTTCAGGAGCAGGTGTGGCGACGATGCAGGTGACCGAGCAGGCAGCCGAGGGGCTGAAGCGGGGCTTTTCCGTGGTGGTTCCGGCGGCGGATATCGCCGCGGCGCGCGACAAGCGCCTGGCGGCCGTGGCCAAGGAAGTCCGCATCCCGGGCTTCCGCCCCGGCAAGGTGCCGGCTTCCGTGGTGAAGCAGCGCTTCGGCCAGTCCGTGATGGGTGAGGTTCTGGACGAGCAGGTCCAGTCCGTGACCCGGACCGTGATCGAGGAGCGGGGCCTGCGCCCCGCCTTGCAGCCCAAGATCGAGCTGGTGAAGTTCGCGGAGGGCGAGGACCTCGAGTTCACGATCGAACTGGAGCAGCTCCCCGAGATCCCGCTGCCCGATTTCTCGGCCATCGCGCTGGAGAAGCCGGTGACCAAGGTGGGCGACGAGGAAATCACCAAGGCGCTGGAGGGCATCGCCGCCCGCAACCGCCAGATGGAAGACGTCACCGAGGCCCGCCCTGCCGCGCAGGGCGACGTGGTCGTGACCGATTTCGAGGGCCGCCTGGTCGATGAAGCGGCCGAAGGTGGCCTGGCCGAGCCCTTCCAGGGCGGCACGGGCACCGACATGCCGGTGGAAATTGGCGGCGCCGGGTTCATCCCGGGCTTCGCCGAGGGCCTGGTCGGCATCAATGTCGGCGAGACGCGCGACGTGAAGGTAACCTTCCCGGCCGAGTACGGCGCGGCCGAGCTGGCCGGCAAGGACGCCGTGTTCAAGCTGACCGCCAAGAAGCTGCAGACCCCGGCCTCCGCCACGGTGGACGACGACTTCGCCAAGAAGCTGGGCCTGGCCGACGTTTCCGAGCTGAAGACCCGCATCAGCGAGTCGCTGCAGCAGGAATACGACCAGATCTCCCGCCTCAACGTGAAGCGGAAGCTGCTGGACGCCCTGTCCGCCCAGGCCTCGTTCGAGGTTCCGGCCGGCATGGTCGATGCCGAGTTCGAGCAGATCTGGCAGCGCATCGAGGCCGATCGCACCGCCGGCCGCCTGGATGAGGAAGACAAGGGCAAGGACGAGGACACGCTGAAGTCCGAGTACCGCGCCATTGCCGAGCGCCGCATCCGCCTGGGCCTGCTGCTGTCCGAGATCGGCCGCAGCAACAACATCCAGGTGACGAACGAGGAACTGACCGGTGCGATGCGGGCCGAGGCCCAGCGCTACCCGGGCCAGGAGCGCCAGGTGATCGAGTTCTTCCAGAAGAACCCGCAGGCGATCGAGAACCTCCGCGCGCCGCTGTTCGAGGAGAAGGTGGTCGACTTCATGCTGGAGCTGGCCAAAGTGACCGAGAAGGAAGTGCCGGCGGCCGAGCTGTCCGCCGAGCCGGCCGAAGCGGCTGCCTGAGCAGGCTATCGCCGGCCCGCGGGCCGGAGAGTGATTAAGGCGCGCGGGCCGGGGTGGGATACCACCCTGGCCCGCCGTCATATCTGGGGTGTCCCCCTCTTTCGCAGCCGGGCTGGCTGTCCCATGTTAACCGGCGACAGCTAGAGTGACGGCGGAACTAGGAGTCGGCGCGGTCGCCAGGGGCAAGGGGCACCTGGACGGGCACGGCGCCGCCGCCGGGAAAGGATTGACGATGCGTGACCGCGATCCGGTCGAGATCTACAACAATACGCTGGTCCCCATGGTCATTGAGCAGACCGCGCGGGGCGAGCGTTCCTTCGACATCTATTCGCGCCTGCTGAAGGAGCGGATCATCTTCCTGACCGGGCCGATCTTCGACCAGGTCTCGGCGCTGATCTGCGCCCAGCTGCTGTTCCTGGAGAGCGAGAATCCCAACAAGGATATCGCGTTCTACATCAACAGCCCCGGCGGCGTGGTGACCGCCGGCCTCGCGATGTACGACACCATGCAGTACATCCGTGCGCCGGTATCCACCGTGTGCCTGGGCATGGCGGCTTCCGCCGGCAGCCTGCTGCTGACGGCGGGTGAGAAGGGCAAGCGCTTCGCCCTGCCGAACAGCCAGGTGATGATCCACCAGCCGTCCGGCGGCGCGCAGGGCCAGGCAACCGACATCGCCATCCAGGCGCGGGAGATCCTCAAGACCCGCGCCCGGCTCAACCAGATCTATGTCCATCACACCGGACAGAGCCTGGAAGAGATCGAGAAGGCGATGGAGCGGGATACCTACCTGACCGCCGAGGAGGCCCGCGATTTTGGCCTGATCGACCAGGTGGTGGACCAGCGCCCGGCGTCGGTGGCCCCGGCAGCGGAGCCGCCCAAGGCCTGAAGGCTTTGATTTCAATGGCATCCGGTCCGGCACGGGCCGGCCGGGTGCCGTTCCACTTCCCCCAGGATGACACTGGGGCTACAGTCCCGTCAGGTCCGCCGACTGTTTTCCGGTGGACCCAGGAGCGCTCATGAGCAAGTCCGGCGACTCGAAAAATACCCTGTACTGCTCGTTCTGCGGCAAGTCGCAGCACGAGGTGCGCAAGCTCATCGCCGGCCCGACGGTCTTCATCTGCGACGAGTGCGTCGAACTCTGCATGGATATCATCCGTGAGGAGCACAAGACGCATCTGGTGAAGTCCCGCGACGGGGTGCCGACGCCGCGCGAAATTTCCAAGGTGCTGGATGACTATGTCATCGGGCAGGAGCACGCCAAGAAGGTGCTCGCTGTCGCGGTCCATAATCATTACAAGCGCTTGGCCCATGGTGCCAAGGCTGGCGAAGTCGAAATCGCCAAGTCCAACATCATGCTGGTCGGCCCGACGGGTTCGGGCAAGACGCTGCTGGCGCAGACGCTGGCACGCATCCTCGACGTGCCCTTCACCATGGCCGACGCCACGACCCTGACCGAGGCCGGCTATGTGGGCGAGGATGTGGAGAACATCATCCTCAAGCTGCTGCAGGCCGCGGACTACAACGTGGAGCGGGCCCAGCGCGGCATCGTCTATATCGACGAGGTCGACAAGATCAGCCGCAAGTCCGACAACCCCTCCATCACCCGTGATGTGAGCGGCGAGGGCGTGCAGCAGGCGCTGCTGAAGATCATGGAAGGCACCGTTGCCTCCGTGCCGCCGCAGGGCGGGCGCAAGCATCCGCAGCAGGAATTCCTGCAGGTCGACACCTCCAACATCCTGTTCATCGTGGGCGGGGCGTTCGCGGGGCTGGAGAAGATCATCGCCGCCAAGGGCAAGGGCTCCGGCATCGGCTACGGTGCCGAGGTCCGCGGGCCGGATGAGCGCCGCGCCGGCGCCATCCTGCGCGAGGTGGAGCCCGAGGATCTGCTGAAGTTCGGCCTGATCCCCGAGTTCATTGGTCGTCTTCCCGTCATCGCCACGCTCGAGGACCTCGACGAGAAGGCGCTGATAGAAATCCTGACCAAGCCGAAGAACGCGCTGCTGAAGCAGTACCAGCGACTGTTCGAGATGGAGGCCACCAAGCTCTCCTTCACGGACGACGCGCTGAAGTCGGTGGCGAACCGTGCCATCCAGCGCAAGACCGGCGCGCGCGGCCTGCGTTCGATCATGGAGAGCATTCTGCTCAGCACCATGTACGAGTTGCCGGGGCTGGAAGACGTGAATGAAGTGGTGGTGAACAAGGAGGTGGCCGAAGGCCGAGTCGCCCCATTGTTCATCTATGGTGAACGGGCGGCGGAGCAGTCTTCCGCCTGAGCCGGGGTTCCGGCGCCCGACGCAGGGCAGGCCAGCGATGGCTTGTTCTGCGGGGCGGCCGGCCCCATTTCCGGGAACATCCCGTGGCGACGGGGGCCGTGCCGATACCGGGCGGACCCGTGCCGACTGTCCTGAGTGAGGTCCCCAATGGCGGATAAGAATCCGGAACTGCTGAGCGGCGATTTGCTTCCTGTACTGCCGCTGCGCGACATCGTCGTCTTCCCCCACATGATCGTTCCCCTGTTCGTTGGGCGCGAGAAGAGCGTGCGGGCCCTGGAAGCGGTGATGCGGGACGACAAGCAGATCCTGCTCGTCGCCCAGAAGAATGCGGCCCAGGACGACCCTGGGGCGTCTGACCTGTACGAGGTCGGCACCGTGTCCACGGTGCTGCAGCTGCTCAAGCTGCCGGATGGTACGGTCAAGGTGCTGGTCGAGGGCGGCAAGCGCGCCCGCGTGACCGGCTTCAAGGAGACCGACCAGTATTTCGAGGCCTTCGCGACCCCGATCGAGGAAAGCGCCGGCGAGGCGCCGGAGCTCGAGGCGCTGTCGCGCACCGTGGTCACGCAGTTCGAGCAGTATATCAAGCTCAACAAGAAGATCGCGCCCGAGGTGCTGGTCTCGATCAACCAGATCGAGGACGCCGCCAAGCTGGCCGATACGGTGGCGAGCCACCTGAACCTGAAGATCAGCGAGAAGCAGGAGCTGCTGGACACCCCGAGTGTCTCGGCCCGGCTTGAGCGCGTCTTCGCCCATATGGAGAGCGAGATCGGCGTTCTTCAGGTGGAAAAGCGCATCCGGAACCGCGTGAAGCGGCAGATGGAGAAGACCCAGCGCGAGTACTACCTGAACGAGCAGATGAAGGCGATCCAGAAGGAGCTGGGCGAGGGCGAGGACGGCAAGGACGAGCTGGCCGAGCTCGAGGAGCGGATCAAGGCCACCAAGCTTTCCACCGAGGCGCGCGACAAGGCGATGGCGGAGCTGAAGAAGCTGCGCACCATGTCGCCGATGAGCGCCGAGGCGACGGTGGTGCGCAACTACCTCGACTGGATCCTGTCGATCCCCTGGAAGAAGAAGTCCAAGGTCAAGAACGATCTGCTGAAGGCCGAGGAGGTCCTGGACGCCGACCACTACGGCCTGGACAAGATCAAGGAGCGTATCCTTGAGTACCTGGCCGTGCAGTCGCGCAGCCCGAAGATCCGCGGCCCGATCCTGTGCCTGGTCGGCCCCCCGGGCGTCGGCAAGACCTCGCTCGGCAAGAGCATCGCCAAGGCGACCAACCGCAACTTCGTGCGGATGAGCCTGGGCGGCGTGCGGGACGAGGCCGAGGTGCGTGGCCACCGGCGGACCTATATCGGCTCCATGCCGGGCAAGGTCATCCAGGGCATGAAGAAGGCCAAGACCAGCAACCCGCTGTTCCTGCTGGACGAGATCGACAAGCTCGGCGCCGACTGGCGCGGTGACCCGTCCTCCGCCCTGCTGGAGGTGCTGGACCCCGAGCAGAACTCGACCTTCGCCGACCACTATCTGGAGGTGGATTACGACCTCTCGGACGTGATGTTCGTGACGACCGCCAACAGCCTGCGCATGCCGCAGCCGTTGCTGGACCGCATGGAGATCATCCGCATCCCCGGTTACACCGAGGATGAGAAGGTGCAGATCGCCCGCCGCCACCTGCTGCCCAAGGTCACCGAGGCCAACGGGCTGAAGGACGGCGAATGGAGCGTGACGGACGAGGCGCTGCTGGATCTGATCCGCTACTACACGCGGGAAGCCGGCGTGCGGAACCTGGAGCGCGAGATCGGCGGCCTGGCGCGGAAGTCGGTGAAGGAGATCGTCTCCAAGAAGGCCAAGAAGGTCGCGATCAACCGCAAGAACCTGGACAAGTACGCCGGCGTGCGGAAGTTCAGCTATGGCGAGACCGAGGCCGAGGACATGGTCGGCGTCGTGACCGGCCTGGCCTGGACCGAAGTGGGTGGCGAGATCCTGACCATCGAGTCGGTCATGGTTCCCGGCAAGGGCAAGGTGCAGACCACCGGCAAGCTGGGCGACGTGATGCAGGAGAGCGTGTCGGCCGCGCTGAGCTATGTGCGCAGCCGCTCCGTCAGCTTCGGCATCAAGCCGACCATGTTCGACCGGCGCGACATCCACGTGCACGTGCCGGAAGGCGCGACGCCGAAGGATGGCCCTTCCGCCGGCATCGCGATGGCGACCAGCATCGTCTCCGTGCTGACGGGCATCCCCGTCCGCAAGGACGTGGCGATGACGGGCGAGATCACGCTGCGCGGCCGCGTGCTGCCGATCGGCGGGTTGAAGGAGAAGCTGCTGGCGGCCCTGCGGGCCGGCATCACCACCGCCTTCATCCCGAAGGACAATGAAAAGGATCTCGCCGAGATCCCGGACAACGTGAAGAAGGCGATCAAGATCATCCCCGTCGCCCATGTGGACGAGGTGATCAGCAAGGCGCTGGTCCGTAAGCCGGAGCCGATTACCTGGGTCGAGCCGGAGGAGCCTGCCCCCGCGGCGGGCCCCGCCCCGGCAGGCCCCGCGGCCCTGCCGCACTGAACCCGGGGAAGGGGGGGCGGCATCAGCCACCCCCCCTTTTTCTTTGGGATTTCGCCGCCCCGTGTGTCGTTTCGGCGGCGTCGCGTGAAAACCTCTGTGTTTTGCCCCGCTGCCCGCGATGCCGGCGTTGACGCGGCAAAATGGCACTGCCTAGTGTCGGTCAACACCGACCGGCTCGGGGCCGGTCAGGGACCGAATCAACAAGGGGGTAGCCCAGTGAACAAGCAGGATCTGGTATCGGTCGTCGCCGAGACCGGCGAGCTGTCCAAGGCCAAGGCCGGGGAAGTCGTGGACGCGCTGTTCGACGCCATCGGCGCCGCGCTGAAGCAGAAGGAAGAGGTGCGGCTGGTGGGCTTCGGCACCTTCTCCATTTCGCACCGCAAGGCTGGCAAGGGGCGGAATCCGCGCACCGGTGAAGAAATCGACATTGCGGCGACGACCACGGTGCGCTTCAAGGCGGGCAAGAACCTGAAGGACGGCGTGGGCTGACGCCCGCGTTTCCTTCCGGCTTCGGGCGCTTAGCTCAGCGGTAGAGCGCCTCGTTTACACCGAGGATGCCGGGGGTTCGAATCCCTCAGCGCCCATTCCATGCTACCGGCGGAACGATCGCGAAAAGGCGATTTCACCCCGTTGACACATCAGGATGGGGGCCGTATTTCCCCCTCCACGCCGCAAGCGGGTGTAGCTCAGTTGGTTAGAGCGCCGGCCTGTCACGCCGGAGGTCGCGGGTTCGAGCCCCGTCACTCGCGCCACTGCGGTGGTCCTGTTCAAAACGTCGCCCTGGTTAGCCAGGGCGACGTTTTGCATTCTAGGTGTCTGCTTTTCAATGTTCTGCAATGCCCCTGAGGCTATGGCGATTGTGACGCGAGGCGAGTAAGGTCCGCCCAGCGTTGCGCTGCGGCATGCCCTGCGGCGTGGCTTGGCCATGCGCCCCCCTGTGCATGGTGGTTTGGGCCCCTGGCCCGAGGGACGGATGCATCATGACCCAGCCCCTGCTGGCCGACTATTTCCCGATCCTGGTCTTCCTGGTGATCGCCGGTGGTATCTCTATCGCCATGGTGGGCGGCAGCGTGCTGGCCGCGCGGCAGAAGCCGTACGCCGAGAAGCTCTCGACCTACGAGTGCGGCTTCGAGCCGTTCGAGGACACGCACCACAAGTTCGACGTCCGCTTCTACCTGGTGGCCATCCTGTTCATCATCTTCGACCTGGAAGTCGCCTTCCTGTTCCCCTGGGCGGTGACGCTGGGGCAGATCGGCTGGGCCGGGTTCCTGTCGATGATGGGCTTCCTCGGAGTGCTGACGGTGGGCTTCGTCTATGAGTGGCGCAAAGGCGCCCTGGATTGGGAGTGAGCCACCGATGAGCAGCACCAACGACCAGATCGCCTGGAATCAGCAGCCGCTGCCGGCCGGCGCGGCGCAGAAGTCGGTGATCGACAGCGTGACCGGCGAGATCGAGGACAAGGGCTTCGTCGTCGCCAACCTCGACAAGATCGTTAACTGGGCCCGCACGGGCAGCCTCTGGCCGATGACCTTCGGCCTGGCCTGCTGCGCGGTGCCGATGATCCACGCCTACATGCCGCGCTATGACCTCGACCGCTTCGGGGTGATCCCGCGCGGCTCGCCACGGCAGTCGGATGTGATGATCGTGGCCGGCACGCTGACCAACAAGATGGCCCCGGCGCTCCGCAAGGTCTACGACCAGATGGCTGAGCCCCGCTACGTCATCTCCATGGGCAGCTGCGCCAATGGCGGCGGCTACTATCACTACAGCTACAGCGTCGTGCGCGGCTGCGACCGTGTGGTGCCCGTGGACGTCTATGTCCCCGGCTGCCCGCCGACCTCCGAGGCGCTGGTCTACGGGATCCTGCAGCTGCAGAAGAAGATCCGCCGGACGGGGAGCATCCTCCGTGGCTGACGAAACCCTTCCGACCGAAATCGCCGAGCCGGCGCCGCTGACGGCGCTGGAGCAGCTGGTGGCCGATGTCATCGCCGCCGTGCCGGCGGGCGTCATCGCCTCCGGCCGCGTCGTCCGGGGCGCGGAGGCGGAGATCTTCGCCGCGCGCGATGCGCTGCCGGCGCTGATGACGATGCTGCGCGACGACCCGCGCTTCGCCTTCAACCAGTGCGTCGATCTGTGCGGCGTCGACTGGCCGGGGCGGGCCGAGCGGTTCGAGGTGGTCTACAACCTGCTCTCCCTGCAGCTGAACCACCGCCTGCGTGTCGTGATCACCACCGACGCGGCGACCCCGGTGCCCAGCGTCGTCTCCATCTGGGCCAGCGCCACGTGGTACGAGCGCGAGGCCTGGGACATGTACGGCATCGTCTTCGAGGGCCAGCCCGACCTGCGCCGGATCCTGACGGATTACGGCTTCGAGGGGCACCCGCTGCGCAAGGACTTCCCGCTGACCGGCTTTGTCGAGGTCCGCTACGACCCCGAGCGGCAGGCGGTGGTGTACGAGCCCGTCAAGCTGCAGCAGGACTTCCGCAATTTCGATTTCCTCTCGCCCTGGGAAGGCATGACGACGCTGCCCGGCGACGAGAAGGTGCATCTCAACCGGATTACCCGCGAATGAGCACCAGCACGCCCGAGACGGCCGCCGCGTCCGAGACGCGCACCGTCGAGTACGACAGCCACACCATCAATTTCGGCCCGCAGCATCCGGCGGCGCACGGCGTGCTGCGCCTGATCCTGGAGCTGAAGGGCGAGGTGGTGGAGCGTGCGGACCCGCATATCGGCCTGCTGCACCGTGGCACCGAGAAGCTGATCGAGCACAAGACCTACCTGCAGGCGCTGCCGTATTTCGACCGCCTGGACTACGTGGCGCCGATGGCGCAGGAGCACGCCTTCGCCATCGCGACGGAGCGGCTGCTGGGCGTCGAGGCACCGCTGCGCGCGCAGTATATCCGCGTCATGTTCGCGGAAATCAGCCGCATCCTGAACCACATCCTGAACATCACGACCTATGCGCTGGATGTGGGCGCGACGACGCCGTCCCTGTGGGGCTTCGAGCAGCGCGAGATCCTGCTGGAAGTGTACGAGGCGGCTTCCGGCTCCCACTACCACGCCAACTACGTGCGTCCGGGTGGCGTGGCGAAGGATCTGCCGCCGGGCCTGCTGGAGAAGATCTCCCTGTGGGCCGACCAGTTTCCGAAATTCGTCGATGACATCGAGCGCCTGCTGACGGGCAACCGCATCTTCAAGCAGCGCACCGTCGATATCGGCATCATGACGGCGGAGCAGGCGATGGAATGGGGCTTCTCGGGCCCCTGCATCCGCGCGTCCGGCGCCGCGTGGGACCTGCGCCGCAGCCAGCCCTACGACATCTACGACCAACTGGATTTCGAAGTGCCGGTCGGCAGCCATGGCGATTGCTATGAGCGCTACCTGGTGCGCGTGGCGGAGATGCGTGAGAGCCATAAGATGATCCGCCAGTGCATCGCGCAGATGCCGGGCGGGCCGGTGAAGCTGGCCGATAACAAGATCACGCCGCCGAAGCGCGGCGAGATGAAGCGGTCGATGGAAGCGCTGATCCACCACTTCAAGCTGTACACCGAGGGCTACCACGTGCCCGAGGGCAGCACCTATTCGGTGGTCGAGGCGCCCAAGGGCGAGTTCGGCGTGTACCTGGTGGCCGACGGCACCAACAAGCCGTATCGCTGCCATATCCGCGCGCCCGGCTTCGCGCATTTGCAGGCGATGGAAGTGCTCTCCAAGGGGCACATGCTGGCTGACGCGGTCTCGGTGATCGGCAGCCTGGATATCGTGTTCGGAGAGATTGACCGGTGAGCGCCCCGCATCAGCAGGAACCTACTGACTTCACCTTCGATGCGGACAGCGAGGCGCAGATCGCCAAGATCGTCGCGCGCTATCCGGAAGGGAAGCAGGCCAGCGCGGTCATTCCGCTGCTCTATGTCGCGCAGAAGCAGATGGGCCGCCTGACCGGCAGCGCCTGGGTGCCGCGCGTGGCGATGGATGCCGTGGCGGTGAAGCTCTCCATGGCGCCGATCCGCGTCTACGAGGTCGCCACCTTCTATTTCATGTTCAACACGAAGCCGATGGGCCGCTTCCACCTGCAGGTGTGCGGCACCACCCCGTGCTGGCTGCGCGGCTCGGACGACGTGCTGCGTGCCTGCAAGGACGCCGGCCACCTCAAGGGCTACGGCGACACCAGCGAGGACGGTTTGTTCACCCTCTCCGAGGTAGAGTGCCTCGGCGCCTGCGTGAATGCGCCGATCCTGCAGGTCGATGACGATTACTACGAAGATCTCGACTACGACCGTACGGTGAAGCTGATCGAGTCCCTGAAGCGGGGCGAGCGGCCGGCACCCGGCAGCAGCATCGGCCGGCAGACCAGCGCGCCGGAAGGCGGGCCGAACACGCTGCTCGACATTCCGATGATGGCGAAGGAGTGAGACCATGGCGCTGAGCGACAAGGACCGCATCTTCACCAACCTGTACGGCCTGCATGACTGGCGCCTGCCGGAAGCGCGCCGGCGCGGCAACTGGGATGGCACGGCGGCGATCATCGCCAAGGGCCGGGACTGGATCATCGAGGAGCTGAAGCAGTCGGGCCTGCGTGGCCGCGGCGGCGCCGGCTTCCCGACCGGGCTGAAGTGGAGCTTCATGCCCAAGGCCAACCCGGATGGCCGGCCGTCCTACCTCGTCGTCAATTGCGACGAGTCGGAGCCGGGCACCTGCAAGGACCGGGACATCATCCGCCACGATCCGCACACGCTGATCGAGGGCTGCCTGCTCGCCGGCGTCGGCATGGGCGCGCATGCCGGCTACATCTATGTCCGCGGCGAGTACTACAACGAGCACCTGGTGCTGCAGGCCGCGATCGACGAGGCCTATGATGCCGGGCTGCTGGGCAAGAACGCCGCCGGTTCCGGCTGGGATTTCGACCTGTACGTCCATCGCGGCGCGGGTGCGTATATCTGCGGCGAAGAGACGGCGCTGATCGAGAGCCTGGAAGGCAAGAAGGGCATGCCGCGCCTGAAGCCGCCCTTCCCGGCGGCGGTGGGCCTGTATGGCTGCCCGACCACGGTCAACAACGTCGAGACGATCGCGGTGGTGCCGGAGATCATGCGGCGCGGCGCCTCCTGGTTCGCCAGCTTCGGCCGGCCGAAGAACAGCGGCACCAAGGTATTCTGCATCCAGGGCCACGTGAACAAGCCCTGCAATGTGGAAGCCGAGATGAGCATCCCGTTGCGGGAGCTGATCGACCGCTATGCCGGTGGCGTGCGGGGCGGCTGGGACAATTTGCTGGCGGTGATCCCCGGCGGGTCCTCCACGCCGATGATCCCCAAGGCCGTGTGCGACGACGTGCTGATGGATTTCGATGCGCTGCGCGAGCAGCGGACCGGCCTCGGCACCGCCGCCGTCATCGTCATGGACAAGTCCACCGACCTGATCAAGGCGATCGCCCGGCTCGCGGCCTTCTACAAGCATGAGAGCTGCGGCCAGTGCACGCCCTGCCGCGAAGGCATGGGCTGGCAGAAGCGCCTGATGGACCGCATGGTCGAGGGCCGCGCCGAGATCGCCGAGATCGACGTGCTGGAAAGCGTCACCCGGCAGATCGAGGGCCACACCATCTGCGCGCTCGCCGATGGCGGCGTCTGGCCGGTGCAGGGGCTGATCCGCCACTTCCGGCCGATGATGGAAGAGCGCATCCAGCAGTACCACGCGAAGAAGAACGGCGGCGTCATGCCGCATGCGAACCAAACCAGCGGCGTTCCGCCGCTGGCGGCGGAGTAACGCGCCATGGCGAAGGTTACGATCGACGGGATCGAGGTTGAGGTCCCCAACGGCGCCTCCGTGCTGCAGGCCTGCGAGGCCGCCGGTAAGGAGATCCCGCGCTTCTGCTACCACGAGCGGCTGAGCGTCGCCGGCAATTGCCGGATGTGCCTGGTCGAGGTGGAGAAGGCGCCGAAGCCGGTGGCATCCTGTGCCTACCCGGTCGCGGACGGCATGAAGGTATTCACCGACAGCGCGATGGTGCGGAATGCCCGCCGCAACGTCATGGAATTCCTGCTGATCAACCACCCGCTGGATTGCCCGATCTGCGACCAGGGCGGCGAGTGCGACCTGCAGGACCAGGCCGTGGCCTTCGGCCGCGACGGCAGCCGCTACCGCGAAGAGAAGCGGGCGGTGAAGGACAAGTATCTCGGCCCGCTGGTCAAGACGATCATGACCCGCTGCATCCAGTGCACCCGTTGCGTGCGCTTCGCTACCGAGGTGGCGGGCGTGCCGGAGCTGGGCGCGACCGGGCGTGGCGAGAACATGCAGATCGGCACCTATGTCGAGAAGGCGCTGACCACCGAGCTCTCCGGCAACCTGATCGACATCTGCCCGGTGGGCGCGCTGACCAGCCGGCCCTACGCCTTCGTCTCCCGCCCCTGGGAGCTGCGCAAGACGGACAGCATCGATGTGCTGGACGCCGTGGGCGCGGCCATCCGCGTCGATACGCGGGGCCCCGAGGTGCTGCGCATCATCCCGCGCACCAATGAGGACGTGAACGAGGAATGGATGGCCGATCGTGGCCGCTTCTCCTTCGACGGCCTGAAGCGCAAGCGGCTGGACCGTCCCTGGATCCGCCGTGAGGGCAAGCTGCAGCCGGCCACCTGGCCGGAGGCACTGGAGCACATCGCCGGCAAGCTGAAGGGCATGCCGGGCAGCCGGATCGGTGCCGTGGCCGGCGATCTGGTCGATGTGGAGAGCGTGTACGCCCTGAAGGCGCTGATGAACGCGCTGGGTTCGCAGAACCTGGAATGCCGCCAGGACGGCGCCAAGATCGATGGCAGCCGCCGCGACCACTACCTGTTCAATTCCGGCATCGCCGGGATCGACGAGGCGGACGCGCTGCTGATCATCGGCAGCAACCCGCGCAAGGAAGCGCCGGTGCTGAACGCGCGCATCCGCAAGCGCTGGAACAGCGGCGCCATGCCGGTGGCCACCATCGGCGAGGCCGGGCTGGACCTGACCTACACCGCCGAGCATCTGGGGGAGGGGACCGCGGTCCTCGACGCCCTGCTGGATGGCAGCCACGCCTTCGCCAAGGTGCTGGGCGAGGCCAAGAAGCCGATGATCATCCTCGGCCGTGGTGCGGTGGCGCGTGAGGATGGCGCGGCGGTGCTGGCGGCGGCGTGGGCGCTGGCCAACCAGATCGGTGCGCTGACGCCGGAATGGCACGGCTTCAACATGCTGCACCTGTTCGGCGGCCAGGTCGGCGCGCTGGATGCCGGCTTCCTGCCGGGCGAGGGTGGCCAGGACCTGGCCGGCATGCTGAGCGGCGGCGTCGATGCGCTGTGGCTGCTGGGTGCCGACGGCTTCGAGCCCGCCTTCATCTCCCCCGGTACGTTTGTCATCTACCAGGGCCATCATGGGGACCGCGCGGCGTCGCGGGCCGATGTGATCCTGCCCGGTGCCGCCTATACCGAGAAGGAAGGCACCTACGTGAATACCGAGGGCCGCGTGCAGCGCGGCCGCCTGGCCGTGTTCCCGCCCGGCGAGGCGAAGGAAGACTGGCGCATCATCCGCGCCGCCGGCGTGGCGATGGGCGTCAACCTGCCCTTCGATACGCTGGAGGATGTGCGGGCCGGCATGGTCGCCGCCAACCCGGTATTCGGGCTGGTGGATGGCCGCATCGCCGGCGGTGTGCAGGACGTGGCCGGCCCGGCCGCGGGCGGCACCCTCTCCGGCACCGCCTTCAAGGCTAACCTGACCGACTACTGGCTGGCCGACCCGATCAGCCGCGCCTCCGAGACGATGGCCGAGTGCAGCCGCATCTATAACGCCGCGCCCGTGGCGCAGGCGGCGGAGTAAGGACCGATGGACGCTTTCCTCAACTCCTCCATCGGCATCCTGGCCATCACCATCGCCCAGACCCTGGCGATCTTGGTGCCGCTGCTGATCTTCGTCGCCTACATGACCTATGCCGAGCGCAAGATCATGGCGGCGATGCAGATGCGCGTCGGCCCCAACGTGGTCGGGCCCTTCGGCCTGCTGCAGCCCTTCGCGGACGCGGCGAAGATGCTGATGAAGGAGACCATCATTCCTTCCGGCGCCAACCGGGCGCTGTTCATCTTCGCGCCGATGCTGACCTTCATCCTGGCGATGATGGCCTGGGCGGTCATCCCGGTGAATGAGGGCTGGGCGATCGCCGACATCAATGTCGGCATCCTTTATCTGTTCGCCATCAGCTCGCTCGGTGTCTACGGCATCATCATCGCGGGCTGGGCGTCGAACTCGAAATACGCCTTCCTGGGCGCGCTGCGCTCGGCGGCGCAGATGGTGTCCTACGAAGTCTCGATGGGCTTCGTGATCGTGACGGTGCTGCTCTGCGTCGGTTCGCTGAACCTGACGCAGATCGTCATGGCGCAGAAGACGGTGTGGTTCTTCATCCCGCTCTTCCCGATGTTCATCATCTTCTTCATCTCGACCCTGGCCGAGACCAACCGCCCGCCCTTCGATCTGGCGGAAGGTGAGTCGGAACTGGTGGCGGGCTTCATGGTGGAATACTCCGCCATGACCTACGCCCTGTTCTTCCTGGGCGAATACGCCAACATGTTCCTGATGTCGGCCATGACGACCACCCTGTTCCTGGGTGGCTGGCTGGCGCCGATCGACATGGCGCCCTTCAACTGGGTGCCAGGTCCGCTGTGGTTCATCCTGAAGGTGTGCCTGTGCATGTTCACCTTCGTCTGGGTGCGTGCCACCTTCCCGCGCTACCGGTACGACCAGCTGATGCGCCTGGGCTGGAAGGTGTTCCTGCCGATCAGCCTGGTCTGGCTGGTGCTGACCGCCTTCGTGCTGAAGCTGGCCGGGTGGCTGCCGGTATGATGACGGCCATGACGACGAACCGTCTTGTGGAAATGAAACGCGCGGGCTACCCCCGCGCGGCGAGGTGAGACATGGCGACGCTGGACCGCGCGGCCTACAGCCTGCTGATGACCGAACTGGTCTCCGGCATGGCGCTGACGCTGAAGTACTTCTTCATGCCGAAGGCCACGATCAAGTATCCGTTCGAGAAGATGGCGCTCTCCCCGCGTTTCAAGGGCGAGCACGCGCTGCGCCGCTACCCCAACGGGGAAGAGCGGTGCATCGCCTGCAAGCTGTGCGAGGCCGTCTGCCCCGCCCAGGCCATCACCATCGAGGCCGAACCGCGTGAGGACGGCAGCCGCCGCACCACGCGCTATGACATCGACATGACGAAGTGCATCTATTGCGGCCTGTGCGAGGAAGCCTGCCCGGTGGACGCCATCGTCGAGGGGCCGAATTTCGAGTTCGCGACCGAGACGCGTGAGGAGCTGATCTACCAAAAGGACAAGCTCCTCGCGAATGGCGACCGGTGGGAGCCGGAGCTGGCGAAGCGTCTGGAGCTGGACGCGCCCTACCGTTGATCGTGTGGCGGAGGGGAACGTGGCCGCGCCCCCTCGCCAAAATCCTTCGCGGCCCCGCCCCCTGCCTGGGCGGCTCTCTGTCTTCTGGAACGGTGCCATGACGCTGCAACAGCGCGGAGGAGGGGTGCGATGATCGCGGCTCTTGCCTTCTATGTCTTCGCGGCCATCCTGATCGCGAGCGCGGTCATGGTGGTGACCGCGCGCAACCCGGTCCACAGCGTGCTGTACCTGATCCTGGCGTTCTTCAACGCCGCGGCGCTGTTCCTGATCGCGGGGGCCGAGTTCCTCGCGATGATCCTGGTCATCGTCTATGTCGGCGCGGTCGCCGTGCTCTTCCTGTTCGTCGTCATGATGCTGGACATCGACTTCGTGCAGATGAAGGAGGGCTTCCAGCGCTACCTGCCGATCGGCGCCATCGTCGGCGGCATGCTGTTCCTGGAACTGCTGTTCGTCTACGGCGCCTGGCAGTTCGCGGATGACGCGCAGGGGCTGCGGATGCATCCCAACCCGGCCGACGTCGCCACCAACACCCAGGCGATCGGGCGCATCCTCTATACGGACTACATCTTCCTGTTCCAGGCCTCCGGCCTGATCCTGCTGGTGGCCATGATCGGCGCCATCGTGCTGACGCTGCGCGAGAAGCCGGCCAACAGCCGCCGGCAGAACATCGCCGTGCAGGTGGCCCGCGCCCATGCCGTGACCATGAAGGACGTGCCGAAGCGCGCCGGCCTGGCCGAGCTGGGTGGCATCATCCGCCGCCCGCTGCCCGCGGCGAAGAAGCCCAAGGCCGTGGCGCATGACGACCAGCATGGCGGGGGCCATCACTGATGCTGAACATCGGCCTGTCCCACTTCCTCTCGGTCAGCGCGATCCTGTTCGTGCTGGGCGTGCTGGGCATCTTCCTAAACCGGAAGAACATCATCGTCATCCTGATGTCCATCGAGCTCATCCTGCTCTCGGTGAACCTCAATTTCGTCGCCTTCTCCTCCGCGTTGCAGGATTTGACGGGGCAGATCTTCGCCATGTTCGTGCTGACCGTGGCGGCCGCCGAGGCCGCGATCGGGCTGGCCATCCTGGTGATCTACTTCCGCAACCGCAGCAGCATCGCGGTGGACGACGTGTCCACGCTGAGGGGCTAGGCGCATGTATATGGGTGCCATCTTCTTCCCGGCGGTCGGTGCGCTGATCGCCGGGCTGTTCGGCCGCCTGATGGGCGACAAGGCCGCGCAGTGGACCACGGTGTTCTTCATGGCGCTGGCCGCCGTCTGCGGCGCGGTGAACTTCTACAACGTCGCGCTCGGCCACGCGCCGACGACGGTGGAGCTGGGAACCTGGCTCGACGTCGGCGGCATGCAGTTCAACTGGGCGCTGCGCTACGACACCATCGCCGCCGCGATGGTCGCCATGGTCACGCTGATCTCGACCATGATCCACGTCTATTCCGTCGGCTACATGTCGCATGACCCGACGACGCCGCGCTTCTTCAGCTACCTGTCGCTGTTCACCTTCATGATGCTCATGCTGGTGACGGCCGATAACCTGGTGCAGCTGTTCTTCGGCTGGGAAGGCATCGGCCTCGCGAGCTACCTGCTCATCGGCTACTGGTATGAGAAGGAAAGCGCCAACCGCGCGGCGATGAAGGCCTTCATCGTCAACCGCGTCGGCGACCTGTTCTTCATGCTGGGCATGGCGCTGACCTTCTGGACCTTCGGTACTGTCGAGTTCGACGGTATCTTCCAGGGCGTGGCGGCGGTGCAGGGCCAGACCATCGGCGGCATGCCGGTGCTGGAGGCGATCGCGCTGCTGCTGTTCCTCGGCGCCATGGGCAAGTCGGCGCAGATCGGCCTGCACACCTGGCTGCCGGATGCCATGGAAGGCCCGACCCCGGTCTCCGCGCTGATCCATGCGGCGACGCTGGTGACGGCGGGCGTGTTCCTGATGGCGCGCATGTCGCCCGTCATCGAATACGCGCCGAACACCCTGGGCTTCATCACCTTCATCGGTGCCACCACCGCCTTCTTCGCGGCGACCATCGGTTGCGTGCAGAACGACATCAAGCGCGTCATCGCCTACTCCACCTGCTCGCAGCTGGGGTACATGTTCTTCGCGGTCGGCGTCGGCGCCTACCAGGGCGCGGTGTTCCACCTGATCACCCACGCCTTCTTCAAGGCGCTGCTGTTCCTGAGCGCCGGCTCCGTCATCCACGCGATGTCGGACGAGCAGGACATCCGCAAGATGGGCGGCATCTGGAAGAAGATCCCGCTGACCTACGCGATGTTCTGGATCGGCAGCCTGGCGCTGGCGGGCATCCCGTTCTTCGCCGGCTACTATTCCAAGGACTTCGTGCTGGAAGCCGCCTTCGCCGGCCATGGCTGGACGGCCAAGTATGCCTTCGTCATGGGCATGATCGCGGCGGTGCTGACCGCCTTCTACTCCTGGCGCCTGATCATCATGACCTTCCACGGCAAGCCGCGCGCGGACCATCACACGATGGAGCACGTGCATGAGAGCCCGGCGGTCATGCTGCTGCCGCTGCTGGTGCTGGCGGTGGGCGCGGTCTTCGCCGGCGCGCTGCTGGTGGAGAACTTCGTCGGCCATCACTGGATGGAGTTCTGGAACGGGTCCATCGTGAACCAGCCGGGCAACCACATCATGCACGAAGTGCATGAGGTGCCGTCCTGGGTGCCGCTGGCGCCGACGGTCGCCGGTGTCATCGGCATCGCGGTGGGCTACCTGTTCTACATGTTCATGCCCGCCATTCCGGGCAAGATCGCCGCGACCTTCCCGGGCGTGTACCGCTTCCTGCTGAACAAGTGGTACTTCGACGAGCTGTATGACTTCCTGTTCGTCCGCCCCGCGCGCCGCCTGGCCTTCTGGCTCTGGAAGGTCGGCGACGCCAAGGTGATCGATGGCATGCCCAATGGTGCCGCGGCCCTGACCGTGGCCGCCGCCGGGCGGGTCTCCAGGTTCCAGACGGGACGGGTGGCCAACTACGCCTTCACGATGATCATCGGGGTCGTCCTTTTCGTCAGCATCTTCCTGTTCGGGATCGGCCGATGAACGCCGCGGGTTTTCCCCTGCTCACGCTGCTCACCTTCCTGCCGCTGGTGGGCGCGGGCATCCTTCTCTTCATCCGGGGGGAAGAGGCGGTCGTTGCCGCCAACGCCCGCTGGACGGCGTTGTGGACCAGCCTGATCGTCTTCGCGCTATCGCTGATCCTGTGGTTCAGCTTCGACAAGTCGACCGCTGAGTTCCAGTTCGTCGAGCTGCACCAGTGGATGCCGGAATTCGGCCTGTCCTACCACCTGGGCGTGGACGGCATCTCCGTGCTGTTCGTGCTGCTGGCGACGCTGCTGACCCCCATCTGCATCCTGGCTTCCTGGGAGTCGGTGCAGAGCCGGGTGCGCGAGTACATGATCGCCTTCCTGGTGCTCGAGACGATGATGATCGGCATGTTCAGCTCGATGGACATGCTGATGTTCTACATCTTCTTCGAGGGCGTCCTGATCCCGATGTTCCTGATCATCGGCGTCTGGGGCGGCCAGCGGCGCGTCTATGCCGCGTACAAGCTGTTCCTCTACACGCTGCTCGGCTCGCTGCTCATGCTGCTCGCCGTGCTGACGCTCTGGTACATGGCCGGCAGCACCAGCATCCCCGAGCTGTTCAAGCTGCAGATCGCGCCCAGCCTGCAGGTCTGGCTGTTCCTGGCCTTCTTCGTCTCCTTCGCCGTGAAGGTGCCGATGTGGCCGGTGCACACCTGGCTGCCGGACGCGCATGTGGAGGCGCCGACGGCCGGTTCCGTCATCCTGGCCGGCGTGCTGCTGAAGATGGGTGCCTACGGGTTCCTGCGCTTCAGCCTGCCGTTGCTGCCGCAGGCGACGGAATGGTTCGCGCCCTTCATCTTCACGCTCTCCATCGTCGCCGTCATCTACACCTCCCTGGTGGCGATGGCGCAGGAGGACATGAAGAAGCTGATCGCCTATTCCTCGGTCGCCCATATGGGCATCGTGACGCTCGGCATCTTCTCGATGAACCACCAGGGCCTGTCGGGCGCCATCTTCCAGATGCTGTCCCACGGCGTGGTGGCCGGCGCGCTGTTCCTCTGCGTCGGCGTGGTCTACGACCGCGTCCACTCGCGGGAGATCGCGCGCTACGGCGGCGTCGCCAAGGTGATGCCGGTCTATGGCGCGCTGTTCATGCTGTTCACCATGGCCTCCGTCGCCCTCCCGGGCACCGCGGGCTTCCCGGGCGAGTTCCTGGTGCTGGTGGGCATCTGGCAGGTCAATCCGTGGATCGCCTTCTTCGGCGCCACCGGCATGATCCTCGGCCCCTGCTACATGCTGTGGCTGTACCGCCGGGTGCTGTTCAGCAAGCTGGCCAAGCCCGAGATCAAGGCCCTGCTGGATCTTAGCCCGCGTGAATACGTCACCTTCGCGCCGCTGATCGTGCTGACGCTGTGGATGGGTATCTACCCCTCCTCCTTCCTCTCTTTCTTCGAGGCCAGTGTCGCGGCTTTGCTGGCGCGGCATGAAGCCGCGATGGCGCTGCCGCGTCTGGCCGGGATGTGACCGTGATGAACTGGACCCTCGTTCTGCCGGAACTGGTTCTGGCCATATGCGGCCTGCTGGCGCTGGTCGCCGGCGTCATCCCGAAGCGGGACACCAGCTACGCCATCAACATGGCGGTGCTGGGTGCCCTGCTGCTCTCGGGCGTGCTGGTGCTGGTGCAGCCGGAAGGCACCGCCTTCGCCGGCCAGTATGTCTCGGACGCCTTCACCAAGTTCACCAAGCTGCTGGTGGTGGCTGGCGCGGCGCTCGGCGTGCTGGTGGCGATGGACTGGAACGCCAAGCAGGGTCTCGCCAAGTTCGAGTTCCCGATCCTGCTGCTGTTCAGCACCATCGGCATGATGATCATGCTGTCGGCGAACGACCTGCTGACACTGTATATCGGCCTGGAGCTGCTCTCCCTCTCGCTCTACGTCATCGCGGCGTTCGACCGGGACAACGGGCGGTCGTCGGAAGCTGGCCTGAAGTACTTCGTGCTCGGCGCGCTGGCCTCCGGCCTGCTGCTCTACGGCGCCAGCCTGATCTACGGCTTCTCCGGCACCACGAATTTCGACCGGATCGCCGACGCCATCGGCACTGCGGAAGCGGTGCCCTTCGGCCTGGTGGTTGGCCTGGTGTTCGTGCTGGCGGCGCTGGCCTTCAAGGTCTCCGCCGTGCCGTTCCACATGTGGACGCCGGATGTCTATGAAGGCGCGCCGACGCCGGTGACGGCCTTCTTCGCCTCCGCCCCCAAGGTCGCCGCCATCGGGCTGCTGACCCGCGTGGCGGCCGGCCCCTTCGGGGACTTGGCGGGCCAGTGGCAGCAGATCATCATCCTGTGCTCCCTGGCCTCGATGGTCCTGGGCGCGCTGGCGGCGATCGGGCAGACCAACATCAAGCGCCTGATGGCCTATTCCTCCATCGGCCATGTCGGCTACGCGCTGATGGGCCTGGCGGTGGGCAGCGAGCTCGGTGTGCGCGCCCTGCTGGTCTACATGGCCATCTACCTCTTCACCAATGTCGGCGCCTTCGCGGTGCTGATCGCGATGCGCCGCAATGGCCAGTCGCTGGAGAAGGTGGAAGACCTCGCCGGCCTCGGCCGGACGGACCCGGCCATGGCGCTGGCGATGACGCTGTTCATGTTCTCGATGGCCGGCATCCCGCCTCTTGCTGGGTTCTTCGGCAAGTACTTCGTCATCGGCGCAGCCATCCAGGGCGGCTTCATCACCCTGGCGGTGGTGGGCGTGCTGTCCTCGGCGGTGTCGGCCTATTATTACCTGCGCGTTATCAAGGTGATGTATTTCGACGCCGGCATCGGTGCGCTGGATGCCCGTCCGGCCAGCCTCTCCGTCGTGCTGGCGGGGACCGGGCTGTTCACGCTGTTCTTCTTCGCCTTCCCCGGCCTGTTCCTCTCGGCGGCCCAGGCAGCCGTCGCGGCCCTGGTGGGGTGATACAGTCCGGCGGATGGCGCCTCGCCATCCATGATGAACTGGCCAGCACGCAGGATATCGTGCTGGCCGCCGCACAGCAGGGTGAGCCGGAAGGGCTTGCCGTGCTGGCCCGGCGGCAAAGCGCCGCACGGGGCACGCAGGGCAGGGCCTGGACCTCGCCCGCCGGTAATCTCTTCATCTCCATGCTGCTGCGGCCCACCGGGCCGGCGCGGGACTTGCCGCAATACGGCCTGCTGGCTGGCGTGGCGCTGGCCGACGCCGCCGCCGGCATCCTGCCGCCCGGCACGCAGCTGCAGCTGAAATGGCCGAACGACCTGCTGCTGGACGGCGCCAAGTGCTCCGGCATCCTGTCCCAGGGCGCCATCTCGCCGGATGGCGGCATCGACTGGGTGATCTTCGGTATCGGCGTCAACCTGGCCGTGGCGCCGGAGCTGGCGGACCGGCGGGCCGCCAGCTTCGCCCAGGCCGGCATCGCGCCGCCGGACCCGGTGGCTTTCGCCCACCGGTTGCTGGCCAGTGTGGCGCATTGGCACCAGGCCGGGCTGGCGGCGGTACGGCAGGCCTGGGTGGCGCGGGGCCCGGCGCTGGCGGCGCCGATGGTGCTGCGCCAGGGCGACGTGTTCCGGGACGGCCATTTCGGCGGGCTGGATGATGATGGCCGGCTGCTCTTCGCCACCCCGCAGGGGGTGGAAGTCGTCTCCGCCGGCGAATGGCTGGCGGCGCGGTGATTTCGGCACGGCCGCGCAACGCCGTGCCCATCCATGGGTTTGATCAACGCCCCGGGGGAGGGGAAGCCGATGCTGCTCGCCATTGATGCCGGCAATACCAACGTCGTCTTCGCCATCCATGATGGCGCGGAGTGGCGCGGCCGCTGGCGCATTGCCACCCGCACCGACCGGACGAGCGACGAGTACGCCGTGTGGCTGCTGGCGCTGCTGCAACTGAACGGCTTGCGCCCGGCGGATGTGGAACGCTGCGTCATCGGCACCGTGGTGCCGGCCGCCCTCTACAATCTGCGCCGCCTGTGCCGCGAGTGGTTCGTGGCCGAGCCGCTGATCGCCCGCGCCTCGCTGGACTGGGGCTTCGAGATCAAGGTGGACCATCCGGAGGAAGTGGGTGCCGACCGCCTGCTGAACGCCCTGGCCGCCCACTACCACTACCGCGGCCCGCTGGTGGTGATCGATTTCGGCACCGCGACCACCTTCGACATGGTGGACCATGACGGCGCCTATCTGGGCGGCATCATCGCCCCCGGCATCCAGCTCTCGATCGAGGCACTGCACCGGGCTGCGGCCCGGCTGCCCCGCATCGGCATCGGCCGTCCCCAATCCGTGATCGGCCGCAGCACCGTTCCGGCGATGCAATCGGGTATCTTCTGGGGCTATGTGGGTCTGGTGGAAGGAATCGTGTCCCGCATCAAGGCCGAGTTCGGCGCTCCGCTCAAGGTTGTCGGCACAGGTGGGCTGGCGCCTCTGCTGGCCGAAGGCACGCCGGTGATGGAACGCACCGACCCCGATATCACCTTGGAAGGGCTCCGCCTGTTGGCGGATCGCAATCCCATCCCCATTTTCCATCGTACGGCCCTGCCGGATATCCTGCGGGCCGAAACAGATTGAGCGACGAAAGCCGGACGCCGCGCCTTCCCCACGGGGACAACGGCGCGCCCGGGGTTGTCGCTCCAGACGAGACCGAAGTGACTATCAACCCCTGTTGTGAGACTCGATGAATCTGATCACTGGCGACCTATCCTTCATCCCGCTTGGCGGGTCCGGGGAGATAGGCATGAATCTGAATGTCTATCGCTGCGACGGCCGGCTCCTGGCCATCGATTGCGGCATTGGCTTCGGCGGCAACGACAACCCCGAGGCGGAGGTCATGACCCCCGACCCGTACTGGCTGGCGCAACGGCGCGACCAGCTGGCCGGGCTGGTCATCACCCACGCGCACGAGGACCATATCGGTGCCGTGGCGCATCTGTGGCCGCAGCTGAAGTGCCCGGTCTATGCCGGTCCCTTCGCCGCGTCCGTCCTGCGCCGCAAGCTGGCCGAGGCCAACCTGCTGCACCAGGTGCCGCTGCACACCATCCCGCTCGGCGGGAATTTCCAGCTCGGGCCGTTCGACCTGACCTTCATCCGTGTCACCCACTCGGTGCCGGAAGCGCAGTCGATCGCCATCCGCACGCCCTACGGCACGGTGTTGCACACCGGCGACTGGAAGCTGGACCCGGACCCGCTGATCGGCGAGCCCGCCGACCTGGAAGCCTTCGCCCGCCTGGGCCAGGAAGGCGTCCTGGCCATGGTGTGCGACAGCACCAACGCGATGGTCGAGGGCCATTCCGGCAGCGAGGCCGAGGTACGGCGCAACCTGGTTCCGTTGCTGCGGCCGCTGAAGGGTCGCGTTGCCGTCACCTGCTTCGCCACCAATGTCGCCCGCGTCGAGTCCATCGCGCTGGCGGCCAAGGCGGTGGGACGCAGGGTGGCGCTGTTCGGCCGTAGCCTGCGCAATGCCGAGGCCTCGGCGCGCGAATGCGGCTACCTGAAGGGCGTCGGTCCGTTCATCAGCGAGGACGAGGCGGATGACCTGCCCGACAACGAGCTGCTGATCATCTGCACCGGCAGCCAGGGTGAGCAGCGCTCCGCCATGGCCAAGATCGCGGCCGATACCCATCCGCGCATCTCGCTGGGCGAAGGCGACACCGTCATTTTCTCCTCCCGCATGATCCCGGGCAACGAGAAGGCCGTGCTGCGCATGCAGGACGAGCTGGCCCGCGGCGGCTGCAAGGTGATGACGGCGGAGGACTACAAGGTCCACGTCTCCGGCCACGCCTGCCGGGATGAGCTGCGCAAGCTCTACTCGCTGGTGAAGCCGCGCTACGCCGTGCCGGTGCATGGCGAGTGGCGCCACCTGCAGGAGCACGCCTCCCTGGCGCGCGAGATGGGCAGCACCCCGGTGCTGACCGAAGATGGCGACGTGCTGCGCCTCGCCCCGCTTTCCGGCAACGAGGCGCCGGACGTAGTGGAAGGCGTGCCGACCGGCCGCCTCGTCATCGACGGGGACCGGCTGGTGCCGCTGGATGGCGGCGTCATGGGCGCGCGGCGCAAGATGCTGTTCAACGGCGTTGTCGTCGCCTCCCTGGCGGTGGACAAGTCCGGCCGCGTCCTGGGCACCCCCCAGGTCTCCGCCCCCGGCCTGTTCGAGCCGACGGACCAGGAGCCTGGCCAGATCGCCGCCGAGCTGGCACGCAGCGTGACGGAACTGCCCGGCAACCTGCGCCAGGAAGACGACTCCCTGCGCGATGCCGCCCGCGCGGCGCTGCGTAAGGCCCTGGGCCGCCGGCTGCGCAAGCGGCCGACCGTCGAGGTGCACCTGCTGCGAGTGTGATGCCGCTCGGCTTGGCGGTTCGCCAGGCTGGTGTTGAAGGAGGGCCGGGGAACTCATTCCCCGGCCTTTTCCTTTGGGCGCACGCGTGGGTAGGGCCGGCCTGCGTCCCGGTGGGATCGAGGTGGCTCCGCCCCCTCAAGCTCCCCCGGCAGGGGATACGATCCCCTGCACCCGCGATTCAGGAAGAATGAGGCATCTAGCTTGCGCTTCGGATAGAGAAATTATTGATATAAAATAGTCATTTATCAGCATGTTTCCTCAGGTACGGCTCTGGAGAACATGC
>NZ_JACTVA010000011.1:0-18282 GCF_014490485.1 Teichococcus aerophilus | reverse complement strand
CAAGGCTCAAGGCTCAAGGCTCAAGGCTCAAGGCTCAAGGCTCAAGGCTCAAGGCTCAAGGCTCAAGGCTCAAGGCTTCGGCGATGGTGTGACAAGGACGGTGCGCCGCTTCGGAAACCGAGGTGCAGGTTCGCCGCTCATACTCTCCCGTACCCAATCCAACGTCCTCTCACGGCCCTGAAGCGCAACTCAAACGCGCAAAAAGAAGATGGGGTCCGGGGAATTCCTTCCCCGGCCTTCTTCCGCCCTCGACAGCAAGAACCGGCCCCAAGGCGTCGCGCCTCTCCTCACGCCGATGGAGGCGCTGTCCCCGTCAGCAGCCCGACCAGGGACGCCTGGCGGCGCAGGCCGGTTTTGGCCAGGACGGCGGCGAGCTGCTTGCGGATGGTCTCGACCGAGACGCCCTGGTTGAGGGCTGTGGCTTCCGGTGTGTTGCCGCTGGCGATGCTGCGGGCGACGCGGGCCTCGGCCGGGGTCAGGTCGAACAGGCCCTGGATGACGTCCGGCTGGGCCACGCCGCCATGGGTGACGGGGGTAATGACCGCCAGGGCCAGCGTGTCGCTGAAGATGTCCCGTGCCTGGCCGCGCACCGGCACCAGGTGCAGCACCATGGGGGACTGCCCCTCCCGCCCCGGGATGGGGATGGAGCGGGTGGAGGTGCCTTGGGCGGCCCGCAGGCTTTCCAGCGCGGTGGCCAGCAGCGGGTCGGCTTCCCTGTTGGTCAGTTGCA
This sequence comes from Teichococcus aerophilus, assembly GCF_014490485.1. GTDB lineage: Bacteria > Pseudomonadota > Alphaproteobacteria > Acetobacterales > Acetobacteraceae > Pseudoroseomonas > Pseudoroseomonas aerophila. The sequence continues at coordinate 17,552 of NZ_JACTVA010000011.1, read as the reverse complement.
GGCGGTCCTGGCGGTCCTGCACCACCTGCGGCGTCATGGCGCCCAGCAGGTTGTTCATGGCCAGGGTGCGGCCGCTGCGGCCCAGCATGGCGGCGGGCAGGCCCATCAGCTCCAGCGCGGCCACGGCGGCGCGGGCCTGTTCCATCTTCAGGCGGCTGGCCACCAGGGCGGCGCGGGCCAGATGGGGGCGCAGGCCGTCCAACTGCTCCAGGACCTCCGCCGAGACCGGGCCGTCCCGCTCCAGCCGTTCGATGGAGAGGACCAGGACGTCGCCGGAGGGCGGGCGGATCAACGTGCCGGCGCACCAGCCCAGGCCGTTGGGGGCCAGAAAGCGCTGGTGCAGGGTGGATTGCAGCCGTTCCTCCGGCGCGAACAAGTGCTGGTCACCGACGAAGCCAGCATGGTCCAGCGCCAGGGCGCGCACGTGGCGGTCGTTTTCCCGCAGCTCGCCCCTCTCGACCATGCCGCGTATCAGGTCATACAGGCCCGGGGTGGCGAGCCAGCGCATCGGGCCGTTGCTGGAGGTGAACAGCGTCGTGCCCAGGCCGCCGCCGATGCGGTTGAGCGAGACCAGCACCTCGTCCCATTGCTCGGGGATCAGGGCGGCTTCGTAAATCCGGTCGATCAGCGATTCCATGGCCGAGGTTCCGGAGCAGTTTGAACGTTATGCTGCCGGTAACAGGGGCCCCGGGTCCAGCGCCGTGGTGAGCCAATTCACCCCAAGGTGGAGATGCGGGCCGGTCACTCGCCCGGTGGCGCCGGTTGCGCCGATGCGCTGGCGCTGCCGCACGCTCTGCCCCTCCGCCACGTTGATGGCGGACAGATGGGCGTAGAGGGTGGTCACACCGTGCCCGTGATCCAAGATGATGGTGTTGCCGGTGAAGTACAGATCCGCCGCCAGCAGCACCCGGCCGCTGCCCATGGCGAGCGCCGGGGTGCCGGTCGGGGCGGCGATGTCCAGCCCCAGATGCGGTGCGCGCGGCTCGCCGTTCAGGATGCGCTGGCTGCCATAGACGCCGCTGATGCGGCCGGGGGCGGGGCGGATGAACGGCTCGGTGAAATAGGGCAGGTCGCTGTCCACCGCGCGGGTGGCGGCGATGCGCTTGCGTTCGGCGTTGATGCGCTCCAGCTGCCGCGCGTTGGGGGAGACCATGGCGGCGGGCAGGCCGTTGAGGCGTTGCACGTCCCATTCCCGCTGGGCGATCGCCAGATCCCGCTGCTCGGTGCCGCGGCCGGGGGTGGTGACGGCCAGGCGGGCGACCGGCGCGGCGTCGCGGCTGAAGCCGAGGACGAAGCGGCCATCGGGCGAGACCTGCACCGGCTTGCCATCCAGCGTGATGCGGCTGCCGGGCGTGGCCTGGCCGAGCGCCAGCCCGCCCTGCGCCAGCCCCTCGGGGCCGATGCGGAGCGGTTGCGCAGCGCTGGCGGTGGGCTGCGTTCCCGGCGCGCCGTCCGGCCCCCGGGCGCAGGAGGGGGCGGCGGCCAGCAGGGCCGGCAGGGCGAGAAAATGGCGGCGGATGATCACAGCAGCGATCCCTGTTCCGGTTTGGTCGGGCGTTTGCGGGGCGGCGGCGCGGCGGGCGCGGGCGGGGCGCCAGCACCATCGGCGGTGGCGGCGAAGCTGCCGTCCCGCATCGTCACGGCCAGCCGGGCGCCGGGGGCGACATCGGCGGCGCAGGGGATGGCGTGGCCGTCCTCGGTGCGGATCAGGGCGAAGCCGCGCGCCAGTACGCCCTGGTAGGAAGCGCCCTCCAGCCGCGCGCCCAGGCTGGACAGGTGCAGCCGGGCTTCCCGCAGGCGGCCGGCCATGCCGGCGGCGGGGTCGGCGATGCGGGCCAATCGGGCGTGGCTCTGGTCGGTCAGGCGTTGCAGGGCGGCGCGGGCGCGGGTGTCGGATTGCGCGACGGCGTGGCGGTGCGCGGCCAGGGTCTCGCGCGGGTGGGGCAGGCGGGGGGCGATGGCGTCCAGCGCGCCGCGCTTGCGGTGCAGCAGCGCGGTCGGGGCCAGGGTTAACCGCTCGGCCCGGTCGTCCAGCCGCTGGCGGGCGGCGCCGACGATGCCGGGCAGGTCCGGCATCCGCGCCTCGGTGCGGGAGAGGTGCAGTCGCGCCTGGTTCAGCATCGCCTGCCCGCAGCCGAGCAGCCGGGCGGAGGTCTGCTGCAGCCCGGCCAGCAGTTCCGCCCGCGCCGGCACCGCCAGCTCGGCGGCGGCGGTCGGCGTCGGCGCGCGGCGGTCGGAGGCGAAGTCGATCAGCGTGGTGTCCGTTTCATGCCCCACCGCCGAGATCAACGGGATGGGGCAGTTGGCGGCGGCGCGGACGACGATCTCCTCGTTGAAGGCCATCAGATCCTCCAGGCTGCCACCGCCCCGCGCGACGATGATGACATCCGGCCGCGGGATGCCGGCGGGGAGGCGGGAGAAGCCCTCGATGGCGGCGGCGATCTGCTCGGCCGCGCCCTGGCCCTGCACCGGCACCGGCCAGAGCAGGATATGGCTGGGGAAGCGCCGGGCGATGGTGGTGCGGATGTCCTGGATCACCGCGCCCTTCTCGCTGCTGACCACGCCGATGACGCGCGGCAGGCGGGGCAGGGGCTTCTTGCGCGCCTCGTCGAACAGGCCTTCGGCGCCCAGCTTCTTGCGCAGGGCGTCGATGCGGGCCAGCAAGGCGCCTTCGCCGGCATATTCCAACCGGTCGATGATGAGCTGGTAGTCGGAGCGTTCGCCGTAGGCGGAGACCTTGCCGGTGGCGATGACCTCCACCCCATTCTCCGGCTTCAGGGTCAGGCGCGGAACGGCGAAGCGCCAGATGATGGCGCGGATTTTCGCGCCTTCATCCTTCAGCGCCAGATAGATGTGGCCGGAGGGGTAAGCTTTTAGCTCGGTGATCTCGCCGCGCACCCGCACGCGGCCGAACTCGCCTTCCAGGGTGCGCTTGATGGCGCCGCTGATCTCCGAGACGGTGAATTCGGGGGCGTTGGTGCGGGGCGCTTCGTCGGTCGTATCCATCGCTGCCCAGTATGCGGCGGCGGGCGCCGTGTGGCGAGGGCTGGGGCGGCACGGGGCCAGATGGTGGTACGGCTTTGGAATCGAACGATATTCGGGGTTGAGGTGGGAAGGGAAGGTCAGGGGAAAGAATTCCCCTGAAACCCCATCTTTTTTCTTCGAGTTTGGTGTGGGGCTTCAGGACTGGTGGTGAAGCCATAAGGAATATGAATAGCCATGAGGGCTGAATCGTCAGTCGCTAGAGGTCCTGGACCTCCGGAGCGACCACGGCGGGGTTCAAAAAGGCCAACGCCTCCACAACCACCCCCTGAGGACTCCCAGAAAGAAAAGAAGGGGTCCGGGGAATTCCTTCCCCGGCCTTCCTCTCCCATGCCGAATACCCACCGGCGCAAGGCCAGAGAACCATCAGCGGCAAGGGCAAGGGTGACGGACGGCGCGTGCCATGCTAGCGCCACGCCGTTTGCAAGCGGGGGTCGTGATGAAGGTTTTGCTGGTGGGCGGCGGTGGGCGTGAGCATGCGCTGGCCTGGGCGCTGGCGGCGTCCCCGCTGCTGACGAAGCTGTGGTGCGCGCCGGGCAATGCCGGCATTGCCGAGCTGGCCGAATGTGTGCCGATCGGCGCCGAGGACGTGGCCGCCCTGGTCGCCTTCGCGCGGGACAAGGCAGTGGACCTGGTGGTGGTGGGGCCGGAAGCCCCGCTGACCCTCGGACTGGCCGATGCCTGCGCAGAGGCCGGGTTGCGCTGCTTCGGCCCAAGCGCCGCCGCCGCCCGCCTGGAAGGCAGCAAGACCTTCACCCGCGAGGTGACCACCGCCGCCGGCGTGCCGGGCGCCGAGTGGGCGCAGTTCGACGATGCCGATGCCGCCCGCGCCTATCTGCGCCAGAAGGGCGCGCCCATCGTGGTGAAGGCCGACGGCCTGGCCGCCGGCAAGGGCGTGGTCGTGGCCGAGACGGTGGCCGAGGCGGAAGCCGCCATCGCCGACATCATGGAAAGCCGCGTGCATGGCGAGGCCGGCGCGACGATCCTGCTGGAGGAGTGTCTGGTCGGCCAGGAGGTCTCCTTCTTCGCGCTGTGCGACGGCACCACGGCACTGCCGATGGCGGCGGCGCAGGACCATAAGCGCGTCGGCGATGGCGATACCGGGCCGAATACCGGCGGCATGGGTGCCTATTCTCCGCCGCCTGCCTTCACCGACGCCATCGAGGCCGAGGTGATGAGCCGCATCGTCCGCCCCAGCCTGGAAGAGATGGCGAAGCGGGGCACGCCGTTCCGCGGCGTGCTGTTCGTCGGGCTGATGCTGACGGCGACGGGGCCGCGGCTGATCGAATTCAATGTCCGCTTCGGCGACCCGGAATGCCAGGTGCTGATGCTGCGTCTGCAATCCGACCTGCTGGCCGCCCTGGTGGCCGCATGCGACGGAGAGCTGGACCGCTTCTCGCTTCGCTGGTCGGACGAGGCGGCGATGGTGGTGGTGATGGCGGCGCAGGGCTACCCGGGCGCCTATGCCAAGCTCACCGAGATCGAGGGACTGGAGGATGCGGCCCGCGTCCCCGGCGCCCAGGTGTTCCATGCCGGCACCGCGCGGCGGGAGGATGGCGCGCTGGTCTCCACCGGCGGGCGGGTGCTGGGCGTTGCGGGTTCCGGCGCCACGTTGCGGCAGGCGCATGACGCCGCCTATGCGGCGGTGGACGCCATCCGTTGGCCGCAGGGCTTCTGCCGGCGGGATATCGGCTGGCGGGCGCTGTAGCCGAACCATCTGACGATCCCGGGAGGGGGCTGGTTCCGCGTCGCGGCAGGTACATATTGGCTGAGGCCGTGCATGCCGGGGTGCGGCAGCCACTCTGCCAAGGGATCATCAGCATGCGGAACCAGCCTGGACATCGCCCTGCCGCCCGCCGACAGGGGGGCGCGGAACCGCAGGGGCCGGCTTTGCCGCGTGGGCTGCTGGCATTCTCCCTGCTGGCCGGGGGGCTGTTCCTGGGCGCGCCCGCCTTCGCCCAGCCGCGCGGCCAGGCCCCGGCGCAGCCGGCCGCCTGCGGCAGCAACCTCGAGATCACCCGCTCCACCCAGTTGGAGCCGAATTGCCGCTACACCGGCACCACGGTCATCACCGGTTCCAACCTGGTACTCGATTGCCGGGGCGCGACGCTGGATGGCGAGTACAAGGTGCCGCGGACGCTGGTGGTGGGCGGCCAGCGCGGCGTCTCCCAGGTGCAGATCCGCAACTGCAACGTCACCGGGGCGCGCGGCAACGGAGTGTATATCGGCTCCACCGTCACATCGGTTCGCATCGTCCAGCCGGGCGGAGGGCGGCCGGATAGCAACCTGCTGCCGCAGCATGTCACCCTGCAGAACGTGACGTCGCGGCGGAACTCCGGCGGCGGCGTATATATCGATGGCTATGTCGACGACACCACGGTGCTCGACTCGCTCGTCGAGGAAAACGGTAGCATCGGCATCTACCTGGACCACGATTCCCGCCGCAGCCGCATCGCCAACACCCGCGTGCTGCGGAACGGCTTCGGCAATGAAGGCGACGTGCCCTTCGCGCGGGAACGGACGCGCGAGGGCATCGCCATCGATTCCTCGGCGGACAACGTGATCGAGGGCAACACCATCGTTGGCAACAAGGCCGGCGGCATCTTCCTGTACCGCAATTGCGGGGAACGCCCGAACGACCCGGACGCCTTCCTGCGCGTGCAGCCCACCACCAACAACACCATCCGCAACAACACCATCGATGGCGGCAGCCTGGTCGGCATCGCCGTCGCATCCCGGCAGGAATCGCGGCTGCGGCCGGAAGCCTGCATGCTGCGGCTGGACCCGGCTCGTGGCGTGTTCGCCGATGCGGCGCCGGGCAACCGCGTCATCGGCAACACTATCCGCAACGTGCCCGTCGGAATCAGGGTCTCTGACGACAGCAACGTGGTGGAGGACAACCGCATCGCCGCGGCTTCCGACTGCATCCGCCTGGGGTCCGACCAACGCAACCGCCTGCAGCACCCGGTGCGGGACCTGACAGTGAAAGGCAACACCTGCCAGAGCGGCGGTGTGACCGTGCTGCCGGGTACGGCGACGGTGCAGGGCAATGGGCCGATGACCCGCTGATCGTTCGGGAGGGATAGGAAGGCCGGGGAAGGAATTCCCCGGATCCCTTCTTTTTTCTGCGAGTTTGGCGTTGGACTCTTAAGGTGACAGTTTGGGTCTGACGGATGGTTCGCTGACGTCTGTTCGTGCCGTTCACGCTGGCAGCACTGCCAAATAACCTACATTGGCGCTGCATCACCTCGGACGGATGAATATTTCCGCATCAGCCGCAGCCAGCAGAATGTCAGCGCAGCCGAGAGCCAGCGCTCTTGAATATATTTGAAATGGGCACCTGGGCTGAACCCGAAGTCACCTGAGGACATGATCCTCCTGCGCGAACCGGTCGTGTCTCAAACCAGACCAACCTTGCCGCAGCCACACCCAAAAAATCGGAAAAAGAAAGAAGGGGGCCGGGGAATTCATTCCCCGGCCTTCCTTCAAGCCTCAGAACAGCTGAAGCTGCGTCGCCACTCCCGGCATATGCGGCACGCTGAACAGATCGCAGCGCAGGCCGGACTGCGAGGTGTGGCCTTGCTGGGTGCGTTCCAGCCCCAGCCGCCGGGCCGCGACGTGGAAGCGGTGGCGCAGCATCTCGGCATAGGGGCCGGTGCCGGTCTGGCGCTGGCCGAAGCGGCTGTTATAGGCCGCGCCTTCGCGCGTTTGCCGGACCAGGGACATCACGCGCTCCGCCCGGTCCGGCATGTGTTCGCGCAGCCAGGCTTCGAACAGGTCGGCGATTTCCAGAGGCAGGCGCAGCAGCACGAAGCCGGCGCGGTCGACGCCGCAGGCAGCGGCGCGTTCCAGTATACGTTCAAGCTCCATGTCGTTCACGGCGGGAATCATGGGCGCGGCGAGCACGGCGGTGGGGATGCCGGCGGCGGCCAGTTTGGTCAGGGCATCCAGCCGGCGGGCGGGGGTGGCGGCGCGGGGCTCCAGGATACGTGCTAGCGCCGGGTCCAGCGTGGTGACGGAGAGGCAGACGCGTGCGAGCCCGCGCTGCGCCATGCGGGCAAGGATATCCATGTCCCGCAGCACGCCGGCGGATTTCGTGACGATGGTGACGGGGTGATTGAACCGCTCCAGCACTTCCAGGATGCCGCGCATCAGCTTCAGCGTCCGCTCCACCGGCTGGTAGGGGTCGGTGTTGGTGCCGATGGCGATGGGGGCGGGGCTGTAGCCGGGCTTGCGGAGCTCCTTCTCCAGCAGCTCGGCGATCTGCGGCTTGAAGAGCAGCTTGGTTTCGAAATCCAGCCCGGGAGAGAAGCCCAGATAGGCGTGGGTGGGGCGGGCGAAGCAGTAGATGCAGCCGTGCTCGCAACCCCGGTAGGGGTTGATGGAGCGGTCGAAGCCGATATCAGGGGACTTGTTCCAGGCCAGCGCGCTGCGGCTGCTGTCCTTGATCAGGGTGGTGGCCAGGGCGGGCAGTTCGGCGGCGTCTTCGCCCAGCGTGTCCCAGCCGTCGTCGAAGGCGGCGGTGGAGTGACGGTCGAATCGCACGGCGGGGTTGGTGGTGGCGCCCCGGCCTTTCCGGACCCCGTTGAGCAGGGTGGAGGCGTCGTGGATGCTTCCGTCAGGCATGCCGCGTTCCCCTTTCGTTCAAGGCGATCTTTGCGACGACCCCTGCCAAGAGTCAAGAACATCAATAGAACGAATGGTTAATGAATGTGAGGCCATAGGGAGAACATCGGGAAGGGCAGGCTACACCACCTGACCGACGCAGCCAGGCCGTGACCTTGCCGATACCGAACGCCCTGCCGCCCAGGCCTGGAGAGCCCGGACCCCGCCCGACCCTGAAACTTGTAAAATGAAGATGGGGCCCTGGGGGAATTCCTTCCCCCAGCCTTCTTCCCGTCCGCTCAGCGCAGCGGCGGCGCGTACATCAGCCCGCCCTGATCCCACAGGCGGTTATTGCCCCGTGGCAGGCCCATCGGCGCCACGTTGCGCTGCCAGACCTCACCGTAATTGCCGACGGCGGCGATGGCGCGGGCGGCCCAGGCCTTGTCCAGCCCCATGCTGGGGCCGACTTCGCCTTCCGCGCCCAGCAGGCGGCGGATATCCGGGTTGGTGGCGCTGCCGGCCTGTTCCCGCACGTTCGCGGCGGTGATGTCCATCTGCTCGGCTGCCAGCAGGGCCAGCTGGGTCCAGCGGACGATATCCAGCCAGCCATCGTCGCCCTTGCGGATGAAGGGGCCGAGCGGCTCCATCGAGATGAACTCGGGCAGCAGGGTGAAGTCCTCCGGCCGCTGCTGGCGGGCACGGAAGCCGGAGAGGCCGGTGAGGTCGCGGGTAAAGACGTCGCAACGGCCACTGAGGAAGGTGGACTGGATCTGGTTGGGGTCGTCGATCACCACCGGGCGGAAAGTCACATTATTCTTGCGGGCCCAGTCCTGCATGATCAGCTCGGTCGTAGAGCCCGGCGGCACGCAGACGGAGGCGCCATCCAGCTCCTTCAGCGTCTTCACGCCCAGGCGCGAATGCACCAGAAAGCCCTGGCCGCTGTAGTAGTTGGCACCGGCGAAGACCAGGCCGAGGGCGCTTTCCCGCGTCGTCGTCCAGGTGGTGCTGCCGAACAGCACGTCGATCTCGCCGCTCTGCAGGGACGGGAAGCGCGTCAGGCCGGTGACGGCGCGGATGGTGACCTTGCTGGCATCGCCCAGGGTGGCGGCGGCCAGCGCGCGGCAGGAATCGACGTCCAGCCCACGCCACTGCCCCTGGCTGTCCGGCAGCGAGAAGGGCGGGTTGTCGTTCTGCACGCCGCAAATGACGCTGCCGCGCTCGCGGATGGCGTTCAGGGTGCGGGAAGCGGCTGGCGGGTCGGCCGCGAAGGCCGCCTCGGTCGCCAACAGGCCGGCGCAGAAGGCGCCCAGGGCCAACAGGCTGCGTCGCGCTCGTCCAGTCATGCGGCTCATTCGGCACCTCCATCCTGAAAAGGGGGGACGTGCAGAGTAGAGCGGATTGGGGGTTGGTGAAGTGCAAGGGAAGGCCGGGGGAAAGAATTCCCCCGGACCCCCTACTTCTTTTTATTCAGTTTAAGATTGGGGCTTCGAGACCAAAGGGCAGCGCCAGATGGCGAAGCCTGTATGGATCTGAAGGCGACGCGGGCTGCACCGTCAGTCGCAGGAAGTCATGGACCTCCGGCGCGCCCACGCACGGATTCAAGAAGGCCGACGCCCTAACAGCCACAACCGAAAGACTCGCAGAAAAAAGAAGGGGTTTCAGGGGAATTCATTCCCCTGACCTTACCTGGCTTTGCCTCTTCCGCCCTCAGCCCCGCAGATGCTCCAGCAGGCGCGGCATCAGTTCCACCAGGTTGCAGGGCTTGTGCCGCACATCCAGCTGGAAGCGCAGGATGTCGTCCCACGCATCGCGCACCGCGCCGGAGGAGCCGGGCAGGGCGAACAGGTAGGTGCCGCCGGCCACGCCGCCGAGGGCGCGGGACTGCATCGTGCTGGTGCCGATCTTCTGGTAGCTGAGCATGCGGAACAGCTCGCCGAAGCCGGTGATCTCCTTGTCCAGCACCCGGGCGAAGGCTTCCGGCGTGACGTCCCGGCCGGTGATGCCGGTGCCGCCGGTGGTGATGCCGACATCGATCTCGGGGTCCGCGATCCAGCGGCGCAGCACGGCCTCGATGGCGTCTGCGTCGTCGCGGACGATGCGGCGGGAATGCACCACATGCCCGGCCTCGGCCACGCGGTCGGCCAGCAGCTGGCCGGATTTGTCGGTGGTCAGGTCACGGGTGTCGGAGACGGTGAGGATGGCGATGTTGACCGGCAGGAAGGTCAGGCTCTCATCGATCGGCATGGCGTGCCCCTGTTACTGATCCCGCTCCACCCGGTTACGGCCGGCGCGCTTGGCCGCATAGAGGGCGGCATCGGCGGCGGAAATCAAGGCCTCCGGTCCCTCATGCGGCAAGCTGCCGGCGATGCCGGCGCTGTAGGTGACGCTGAAGGGGCCGTGGGCGCCATCGAAGGGCGTGGCGCCGAAGCGCTCGCGGATCTTGTCCAGCCGCGCGGCGGCCTGCTCGGGGCTGGTGCTGGGTAGAAGGGCGGCGAATTCCTCGCCGCCATAGCGGCCGATGACGTCGGTGCGCCGCAGGTGCTTGCGCAGGCTGCGCGCCAGGCCGCGGATCACCCGATCCCCCACCAGGTGTCCATGGGTGTCGTTGACGCCCTTGAAGTGGTCCAGGTCGATGATGGCCAGGCTGAGTTCCTGGCCTTCCCGCCGGGCGCGCTCCAGCTCTAGCGCCAGCCGTTCCTTGAAGCGGGCGTGGTTGAGCAGGCCGGTGAGGCTGTCGCTTTCCATGACGGCGCGGAGGGAGCGGGCACGCTCCGCCCGCAGCCGCACCAGCGTCACCAGCCGGTCGAGATCCACGGGCTTGGGGATGAAGTCGTCGCCGCCCAGCTTGCGGGCCAGCAATTGCCGCGCCGTGTCCTGCTCGGCGGAGAGAAAGACGATGGGCAGGGAGAGGTGGCGCCGTGTCTGGCGGATGACGCGGGCGAGCTCGATGCCATCGACCTCCGGCATCTGCACGTCCATCAGGATCAGGTCGGGCGTGGCGGCGGCCAGGGCCTCGATGGCGCGGGAGGGGTCGCTCACCACCGTCACCAGCATGCCGGCGCGGCGCAGGGTCAGGGCATAGGCCTCGGCCAGCAGCGGGTCGTCGTCCACCACCAGGATGGAGTAGCGCGCCTGGGCGTTGCGGCTGGCGAAGTGGTCCAGCCAGTCGGCCAGCTCGTTCACCTCGACCGGCTTGGCCACCACGGCGGTGACGCCGGCGCGGGCGGCGGCCAGCCGGGCCTCGAAGCCGCCTTCCTGCGCCAGCAGGATGACCGGGCACAGGGTGGAAAGCTGCCCGCACAGCGCCGCCGCATCCGGCAGCGCATCGTCCACCACCGCGGCGGCCATGCGGCCGGCGGGCTGGCTGTCCAGGCTGGCGAAATCCGCCACCTGTTCCAGCGCGTAGCCGAGATTGGTGATGATGGCGGCCAGCGTCGCCTGCTCGCCGGGGGCGGAGAACAGGAAGATCGCTTCGGCGCCGCCCGGATGCGCGGCCGCCCCGGCCTCGCCCTCCATGCCGCTGGAGGAGACAGGGCCGGCAGCCCAGGCGGCGCGGACGGTCTCCACCAGATGCGCGGTCTGGCCCAAGCGGTCGGTCGAATCGCCCACATGCTCGCTGAGGCCGAGCAGCATCACCTCCAGCGGCGCGGCGGCGAGGGAAATGGCGGGAAAGCCGAAGGTGCCACCGGCGCCGGCCAGCCGGTGGGCGCTGGCCGCCAGGTCCCGCGCCGCCTGGCGGGCGGCCTCGTCCCACGCGGCGCGGTCGGCCAGCGCCGCCCAGCCTTCCGCCACTTCATCCACGCGCTCGCCCAGGCGCTGCACACCCTCGGCGCGCAGGCGGCGCAGGGCGTCGCGGATTTCCTGCTCGGGCGAATCGGCCATCTCAGCGATCCCCTTGGCGGCCCCAGATCTCGCGCACGGTGGCGGAGAGCGTCATCGGGTCGAACGGCTTGGAGATGACGTCGAGGCTGCCGAGGTCGCGGTAGCGCTGCACTTCCTGCGGCTGCACCTTGGCGGTCATGAACATCGCCGGCACCGGCGCGATCTCCGGCAGTTCCCGCAGGCGGGCCAGGGTGGTGGGGCCGTCCATGCCGGGCATCATCACATCCAGCAGCAGCAATTGTGGCGCGAATTCCACCGCCTTCTCCAACGCTTCCTCACCGGAGGAGCAGGCCTCCACGGTGAACTTGCCGACCATCTTCAGCGCGAAGGTGGCAAGCTTCCGCACGTCGGCATCATCCTCGACATAGAGGATGCGGGTCAGGGGCTGGTCGGTCATGGCTGGGCCTCCGGGCCGCCGCCGGGTGGCAGCTGCTCGATCAGGTGGCGGATGGTCTCGTGCAGTTCCCGGTTCTCCGTACGGCTCTTCACCAGGGAGGCGGCGACATGGCGCGCCGTGCCGGCATCGTAGTCGCTGGCGGAGAAGATCAGCACCGGAGGTGGCTTGGGCAGGTGGCGCAGCTCGCCCAGCAGGTCCAGCCCGCTGCCGTCCGGCAGGCCGACATCGACGATGACCAGGGCGAAATTGGCATCCGCCGCCAGCGTGGCGCGGGCCTCGGCCAGGGTGCGGGCGGGGATGATCTGCGCCTCGTCCCCCATCACGGCCGAGACGACGCGGACGATGTCGTGGTCGTCCTCCACGTGCAGGATGCGGGCCGGGCGGTCGCTGGTGCGCAGCGCCTGGCGCAGCGCCTCCCGCAGCCTGAGCTGGTCGATCGGCTTGTCCAGCCAGTCGACGACGCCGACGGCATCGCCGTTCAGCTGCACCTTGCCCTGGTCGGCAATGGCGGAGACGACGATGACCGGCAGCGCCTTTCCATCCGGCCGCTGGCGCAGGCGGCGGAAGACGGAGAGCCCGTCCTCGTCCGGCAGCATCAGGTCCAGCGTCATCGCGTCGAAGCTGGCGCGGTCCAGGCTCTCGAAGGCCTCGGCGGCGTTGCGGGCCACCTCGCTGTCCCAGCCATGCTGGCCCAGCATCCGGCTCAGCAGCAGCGCGACATCGGCATCGTCCTCGACGATCAGGGCGCGGCGGCGGCCCTTGCCGGTGGCGGCGGGCAGCGGCGACTGCATCGGCAGCCGTTCCGCCAGCCGGGGCAGGGTGAACCAGAACAGGGTGCCGCCGCCCTCCGCATCGTCAAAGCCGACGACGCCGCCATGGTGCTCGACGATCGCCTTGCTGATCGACAGGCCAAGGCCGGTGCCGCCCTTCTGCCGCACGTCGGACGAATCCGCCTGGGCGAAGCGCTGGAAGATGCGGTCGCGGAACTCGGCGGGGATACCCTTGCCGTGGTCGCGCACGTGGAAGGTGATGTTGCCGGCATCGATGGCCAGGCTGACTTCCACCACGCCGTCGCGCGGAGAGAACTTGGCGGCGTTGGAGAGCAGGTTGGCCAGCACCTGCTGGATGCGCCCGGCATCGGCATAGACCGCCGCGTCCGCATCCGGGCCCACCGGCGGCGTCAGGGTGAAGCCGACGCCGAACTGGGCGCCGTAGGCCCGGTTGGCCTCGACCGCCTGTTCCAGAATGCGGCGGGCCGGCAGCCGCTCCCGCCGGAATTCCAGGCGGCCGCTCTCGATCTTCTCCATGTCGAGGATGTCGTTGACCAGCAGCACCAGCCGCTCGCTGTTGTTGTAGGCGATGTCCAGCAGCTCCCGCACCTCGGGCGACACCTCGCCGGCCACGCCGCCGGCGATCAGGCCGAGCGAGGCACGGATGGAGGTCAGCGGCGTGCGCAGCTCGTGGCTGACGGTGGAGACGAACTCGCTCTTCAGCTGTTCCAGCCGGCGGCGCTCCGTCACGTCCCGCAGCACGCAGACCGAGGCGTTGCGGCCCTGTTCCACATACTGGCCGATCGAGATTTCGGCGGGGAAGGAGGAACCGTCCGGCCGCATGCCCAGCACCTCGCCCGAGCGGGCGCCGAAGGCGGGCACCAGGGCCTGCACCGGCTGGCCGATCATCGCCTCCACCGTCATGCGGAACTGCTCGGCCGCCGCCTGGTTGACGACGGAGATGGTGTTGTCGCCCTCCACCACCAGGATCGGGTCACGGGCGTGGTCCAGGATGGATTGCAGCCTTCCCTGGCTTTCCTCCAGCGCGGCGTTGGCGGCCTGGGCCTGGCGCTCGGATGCCGCCAGTGTGGCGTAGCGCTCCGCATTGCCGTGCAGGTGGCGGTACAGCGCCCACAGGCCAAGCCCGCCGATCAGCAGCGCGACAACCAGCATGCCGCCGAACAGCCAGGCGACGTTGCCGTTGGTCTCCTGCGCTGCGGCGGCCCGCAGCGCCAGCAGCCGGCGTTCCTCCGCGGTCATCTCGGTGCTCAGGCGGAACAGGGCGCGGCGGTCCCGCGTCGCTTCGCGGATCAGCGGCATCAGCTCCTGCGCCTCGCCCCGCTCCTGGGCCGCCAGGGTTGCGCGCAGGCGCTGCCCCAGCTGCGTAAAGCCTTGCGTGAACGTCGCCAGGCGGACGCGCTGATCCGGGCTCTGCATCATCTCGTCCAGCTGGTCGAGGTTCCGCTTGCCGCGCTCCAGCGCCATCTCCATGGCGTCGCTCGTCTGCGCGCCGCCGGTGGAGAGGACCAGGTTTCGCTCCGTCACCGCCTCGATCAGGCTGGTCTCGGTCTCCAGCAGGTTCTCGATCATGGCATGCGTGCGGTCGACCAGCGCGCGCTGCTCCACTCCGTCCTGGATCACCCACCAGGCGGTGGCGCCGCCGGCCCCCAGCAGGACCAGCAGCGAAAGCGCGCCACCCAGGATGGCCAGGCGTATTCTGGCGTTGCGTCGAGCCATGTCGGAGAGATCCCGCGTCGCGAACCGCCGGGGGCTGGAACAGCAGCCGGCGTCGTCTCAGATGGCGACTTTGCATGGAGTGTAAGCAGGCGCAACAACGACCTGAGCGGGGCAATCCGCGTAGAAAATGACGCGTTGTATCACTTATGAGGATGGCCCCGCTGGGCGTGGTGGTGTCCTGGGAGCAAGAATAAGCCCGGGGATAGAATTCCCCGGACCCGTTCTTTTCTTGAGTCTTACGGGTGTGGCGACTGAGGGCGCGGTCATGGGAGACGGCGGACTACGCCGGAGGTCTAGGACTTCCGGCGACTGACGGTTCGGCCCGCGTGGCCCACGATGAGAACCATCAAGCGGCGTCCGCTCTCAGTCCTGAGGCGCAACGCCAAGCTCGAAGAAGGAAAAGAAGGGGACCGGGGAATTCCTTCCCCGGCCTTCTCCTACAGGCGCCTCAGCGGGACACGGCCCGGCGCAGCCCCGGACGGTCCTGCTGGCCGTTCACCGCGAAGGCGCTGCCTTGCGGATGGAAGCGGGGGAAATCCCCGCTGGCCAGCGCGTCCAGGCTGGGCGCGGGCAGGCCGAGGCGGCTGGCGTAGATCCAGGAATAAGCCAGGACGCGCTGCACATAGGCCCGCGTCTCGTTCACCGGGATCGATTCGATGAACAGGAAGGGGTCGTTGCGGTGCGCGGCGACGGGCGCCCAGCGGGCCAGGTTGCCCGGGCCGTTATTATAGGCGGCCAGCACGCGGATCAGGTCCCCATCCACCACGTCCCGCTCCACCAGGTGGTGCAGGTAGCGCTGCGCCACTTCCAGCGAGAAGGACGGGTCGTTGAGGCGGGAGACGCCGCGGCCGCGCAGGCTGGGATCGCTGAGGATATAGGCCGCCGTGGCTGGCATGATCTGCATCATGCCGCGTGCGCCAGCGGAGGAGACGGCCCGCGCGTCGAAGCGGGATTCCTGCAGCGCCAGGGCGTAGAGCAGGGCCGGGTCGACGCTGAAGCCGCCGGTGGGCTCCAGCCGGGGCAGGGGGAAGCGGTCGTAGTCGCGCGGGCGGCCGTCCCGCGTCTGGGCGAGGGAGGCGACCTGGGAGACCAGTTCCGTCATCCCCGCCTGCCTAGCCACGGACAGCATGGCGCTGGAGAGGCTGGGGTTGTTCTGCGCGATCGGCCATAGGCGGCGAAGTTCCGCCTCCGCCCGGTCGCGTTGGCCGATCTGCAGCAGCGCCAGGGCGCGCCAGCCGGCGGCGGTCTCGGCCAGGGCGATGCCCTCGGCCTCGCCAGCCACGTCCCGCTCCCAGGCGAAGCCGGGAGCGAGGCCCAGCACGCGCCGGGCGATCAGGCCATAGAAGGTACGTGGCTCCTGCGCCGCCTGGAGCATCCAGGGAACGTAGAGCTGCGGGCGGCGGGTGCGCACGGCGGCGCGCGCCGTCCAGAAGGCGGCGGCGGCACGCAGGGCGGGCGGGCCGATCTCGGCACGCGCGGCGGCCTCGAACTGCGCCAGCGCCTGGTCCGGGCGGCCCATGCCCCAGGCGGCCAGGCCGGCCACGAAGGCGGGATGGGCAATATTGGGGTTCTGACGTGCCACCTCGGCGGCGAGGCGGTAGGCTTCCTCGTCCCGCGCCTTGTGGAACAGCGTCAGGGCCACCTCGCCCTGCAGCAGCGCGGCGTAGGTGCCGCTGGCACCGCGGGCGATGGCGGAGAGCGCGCCGTCCACGTCGCCGTCGCTGACGCGGGAGCGGACCAGGCGGTCCAGCCGCGAATCGCGCTGCACGGTGCGGGCGGCGGGGTCGCGCTCCTCCGGTACCGTATCGGCATCGGCGGTGAGCGAGTCGTCCGTCGGGGCCGGCGGCTGCGGCGCGTTCTGCGGCAGGCGGCGGCGCAGCATGGCGAACACCGCGGTGGCGTCCGGGTGGTCGGAATACTCCGCCAACCAGGTGTGCAACTCGGCGACCGAGGGTTCGGCGGCGCCGGGGCGCAGCCAACGATCGGCCAGGACATGTCCCATCAGCCTGCGGTCATCCAGCCGCTCGGCCTCTCTGGTCGCTGTTGCACTATCTCCCCTCGCCTGGAGCTCAAAGATGCGGCCGAGACGGGCTGCATCAGACGGCGCGAGAACCTGCGGCAGACCCGGAACCCCGTTGCGGAGGGCGGGCCGTGGCACGTTCATGGCCTGTTCGGCGAGGGCGGTCTCTCCGGCCCCTTGCGCCAAAGCCGGGGCCTGAACCCCGACAGTGGTCGTCGCCACCACGCCCATGCCGAGAACGGCGATGAGGCGGTGACGCAGGGCCATGGGGCAGATCGCTTGCATGGCGGGGGCAGCGATACGGGCCTGCGGCGCCCCTGGCAATTCCGATGACCGGGACGAATCCCGTTTAGCGAGACGGGCGGCTGCAAAAACAGGTGTTTGGCGCCCGAAGTTGCTTCACGATTTTGTTATAAATCGGAGGCTGGAGCGTCGTTTTCCGCGTCAAGAGTGCGCCGCAGCAACACCAGATCGGCCCAAGCGTCGCGCTTGGCGGACGGAGTCCGCAGCAGGTAGGCCGGGTGCCAGGTGGGCAGCACGGGCAGCGAGCCTGAATCCGTCTCCAGGCTGTGCCAGCGGCCACGCAGGCGAGTGATGCCGTCCTTCGCCCGCAGCACGGCCTTGGCCGAGACGCCGCCGAGCAGCACCAGCCGCTTCGGCCGCACCAGGGCGATGTGGCGCAGCACGAACGGCATGAACAGCGTGACCTCGGCATCCGTCGGGTTGCGGTTGCCGGGGGGGCGCCAGGGCAGGATGTTGCTGATGTAGAAGGCGCGGTCCGGTGCCTCGGCCGTGCGGTCCAGGCCAATGCTGGCCAGCATGCGGTCCAGCAACTGGCCGGACTGGCCGACGAAGGGCTTGCCTTGCCGGTCCTCGTCCGCGCCCGGTGCCTCGCCGATGAACATGACCGGCGCGCGCGGATTGCCATCGGCGAAGACCAGGTTGGTGGCGGTCTCCCGCAGCGGGGTGTCCACCTGACGCAGCGCCTCGCGCAGCGCTTCCAGGCTATGGGCCCCGGCGGCGAGGCTGGCGGCGGCGGGCACGGCCGGCATGGGCAGCACGGTGGCGCCGCGCCGGGGCCGGGCGGCGGCGGGGGGCG
>NZ_JACTVA010000109.1 GCF_014490485.1 Teichococcus aerophilus | reverse complement strand
GGCCGGGCTGCCGGCGGTGGCGGCGATGCGGGCGCCGGCGGCGCGGGCCACCTGCAGCGCGGCGAGGCCGACGGCCCCGGCGCCGCCATGGATCAGCACCGTCTCCCCCGCGCGGAGGTTGGCGCAGGTTTCCAGCGCGTAGACGGCGGTGAGGAAGGCGACCGGCACGGTGGCGGCGGCGGAGAAGCCGATCTCGGCGGGCAGGTGGGCGATGGCCTGCGGGCGGGTGCGGGCGCGGCTGGCGAAGGCGGCGGGGGCGAAGCCGAAGACGCGGTCCCCCAACGCGAAGCCGCTGCCGGCGGGCGCGGATTCGATGGTGCCGGCCATTTCCATGCCGAGGGTGGGGCCGGCGAAGCCGTCCATCAGGGCTTCTTCCGGCAGCAGGCCCTGGGCCCACATCAGGTCGCGAAAGTTGAGGCCGGCGGCCTCGACGCGGACGACGACGTCCTCGGCCGAGGTTTCCAGCACCGGAAGCGGTTCCCAGGCCAGGCTGCCGAGCTGGCCGGGCTGGCGGATGGCCAGCCTGGCCGGGCCCTGCGGCGCCCCGGCGGGGGCGAGGCCGGGGACGATGCGCGGCGCCAGCCGGGTGGTGGCGGTCAGGCGCAACTCCGGCTCGGGCTCCGGCGCCGTGCCGAGCAGTTCGGGCAGCAGGCGGGCGGCGGCTTCGGTGGGGGCCAGGGTGGGGTCGAGGGCGATGCGGCGGGGCTTCAGCTCCGGCATCTCGTTGGCCAGGACGCGGCCGAGGGCGAGGCAGGCATCGGCTTCCCCGCCGGCGGCGACCAGGGTGAAGCCGGTGGCGGCGCCACGGGCGGCTTCCGCCAGCGCCGTGGTGGCGGCGAGGCTGGCGGCCAGGGACGCGGCGTCCGGCGCCATCAGCGCAAGGATGCGGGTGCCCTGCAGCGTGCGCGGCGGGGTAGCGGCGGCCTCCGCCAGCGGGGCGCTGGTGGTGGGGATGCCGGCGGCGGCGAGGACGGCTTCCAGCGCCCCGGCCAGCGCGGCGGTGGCGGCATCGGCGACGATGCGGATGGGGGTGGCGTCGGGCGACGCGGCTTCGGCGGCGGCGTCCGTGGCGGACTTGCCGGCGGCCAGCAGCACAGCGGGCCAGGGGGCGGAGACCAGGGATTCGACCTGGGCGCCGTGCCACGGCGCGGTGACCAGGGCGTCCTGCCACGCGGCGGCGTCCGGCAAAGCGGGGCCGGCGCCGGGGCCGTTCCACCAGGCTTCGTCCTGGCCGCTGGCGAAGATCCAGGCGCGGGCGGGCAGCGGCTCGGCCAGCAGCAGGGTGCCGCCGGGGGCCAGGGCGCCGGCGAGGCTGGCCAGCAGGCCGGTGCCGGCGCGCAGCCGGGCGGCGGGGGCGAGGCCGAGGATAAGATCGGCCGGGCCGGGCAGGGCGGTGCCGGGCTCCCACGCCGTGAAGGTGAAGCTGACGCGCTCCCCATGCGGCGGGATGGCGGCGGCACGGGTATCCCCGGCGGGGGCGGTGGCGGTGTAGCGGATGTGGCGGCCGGTGGCCTCAAGCGCTTCCAGCGCCTGACGGGTCAAAGGTCCGCCCTGGGCGCCGATTTCCAGCACGCGCAGCGGCCGGCCTTCCGGCCAGGTGGCAGCCATCGTGGCGGCGGCGGCGGCGATGGCGCCGGAGAGCCGGTCGAACCCGGCGGCATCGGCGGGGGGCAGGGCCTCGGGCTGGGACTGGCCGTTGATGGCGGCGGGCAGGCGCTCGGCGGCCAGGGCCAGCCAGGCGAGCTCGTGCGCCAGGGTGGGGGATTCGGCCAGGACGGCCTGCCAGATCTCCTGGGCGGGGGGCAGGTCGTCGCCCGGCAGCAGGCGCCAGCCGGTGGCGGTGGCCTCGGCCAGCCCGTCCTCTGCCAGCATCTCCGTAAGGGCGCGGGCGTAGGGGGTGAGGCCCTGGGCGGGGAGGATGGCACCCGCTGGCCCGGCGGCGCCGGCCTTGGCCAGCAGCGCGGCGTGGGCGGCGGCCAGGACATGGCCTTCCAGCAGCAGGGTGCTTTCGGTCAGGTCCAGCGTGGCGTCGTGGGCCAGGGCGGCGTTGGCGGCGGCATCGGTGGAGACGGCATCGGAGGCCGGGACGGCGTCCGGGGCGGTGGCGGGCAGGGTGGGCTGCTCGACCACGCGGAACACCGCGTCGGCCAGTTGCTGGCGGGGGGCGAGGCGGATGCCCTGCATCCAGGCGTCGTCCAGCCGGGCGACGACCTGGCCGGCGCCATCGCGCAGCAGCACGGCGCACTGGCCGGAGCGTTCGCCCCGGTGCAGCACGCGCAGCTCCGCCCGCACCGGCAGGCTGGCGCCGCGGCGCAGCACCAGGCGGCCGAAGCGCACCGGCACCATGGCCTTGCCTTCCTCCGGCGCCTGTTGCGCCATCAGCTCCAGCAGGCCTTGCAGGGCGCCATCGAGGCGGACGGGGTGCAGCAACCAGCCGGCATCGTCAGCCGGGGCTTCCGGCGGCAGGGCGAGGCGGACCAGGGCGGAATCGCCATCGGGGGCGATGCGGATCTCCCGCACCGGGCGGAAGGCGGGGCCGTAATGCAGGCCGAAGCCCTGGGCGGTGGCCATCAGGCCTTCGCCGCTGACGACCAGGGCGGCGGCATCCTCGCAGCCCGGCAGGTCGGCCAGGGGGGCGTCGGGCAGCGCGGCCAGGGTGGCGGGGCCGATCTGGCCGCGGGCGTGCAGCGTCCAGGCCTCGGCGCTGAGGCGGGGGCGGCTCTCGATCTGGAACAGGCCGGTGGCGGGGTCCAGGGTGAAGCGGACCTCGCGCGCGCTGTCCTTCGCCACGGGCAGGGTGCGGAGCAGCTGCAGCTCCCGCAATTCCAGTGCGGGCGCATCCGGGTAGTGCAGGGCGGCGGCGGCGAGCGCCATGTCCGCCATGCCGGCGGCGGGCAGCACGGCCTCGCCCATCAGGGCGTGGTCGGCCAGCCAGGGGTCCAGGGCACTGTCCAGCACGCGGGACCAGCGCGTGGCCTCGCCACCCTGGCGGAAGCCGAGCAGCGGGTGGTCCTGCGCCGGGTCGGTCTGCCGCAGGGCCTCGACCGTCGCGGTGAACCAGTGGCGCTGGCGGGCGAAGGGCGTGGCGGGCAGGCCGTCCCGCGTGGCGGGGCCGGCGAAGGCGGTGCCGTGGCGCGGGTCGGCGCCATGGGCGAAGGCGCGGTCGGCGATGGCGGGGAATGGGTCCCCATCGCCATCGCGGCGGGAGAGGGTGGGGAGGACGGGGGCCTCGGCCTCGGCCGCGCGCAGGCTGTCCCGGATATAGGATTGCAGGACGGCGTGCGGGCCGATCTCGATGAACAGGCGGGCGCCGGCATCCACCGCCGCCTGCACCGCCGCCTGGAAGCGGACGGGGGCGCGGAGGTTGTGCCACCAGTACTCGGCATCGAGGTCGAGCCCCGGCTTCAGGCTGCCGGTGACGGTGGAGAAGAAGGGCAGCGTGCCCTGGGCGGGGGCGAGGCCGGCGAGGTCCGCCGCCAGGGCTTCCCGCACCGGGTCCATCGCGCGGGAGTGGAAGGCGTAGTCGAGATCCAGCTGCACGGCGGGGATGCGGCGCTTCTTGGCCTCCGCCACCACGCGGGCGATGGGGCCGGGCGGGCCGGCCAGGGTGATGGCGTCCGGCCCATTATAGGCGGCGACTTCCAGCTTCCAGTCGGCTTCCTCGCCGGCGGCTGCCATCAGCGGCGCGGCATTGGCTTCGTTGGCGCCGATGGCGGCCATGCGGCCATGGCCGCGCCGCGTGTGCTGGGCGCGGGAGCGGGCGACGACCAGCCGGGCGGCCTGGGGCAGGGTGAGGATGCCGGCGGCGCAGGCGGCGGCGACCTCGCCCACCGAGTGGCCGAGGCAGAGGCCGGGGCGGATGCCTTCCCCCACCAGCACGGCGACGATGCCGTACTGGACCAGGAACAGGAGCGGCTGGGCGTGGTCGGTGCCCGCCAGTTCCTCGGCGGTGACGCCTTCGGCCAGCTTGGCGGCGCCGGACCAGCCGGTGAGCGGGGTGAGCACGGCGTCGGCGGCCTGGATGGCGGCGCGGAAGGTGGCGTTGTGCGCCATGGCTTCGCGCGCCATGCCAGCGAACTGGGCGCCGTTGCCGGAGAAGACGAAGGCGACCGGGCCATCGGCGGTGGCGCGGGCGACGCCCTGGGTGACCGCCGGGTTGGCGGCGTGCGGGGCGGCGCGCTGGCCGGCCAGCCAATCGGCCAGCAGGGTGGCCAGGGCGTCCGGCGTGGTGCCGCGCAGGGCGAGGCGGTGGGCGTGCAGGTCGCGGAAGCGGGCG
>NZ_JACTVA010000108.1 GCF_014490485.1 Teichococcus aerophilus | reverse complement strand
CTGGCTGGCGCCGCGCCTGCCCGCCGGGCTGCCCTTGCTGCATGTCTCCGGTTGCGCCAAAGGCTGCGCGCATCCGGGCGCGGCACCGGCCACCCTGGTGGGCCAGCCCGGCGGCCTCGCCCTGGTGCGGAACGGCCGTGCCGGCGACCCGCCGGCGGCGGCCGGCCTGACCCTGGAACAAACCCTGGCGGTGCTCGAACCCTCATGACCACGCGCAGCGACTACATCCGCGACGGCGCCGCCATCTACCGGCAATCCTTCGCCACCATCCGCGCGGAGGCCGACCTCACCGGCTTCAGCCCGGTGGAGGCGCGCGTGGCCGTGCGCGTCATCCACGCCTGCGGCATGGTGGAGGTGACGCGCCATATCCGCTTCGCCCCCGGCTTCACCACCGCCGCGCGCACCGCGTTGCTGAACGGCGCGCCGATCCTGTGCGATGCCAAGATGGTGGCGCACGGCATCACCCGCCCGCGCCTGCCGGCGGGCAACGAGGTGCTGTGCCTGCTGGACGACCCGCGCGTGCCGGAACTGGCGAAGCGCATCGGCAACACCCGCTCCGCCGCCGCGCTGGAATTGTGGGGGGAGAGGCTGGGTGGCGCCGTCGTCGCCATCGGCAACGCGCCCACCGCGCTGTTCCACCTGCTCGATCTGCTGGACCGCGGGGCGCCGCCGCCGGCCGCCATCATCGGCCTGCCGGTCGGCTTCGTCGGTGCCGCCGAATCCAAGCAGGCCCTGGCGGAAGATGGCCGGATTCCCTGGATGATCGTCGAGGGCCGGCTGGGCGGCAGCGCCATGGCCGTCGCCGCCGTCAATGCCCTGGCGAGCGAAGCGGAATGACCGGAACGCTCTCCATCCTCGGCCTCGGCCCGGGGGACCCGGAGCTGCTGACGCTGAAGGCGGCGCGACTGCTGGGCGCCGCGCCGGTCTTCGCCTTCTTCGCCAAGCGCGGCCGCCCCGGCCATGCGCGCACCATCGCCACGCCCCACCTTAATCCGGCGGCGGAGGAGCTGCGCTTCGACTACCCCTTCACCACCGACCTGCCGGTGGAGGACCCGCGCTACCTGGTCGACATGGCCGGCTTCTACGATACCTGCGCGGAGACCCTGGCCACCCGCCTTGCCGCCGGTCAGGACGTGGCGCTGCTATGCGAGGGCGATCCGTTCCTCTACGGCTCCGCCATGTATCCGTTTGACCGGCTGCGCGGCCGCTTCCCGGTGGAGGTGGTGCCGGGCATCACCGCCATGTCCGGCTGCTGGTCCGCCGCGCAGGCGCCGATCGTGCACGGGGACGATACGCTGATGGTACTGCCGGCGACGCTGGACAGCGCCACCCTGGCCACCCGCCTGCGCCATGCGGAAGCCGCCGTCATCATGAAGCTCGGCCGCCACCTCCCGCGCATCCGCAGCATCCTGGATGAACTGGGCCTGACGGCGCGCGCCATCTACGTGGAACGCGGCACCATGCCGGGTGGCCACGCGGTGCCGCTGCCGCAGCGGGATGACAGCCCGGCGCCGTATTTCTCCCTGCTGCTGATCCCCGGCCGGCAGAACCCGCGATGAGCAGCGGCAGCGTCGCCATCCTCGGCCTCGGCCCTGGCGATCCGGCGCAGCGCACGCCGGAGGTCGAGGCCGCGCTGGCCGTGGCCACCGACCTGATCGGCTACTTCCCCTATGTAGACCGCATCCCGGATCGCCCCGGCCTGCGCCGCCACGCCAGCGACAACCGGGTGGAGCTGGACCGCGCCCGCCACGCCCTGCAACTGGCGGCCGTGGGTGCGCGCGTCGCCGTCGTCTCCGGCGGCGATGCCGGCGTCTTCGCCATGGCCAGCGCGGTGTTCGAGGCGGTGGAGCATGGCGAAGCATCCTGGCGGGCGCTGGATATCCAGGTGCTGCCCGGCATCTCCGCCATGTTCGCCGCCGCCGCCCGGGTGGGCGCGCCGCTGGGGCATGATTTCTGCGCCATCTCGCTCTCGGACAACCTGAAGCCCTGGGCGGTGATCGAGCAGCGGTTGCGCGCCGTGGCCGTGGCCGGTTTCGTCATCGCGTTGTACAACCCGCTCTCCCGCGCCCGGCCGTGGCAGCTGGGCGCGGCGCTGGAATTGCTGCGGCAAGCCCTGCCCGGTGACGTGCCCGTGGTCTTCGCCACCGCCGTCACCCGCCCGGATGAGCGCATCACCATCCTGCCGTTGCGCGACGCCGACCCCGCCCTGGCGGATATGCGCACGCTGGTCATGATCGGCTCCGCCGCGACACGGGTGCTGGAACGGCCGGGCGGCATGCGGCCCTGGGTGTATTCGCCGCGAGGGATCGCGTCGTCATGATTCGGACGGCCAGGGAGGGCACTGTCCGCTCTGGATTCGTGGGCCTTGGTGCGGGTGATGCTGGCTTGGTTGCGGTTGGGGCGCGCTGTCTTCGTGGTTGGATTGAGGGGGCACTGCCCCCTCAAACTCCCCTGGCAGGGGATACGATCCCCTGCACCCGCGATTCATTCAGGGTGTGGCGTTGTGATTCGGTGAAGCAGCTGTTTCTGGCTGTTGATTCAGAAACAGCTTCGTCCATATTGATCAGCCAAGGAACGGGTTTCCAAAGGCCTCAGGCCTTTGGCGGGGAAAGTGTGAGAAGGGCAGAGCCCCTTTCACAAATGCCTCCCTGTGGGGTCTCAGCGGAAGCGCACTCGCAAGTGTGCGGTCCGCTATCTTCCAGTGCATTTTATAATCTTTTCGAAAGAGCGTGGCTGCCAACCTTCGCCACCACCCTCCAGTGCGACACGCCAAAACTCACGGCGGGGTCTGGGGTGACACTGTCACCCCAGCCGGGGTTCCAAGGGGGCGGCGCCCCCTTGGCCACGCTCCCACACGGCGCCCAGCCATTCCATCGCCGCCGCCGCATCCGCCACCCTTTCCACCGCCGGCGCGGAGGGGCGTTGCATCACCACCACCGGAATGCCGCGTTCGCGTGCCGCGGCCAGCTTGGCCGCCGTGGCGCTGCCGCCGGAATTCTTGGTGACGATGACCTGGATGGCGTGGCGTGCCAGCAGCGCGCGTTCCTCCTGCAGGCTGAAAGGCCCGGTGGCGGTGATGATCTCGGCGCCGGGGGGCACCAGGGCTGGCTCGGGCGGGTCGACGCTGCGGATGATGTAGTGGTGGCCTGGCGTTTCGCGGAAGGGCGCCAGTTCCTTCTGGCCGATGGTCAGCAGCACGCGGCGGGGTGCGGGGCCCAGGGCCTGGGCGGCGGCTTGCATGTCCGGCACCGGCAGCCAGTGGTCGGCGGGGCAGGGGGTCCAGGCCGGGCGTTCCACCCGCAGCAGCTTCAGGGTGCCAGCGGCGGCGATGGCGTGTCGCGTCATCTGCGCCGCGAAGGGGTGGGTGGCGTCCACCAGCGCCTCGATGCCGGCCTCCGCCAGGTAGCGGCGCAGGCCTTCCACCCCGCCGAAGCCGCCGATGCGCCAGGGAATGGGTTGAGGGCGCGGCGCGCGCGTCACCCCGGCGAGCGAGAGGGTCGGCTCGAAGCGCCCATCCGCCGCCAGCAGCCGCGCGAGCGCGGAGGCCTCCGTCGTTCCGCCCAACAGCAGGACCCGCAATGTCGATGACCTCTTCCCCATGGCTGACCATCCTGGGCATTGGCGAGGACGGCGTAAACGGCCTGTCCCCAGCGGCGCGCGGGCTGCTGCGCGGTGCCTCGGTCGTCTATGGCGGGCGGCGCCATCTGGCGCTGGCGGAATCGCTGCTGGCGGGGGAGGCGCGGCCCTGGCCGAGCCCGATGGACGGCGCCTTCCCGGCCCTGCTGGCGCTGAAGCCGCGGCCGGTGGTGGTGCTGGCCTCGGGCGATCCGTTCTGCTTCGGGGTCGGCAGCCTGCTGGCCGGGCTGGTGCCGGTGGAGGAGGTGCTGTGCGTCCCGGCGCCTTCCGCCTTCGCGCTGGCCTGCGCCCGGCTGGGCTGGGCGATGCAGGATTGCGCCACCATTTCCTTCTGCGGCCGGCCGCTGGCGCCATTGCGGCCGTTGCTGCAGCCGGGCGCGCGCATCCTGGCCTTGTGCGCCGATGCCACCACGCCGGCGGCGGTGGCGGCCTATCTGCGCGACCATGGCTTCGCCGGCAGCCGCCTGCATGTGCTGGAAGCCCTGGGCGGCCCGCGTGAGCAGGTCCGCGCCACCACGGCCGCGGCCTTCGTCCTGCAACCCGGCCCGCTGAACTTGGTGGCGATCGAGGTGGCGGCGGGGCCTGAGGCGCGCGTGCTGCCGCTGTCCACCGGCCTGCCGGATTCGGCATTCGAGCATGACGGGCAGATCACCAAGCAGGAGATCCGCGCCGTCACCCTGGCCATGCTGGCGCCGCGCCAGGGGGAATTGCTGTGGGATATCGGTTGCGGCAGCGGCTCGGTCAGCATCGAGTGGATGCTGCGCCACCCGGCCAACCGCGCCATCGGGCTGGAAGCGCGGCCGGAACGTGCGGCGCGGGCCGCGCGCAACGCGCTGGCGCTGGGCGTGCCGGGGCTGCGCGTGGTGCAGGCGCGCGCGCCGGATGGGCTGGCGGCGCT
>NZ_JACTVA010000107.1 GCF_014490485.1 Teichococcus aerophilus | reverse complement strand
CGGGGCGCCTGGGCGGCGGGGGCAGCGCCGTTGCCGGGCGCGGCGGCGGCGGCCGGCGCGCTATCCAGCGGCAGGTAGGGCACGACGCCCTGCAAGCGGTCGTCCACCACGATCTTCGGGTTGGCGCGCAGGATCTCTTCCATCGTCTCCAGGTACAGGCGGCGCACCGTCACGTCGCGCGCCACCTGGTAGGCGGACAGCACGCTCATGAAGCGGGCGGCCTCGCCTCGGGCACGGGCGACCTGGCTTTCCTTGAAGCCTTCGGCCTCCTGCACCAGGCGCTGGCCTTCGCCGCGGGCGCGGGGGATGATGTCGTTGCGGTAGGCCTCGGCCTCGTTGCGGGCGCGCTCGCGGTCCGCATTGGCGCGCTGCACGTCGCGGAAGGCGTCGATGACGGCCGGTGGCGGATCGACCTTCAGCAGCTGGACCTGCGAGATCTCGATGCCCGAGCCGTACTGGTCCAGGATGGCCTGGGTGCCGGTGCGGACGGCCTGCTCGATCTGCGCGCGTGCCTCGGTCAGCGCGGGCTGGATCGGGGTGCGCCCCACCACTTCGCGCATCACGCTCTCGGCGGCCGACTTCACGGTGGCGTCGGGGTTGCGGGTGTTGAACAGGTACTCGCCGGCATCGCGGATGCGCCAGAACACCGCGAAGTCGATGTCGATGATGTTCTCGTCCCCCGTCAGCATCATGCTCTCCTCGAGCACGTCGCGGGCGGAGACGGGGCGCTGCAGCGGCGAATCGTTGGGTGCGCGGAAGCCGATATCGATACGGTTGATGCGCGTCACGCGCGGCGTCGTCACGCTCTCGATGGGCCACGGGAGCCGGTAGTTCAGGCCGGGCTGGGTGGTCGTGCCGGTGAAGGCGCCGAAGCGCAGCACCACGCCCTGCTCATCGGGCTGCACGCGATAGATGCCGCTGGCGGCCCAGACCGCGACCAGCGCGGCCACGCCGATGCCGATCCACTTGCCCGAGCCCTTGCCGAAGCCGCCACCGCCCGTGCCGCCGCCACCGCCGCCGCCGAACATGCCGCGCAGCGTTTCCTGCAACTTACGGATGGCCTCATCCAGGTCCGGGGCGCCACCGCCGCCCTGGTTGCCGGGGCCACGGCCCCCGCCCTGCGGCGGTGTCCCCCAAGGCCCGCCCGGGCGCGGATTGCCCCACGGGCTACCACCCTGGCCACCTCCAGAGTTCGAACCACCATTATTGTTCCAGGGCATCGGCCGGCACATCTCCCGTAACGTGTCGTCGCAATCGCGCATAAAGCGCGACCGTGGCAAGTCTCGGCCGCTTGCGCGAGGCGGGTGCATGCGCGACAGGGCCAGACCATATGTCGCCCTGTCCGGGCCATGGCGCAATGCGGTGCATCACGCCACAGCGAGGGCGGGGCGGATATTGTCCGGGAAGAAGGGGTTTTCAAGCGATGGGTGACACACTGACGGAGGCCGTCCGCGCCGCCTTGGCCCAGGTGCGGGACTCTGATTCGGGACAGGACGTGGTCTCGTCTGGCATGTTGCAAGGATTGTCCGCCCGGGACGGCCTGGTGCAATTCGCACTTTCCGTGCCGCGGGAGCGTGCCCGGGCGATGGAGCCGCTGCGCGCGGCGGCTGAGAAGGCGGCGGCCGCGGTGCCCGGCGTGCTCTCCGCCACCTGCGTGCTGACGGCGCACCGGGACATCCAGTTGGGGAATATCCAGACCGGGCCGGCGCCCCAGGGCGGCGCGCATCATGGCCATGACCACCGCCCTGCCCCCGGCCCCGCCGCCCCGCCCGGCGCCGCCCGCGCCACACGGCCCGCCCCCGGCCAGGGCCCGATGCTGCTGCCGGACGTGAAGGCGATCATCGCCGTCGCCTCCGGCAAGGGCGGCGTCGGCAAGTCCACCACCGCCGTCAACCTCGCCGTGTCCCTCGCCGCTGAGGGGCTGAAGGTCGGGTTGCTGGACGCGGATATCTACGGCCCGTCCCTGCCCCAGATGCTGGGCACGCGGGAGAAGCCGCGGGCCACCGGCGGGCGCATCATCCCCATCTCCCGCTGGGGGCTGAAGGCGATGTCCATCGGCTTCCTGGTGGAGGAGGAGACGCCGATGGTCTGGCGCGGCCCCATGGTGATGGGCGCGCTGGAGCAGATGCTGGGCCAGGTGGAATGGGGCGAGCTGGACATCATGGTGGTCGACATGCCCCCCGGCACCGGCGACGCCCAGCTGACGATGAGCCAGCGCGTGCCGCTGGCCGGCGCCGTGATCGTCTCCACCCCGCAGGACGTGGCGCTGATCGACGCGCGGCGCGGCGTCCGCATGTTCCAGAAGGTGAATGTGCCGGTGCTGGGGCTGATCGAGAACATGTCCTATTTCTGCTGCCCGAACTGCGACCACCGGTCCGAGATCTTCGGCCATGGCGGCGCCCGGGCGGAGGCCGCGCGCATGGACGTGGAGTTCCTGGGCGAGCTGCCGTTGAAACTGGCGATCCGGGAACTGGCCGATGCCGGCACCCCCATCGCCATCGCGAAGCCGGAGAGCGACGAGGCGCGTTCCTACCGCGCCATTGCCGCCCGCCTGCGCGAGAAGGTCCTGGCCGGCGGGAATGCCCCCGCCGCGCCCCGTTTTGTGGTGGAGTGACATGAATGTCCGAGACTGACGCGTCGGATCGGGGCCTGCAGATCGGCTTCGTGCTGTTCCCCAACCTGCTGAACCTGGATTTCGCCGGGCCGTGGGACGTGCTGGCCAACCTGCCGGGCGCCACCCTGCACGTAGTGGCCAAGGACCTGGCGCCCATCGTCAGCAGCAGCGGGCTGTCCATCCTGCCCACCATCACTTTCGCTAACTGCCCGCAGCTGGACCTGATCTGCGTCCCCGGCGGCGCCGGCCACCTGGATGCGATGGAGGACGAGGCGATGCTGGACTTCCTGCGCCAGCAGGAACCCGGGTGCCGCTTCCTCACCTCCGTCTGCACCGGCGCGCTGGTGCTGGCCGCCGCCGGGCTGCTGGAGGGTTACGAGGCGACCACGCACTGGAACTCGCATGACCGGCTGGCCGCCTACGGCGCCATCCCGAAGCAGGGCCGGGTGGTGGTGGACCGCAACCGCATCACCGGCGGCGGCGTCACCGCCGGCATCGATTTCGGCCTGACCATGCTGGCCGCGCTGCAGGGCGAAGCCTTCGCCCGCCAGGTGCAGCTGGGCATCGAATACACCCCCGAGCCGCCCTTCCCCGGCGCCGGCAGCCCGGAGACCGCCGAGCCCGCCATCCTGGAAGCCGCCCGCGCCAAGTCGGCCGGGTACCGGGCGAAGATGGCCGAGGTGGATGCGCGGGCCGTGGCACGGTTGAAGGTGGGCTGACGCGGACGGTGCGCCGGAGAAGCGGAAGGCCGGGGAAGGAATTCCCCGGACCCCTTCTTTTTTCTGCGGTGTTTGCTTGTCTGGCTATGGGAAAGGCGTTCCGGTTGCCGGAACGGCGGGGGGCGGGCCGGACGCCTGAGCGTCGGGGCGCATGCAAGATGAGGCAGGCGAGTATTGCAGGCTTCGCCGTCGCCTGGCCTGGCGGGGAAAGCAGCGTGTCCGGCGCTGGCCTAGGCCTGGCCGGGCAGATCCCGGCATAGCTCAATGCGCTAAAGCCCGCCGGCTTAACCACTGACAGCCGGGTTTCCAAAGGCCTTAGGCCTTTGGCGGGGCGAGTTTGATAGGAGCAGCGCCCGTCTCGAGCAGAACGCCTGGACAGGAAGGACCGGAGCACGGGCCCTTAGAGACTGTTTCGGAAATCTGCTGGCTGAGAGCGCGGTCGGAATTTTCGTGCCGGCACGGAGGTGGCGCAGGCCCGATGCAGGGACATCGGGCCAAGCCGGCAAAGCTGGCGCGGAAAAGACCGCCGCGCCCGACCCGGCAGGCTTTTGAAACCGTCGCTCAGTCCACCGTCACCTCGTAATCCGCCGCCATCCGCACATCCCGCAACGGGCGGACGCGGTCGATGGACTCCTGGTAGGTCGGGTGCGCCTTGTAGGCGGCCAGGGCGGCGGCATCGGTGAATTCGCCATACACCACCACGTCCACGTCATTGCCCAGCTGGTCCACCTTGCCGTTCAGCGTGACCTCTAGGCGGCTGGAATGCGGGATGGTCTTCAGGATGGAGAGGCCTTCGAGCACGCGGCCGACATCCGCCCGGTCGCGGGCGCGGAAGAAGACGATGTGGCGGATCATGGCGGGGCCTCCTTGGGCCAATGGCTGCCGGGAACAGGGCGGCACCGACCGAGGGTGAACAGGCGGGGCTCAACAGGCGGGGCCAGGCCCGCATGGGGCCTGGCTGCTCCGCGGCGGCGCGTCAGATGCGCTGCTGGCGCTTCTTGCCCCAGGCGTAGCCGAGGCCGAGTGCGACGACGACCAGCAGTGCCGTGGCGGCATCGTTGAACACAAAGGTCAGCACGGCCCAGACGAGCCCCAGCACCAGCCCCACGATCCAGAACCCGACCGAGAGCGCCGCGAACAGCAGCATCATCGGCAGGCCGAACACCAGCAGCACCAGCAGCATCAGAATCCAGAACATGCCTCAAGCCCCTCCATTGCGGCGGCGGGGCTGGGATTTGCCCCGCAAGGCCGCGGTGCCGGGAATGTCGTGCTTCGCCGTCGCGCGGCCAAGGGCGAATCCGCCGATGCCGGTCAGCAGCAGGATGGCGCCGAGGTCCCCCACCAGCGCATGCGCCAGCGGGATGCCGACCAGCAGCACCAGGACGATCACCCCCACCGCCAGCCAGTGGCGCGGCAGCAGCGCCAGCCACAGCCGGAAGCGGCCCGGCGCCTGCTTGCCGCGCGGCTTACCCTTGCCGCCAGCCCGGTTGGCGGGCGGCCGGGCGGCTGCCGGGCGTGTGGCGGCCCTGGCCGGGCGCGCACCGGCCGGCGCACCAGTG
>NZ_JACTVA010000106.1 GCF_014490485.1 Teichococcus aerophilus | reverse complement strand
GGTTGGAGGGGGGGCGGTTGGTGGGCGGGGTCACAGCGCGTCCTCCAGCAGCCAGGACAGCAGGGCATCCAGGCCAAGATTCGGCAGGCCATCGCGGCCATCTGGGTCGATCAGCGGCGGGCGCAGGGCGGGTAGCTCGAAGAAGGGGCGGCTCCAGAACGGGTCGCCCGCCGGCGGGGCGGTGGTGGGGATGTGGCCGGGGCGGAAGGGGCGGCGGCGGCCCTCCCCCAGCGGCACGCCGAGGACGACGGGCAGGCCGTCATGCGTCGCGTCCTCCGTACAGCGCAGGGCGGCGATGGCGCGGTGGGTGGTGGTGCGGCGGTCCTCGCCCGGGGTCGCCATCATGCTGGCGAACAGGGCTTCCAGCGCCGGGCGCTGCGCGGCGGGGACGTGGTCCGCCTTGCTGGCGACGAAGCCGACGCGCTTCAGCGTGGACAGGCCGAACCAGCGGGAGCGGGAGCGGGCATCGTAGGCGGCGGCGATCTGGGCGACGGCGTGGCGTGAGTCCTCGAACGCGCCCTGCCCGGCCCAGAGGGCGCCGAGCACGTCCACCAGCACCACCTGGCGGTCGAACCGGGCGAACCAGGGGTCGAAGAAGTTCTGCCGCATGTCGTCCCGGTAGGCGGCGAAGCGGCGGGCCAGCAGGTCCCGCAGGCTGCCGGAGGGGGCGCTGCCGGCGCCCGGCAGGGGGAAGAACCACATCATCGGGCTCTCGCCGCGCGGGCCGGGGCGAAGGAAGCGGCCCGGCTGCAGCCAGCGCAGGCCGAAGCGGTCCCGCGCCTGTTCCAGCAGGGTGAGGTAGAGGCGGTGGCCGCGCCGGGCGACGGCCTCGTCCGCCGGGGCGGCGGCGTCCAGCGTGGCGATGAAGTCCAGGAAGTCCTTCGCCACCTCGAGACGCGGCGGGGTGCTCAGCAGCGCGATGGTCTCCGCCGACCACTGGGCGAAATCCTGGTCGAGCAGTGGGAGGTCGAGCAGCCATTCGCCGGGGTAGTCCAGCAGCTCCAGCCGCACGCGGCGGGCGCCGAGGATGCGGGCGGGGCCGCTGCGCTCCAGCGACAGGGTGAGGCTGGCGCTGGCGAGGTCGCTGGTGCGGGGCGGCCAGTGCGGAGTGGTGCCGGCGAGGTCGCGCAGCTTGTCCGCCGCATCGAACCAGTCGAGCGACTGGGTGCCGGCGGGTTCCAACTGCACGCTACGGAGCGCGGTGCCGTTGGCTGCCAGTTGCGCCGTGAGGGCGGGCAGGGTCTGCCGGCCCCGGCCCATCGCCATCAGGTTGGCGATCAGCGAGGTGATGAACACGGTCTTGCCCGACCGGCTGAGGCCGGTGATGGCGACGCGGAGCGTAGTCTCGTTGAGCAACCGCTCGGCTTCGTCCGTGATGCCGGAGACCAGCCGGAGCATCCCGCCGCCGAGATCCTCGCCTATCCTGAACAGACCTGATGCCATTCCCGCTTTCCGTATCGCGCCCCCTGATGTGCGGATGCGGCCGGCCTGCGGCAAGGCTCTGGCCCGCCTCATGATGGGATGCCCGGGCGTTGGGGTCCGGGCTGGCGGCGGCGGGGCATGAGAAAAGGCCGTGCCGGCGTCTCGTGAAACGAGAAAGGAGAGGTCTGGCGTCGGGGGTGCGCCCAAGTCAGGCACCAGGGATGTTCGCGCCAGGGTTGAGAGCGGCACGGACAGCCATTAAGAGCGAGAGACACCGGAAGTTGTGCCCATCCGCCGATGTTCTTCATTCCTGACACGGACACGCTACGGCTGAGCAGCACGCTGCTGACTGTCGCCTTCACCGCCGTGTTCCTGATGCTGTGGCTGGGGCGGCGGCAGGACCGCTTCCTGTTGCACTGGGCCGCCAGCGCCGCCCTGTATGCCGGGGTATTGGTGGCGTTCGAGATGTTCGAGCGGGGTCCGACGCCGGGACTGGGCGGGGCTCTCTACGCCGCGCTGGCCGGGTGCAACGCGCTGCTGCTGAGCGGCGCGCGTCTGTTCGAGGGCAAGCGCCCCTTCCCGGCCTGGTTGTGGCTGCCGCTGCCGCTGGGCTTCCTGGGCTACGCGGTGCCCTTCTGGCTGGCCGCCGCCGGGATGGACCTGCCGGTGCCGGAGGGCGGGCGCATCGGCGGTTTCCTGGCGCTGTTGGTTTCGGTGGGCAGCGTGGGGGTGTTGCTGCTGCGCGGAGCGCATGGCAGGCGCGGCCGGCGCATCGCCGGACTGGCGGTACTGGCCTACGCGCCAGGCTATGTCGTGGCCATCCTGCTGCAGTTGCAGGAGGAGATGGCGCTGCAGCGGATCGCGCTGCTGCCGATGCTGTCAGACCAGGTGCTGCTGGCCATCCTGTATCTCGGCCTGCTCAGCATGCCGGGGGAGCGCGCGGAGGTGGAACTGCGCGAGGCGGTGCAGCGGGACCCACTGACCGGCGCCTGGAACCGGGCCGGCATGGCGGCGCTGGAGCCACGGCTGCTGGCGGGCGGCGGGGCGCTGATCGTCATCGACATCGACCACTTCAAGGCCATCAACGACCGGCACGGGCATGCCGTGGGGGATGCGGTGCTGTCCTCCTTCGCCGCGCATATGGCGGCGCTGGCACTGGAACAGGGCGGACGGCTGGTGCGGCTGGGCGGCGACGAGTTCGTCGTGCTGATGGCCGGCGCCACGATGGATGCGGCGGAACGGCTGGCGACGCGGATGCACGGCGTGGCCCAGGCCGGGATCGCCGGCCTGCCGCCCTACACGATCAGCCTGGGCCTGACGCTGCTGGGCAAGGCGGACCGCAGCCTGACCGAGGCGATCGCCCGGGCGGATGAACGGCTGTACCGGGCGAAGTTCCTGGGACGGAACCGGATGGCGTCGTGAGGGACGGTGTTGAGGAAGGTTAAGGCTGGGGAAGGAATTCCCCCAGGCCCCCATCTTCTTTCTATCAGTTTGGCCTTGGACTGCGTGCGGAGAGGGGCATCTGCATGGCTAGGCTGGGCAATAGCCACCATTGGCACCACACGCTAAGTCATTATAACGAAAGAGTATCCGCTCCCCATAGGCGGCCTGCCAAACTCGCAGAAAAAAGATGGGGGTCTGGGGGAATTCCTTCCCCCAGCCTTACCCTTCCGTTCCCACCCCTGTCAGGCCGTCGCGAAGCGCTTGGCGTAGTAAAGCTTCGCCTGGCCGGGGGCGGGGTAGTCCGTCAGGGTGCCGAAGCGGACATAGCCCTGCTTCTCGTAAAAGGCAGGGGCCTGGAAGCTGTTGGTATCCAGGTAGGCGCCGATGCAGCCGCGGGCGCGGGCTTCGGCTTCCGCCGCCGCCAGCAGGCGAGCGCCGAGGCCGCCGCCGCGCAAATCGTCCGGCAGGAAGAAATTGTCCACGTAGAGCCAGCTGTAGCGGGTGCGGCCGTTGAGGCCGCCGCGCACCGCGCCGGTGGCGGGGTCCCGCACCAGCACCGCCAGGGGGCGGGTATCGTCCGGGCCGACGAAGGCGCGGTTATGGTCGAACAGGCCTTGCAGCAGCGCGGCGCCGATGGCGGGGTCGCCGTCGGCGGTGACCTCGAAGGCAGGGCTGTCGGTGGTGGCGGGCATGGGTGGCCTCATGGCGTGAGCCTGGCCGCCTGCCTCAGCCGGGGCGTGGGCCACGCGGTCAGGGGAAGGAAGGCGCAGGCAGCGTCCGCGGGGCGGGCGCGGCCTGCGGGGCGTCAGAGGACTTCGAACATGCCTTCGACCTCGACCGCCGCGTCACCGGGCAGGGAGGGGACGCCGATGGTGGAGCGGGCGTGGCGGCCGATATCGCCGAACACTTCCACGGCGAGATCGGAGGCACCGTTCATCACCTGGGCGTGCTGGGTGAAATCCGGCCCGGCGGCGATGAAGCCGCCGAGGCGGACGACCTTCTGCACCCGATCCAGATCCCCGCCCAGGGCGGCTTTGACCTGAGCCAGCACGTTGATCAGGCAGAGGCGGGCGGCGGCGCGGGCGTCTTCCAGCGACACCTGGGCGCCGACCTTGCCGGTGAACAGGATCTTGCCTTCCTGCAGCGGGATCTGGCCGGAGACGACCAGCAGGTTGGGGCCGGCGAAGTTGAAGCCGACATAATTGGCGATCGGCGCCGCGGGCGTGGGCAGGGTGATGCCCAGGGTGGCGAGGCGGCCTTCGATTTGTCCGGTCATGGGAAGCTCCTGCAGCAGCGGCGGGCGGGGGCCTGACGGTGTCAGGCGTGCGCCGGGCGTGGCGGTATGGCTGGGCCGGGCCGTGGGGGCCGGGCCGGGTGAGAGGCCTTGCCCGGCCGGGAAGGGCCGGGTGTGGCGGCTTTGGGTGGGCGGCGGGCGCTCAGCCGACGAGGCGGAGGCCACCGCGCCGGGCGGCGGGGGACGGACGGGCCGGCAGGTCCAGCGGCAGCTGGGGCGCGGCCTCCCGCTGGGCCGGGGTGGCCGGGGCGGCCTCGGCCGCGACATCCTCCTCGGACGGGTCGGGCCAGAGGTGGCGGGCCTCGGCGCCATCGAGGTAGCTGATGGCGATGCGGCGGAAGGCCCAGTCCAGCACCGAGGTGGCGCGGCGGATATCCGGGTCGCCTTCCACCATGCCGGCGGGGCCGCCGCTGCTATAGGCGACGGCGCCGACATAGTCCGACAACGGCATGCCACGGGCGAGGCCGAGATTCACCACGCTGAGGAAGCTGTCCATCAGGCCGCGGAAGGCGATGCCGTCCCGCGCCATGGCGAGGCCGATGGCGGCGAGGCCGCCGCCGGCATTCTCAGTGGTGGTCAGGGTGACGCGGTGGCCGGCGAGGGTGACGCGCCAGACCTGGCCACGCGAGGTGGTGGGGCGCGGCGGCGCCAGCGGGCGGGCGGGCTGCGGCACGGCGGCTGGGGCCGGGGTGGCGGCGTGCAGATAGGGGCGGACGGCGGCTTCCATCGCCGTGCGGGCGGATTGCGGTGCCGGAGCCAGCAGGCTGGCGGCATCGCCATGCAGGGCGGCGGCACGGCGGGCGGCGCGGGTAGGCTGCTCGGACACCGTGCCGTCCGCCGCGTGGGCGAAGCGGGTGGGGCCCTGGGCGGGGGCGAGGCCGCCGGTCTCGGCACCCAGCAGGGCCTCGGCGGCGTCGGGCGGCGTCAGCGCCAGCAGGCCGGCGTGGCGCAGGCCGAAGCTGCGGCCGGCA
>NZ_JACTVA010000105.1 GCF_014490485.1 Teichococcus aerophilus | reverse complement strand
GGCCCGCCGCCGGGCCGTGGCCCTGGCCGCCCCCCGCCACCCCCGCCGCCGCGTTCCGAAGGCCCACGTGGCCGGCCGCCCGGCCGCTACTCCGTCTGGCGCCCTGGCCACTGGTCCTGGCGCGGCAACAGCTACGCCTGGGTGCCCGGCCGCTGGGTGGAGCGCCGCCGTGGTGGCACCTGGCAGGAAGGCCGCTGGGTGCAGCGTGGTGGCCGCTGGGTCTGGGTGGAGCCGTCCTGGCGCTAGGCGCGCGCCGGCACCGCCCGATCGGTGGAATAGGTCCGGCAGGCCCGCAACGGCCTGCCGCCAGGGATCCGATAGCGACCCGGGCACCCGCCCGGGCCGCGAGACGGATCAGAACAGGGAGACTTCCCGATGCGTCTTCTCTCAAGGATGCTGGTACTGGCGGTCGCGGCGGCGGGCCTCGCCGGCTGCGTGGCCTACCCGGTGGGCGGCTATTACGGCCCGCCGCGCCATTACGGCTACTACGCGCCCCCGCCACCACCACCGCCGCCACCGCGCGGCTGGTACGGCCCGCCACGCTGGTATTAGCGCGAGGGCGAGGCTGGCACAGACCTGGTGCCAGCTTGCTGGCTCAGCGGAGGTTGATGGTAACGGCCGTGTGGTCGGAGGGCTGTTCCTGGGCACGCAGGGCGTAGTCGATCTCCGCGCTTTCCAGCCGCTCCGCCAGTTCGGGGGAGAGCAGGGCGTGGTCGATCCGCAGGCCGCGATTGGCCTCGAAGGCCGCGCCGTAATCCCAGTAGGTGTACAGCCGCTCCGCCGGGTGCAGGGCGCGCACGGCGTCCGTCAGACCCAGATGCAGCAGCGCGCGGAAGGCTGAGCGGCTTTCCGGCCGTACTAGCGCATCGGTAGGCGGCAGGGCACGCGGGGCGAGGTCCAGCTCCGTCGGGCAGACATTGAAGTCACCCAGGATGGCAAAGGGAATGCCGTCATCCAGCCGCTCAGCGGCCAGGGCGCGCAGGCGTTCCATCCAGCGCAGCTTGTAAGCATAGCCCTCGTCACCGCCGGAATTGCCGTTGGGCAGGTAGATACCGGCGATGCGGCAGCCGGCGGACTCGACCTCGATATAGCGGGCGTGGGTGTCTTCCGGCTCGCCGTGCAGATCCTCGGCCACCACCTTGAAGGGCAGGCGGGACAGCACGGCCACGCCGTTGCGGCCACCATGCTGGCCAACGGCATGGAACTCGTAGCCGGAGCCCGCGAAAGCCTCGGCGGGGAATTCCTCCGTCTTGCACTTCAGCTCCTGCAGGAACAGGAGGTCGGGCTTGGAGGCATCGAGGAAGCGGCGGACATGCGGCGCGCGCTTGCGCACCGAATTCACGTTCAGGGTGGCGAGGCGCAAGGGACTGGTCAGCCGATGGAGAAGGAGGTGCCGCAACCGCAGCCGGAGACCGCCTGCGGGTTCTTCACCACGAAGTGGGCACCGATCAATGCCTCATTCCAGTCCAGCTGCGCGCCGGCCAGCAGGTCCAGGCTCACCGGGTCGATGAACACGCGGGTCTGCTGGTTGTCCAGCACCAGATCGTCCTCTGCCGCAGCATCCTCCAACCCGAAGGAATACTGGAAGCCGGAGCAGCCGCCCGCCAGCACGGCCACGCGCAGCCCGGCCTGGGGCCGGCCCTCACGGGCGGCGATCTCCGCCACCTGGGCGAAGGCGCGCGGGGTCACTTGGAACAGGGGGGCAGTCATGGTGCCGTCGGGCATGGCCAGCAAACTCCTCAGATGCGGGATATAGGACGGTGGTGGTCTGATTTCCAACCATTCCCTGGCATTCCACCCCGGCGGCGGGCGCGGCCGTTGCGGGCGGGCGGGGCGGCTGGTAAGCCGCGCGGCATGGATGGTCTGGCTCCCTATGCCGTGCGGCCGGAGACCTCGCGCGGCCGTCTCTACCCCGAACCCGGCGGCGATTCGCGTTCGCCGTTCCAGCGGGACCGTGACCGTATCATCCACAGCAAGGCCTTCCGCCGGCTGCAGTACAAGACGCAGGTCTTCATCTATCACGAGGGCGACGAGTTCCGCACCCGGCTGACCCACAGCATCGAGGTGGCGCAGATCGCCCGCTCCATCGCCCGCCGGCTGCGGCTGGACGAGGACCTGGCCGAAGCCCTGGCGCTGGCGCACGACCTCGGCCACCCGCCCTTCGGCCATGCGGGGGAGGAGGCGCTGAACGGCGTCATGCGTCCCTATGCCGGCTTCGACCACAACGCGCAGAGCCTGAAGGCCGTGACGCTGCTGGAGGCCCGCTACGCCAGCTTCGACGGGTTGAACCTGACCTGGGAGACGCTGGAGGGGCTGGCCAAGCACAATGGCCCCATTCGCCGCCCCACGCCCTATTTCGTCGAATACGACGCCAGGCACCCGTTGGAACTGCACACCCATGCCTCGGCCGAGGCGCAGGTGGCGGCGCTGGCGGACGACATCGCCTACAACAACCACGATCTGGATGACGGCCTGCGCGCCGGCCTGTTCACGCTGGAGGAAGCGGCGGAGCTGCCCCTGATCGGCGCCGCCGTGGCCCAGGCGCGGGAGGCCTATCCCGGCGTGCATGACGGCCGGTTGGTGAGCGAGGCGATTCGCCGCGTCATCAACGCCATGGTGCAGGACGTGGTGGACGAATCCGGCCGCCGCCTGGAAGCCCTGGCCCCGCGCAACGTGGACGACATCCGCGCCGCCGACCGGCCCGTGGTGTTCTTCAGCGACCGCATGGTGGCCGCCAACCAGACGGTGCGGGATTTTCTGTTCGGCCGCATGTACCGCCACTGGCGCGTCAACCGCACCACGCAAAAGTCGAAGCGAGTGGTGCAGGTGCTGTTCAGCCTGCTGCATGGCGGGCCGGACATGCTGCCGCCGGACTGGCGCGCCCGTGCCGGCGCCGCCGGCAGCGCCCAGTGCGCCGCCACGGTGTGCGACTACATTGCCAGCATGACCGACCGCTTTGCGCTAGAAGAGCATCGGCGCCTTACCGATCCCCACATTCCCGGCTGATACGGATTTCCATGTCTCACGACCCGACCGTCGCTTACGATATCTTTGCCGTCCTGCGCGCCGAGGTCGTGACCTGCCTGCGCCGCCTATTGCCGGACCTGGCGGACGATGCCTTCGCCCGCGTGCTGGTGGAGCCGCCGCGCGATGCCAGCCATGGGGACATGGCGACCAACGGCGCGATGGTCGTGGCCAAGCTGGCCAAGATGCCGCCGCCGAAGCTGGCGGCCGAGCTGGCCGCCGCCCTGGCCGCGCTGCCGATGGTGGCGGAGGCCGCACCCGCCGGCCCCGGCTTCGTCAATATCCGCCTGAAGGAAGAATTCCTGCTCGGCCAGGTGCCGCTGCTGCTGCGCGCCGGGGAGGCCTATGGCGATTCCACCGCCGGCGGGCAGGTGCGGGTGAACGTGGAATACGTCTCCGCCAACCCGACCGGGCCGATGCATGTCGGCCATTGCCGCGGCGCCGTGGTGGGGGATGCGCTGGCCAACCTGCTGCACAAGGCCGGCTACGCCGTCACCAAGGAATACTACATCAACGATGCCGGCGCCCAGGTGCGCGCCCTGGCCTATGCGGCCTACTGGCGCTACCTGCAGGCCATCGGCACCAGCCTGACCGAGGACGAATACTCGGCCCAGGTTCCCGGTGGCCTGCAATACCGGGGCGAGTACCTGATCCCGGTGGGGGAGGCGCTGAAGGCCGAGCATGGTGACGCGCTGGCGCCCGGCGGACAGCCCGTCTTCACCGAAGCCACCCTGGCGCTGATCCAGGCCCAGACCGTCGCCGCGATGATGGTGGAGATCCGCGAGGACCTCGCCGCGCTCGGCGTCGTGCATGACGTGTTCATTAGCGAGTTGGAGCTGGTGAAGGCCGGTGTCACCGACAAGGCGATCGCCGAGCTGGTGGCCAAGGGCCTAGTCTACGAGGGCGTGCTGGAACCGCCGAAGGGCAAGACGCCCGAGGACTGGGAACCGCGCCCGCAGACGCTGTTCTCCTCCACCGCCTTCGGCGATGACGTGGACCGCCCGCTGCGCAAAAGCGATGGTTCCAACACATACTTCGCCAACGACATCGGCAACCATGCCGACAAGATCGCGCGCGGCATGCAGCAGCTGGTGCAGGTGTGGGGCGCCGACCACGGCGGCTACGTCAAGCGCATGCAGGCGGCCACCAAGGCGCTCTCCAACGGCAGCGTGCCGCTGGATGTCGTGCTGTGCCAGATCGTCAAGGTGGTGAAGGATGGCGAGCCGGTCCGCATGTCCAAACGCGCCGGCAGCTACATCACGCTGCGCGACCTGATCGACGAAGTGGGGCGGGATGCGGTGCGCTTCACCATGCTGACCCGCAAGTCCGACGCGCAGATGGAGTTCGACCTGACCAAGGTGGTCGAGCAGTCGCGCGAGAACCCGGTGTTCTACGTCCAATACGCCCATGCCCGCTGCCGCTCTGTCCTGCGTCAGGCCGATTCCGCGCTGACCGCCGACCTGGACTCCGCCCCGCTCGGTTCGTTGCAGGACCCCGCCGAACTGGCCCTGATCCGCCGCCTGACCGCCTGGCCCCGCACGGTGGAGGCCGCTGCTGCGGCGCGGGAGCCACACCGGATTGCCTTTTATCTCGGTGACTTGGCCAGCGACTTTCATATTCTATGGAACCGTGGGCGTGAGGATGCGACACTGCGCTTCATTCAGGCCGAGCAGCCGGAATCGACGCGTGCCCGACTCGCCCTCGTGGCGGCCACGGCGACGGTCATCCGCTCCGGCCTAGCTGTGATGGGCGTGACGCCTGTTGAGGAGATGCGGTGAGGGAAGCTCCTGTCCCGTCTTATCGGGTTCGCAGTGCGGCGAATGAGGGTTCGTCCACGCGCATGTTGGCCATGGCCGGTGGCCTGGCGGCGATCGTCGGCGTCGGCGCGATGGTGGGGTGGGGCATCACCCGCCTGACCACCGACCGACCGATCCCCACGGTCGAGGCGGATGCCCGGCCGGTGAAGATCCGCCCGGACGACCGGGGCGGCCTGCGGGTCGCCAACCAGGACGAGATCATTTTCGAGCGCCGCAACAGCGGCGCGGCGTTCGAGGCGAACGGCCGGCTGGCCCCCGCCGCCGAGGCGCCGAACCTCGATGCGCTGCGCGCCGCCACGGCGCCGCCGCCGGCCCCGGCGCCGCGCATCGTGACAGAAAGCCAGG
>NZ_JACTVA010000104.1 GCF_014490485.1 Teichococcus aerophilus | reverse complement strand
GCCGTTGCGCCCGGTGCCCGCTGCCGCCATCTGGCGCCAGCAGCCGGCGGGCGAGGCCATCTACGCCACGCCGCCCGCGCCGCGCCGCTGGCTGACCGCCGCCCCGGCGCCGTTGCCGCGCGACTGTGCCACGCTGGTCATCGGCGGTGGCATCGTCGGCCTCTCCGCCGCGCTGTTCCTGGCGCGGGCGGGGGAGGACGTGTTGCTGGCCGAACGCGGCGAGCCCGGCCTCGGCGCTTCCACCGCCAATGCCGGCAGCCTGCACGTGCAGTTGCTGGCGTATGCCTTCGACGGCACCGACGCCCCCGGCCCGCTGGCCGAAGCGCTGGCGATGGCGCCGCCTGCCGTGGCGTTGTGGAAGCAACTGGCGGCCGATGCCGGCGAATCCCTCTCCATCCGTACCGAGGGCGGCCTGATCCTGGCCGATACGCCCGGGGCGCTGGATTGGCTGCGGCAGAAGACCGCCTTCGAGCGCGCCCGCGGCATCGCCGCCGAGGTGGTCGGGCCGGAGGAGTTGCGCCGCATCGCCCCGGCGTTGCGTCCCGGCCTGGCCGGAGCCTCCTGGTGCCCGCAGGAAGGCCAGATGGACCCGCTGCGCGGCACCGCCGCCCTGCTGCGCCTGGCGCTGGCGGCAGGTGCGCGCATCGCGACCGGCCTGGAGGTGACGGCGCTGGAACGTGACGGCAGCGGCTGGCGCATCGGCACCCCCGCCGGCCGTTTCCGCGCCGGGCGGGTGATCAACGCCGCCGGGCCGCATGCCGCCGCCATCGGCGCGCTGGTGGGGGAGGTGTTGCCGGTGCGGCTGGTGGTGCAGCAGGTCATCGCCACCACCGCCGCGCCGCCCACGCTGCGGCCGCTGGTGCAGTGGGCACGCCGCCATCTCTCGCTGAAGCAGACTGAGAGTGGGCAGTTGCTGATTGGCGGCGGTTGGCCGGGGCGGCTGGATGCGGATGGCGCGGCGCGGCTGCTGCGCGGTTCCATCGAGGGCAATCTCTGGGTGGCCGGGCAGGCGCTGCCGTTGCTGGGCGGGCTGCGGGTGCTGCGTGCCTGGGCCTCACCGAACGTGCATCTCGACCGTGGCCCGGTGATCGGCGAGAGCCCGCGCCACCCCGGGCTGTTCCACGCCGTCACCTCCAATGGCTGGACGCTCGGCCCGCTGGCCGGCCGCATGGTGGCCGAGGCCGCGTTGGGCCGCGGCCGCCCGCCTGCCGCCTTCGCGCCCTGACAGGAACCACCCGCATGACCCTCCGCGCCCGCCTCGCGCAAGGCGAGACCGTCTTCGGCCTGGCCGCCTGCCTGTTGCGAACGGTGGAGCTGGTGCCGCTGACCCGTGTCTGCGGATTCGACTTCCTGCTAGTGGATACCGAGCACACCCCGCTCGCGATCGCCGATGCCGCCACCCTGTGCGTCGCCGCGCAGGGGGCCGGGTTGCCGGCGCTGGTGCGGGTGGGCGGGCCGGAGCATCCGGATTTGGCGCGGGTGCTGGATGTCGGCGCCGATGGCGTGGTGGTGGCGCATGTGGACAGCGCGGCCCAGGCCGCCCGCATCGTCCGCGCCTGCCGCTTCGCGCCGCATGGTGCCCGCTCGCTGCCCTCGCCGCTGGCCCGCTTCGGCTTCCGTATGCCGCCGGCCGGCGAGATGGCGCGCGCCGAGGAGGCGACGACGCTGGTGGTGCCGATGATCGAAAGCGCCGCCGGCCTGGCGGAGGCGGAGGCGATCGCCGCCACCCCGGGCATCGACGCGCTGCTGGTCGGCACCAACGATCTCGCCGCCAGCCTGGGTCATTTCGGCGCGCCGGATCATCCGGAGGTGCTGGAGGCCTTTACACGGATTGCGGCCGCCGCGCAGGCGCATGGCAAGGCGTTCGGCGTCATCGGCCTGCCGCAGGCCCTGTTGCCGACGCACGCCATCAGCCTCGACGCCCGCTTCGTCGTCGTGGCGAACGATGTGAACCTGTTGCTGGATGCGGGTACGGCGGCGCTGGGGCAGATCCGGGCGGAGTGGCCGGGGTGAGGCTGGCGTGGAGGAAGAAAGGCCGGGGAAGGAATTCCCCGGGCCCCTTCTTTTCTTTTTTTCGAATTTTCCTGCTTGGTGGCTGGAGGTTGGCCTTCGCTGGCCGCTGTTCAGGCTATGCCGTGGCGGCCTTGAGCGCGGCGCCAGGCTCGCAGAAAAAAAGGGGCCTTCAAATGATCTGCCCACGCAGAAAACCCAGCGCCGGCAGCGGGCGCCAGCTGCGCGGCAGGTCCGGCCGGCGAATGGGGGCGACGCTGTAGTTAGGCACTGGCATGCTCGAACTGCGCAGGAAGCCGGCATAGGCGGTGACCTGCTGTTCACGCCAGTTGCGGTCCGCATCGGCAGCCGCGCGGCTGTGATAGACCTCGGCAATCCTAGTGCGGCGGCCGACCGCGGCGATCACCGCCCAGAGCTTGTCATCCCGTACGCGGCTGAGGCTGACGACCTGCGCCGGCTGTGCATCCGGCCCAGTCTGGCTCATGCAGCCAGGGCCCCTGCCCTGGCAGGGTAAGGGTGGAAAACGGCCTTCGCATCCATGTGCTTCATCTGTGCGCGCCACAGCTATCCTGCAAGGAGGCTGGCACAGTGCGGTGCAACCTGCCAACCCCGAGGTGGGGCGATGGTGGGGTTGTGAAGGGAAAGGCCGGGGAAGGAATTCGCCGGACCCTTCTTTTCTGAGCAGGTCTGGACGTGGTTGTTGAGGGACGGGTGGGTGCGCCAGAGGCCCTGGAGCTCCGGCGACTGACGGTGTAACTGACGCGGCCCAACATTAAAAAACTTCAAAGCGTCGGCCCCCAAGTCCAAGGCATAACGCAAACTCGGAAAATGAAGATGGGTCCGGGGAATTCCTTCCCCGGCCTTTCTCTCCCCCGACAACACTGGTCCGCTCAGGCGCGTTCCAGCATCCCCGCCGCTTCCATGGCGC
The DNA here is from genome assembly GCF_014490485.1 of Teichococcus aerophilus. GTDB lineage: Bacteria > Pseudomonadota > Alphaproteobacteria > Acetobacterales > Acetobacteraceae > Pseudoroseomonas > Pseudoroseomonas aerophila. The sequence continues at coordinate 2,500 of NZ_JACTVA010000104.1, read as the reverse complement.
GGTCCAGCGCTGCCCGTTCGCTGCTGGTGGCAGAGGGCTGGGGCGGGCGGACGGCGTCGCAGGGGATCTGGCCCAGCCGGCGCAGGGCGGCCTTGATGCGGGCGGTGGCGCGGCCGCCCGGTGCGTCGCGGTAGATGGCGACGGAGAGCGGGTAGATGGCTTCGTGCAGGGTCCGGGCCCGGTCCCAGTCGCCCTCGGTGGCGGCGTCGTAGAACTGCGCCAGCAGGGCCGGGGCCAGGGCGGCGAGGCTGACCTGGCTGCCGTGGCTACCGATGATGTAGGAGGTCAGCAGGTGCTCGTCGCCCGAGCCGAGTACGGCGAAGTCCGGCCGCAAGGCCAGCAGGCGGCGGCGGTTGGCTTCATAGGCGGCGACTTCCCAGGAACCGTCCTTGATGCCGACAATGCGGGGCTCGGCCGCCAGGCGTTCCAGCGTCCAGGCGCTGTAGGCCATGGCGCCGGCGCCGACCGGGGCGCCGTAGAGCAGCAGTGGCAGCCCGGTGGCCCCCAGCACGTGGTCGTGGTGGATGGCCACGCAATCGGCGTCGTGCCCCAGCGCCCAGCTGTTGGGGGGGAAGACCAGCAGAATGTCGGCACCGGCGGCCTCGGCCGCGGCGGCCTCACGCGCCGCTTCCAGGCTGGATTCGGCGTTAACGCCTGCGCAGATCAGGCAATCCGGCGGCGCGATGCGGCGGGCGATGGCGATGACGCGGCGCTTTTCCTCGGCGTCCAGGACGAAGTTCTCGCCGGCATGGCCGTTCACCAGCAGCCCGCGAATGCCGGGGGTGTGGGAGACGGTGGTGAGGTGGGCTGCCAGCGCGGCCTCATCCATGCGGAAATCGGGCGTCAGGGGCACGATGGTGGCCGCGTGGATGCCGCGCAGGCGGTCGGTGATGGGCGCGCTCATGCGGCCTCCGGTGTGCCGGCATGGCGCGGGGCCAGCAGCCGGTCGATGGGAAACAGGGGCATCTCGGGCTCGCGCCCCAGGATGCGGTCGGCCATCAGGCGGGCGATGTAGGGCCCGCTGGTGTAGCCGGAATGGACGCTGCCGCAGACAAAGGCGCCGGGGATGCCCGGCACCGGGCCGGCGGCGGGCAGGGCATCGGCGGTCTCGGCCTCCAGCCCCGCCCAGGCGCGGGCCATGCGGGCGCCGCGCAGGTCGGGGATGGCGTGGCAGGCCAGGCGGAGATTGCCCACCATCCGCTCCGGCCGCAGGGCGACGCCGCCACGCTCCCGGTCTCCCTCCCCCTGCCAGCCGCCGCCGACGACGACGGTGCCGTGCGGGTATTGCTTCAGCGAGAGCAGACCATTGGCAATGCCGACGACGGTACGCATGACAGGCCGCACCCGCTCCGTCACCACCAGCTGGTTCACCAGCACCTTGATGGGCAGTTCGACGCCGAGCCAGCGCAGCATCGGCTCGATCCATACGCCGCCGGCGATCAGCACGCGGCGGAAGCGCACGGGACCGGTGGCGGTCCGCGCGGTGAAGCCGCCATCCTCGCGCTCCAGCCCGGTGACGGCGCGGTTCTCGTGCAGCGCCACGCCGGCTTTCAGCAGGGCGCGGCGATAGGCGAGGCCGATGAGATAGGCGTTGGCGAAGCCATCCACCTTGCAGTGGCCGGCCAGCAGGGCGCGGTCGGTCAGGCCGGGTTCCACCGCCATCGCCTCCCGGCCGGAGATCAGGGCGATCGGTGCGCCGGCCTCGCGCCGTTTGGTGGCACGGAAGCGCAGCAGCTCTGCCTCCGCATCGGTGAAGGCGAGGCTGAGGCCGTCGCACACCACCACGCCGACATCGTGACCCAGCCAGGTGGGCGCGGCGGCCCATATGGCATGCGCCCGCATCGCGTAGGGAATCAGCGCCAGCCGCGTCATCTGCAGGGTGAGCGTGCCGGCATTGACGCCGGAGGCCTCCCGGCAGAGCGGACCGCGTTCCAGCAGCGCGACGCGCATGCCACCGCGCGCGGCGAACAGCGCCGCCGTGCAGCCATGCACGCCGCCGCCGATGACGCCGAGGTCGTAGGTCTCCGTCATAGCGGTGCCGGGGCGGGGATGGGGATGTCGGCGTAGTCGAACTCGCCCAGCAGGTCGGCCAGCGGCACCGGGCGCAGCGGCGGGCGGCCGGTCCAGCAACCAGCGGCTTCGCGCGAGCCGACGCGTGCGGCGAGGATCTCGGCTGCCACGTCGCCGCAGGAGCGCCCTTGGCAGGGCCCCATGCCGCATCTGGTGAAGTGCTTGAGCTGGTTGACCTCCCGCGCGCCATCCTCGAACGCGGCGTCGATCATGCCGCGCGTCACGTCCTCGCAGCGGCAAACGACTGTGGTGGGCGCGATGGCGCGGACGGCGCCGGGGCGTAGCGCCATCAGCCGCGACACAGCGGCGGCGAAGGGGGCGAGGGTGGCAAGGGCGGCGTGGTCCGCCGCGCTGGCCTGGGCGAAGGCGGCGGCGTCCGACCGGCCGGCGTCGTGGGCGGCGGCCAGGCCGGCCAGGCGGCCGGCATGCA
>NZ_JACTVA010000103.1 GCF_014490485.1 Teichococcus aerophilus | reverse complement strand
GGCCGGCGGGCGTGGCAACGGCCGGCGCGGGTACGGCGCGCCGGTGGCGGGCCACGCGGACTCGGCTCCCGGCGCGCGCGGCGCCGGCCATGTGGGGTCCGGCAGCGACGGTCTGTCGGATGGCTCCGGCGATGCGGATGGCTCTGGCAGGGACGGCTCCGGCTGGGGCCATGACGGCTCCGGCAACACCGGCAGGTCCTCCGCCTCCCGATGCCAGGCGGCGGTGCCGGGCAGGGAGACGGGGCGCAGGAAGCGGGCGAAGCCGGGCTGCGGCTCCGCATGGCCCAGCAGCAGCCAGCCACCCGGCACCAGCCGCTCCGCCAAGGCGCGCACCAATTGCGGCACCGTCTCCGGATGGAAGTAGATCAGTACGTTACGGCAGAGAATGAGGTCGAACTCATTCATCTCCAGCGCCGCGCCGGGCTCCAGCAGGTCCAGTAAGTTGTGCCGCTGGAAGCGCACCATCGCCCGGTGACGCGGCCGCAGCCGCCAGCCGCGCCCCTCGGCGGTGAAGTCCCGCTCCCGCAACTCCGCCGGCAGGCTGCGCAGCGACCAGGGGGAGAACACGGCCTCCCGCGCCGCGGCCAGCGACGCCTCGTTCAGGTCGGTGCCAAGGATGGTGATGCGCCAGTCCGGCAGCGCATCGCCCAGCAATTCATGCAGCAGGATGGCCAGGGAATAGGGTTCCGAGCCGTTGGCGCAGCCCGCGCTCCAGATCCGCAGGCGGCGGGTGGCGCGGTTGCGCTCCAGCAACTGCGGCAGGATAGTCTGGCGCAGGGCGGCGAATTGCTCGGCGTAGCGGAAGAAGAACGTCTCGCCGATGGTGATCTCGGCTTCCAGCGCTGTCCACTCGGCCTCGCCCAGCGCCGGGTCCTGCAGGCGGTCCAGATAGGCGGCGGCACCGGGCAGGCTGAGCACGCGCAGGCGGCGGCGCACCCGCTCCCACAACAGGTCGTCCTTGTCCTCGTAGTAGAAATGGCCGGTGCGGCGAATCAGCAGCGCCTTCAGCCGCAGGAAATCCGCATCGGGCAGGAAGCGTGGGGCGGCGGGCGGGCGGGCCGGTGTCATCCGGCGGTCCAGGCGTCCAGCCTCTCCCGCTCCCGCCGGGTCAGGTCGTCCAGCATTGCCTGCTCCTGCGCCAGCAGGATGCGGCCCGGGTCCAGCACGCTGGCGAAGCCGTCCGGCATGGCCAGTGTGGCGATGACGCAGCCATTCAGCGTCTGGTCCGGTGGCACCGGGCGGCGGCTGCCGGGCGGCGGGGTGGCCAGGTCCAGCACCCGGTCCACCAACAACGCCAACGGCTTCTCCGCCCGCAGCAACACCAGGTGGCGGTACACACCATCCGCCTCCACGACCGCGGAAGGCAGGCCGAACAGTTGCTCCAGCGCCAGAACCGGCACCGGCTGCCCACCGAGATTCAGGAAGCCGGCCACGGCCGCCGGCAGGGATGGCGGGCGGGACAGGCGCGGCAATGGCAGCAACTCGCGCACCGCGACGCGCGGCAGGGCGCAGCGCAGGGTACCAAGGGCGAACATCAGGTAAGGCCCATCCTGGCCATCGGTCGGAAGAGTGCGGGCGGTGGTCGGTTCCGTCATCGCCAACGCCTCCACTGCTCCTGGATGGGGAAGCCCCCCTGTATCATCGACGGCTGTCCGGCGCCAACCGGCCATGGCTTGGTTGTTGGGGGGTGCCTTGGCCGCTGCTGGCCTGCTGGTGGGCCGCCGGTTCTTGAGAGGGGCGCTGCCCCTCTCAAACTCTCCCCGCCAAAGGCCTGAGGCCTTTGGAAACCCGTTTGTTCGGGGTCAGGATCGGAAGCCAGAAAGGGTAAAGAACGACTCCCGGATGCTGCCACCATATGGCGGCCGACGACCGTTGACGTACCGGGCCGTCATAGATTTATTTATTTACAATCAGTGTATTATAGAAATCTGACCCAGACCTTGGCCGCATGCCAACAACCCCTGAATCGCGGGTGCAGGGATCGCATCTCCTGCCAGGAGAGCTCGAGGGGGCAGCGCCCCCTCGATCCACCGCCGAACCAAAGCACACCCCAGAAATAGCCAGACCCGACCCTGGACCAACCCACCCCCTCCAGCGACAACCCACCCCCATGCGCCACGCCCTCCTGCGCCACCTGCCGACCAATATCGCCCCCGGCCATTGTTACGGCCGGCTGGACCTGCCGGCCGGCCGGGCCGGCATGGCGGCGCCGTTGCCGCCGGGCTTCCGGGCCCAGGCGCTGTTCAGCAGCCCCGCCAGGCGCTGCGTGGCTTTGGCCGAGGCCGTGGCGGCCCGCACCGGCCTGCCCATCACGCTGGACGAGCGGCTGTGGGAGCTGGATTTCGGCGCATGGGAAGGCCTGGCGTGGGATGACGTGCCGCGCGCCGCGCTGGACGCATGGGCCACCGACCCGTGGGGCTTCGCGCCACCGGGCGGGGAGAGCGGCGCGGCGTTGGTGGCGCGGGTCCGTGGCTTCCATGCCACGCTGCGGCAGAGCTCGATCATCGTCTCCCATGGCGGGCCGTTGAAGGTGCTGGCGGCGCTGATCGGCGGCCTGGCGGTGGACCTGCTGGCCCCGGCGCCGCCGATGGGCGGCTGCGTGCTGCATGGTCCGGGCTTGGCCAGCGGGGCGGAAGACGGCTAATCCTGCCCATCGGGAAACGAATGAGGGGCGCATCATGGCGGAGAAGATTCGGATCAGCGGGCTGGATGTCGCGGCGGAACTGAAGGCCTTCGTGGAAGCCGAGGCGCTGCCCGGTACCGGCATCGCGCCGGCGGCGTTCTGGGCGGGCTACGAGGCCATCCTGCGGGACCTCGGCCCGGCCAATGCCGCGCTGCTGGCGGAGCGGGACGCGCTGCAGGCGAAGATCGACGCCTGGCACCGCGCCAACCCGGCCAAGCCGATCGACCTCCCCACCTACCGCGCCTTCCTGCAGGAGATCGGCTACCTGTTGCCGGAGCCGGCGGACGTGGCCGTCGCCACCGCCGACGTGGATGACGAGATTGCCACCATGGCCGGGCCGCAGCTGGTGGTGCCGGTCAACAACGCCCGCTACGCGCTGAACGCCGGCAATGCCCGCTGGGGCAGCCTGTACGATGCGCTCTACGGCACCGATGCGATTCCGGAGGAGGGCGACCTCGCCCGCGGCAAGGGCTTCAACGCCGCGCGTGGCGCCAAGGTCATCGCCAGGGCGCGCGCGGTGCTGGACGCGGCGGTGCCGCTGACCAGCGGCCACTGGGCATCCGTCACCGAGCTGGCGGTACGCAACGGCGTGCTGGAAGTGGGCATGACCGGCGGCCAGACGACGCTGCGCGATGCCGCCCAGTTCGCCGGCTATACCGGGGAGCCGCTCTCCCCCACCGCCATCCTGCTGCGCCATAACGGCCTGCACCTGGAAGTGGTGCTGGACCGCGCGCACCCGATCGGCAAGGACGACCCGGCCGGCATCGCTGACCTCGTGCTGGAATCCGCTGTCTCCACCATCATGGATTGCGAGGATTCGGTGACGGCGGTGGATGCGGAGGACAAGGTCCTCGTCTACCGCAACTGGCTTGGCCTGATGAAGGGCGATCTCTCCGCCACCTTCGGCAAGGAAGGGCGGGAGGTGACGCGGCGCCTGAACCCGGACCGCAGCTACACCGCGCCGAATGGCGGCACGCTGGTTCTGCATGGCCGCAGCCTGATGCTGGTGCGCAATGTCGGCCACCACATGATGACCGACGCGGTGATGCAGGAGGGGCGGGAGACGCCGGAGACCATCCTGGACGCGCTGGTCACCGTCGCCATCGCCATGCACGACATCAGGGAACGCCGCGCCAATTCCCGCAAGGGCAGCGTCTATGTCGTGAAGCCCAAGATGCACGGGCCGAAGGAAGTGGCCTGGGCCGACACGCTGTTCGGCAAGGTAGAGGACGTGCTGGGCCTGCCGCGCCACACCGTCAAGGTCGGCATCATGGACGAGGAGCGGCGCACCACCGTCAACCTCAAGGCCTGCATCGCCGCCGCGAAGGACCGTGTCGCCTTCATCAACACCGGCTTCCTGGACCGCACGGGGGACGAGATCCATACCTCGATGGAAGCCGGCCCGGTGCTGCGCAAGAACGACATGAAGGGCGCGGCCTGGATCAAGGCCTACGAGGACTGGAACGTCGATAACGGCCTGGCCTGCGGGCTGCGCGGCAAGGCGCAGATCGGCAAGGGCATGTGGGCGGCGCCGGACAAGATGGCGGACATGCTGGCGCAGAAATCCGGCCACCCGAAGGCGGGCGCCAACACCGCCTGGGTGCCCTCCCCCACCGCCGCCACGCTGCACGCGCTGCACTACCATGAGGTGGACGTCGCCGCCCGGCAGGCGGAGCTGGTGGCCGGCGGCCGCCGCGCAAAGCTGGACGACCTGCTGACCGTGCCGCTCTCCGCCAGCAACCGGTCGCCGGAGGATGTGCAGGCGGAACTGGACAACAACGCCCAGGGCATCCTCGGCTACGTGGTGCGCTGGGTGGACCAGGGCGTCGGCTGCTCCAAGGTGCCGGACATCAACAATGTCGGGCTGATGGAGGACCGGGCGACGCTGCGCATCTCCGCCCAGCACATCGCCAACTGGCTGCGCCACGGCGTGGTCGATGCCGCGCAGGTGGAGGAGACGTTGCGCCGCATGGCCGCCGTGGTGGACAAGCAGAATGCCGGCGACGCCGCCTATACCCCGATGGCGCCGGGCTTTGACGGCGTGGCCTTCCAGGCGGCGCATGACCTGGTGTTCCAGGGCGCGGCGCAGCCCAACGGCTACACCGAGTTCGTGCTGACCCGGCGCCGGCGGGAGGCGAAGGCGGCAACCCGCACCGCCTGACCGGTGCCCCGCCGCCCTGGCTGGGGCGGCGGACTGTTCCCATGCCCGGCGGCACCGTTCGAGACGACGATGCCGCTGCCGGGCTTTCACATGCTGCATGCGCCTGTGCCGGCGCATGCCCCAGGCCGCCGGCCGCCCGAAAATCCCGATGGCCCCTGGAGCCCAGCGGCCTAAGGCTGTACAGCCGGGGCAGGAATCGCGCGAGCAAACAACGGCCTGGACCGTGATCCCCCACGGCAGCCGCCACGATCCCGCGGCTTCCTGTCATGATCAGGGTTCAGGCCGAGGAACCGGGAGAACACCACCCGTGCCGATGCAGGATTTGCGCCGGGAATTGCTGGCGGCCTTCGATGCCGAGCACAGGGAGCACCTGCGCGTCATCCGCGCCGCGCTGGACACGGCCGAGCGTGGCGAGGCGGCCGACCTGCGCGACATGTTCCGCCGTGCCCACAGCCTGAAGGGCGCCGCGCGGGCGGTGGACCTGCCGGTGGTGGAGGACGTCGCGCACCGGCTGGAAGCCGTGCTGGCGCAGGTGATGGAAGGCGCGCTGCCGCTGCCCGGCGCCGTGGCCGCCGCGGTGCAGACCGGCCTGGACTGGATCGAGGGTCATGTAGCCGCCCTCTCCGCCAACGCCACGCCGCCGGAGCCCGCCGAGGCGCTGCGGGCGCTGGCGGCGGTGCTGCCCGGCGCCGCCCCGGCGGCGGAGGCAGCGCCCATG
>NZ_JACTVA010000102.1:0-2500 GCF_014490485.1 Teichococcus aerophilus | reverse complement strand
TGCACTGGAGGGCCGAACCCACGCCTGTTGAAAAAGTCGGGGATGAGCTGTGGCTAGGGGTGAAAGGCCAATCAAACTCGGAAATAGCTGGTTCTCCGCGAAATCTATTGAGGTAGATCGTCAGGCGAACACCGCCGGAGGTAGAGCACCGGAAGGGCTAGGGGGACCCAAAGTCCTACCAAACCCTACCGAACTCCGAATGCCGGTGAGTGCTACCTGGCAGACAGACAGTGGGTGCTAAGGTCCATTGTCGAGAGGGAAACAGCCCAGACCACCAGCTAAGGCCCCCAAATGATGACTAAGTGGGAAAGCATGTGAGACGGCCAAAACAACCAGGAGGTTGGCTTAGAAGCAGCCATCCTTTAAAGAAAGCGTAATAGCTCACTGGTCTAATAGCTGTTTTGCGGCGAAAATGTAACGGGGCTCAAGTCATCTGCCGAAGCTGTGGATGCATACGCAAGTATGCGTGGTAGCGGAGCGTTCCGTAAGCCTGTGAAGGGAGACCCGTGAGGGCTCCTGGAGGTATCGGAAGTGCGAATGCGGACATGAGTAGCGACAAAGAGGGTGAGAACCCCTCTCGCCGAAAGTCCAAGGGTTCCTGCGCAAGGCCAATCCGCGCAGGGTGAGCCGGTCCCTAAGGCGAGGGCGACAGCCGTAGCCGATGGAAATCAGGTGAATATTCCTGAGCCCGCTAGAAGTGACGGCCGTGAAGCGTTGTTCCTCCTTATTGGATTGGAGGGGCTGCCGGATCGGTCCAGGAAATAGCTCTAGCATATGGTCCGTACCCGAAACCGACACAGGTGGACTGGTTGAGTATACCGAGGCGCTTGAGAGAACCATGCTGAAGGAACTAGGCAAATTACTCGCGTAACTTCGGGATAAGCGAGACCCACCATTGGGCAACCAGCGGTGGGTGGCACAGACCAGGGGGTGGCGACTGTTTAGTAAAAACACAGGGCTCTGCGAAATCGAGAGATGACGTATAGGGTCTGACGCCTGCCCGGTGCTGGAAGGTTAAGGGGAGATGTGCAAGCATCGAACCGAAGCCCCAGTAAACGGCGGCCGTAACTATAACGGTCCTAAGGTAGCGAAATTCCTTGTCGGGTAAGTTCCGACCTGCACGAATGGCGTAACGACCTCCCCACTGTCTCCAGCATGGGCTCAGCGAAATTGAATTCCCCGTGAAGATGCGGGGTACCCGTGGTCAGACGGAAAGACCCTATGAACCTTTACTGCAACTTCGCAGTGGTGCCAGGAAGGAACTGTGTAGGATAGGTGGGAGGCTTTGAAGCAGGGGCGCTAGCTTCTGTGGAGCCATCCTTGAAATACCACCCTGTTTCTTTCTGGCATCTAACCGAGCCCCGTTATCCGGGGTCGGGACCCTGCGTGGTGGGCAGTTTGACTGGGGCGGTCGCCTCCCAAATGGTAACGGAGGCGCGCGATGGTGGGCTCAAGCCGGTCGGACATCGGCTGTTGAGTGCAAAGGCATAAGCCCGCCTGACTGTGAGCGCGACAGCGCGAACAGAGACGAAAGTCGGCCTTAGTGATCCGGTGGTCCCGCGTGGAAGGGCCATCGCTCAACGGATAAAAGGTACTCTAGGGATAACAGGCTGATCTCCCCCAAGAGTCCACATCGACGGGGAGGTTTGGCACCTCGATGTCGGCTCATCGCATCCCGGGGCTGGAGCAGGTCCCAAGGGTTCGGCTGTTCGCCGATTAAAGCGGTACGTGAGCTGGGTTTAGAACGTCGTGAGACAGTTCGGTCCCTATCTGCCATGGGTGTAGGAGACTTGCGAGGATCTGTCCCTAGTACGAGAGGACCGGGATGGACGTACCTCTGGTGTACCAGTTGTTCCGCCAGGAGCATCGCTGGGTAGCTAAGTGCGGAACGGATAACCGCTGAAGGCATCTAAGCGGGAAACCAGCCTCTAAACGAGGTCTCCCCAAGGGCCGTGATAGACCATCACGTCGATAGGCCGCAGGTGGAAGTCAGGTAACTGACGTAGCCGAGCGGTCCTAATAGCCCGATAGATCTCAACTCTAACTGCCGCTGACCCCTCAAAACGGTCACCGCACGCAGCATTCATCCGCGACACACTCACACACAACACTTGCCTCGATATCACCATCTCTCACCACCATCTGTGCTACACCTTTGTTCGTCATGATCCGGCTCGGTGACCCGGTGGCCATCGCGAGGCTGCTACACCCGATCCCTTCCCGAACTCGGCCGTGAAACGCCTCTGCGCCCATGGTACTGCGTCTTAAGGCGCGGGAGAGTAGGTCGCCGCCGGGCCACCCAGCCGGATCATCTCAAACATCCTCATCAGCACAGTCACAACACAACAAATACACCACCAACGCGGGGTGGAGCAGCCCGGTAGCTCGTCAGGCTCATAACCTGAAGGTCACAGGTTCAAATCCTGTCCCCGCATCCCATCACCACAACCACCACCACAACCGCCTCGGAAACACCTCCGCAGGCGGATTTCGCGTTTCT
>NZ_JACTVA010000101.1 GCF_014490485.1 Teichococcus aerophilus | reverse complement strand
GCGCCGCCAGCGCGGCCGCCGCGTTCTCCGCCTCCGCCGGCTGGGCGCCGGCGGCCAGGACCTGCTGCGCCAGGGAACGCCGGGCGGCGGGCAGGGCCTCCACCAGCAGCACCCGCTGGTCCCGCAACGGCCGCGGCGCCGGGGCGGCACCGTCCGGCAACTCCACCACGATGTCGAAATAGAAGATGCTGCCGCCGCCCTCGCGCGGCTCGGCGCCGACGCCGCCACCCATCTGCTCGGCCAGCCGGCGGCAGATCGCCAGCCCCAGCCCGGTGCCGCCATAGCGGCGGCTGATCGAGGAATCCGCCTGGGTGAAGCGCTCAAAGAGCAGGGGAATCTGCGCCGGCGTCAGGCCGATGCCCGTATCGCTCACCGTGCAGGCCAGCCGCGCATGGCGGCGGCCTGCATGCGGCTGCGCCTCCAGCGGCAACAGACTGGCGGAGATTTCGATCCAGCCGCTCTCGGTGAACTTCACCGCGTTGCCGACCAGGTTGAACAGGATCTGCCGGAACCGCCCGGGGTCGCCCAGCACTCGCAGCGGCAACTCCGGGTCCAGGTCGCACACCAGCTCCACTCCTGCCGACAGGGCGCGCGGGCCGAACAGCTCGGCGATGGTGGCCACTTCCTGCTCGACGCCGAAGGCCACGTGCTCCGGCTCGATCATCCCCGCCTCCAGCTTGGAGAAGTCGAGGATGTCGTTCAGCACCATCAGCAGGTGCTCGGCACTGCGCCCGATCGTCTCGGCATAGTGGCGCTGCACCGGGCCCAGCGGCGTCTCCAGCAACAGCCCGGTCATGCCGATGACGCCGTTCATCGGGGTGCGGATCTCATGGCTCATCGAGGCCAGGAATTCCTCCTTGGCACGGGTGGCGGCATGGGCGCTTGCCTCGCTGGCGGCCAGCGCCTCGCCCTGCCGCTTCAGCGCGGAAGCCTGGCGGAACAGCACCCAGAGCGAGGCCAGCGCCACCGCGCCGATGGCCAGCAGGCCAACCAGGATGGCGCTGCCCAGGTAGCGCGCGGGTGCCAGCTCCTGCTCCAGCGGCGCCGCGGCCTCCACCACGAAGCCATCCTGCGTGCTGACGGCGAAGGCGGCGACGACCGCCTGGCCCTGCTCGTCCAGCCCGGTCCAGGACACGCTCTCCTGCCGCCCGGGCAGGGTGCGGAACGGCCAGGCGCTGCTGCGCCCCTGCCCGATACCGAGTGTGCCGGGGGCGGAAGAGGCCAGCAACACGCCGCTGGTGCTGTAGATCCGCATGGCGACGTCGAACGCCGTGCTGTTGCGCTGGCTGATGCCGGTCAGGTAGCGTGGGTCCAGCAATGCCACCACGCTGCCCTGGAAGCTGCCATCTGGGCCACGCAGCGCCTGCGCCAGCGGAATGGTCCAGTCGGTCGCCAGCGCCATGTCGGCGGCGATGCCGGCGCGGTTGCGCTGCCCCGGGAACTGCCCAGGTTCCGGCCCACCCAGCCGCAGCCCGGCCGCGCCCAGCCGGGACGCCTGGAACCAGTCCCGGTCCGCCAGGCTGAGGCCGCGCAGGCTGGTCTCGGTCGCGGCGGTCACCAGGCCGGCACTGTCCAGCAACAGCACGGCGCGCAACTGCGGCAGGTCGCCCGTCCGTATCGCGATCTGCCGCATCAGCACCGCCCGGTCCTGGTCCGGCAGCCGCGCGGCCGTGTCGTCCATCAGGAAGGCGACCGTCTGCCAGGCGCGGGAGAGCTGGTCGGCCACCGCCGTCACCACGCCGCCAGTCATCTGCCGTGCCTGCTCCAGCGCATCGCGCTGCGCGCGGTCGACCAGCATGCTGTAGGAGACGGACAGGCACGTGCCGACAAGCACCACCGTGCCCGCGAATAGCAGCCATGGCGGCGGCCTGCGCCGGGTAAGGGAGGAGAGCCCGAGAAAGCGCAGCAGGCGGTCCAATGGCGAATTGTGGGGCAGCATGGGCTAGAGCATCATGGCTGCCATTCGCCGGCTTTGCGAGATGTTCCGCTCCCGCATCGCATCACGTCCTCGCAGGCCTGTGTGGCCTGTGTGCCGACCTCCGCGAAAATCAACGCAATTGTGTTGCATCGCGCGACTTTTTCGGGTTGCCGGGTTACAAAGAAGCCGCGCGGCGTCGGCTGGACCGTACAGGCATGGGCAACTGGCCCGGCTGTGTCTCCGATGGCAGCGGTTAGGGAATGAAGCGGTCATGTCGCGTGTCCACACTGGCCTGGCCGAGATGCACGACCCGCGCCTGCTGACCCTCGCCTTGCTCATCTGCATTCTTGGTGCCGGCATCTCCATCGTCGCGGTCCGGCGGCTGGCGCAGGCGGGCGGGCGCTCGCATGGCGGCTGGCTGATGATGTCCGGCCTTGCCGCCGGTGCCGCCGTCTGGTGCACGCACCTGACCGCGATGCTGGCTTTCGTGCCCGACGTGCCGCTGGCCTTCAACCTGGGCTGGGCGCTGGGCTCCCTGCTGTTGTCCGTACTGGCTTTCGGCACGGCCTTCGCCGTGGCCACCAGCGGCTGGCGGCACGGCCCGGCCATGGGGGGCGCCGTGGTCGGCCTCGCCATCGGCATCACGCATTATGCCGGCATGGGCGCCTATGAAGGCCTGTTGGAATTCGACCCAGCGCTGGTGGCGCTGTCGCTCGTGCTGGGCATGGGCTGCGGGGTGGTCGCGCTGTCGAAGGCGCTGCGCGGCAGCGGCCGGCACGCGGTGCTGGCCGGCGCCGGCTGGCTGAGCCTGGCGGTGCTCACCCTGCACCTGACCGGCATGGCCGCCCTCACCATCCTGCCGCTGCCGCAGGAGCCCGCCACCTCCATCGCGGCGGCCGAGCTGGCGCTGGTGGTCGTCGCCATCGGCCTGCTGGCGGTGCTGACCTCCGCCGCCACGTTGATGATCGAGCGGCGTGGCCACGCGGAGTTCGGGGACCGGCTGCGCCGGCTGGCCGATTCCGCGCTGGAAGGCCTCGCCATCACCGCCGGCGGCCGCATCGTGGAGGCGAACGATGCCTTCGTCGCCCTGGCCGGCCAGCGGCAGCGCGCCTCCGTGCTCGGCCACGTGCTGCCGGGCGAGTTGCTGAGCCTGCGGGACCCGATCCCGGGCCTCGACGGCATCATCCGACGCGAAGGCTGGCTTCACCATCCGGACGGTTCCGCCCTGGAAGTGGAAGTCACCGTGCGGGACGACGTGCCGGAGCCCGGCATGCAGATCTTCGCCCTCAGCGACCTGCGGGAGCGGCGGGAGCATGAGCGGCGCATCCTGCACCTGGCGATGCACGACCCGCTGACCGGGCTGCCCAACCGCGCCCGCTTCGCCCAGCGGCTGGAGCAGGTGCTGCGCCAGTCCCTGCGGCAGGAACCGGCACAGCCGCTGGCGCTGCTGCATCTGGGCCTGGACCGCTTCAAGGAGATCAACGATCTCTATGGGCATGATGGCGGCGATGCGCTGCTGCGCGGCATCGGCCGCCGCATCTCCATGGCCCTGCCGCCGCACGGCTTCGCCGCCCGGCTGAGCGGCGACGAATTCGGCGTGTTGCTGCCCTTCAAGCAGGAGCTGGATGTCTTCGACCTGATCGTCCAGCTGGAGCAATCCATCGCCGAGCCGCACTATATCGGCGGCGACGAGGTCTCCATCACCGCCTCCACCGGCGTCGCCCTGTTCCCCGCCGATTCCACCGAGGGGCAGGACCTGCGCTCCCAGGCCGATTTCGCCATGCGGCGGGCCAAGAAGAGCCCCGGCCGCGGCATGCATTTCTACCAGGCGGAGATGGAGGAGGCGCAGCGCCAGCGCCTGCGCATGGCCAGCGAGATGCGCGTGGCGCTGCAGGACGAGCAGTTCCGCCTGTTCTGCCAGATCCAGATGGACCTGCGCACCAACCAGCCCTGCGGACACGAGATGCTGCTACGCTGGCAGCACCCGGAACGCGGGCTGGTGCCGCCGGGCGACTTCATCCCGATGGCCGAGGAGAACGGCCTGATCTTGCCGATCGGCGACTGGGTATTGCGGGAAGCCTGCCGGCTGGCCGTGGCGCATCCGGAACTCGGCAAGGTGGCGGTCAATCTCTCGCCTGTGCAGTTCAGCCAGGCGGACCTGCCGCGCCAGGTGGCCGCCGCCCTGGCCGAGAGCGGCCTGCCGTCCGAGCGGCTGGAGCTGGAGATCACCGAATCCACCCTGATCCGCGACCACGCCCGCACGCTGAAGATGTTGCAGGACATCAAGGCGACCGGCGTGAAGGTGGTGATGGACGATTTCGGTACGGGCTATTCGTCCCTCGCCACCCTGCGGTCCTTCCCGTTCGACAAGATCAAGCTGGACCGGAAGTTCCTGGCCGAAGCGGGGGAGTCCGCTGCCTCGGTCGCCATCCTGCGCGCCGTCATCGGCATCGGGCGCGGCCTCGGCATTCCGGTGCTGGCGGAGGGGGTGGAGACGGAAGTGCAACTGGCGTTGCTGCGCGCCGAAGGCTGCGACGAGGCCCAGGGCTTCCTGTTCGGCCGCCCGCACCCGCTGCCGGAAATGGCGCTGCGCAACACCGCGCGTTCCTGACGCGCGAGGGCCGGGGAAGGCGCACCGTCCCCGGCCTTGTCAGGCTTCAGCCCCGGTTGATGCGCAGCGGCCCGAAGCTCTGGCACACCGGCATTACCTGCAGCGTGTTCACGTTCACCCGCGCCGGGCGCGATGCCACCCAATGCACCGTCTCGGCGATGTCTTCCGGCGTCAGCGCATCGGTGTTGGCATAGACCCCGGCCGCCTTCTGCGCGTCGCCACCGAAGCGCACGGTGGAGAACTCCGTGCCGCCGACCAGCCCGGGCTCGATATCCGTCACGCGGATCTGCGTGCCAAACAGGTCGGCGCGCAGGTTCAGGCTGAAATGGCGCACGAAGGCCTTGGTGGCGCCGTAGACATTGCCGCCGGGATACGGCCACTCGCCCGCCGTGGAGCCGATATTGACGATATGCCCGCGGTCGCGCGCCACCATGCCGGGCAGCACCGCCCGCGTCATCGCCACCAGCCCCTTGGTGTTGGTGTCGATCATGGCTTCCCAGTCGGCCATGCTGGCTTCCTGCGCCGGCGCCAGGCCCAGCGCCAGGCCGGCATTGTTCACCAGCAGGTCGATCTCGGCCCACTCCGCCGGCAGCGCCTCGATGGCGGTGGCGATGGCGCCGGTATTGCGCAGGTCCAGCGCGATCGGCAGCACGTTGTCCGCGCCCAGTTCCTTCACCAGCGCGTCCAGGCGCTCCTGCCGGCGGCCGATGGCGATGATGCGCGCGCCTTCCTTGGCGTAGAGCCGGGCGATGGCGGCGCCGAAGCCGGCGGTGGCGCCGGTGATGAGGACGATCATGGCAGGCTTCCCTGAAGCGTGGCGGCCGCAGGCTGGTTCAGCCCGCCGCCGCCGTCACGCAGCAAAATGAGTGGACGGAATCGGTGGCGCGGTGCCGCCGCTCCGGCGACGAAGGTCGCCTCCGGTATGGCATCCGCCCCCATTGCCGTCACCCCACATCCGGCCGGGCGCTTCAGGCCCGCCCGACGCGCAGCAGGCCCGGGCCGTGCCGCCGCAGCCACTCATGCGCCGCCAGGCGGTGCGGGCTCAGCCGCGCCACCTGAGCCCAGAAGCGTGGCGAATGGTTCATCTCGCGCAGATGCGCCATCTCATGCGCCACGACGTAATCCATCACCCAGTCCGGTGCCATCACCAGCCGCCAGGAGAAAGCGAGGGTGCCATCCGGCGCGCAACTGCCCCAGCGGGTGCGCGTGTCCTTCAACCGGATGGCGCGCGGCGCCACGCCCAGCACCAGCGCGTGGCGGCTGGCGCGGGTGCCGATGCGCCGGCCGGCCTCCGCCCGCAGCAGCGCCAGGGCG
>NZ_JACTVA010000100.1 GCF_014490485.1 Teichococcus aerophilus | reverse complement strand
GGGCGTTGTTCGCGGGGGGCGAAGTGGCCGGGGCGCTGGTGGCGGGCGGAGTCGCGGCTGGCGGGGTGGCGGCGCGTGCCGGCGGCGTGCGCGGCTCGGGTGCCGGCCCGGCGCTGGGCAGCACGACGATGGTCACGCTGCGGGCCTCGCGGTTTTCGGTGCGGCGGCTGAAGCCGGGGTTGCGGGCTTCGGCGCGGATACGGTCCCGCTCGATGCCATGGCCGACGGCCAGCATCTCGGACACTTCGCGCGCCCGGCGGGCGGCCAGCTGGGTGGTGCTGCTCTGCCCGCCTTCGCGGGTGGAGTGGCCGAGCACGCAGATGTTGCGGGAGGGATCGGCGGCCGCCAGGGCGGCGGCGGCGGCCACGGGGGTGCGGGCGGCGGGCGCCGGGCGGGCGCTGCGGGCGGGGAAGGGAACCTCGAAGACATCGTCCTCCAGGCGCTCGGCACCGATGCATTTGAAGTCGCGCGGCTGCGCTTGGGCAGTGGCGGCGGCCAGTAGGGGCAGGGCCAGGGCCAGCGCAGCGGTGAAGGTACCGAGCAGGGGATGCATCATGTCGGGGCGAGGACTCCGGCGTCGGCCAGCTTGGCAAGCAGGCCGGTCGCGTCGATGGCGGGATGGGCGGCACGCAGTTCGGCTTCGGCGACGTCGGTGCGGGCCAGCAGCCAGCTGGCGGCCTCGGCCTCGGCGGGGACCAGGGAGAGGGTGCCGGAGGGGGCCTTCAACTGCCACTCCGCGCCCCGCCGCACCGGCTTGGCGCCGGGGGTGGCGATGCGGAAGGTCGCGCTCTCCCCCACATCCACGGCCGGGGCGCTGGAGTCGGAGAGGCCGCGCGCCGCCAGCAGGTCGTTGCCGCCACGGTTGTAGCGATAATCGGCGACGAATTTGGCCAGCACTTCCATCACCTTGGGGTCCCGCGTCAGCTCCGACAGGCGCTGCCCAAGCTGGGCGGCACGGCTGGTCAACGCGAAGCGGGCGGCGGCGGTTCCATCCTGGCGCGGCAGCGGCTGGCGGAAGGCGGTGTCGTACAGCACGCGTTCCAGCAGCATGTTCACCAGGTCCATCCCCAGCGGCGCGTGCACGCCGAAGGCGATGTGGACGGAGGCCGGCGCCTCGGCCAGCGCGTCGTGGTACCAGCCGCGCGGCAGGTAGAGCAGGTCCCCGGTCTTCACCAGGATCTTGCCGCGCAGCTTGCCCTTGGCGCGGTCGTGGTGCTCCTGCCCCAGGCCCTTGAACACCGGGTGGGCGATCGGCCATTCGGCGCGGCCTTCCCAGACGTTCCAGTACTTTTCCCCTTCCACCTGCACGGCCCAGACGTCGTGCGTGTCGAAATGGGAGTGGAAGGCCTTATGGCTCTGCCAGGAGATGTAGACATTGGCCTGCGCCTTGCCGAGCCCGGCGCCTTCCAGCGCGGCGGAGACGGCGGTGAGGCCGGGGGTCAGGCTGTCCACGTCGTTCATGACGACGCTGGCACCGCGGCTGATCCACTGGGATACCAAGCCGGCATCCGGCTGCAGGATAGGCGCGCCGTCGCGGCTGGTGTTGCGGGTGCAATATTGCTCGGCCGGCACGGCCACGCCTTCGCGCACCAGCTTCAGCGACTGGCTGGACCAGATATGCGTCTGGTCCAGCAGGCGGTTGATCTGCCGCCAGGACAGCACGGAGGCGAACTTCGCCGCGCCACCCGGGACATGGAGCGGCTGTTTGTCGTAATACTCGGCGAAGAACTGTTCCGGGGTGATCGGGGCCAGGATGTCGGCGAGTGTCATGCTCATGCCGCAGATTAGGCCTGTTGCGAGCCGTTTGAGAATGGCGCTGGCGCAGGATTTTGGTGCCTAAAAATTTTGCAGATTGAAACCATAAAAGGCACCGGCATGGGTTGAACCGCGCGCTCATGCGGCCGATCCTTGGGGGCAGCCAGAACGGTTGCGGAGAGGATAGCGTGATGCCGGACGGAAGCTCGATCGAAGGTGGCGCGCGCGCGGAACTGCTGCGGGCGGCCGTGGAAGGCCTGCGGCGGCAGGCGCCGGCGCTGCCGGAGGACGCCGCGACCCTGCTGCACCGCCTGGCTGACGCCCTGCCCACCGCCGAACTGGCCGCCGAGTCGCCCGAGCGCCTGGCCGCGGCCGCCGCCAGCCTCTACGCCCATGCCGCGACGCGCGTGCCGGGCGAGGCCAAGGTGCGCCTGCTGCCGCCCGGCCCCGGCCGGGGCAGCGTGGCGCTGGCCGAGATCGTCACCGACGACATGCCCTTCCTGGTGGAAAGCGTGCTGGCCGGGCTGACTCTGGCCGGGCGCACCGTGCGCCGGCTGCTGCACCCGGTGGTGCGGGTGAAGCGCGATGCCGCCGGCCAGTTGCTGGGCCTGGACGAGGCCGGCACCGCCGAGAGCATGATGCATGTCGAGATCGCGCCGACCCCGGTGCGACTGACCGGCGACCACCACGCGCCCGCCGAGAGCTGGGACGAGGTGGAGGTGGCGCTGCGCCAGGCGATGGCCGAGGTGCGCACCGCCGTCTCCGACTTCCCCGCCATTCTGAAGCGGCTGGAGGAAGCGGGGGCCGAGATCGCCCATGCGCCGGATGCCGCCGCCGGCCAGGCCTTCCTGCGCTGGATGGCGGATGAGAACTTCATCTGCCTCGGCCACCGCCTGCTGCGGCTGGAGCCGGCGCCGCGCATCGAGGACGGGCTGGGCCTGCTGCGCGACGAATCCCTGCCGGTGTTCGATACGCTGCGCGACCTCTCGGCCATTCCCGCCGCCGTGTTGGCGCAGTTGCAGGATGGCGTGGCGCTGACCATCGCCAAGGCCAACATGCGCGCCCGCGTCCATCGCCCGCAGCACGCCGACGTGGTGGCGACGCGGGTGTTCGGCACCGATGGCCGCGTCGTCGGCATCCGGTTGTTCCTGGGGCTGTTCGCCGCCAGCGCCTACAACCGCAACCCGCGCAGCATCCCCTGGCTGGGCGCCAAGGTGGAACGCATCCTGGAGACCGCCGGGGTGGCGCCGGAGAGCCATGACGGCCGCGCGCTGCGCAACATCCTGGACACCTGGCCGCGCGACGAGCTGTTCCAGGCCGACGAGGCCGCCATCCTGGAAGGTGCCCGCCGGGCGCTGGACCTTTCCATCCGTCCGCGCGCCGCGCTGGTGCTGCGGCGCGACCCGTTCGAGCGCTTCATCTCCGCCATCGCGTGGCTGCCGCGCGATACCTTCGATACCCGCTTGCGGGAGAGTGTCGGCGGCATCCTGGCCCGTGCCTTCCGCGGCCGGCTTTCCGCCTTCCACATCGCGCTGGGCGACGGGCCGCTGGCGCGGGTGCACTACATCATCGGCACCCGCCCGGGTGAGGTACCGGCGGTGGACGACGCGGCGCTGGAAGCCGCCGTCACCCAGGCCGCCCGTTCCTTCAACGACCGGCTGGGCGAGGCACTGACCGCCGAGCTGGGCGAGGCGCGCGCCGCCGAGACGCTGGCCCGCTGGTCGGACGCCTTCTCCGGCTTCTATGCCAACCAGACCACGACGACGACGGCGGTGGCCGACATCCAGATGGCCGAATCCGCCCTGGCCAATGGCCGCGCCGCCGCGCGGCTGGACCGGGCGCCGGGGGCGGGGGACCGCGTGCTGACCCTGCGGCTGGCACATCCGGGCGGGCCGCTGCCGCTGGCTGACGTGCTGCCGCTGTTCGAGAGCCTGGACCTGCGCGCGATCGAGGAGACCGCGCACCACTTCGCCTTGCCGAATGGCGGCCGCGTGGTGTTGCATGTCTTTGCCCTGGAAGCCGGGGCCGATATCGCCGAGCCGCGCTTCCAGGCGTTGCTCGAAGCACTTTCCGCCCTGCTGGAAGGGCGGGTGGAGGCCGATGGCTTCAACCGCCTGGTTGCCCGCGCCGGGCTGGCCTGGCGGGAGGCCTGGCTGCTGCGGGCGCTGTTCCGCTGGCTGAAGCAGGTGGGTTTTGCTTTTGCCCAGGGCAGCGTGGAGGCCGCGCTGGCCAGCGAGCCGAAGGCGGCGCGCCTGCTGGTGGACCTGTTCCAGGCCCGCTTCGACCCGGCTGCCGCGCGCAACGCGGCGGAGGAGCAGCGCATCGAGGCCGAGTGGTCGGCCCTGATGGACCAGATCGAGGACCCGGATGCCGATCGCATCCTCTCCCGCCTGCGGACGGTGCTGGACGCGGTGCTGCGCACTAACTTCCACCAGGAGAAGCCGTATCTCTCGCTGAAGATCGAGAGCGCGCTGGCGGGCGAGATGCCGGCGCCGCGCCCGTGGCGCGAAATCTTCGTCCATGCGCCGCATATGGAAGGCTGCCACTTGCGCTCCGGCGCCGTGGCGCGCGGCGGCATCCGCTGGTCCGACCGGCGGGAGGATTTCCGCACCGAGATCCTGGGCCTGATGAAGGCGCAGCGGCTGAAGAACGTCGTCATCGTGCCGACCGGCGCCAAGGGCGGCTTCGTCCTGAAGGGCAACGTGCCGCCGGCGAGTGACCGTGAGGCCTTCATGGCCACCGGCATCGCTGCCTACAAGACGCTGATCCGCGGCATGCTGGACATCACCGACAACCTGCGCGGCGCCGAGGTGATCCCGCCCGCCGACGTGGTGCGGCGGGATGGCGACGATCCCTATATCGTCGCCGCCGCCGACAAAGGCACCGCCACCTTCAGCGACATCGCCAACGGTCTGGCGCAGGAATACGGCTTCTGGCTGGACGACGCCTTCGCGAGCGGCGGCAGCCAGGGCTACGACCACAAGGCGATGGGCATCACCGCCAAGGGCGCCTGGGTGATGATCGCCCGCCACTTCGCCGAGCTGGGCCACGACATCCAGAAGGAGCCGTTCACCGTCGTCGGCGTCGGCGACATGTCGGGCGATGTGTTCGGCAACGGCCTGCTCGTCTCGAAGCAGACCAAGCTGATCGCGGCCTTCGACCACCGCCACATCTTCATCGACCCCGATCCCGACGCCGCGTCCTCCTACGAGGAGCGGGCGCGCATCTTCGCGCTGCCGCGTTCCTCCTGGGCCGACTACGACGTGCGCAAGGTCAGCGAGGGGGGCGGCGTCTATCCGCGCAACGCCCGCTTCATCCCGCTCTCGGACCGTGCGCGTGAGCTGCTGGGGATCGAGGCGCAGAAGCCGGACCCGGCGACCGTGATGCGCGCCATCCTGAAGGCGCAGGTGGACCTGCTCTATTTCGGCGGCATCGGCACCTACATCAAAGCCTCCGCCGAGACCCAGGCCGAGGCCGGGGACCGTGCCAACGATGCCATCCGCGTCGATGGCCAGGACCTGCGTGTGCGGGTGCTGGGGGAGGGCGCCAACCTTGCCATCACCCAGGCCGGGCGCATCGAGGCGGCACGGCAGGGCGTGAAGCTGAACACCGACGCGCTGGACAACTCGGCCGGTGTCTCCACCTCCGACCACGAGGTGAACATCAAGATCCTGCTGGCCGACGTGAAAGCCTCCGGCGCCATCACCATCCAGCGGCGCGACACGCTGCTGCGGGAGATGACGGACGAGGTGGCCGCCCTGGTGCTGCGGGACAATGCCGAGCAATCCCTGGCCGTCAGCCTGGAGGAAGCGGCCGGGGCCGATGCCCTGCCCGCCCACGCCGCGCTGATGACGCGGCTGGAAGCGGCCGGGCTGCTGGACCGTGCCGTGGCCGGCCTGCCGGATGCCACCGCCCTGGCCGACCGCATCGCCGGCGGCGAGGCCCTGACCCGGCCGGAGCTGGCGGCGCTGCTGCCCTTCGCGAAGCTGTGGCTGACCGACGCGATCGAGGCCAGCGACCTGCCAGACGACCCCGCCCTGCAGCCGCTGTTGCAGGACTACTTCCCGCAGCCGCTGCAGCGGGAATTCGGCGACGCCATCGCCCACCACCGACTGCGGCGGGAATTGCTGGCGACCATCCTGGCCAACCTCGTCGCCAACCGCATCGGCCCGGCAGGGCTGGCACGGCTGGCGGCGGGAACCGGCCCGGCCGAGGCCGCGCGCGCCGCCATCCTGGCCGACCGGCTGCTGGGGCTGGACCAGGCGGCGAACGCCGCCGACGCCGCGCCGGCCGCTGCCGGTCCGCGCCGGGATG
>NZ_JACTVA010000010.1 GCF_014490485.1 Teichococcus aerophilus | reverse complement strand
CGCAGCGGCCGGGCCGCCTGGGCGCGCCCCAGGCGCGGCGCGGCCAGCAGGCCCCCGCCGGTGGCCAGCGCGGCGGCGAGGGTAGCGCGGCGGGTCGGATGGTGAATTGTCATGATGCACGCAGGGTGCCTGTAGGTTCCGACGCACGTCAATACGCTTCCGGATGAAACCGGCCGGATGCAACCTGAGCGTCGCTGGGGCATTTGTTCGCCGCAGCCTGGGACTTTCCCGGGAAGGAACCCCCCCCATCATGCGCCTCTTCAAATGCCAGGTCTGCGGCCAGCTGCTGCATTTCGAGAACACGCTCTGCGTCAAATGCGGTGCCACGCTGGGCTACATGCCCCGCAAGAACCAGCTCTCGGCGCTGGACCCGGCCGAGCTGTCGGCGCTGGAATCCGCCAAGAGCGAGGGTGAGGGCCTGTACCGCGCGAAGGCGGCGCCGGACCGCCTGGTGCGCTTCTGCGACAACGCGAAGAACGAGGCCTGCAACTGGCTGGTGGCGGCGGAGAGCGAGGAACGCTTCTGCCTGGCCTGCCGCCATAACCGCACCATCCCGGATATCTCCGACCCGGTGAACAAGGCGCGCTGGCAGCGGATCGAGGTGGCGAAGCGGCGGGCCTTCTACAGCTTCATCCGGCTGGACCTGCCGCTGCCAAACCTGGCGGACGACCCCGAGCACGGCCTGGCCTTCGACTTCCTTGCGGACACGCCCGAAGCCGGCCAGAAGGTGATGACCGGCCACGACAACGGCCTGATCACCCTGGCGCTGGTGGAGGCCGACGATGCGGAACGCGTGAAGCGCCGCACCTCGATGGGCGAGCCCTACCGCACCCTGCTGGGTCATTTCCGCCATGAATCCGGCCACTATTTCTGGGACCGCTTGGTGCGCGATGCCGGCCGCCTGGAAGAGTGCCGCGCCATCTTCGGCGATGACACGCAGGATTACGGCGCCGCCTTGCAACGCCACTACAACGAGGGCCCGCCAGCCGATTGGCAGGAGCATTTCGTCAGCACCTACGCCACGGCGCATCCGTGGGAGGATTTCGCCGAGACCTGGGCCCACTACCTGCACATCGTCGACACGCTGGAAATGGCGCGCGCCTTCGGCGTCGGCATCGCCCCGCGTGCCGACAGCACCGGGGAACTGGCGGCCGAGGTGGACTTCAACCCGTACCGCACCACCGACATCCAGGCGGTGATGGATGTCTGGGTACCGCTGACGGTGACGCTGAACAGCCTGAACCGCTGCATGGGGGAGGGCGACCTCTACCCCTTCGTGCTGTCCCCCGACGTCGTGGCCAAGCTGGCCTTCATCCAGTCCCTGGTCCATGGCCAGGTGCCCGCGGACGAGAACAGCCTGTAGAACGACAGGGCCGGGGCAGGTATGCCCCGGCCCTTTTCCTGTCGCGGCCAGGCCTCGGCATTGCGCCACGTTCAGCAGCCCGGCCCCTGACTCGCGGAAGAAAGAAGGCGGCCAGGGGAATTCCTTCCCCGCTACAGGCCCTCAGGTCAGCGCCAGCCGGATTTCCTTGACGAAGCGCCGCGCCAGCTCGGAAGGCGGCTTGCGGGTGGACCAGAAGGCCCAGGCCGTGCACGGGATCGCCGGTTCGAACGGCCGCACGGTGATGTTCCGCCGCCCGGTATAGGTGGCGGAGAACGGATCGACCACCGAGGCGCCCATGCCCGCTTCCACCAGCACGCAGGCGGTGTTGCAGTAGCGGACCTCGACATTGAAGTTGAAGGGCTGCCGCGCCGCCTGGAACGCTTCGCGCACCGCCGTGCCCATGCGGGTGTGGGCATCCAGCGCAATGAAGGTCTGGCCTTGCAGGTCGGCGGGGGTGATCGTCTCCTTCGCTCCCAGCGCGTGGCCGACCGGGCTGACGCACACCATCCGGCCCTCGAACAGCGGCTCCATCTCCAGCGTCGGCTGGCTGCCCAGGCTGAGGCCGAAGCCCAGGTCGGTCTTGCCGCTCTCGACGCTGCGGATCACCTCATCCAGCTCGCGGATATCGAAGAAGGTGCGCAGGCGCGGGTTCCGGCGGGAGAAGGCGGTGAGGGCGGAGGGGATCACGCCATCCCCCAGCGGCGGCGTGCTGAGGATGCGCAGGCGGCTGACCTTGGCCTCCCGCAAATCCTGGAACCGGTCCTCCAGCGCCGCATGCATGGCGAAGAGCGGCTCCGACTCCTCGTAGATGATGGTGGCGCCGTCGGTGGGGAACAGCCGGTTATTCAGCCGCTCGAACAGCGCGAAGCCCAGCTGGCTCTCGATCTGCCGGATGGCGTTGCTGACGGCGGGCTGGGACATGCTCATCATCTTCGCCGCGGCCATGGTCGTCTGCCCGCGGATGACGGCGCGGAGGATCTCAAGCTGGCGGAGGGTGATGGCGGGTCTGGTCATGGCGGAGCGGGATCATGCGGCGGGAGGCATCGTTCGTGCACCTATCATAAGCGTCATCATCGCGGCCAGTACGCTGACGCTCCGGGTGATGGCCAGGCAGGCCTCATGCCGGGGCTGGGACCCTCCCGCGCCCTTGGCGCGCAAATCCTTGCTTGCGGGGCGCGGCGGACATGCCTATCGTTACTCTCATGACCGCAACCGTGCGCGCCACCCTGCTGCTGTCCGGCGTTTCCGCCGGCGCCGGCACGCGCGCCCTCGCTGGCCTCCTCCTCCTTCGACTTAGCCGCCCCTGGGCGTGACGCCCGGCTGACCTGCCGGCATCGCTCAGGGGAACCCTGGGGGCCTCGTGCCCTCTGCTGCCCGGCTCAAGTCAACGAAGGAACGCCCCCATGGCCATCAATCACCCCAGCTTCGGCGCCATCGACGCCAACCGCGTCATCGTCTTCGACACCACGCTGCGCGACGGCGAGCAGTCCCCCGGCTTCTCCATGAACCTGGAAGAGAAGCTGCGCATGGCGGAGGCCCTGGCCGAGCTGGGCGTCGACGTCATGGAAGCCGGCTTCCCCATCGCCAGCCAGGGCGACTTCGACAGCGTGCAATCCATCGCGCAGCGCTTCGCCAAGGATGGCCCGGTGGTCTGCGGCCTGTCCCGCTCCGCGCCCGGCGATATCCTGCGTGCGGCGGAGGCGGTGAAGCCCGCCGCCCGCCAGCGCATCCACACCTTCCTGTCCACCAGCGACCTGCATATGCGCGTCAAGCTGCGGATGAGCCGGGAAGACGTGCTGGGCGCCATCGCCAAGTCCGTCGCCCTGGCGCGGAACCATGTCGCCGACGTCGAATGGTCGGCCGAGGATGGCAGCCGCACCGACCCGGACTTCCTGTGCCGCTGCGTCGAGACCGCCATCCGCGCCGGTGCCACCACCATCAACATCCCGGACACCGTCGGCTACGCGCTGCCGGAGGACATGGCCCGCATCTTCTCCATGCTGCGGGAGCGTGTGCCGGGTGCGGCGGACGTCATCTTCTCCGCCCACAACCATGATGACCTGGGCCTGGCCGTCGCCAACACCATCGCCTCGCTGAACGCCGGCGCGCGCCAGGTGGAAGCCACGATCAACGGCATCGGGGAGCGCGCGGGCAATGCCAGCCTGGAAGAGGTGGCGATGGCACTGCGCACGCGGCAGGACGCCATTCCCTACGCCACCGGCATCGTCACGCAGAACATCCTGAAGACCAGCCGCCTGCTGGCCACCATCACCGGCTTCGACGTGCAACCGAACAAGGCCATCGTCGGCCGCAACGCCTTCGCGCATGAAAGCGGCATCCACCAGGATGGCATGCTGAAGGACAGCGCGACCTACGAGATCATGACGCCGGAGAGCGTCGGCTGGTCCACCAGCGCGCTGGTGATGGGCAAGCATTCCGGCCGCGCCGCCTTCCGGGACAAGCTGGCGACCCTGGGCTACAGCCTGGGCGACAACCAGCTGAACGACGCCTTCAAGCGCTTCAAGGACCTGGCCGACCGCAAGAAGTCCGTCTACGACGAAGACATCGTCGCCCTGGTCGATGACGAGGTGGGCCGGGCGCATGACCGCGTGAAGCTGATGGCGCTGACCGTCGCCACCGGCATGGGCACCCGCCCCACCGCCAGCCTGGTGCTGGAGGTCGATGGCGAGACCTGCGATGCCGTGGCCGGCGGCGACGGCGCCGTGGACGCCACCTTCAACGCCCTGCAACAGGTGGTGCCGCACCGCGCGACCCTGAAGCTGTACGCCGTGCAGTCCGTCACCGGTGGTACCGACGCGCAGGCGCGCGTGACGGTGCGGCTGGAAGAGGACGGCAAGCTGGTGGACGGGCAGGGGGCGGATACCGATACGATCGTCGCCTCGGCCCGCGCCTATGTGCACGCGCTGAACAAGCTGCTGGCCAAGCGCGCCCGCACCGCGCCGCCGGAAATCCTGCAACCGGCCCAGGCGGGCTGACCTGTAGGCCAAATGGAAACGGCCGGGCCCCGAAGGGTCCGGCCGCTTCTCAAGTCAGGCTGTTGCCCGGCTGGCCGGGCAGCGGCCTCGTGACCTCAGCGCCAGGCGGGGCGGCCGAGGTTGACGGTGTTCGGGCTGGTGGCCGCGCCACCCAGGGCACCCGCGGCGCCACCGATCAGCGCACCGGCGCCGGCATTGCCGGAGAGGGAGCCGACCGCCGCGCCCGCACCCGCACCCAGCAGGCCGCCCGATGCCGCGCGGTCCCCGGTGGAGTAACCGCAGGCGCCCAGGCTCACGCCCGCCAGGGCCAGAAGAACGAGGGACGACTTACGCATTGATGAGTTTCCCGTACTGGTTGATTTCTACGGGGTGAAAACGCAGGCTTCACCGCCGGGTTGCAAACTGGACACTGATTGCGGCTTGAGCAAGGCGCCAGGGGGGGCTAATCCACGGCGCCCTCTGGCCGTGCCTAGATGCGGCCCCACACTCCCGGAAGGTTCCTGGCATGTTCTCTCGCCTGTTCGGCTTCCTCTCCGCCGACATGGCCATCGACCTCGGCACGGCCAATACGCTGGTCTACGTCAAGGGCCGTGGCATCGTGCTGAACGAGCCTTCCGTCGTCGCCATCGCTGACATCCGCGGGCGCAAGCAGGTGCTGGCGGTGGGGGAGGAGGCGAAGCTGATGCTGGGCCGCACCCCGGGCAACATCGCCGCCATCCGCCCGCTGCGCGACGGCGTCATCGCGGATTTCGAGGTGGCGGAGGAAATGATCAAGCATTTCATCCGCAAAGTGCATAACCGCCGCTCCTTCGCCTCGCCCATGATCATCGTCTGCGTCCCCTCCGGCTCCACCGCCGTCGAGCGCCGCGCGATCCAGGAGAGCGCCGAATCGGCCGGCGCCCGCAAGGTGCTGCTGATCGAGGAGCCGATGGCCGCCGCGATCGGTGCCGGCCTGCCGGTCACCGAGCCTTCCGGCTCCATGATCGTCGATATCGGCGGCGGCACCACGGAAGTGGCGGTCATCTCTCTGGGTGGCATCGTCTATGCCCGCAGCGTCCGGGTGGGGGGCGACAAGCTGGATGAGGCGATCATCAGCTACATCCGCCGTACCTTTAACCTGCTGATCGGCGAGAGCACCGCCGAGCGCATCAAGATGGAAATCGGCGCCGCCGCCCTGCCGGATTACGGCGAGGAAGGCCCGCTGACCGAAGTGCGCGGCCGCGACCTGATGAACGGCGTGCCGCGCGAGGTGATCGTCAGCCAGCGCCAGATCGCCGAGTCGCTGGCCGAGCCGGTCAGCCAGATCGTCGAGGCGGTGAAGGTGGCGCTGGAAAACACGCCGCCGGAACTGGCCGCCGATATCGTCGACAAGGGCATCGTGCTGACCGGTGGCGGCGCCCTGCTACAGCGGCTGGACCAGGTGCTGCGCGACGCGACCGGCCTGCCTGTCTCGGTGGCCGAGGATGCGCTGGCCTGTGTCGCTTTGGGCACAGGCCGGGCACTGGATGAGATGAAGCGGCTTCGCCACGTGCTCTCCTCCATGTATTAATCCTGGCAGGGGCCAGATAGGCCCCTGTTCGAATGCCTCTGAACCACTAGCTCTCCTGGGCGTTCTCCCGACATTCGCACCGAGGAAGGTCGCGCGTGATCCGTCTCAGCATTCCGCTGCGCCAGGCCTTGTCGCGCTTGTCCCTGCCGGTGCTGGTGGCACTGGCCTTCGGGACCATGCTGATCGGCAAGGCGGACACCCTGTTGGTGGAGCGCGCGCGCATGGCGCTCTCCGACACCCTGGCGCCGATCTACGCCGTGGTGGCGGAGCCGTTGGGCGCGGTGCGCGACGCGGTGCAGGAGGCGCACGCCCTGTGGGCCATCCGCGCCGAGAATCTGCGCCTGCGGGAGGAGAATGAGCGCCTGCACCGCTGGCAGGCCGCCGCCCTTTCCCTGGATGCCGAGAACGCCCTTCTGCGCCGCCAGCTGAACGTCATCCCCGAAGCCCCGACCAGCCTGCGCACCGCCCGCGTGGTGGCCGATGCCGGCGGCACCTATGCCCGCGCCGTGCTGCTGGCCCTGGCCCCCGGCGTCGAGATCCGCAAGGGCCAGGTGGCGCTGGATGAGCGTGGCCTGGCCGGGCGCGTCACCGAGGTCGGCAGCCGCTCCGCCCGCGTGCTGCTGGTGACGGATATGAACAGCCGCATCCCAGTGACGCTGGAAGGCAGCCGCGCCCGCGCCATCCTCTCCGGCACCAATGGCGATAACCCGCGCCTGCAGCACTGGCCGGAAGGCACCCGCCCGCAGGAGGGCGAGCGCGTCGTCACCAGTGCCGAGGCCTCGGTCTTCCCCGCCGGCCTGCCGGTCGGCACCGTGCACTGGACCGAAGGCGGCACGGCGGAAGTGCAGCTCTTCGCCCGGCTGGACCGGCTGGATGTGCTGCGGATCTTCGATTTCGGCCTGAGCGGCATCCTGCCGCCGGAATCCGTCGCCCGGCCTGAGCCGCGTCCGCGGCGCTGAAGGGCAGACCCATTGGCCATCAAAGGCAGGCCCGAACCCGCCCCCGGCTTGCTGCGCCGGCTGGATGCGCTGGCCCGCGCCGCATTCCCCGCCGCCACCACGGCACTGCTGATGGTCCTGGTGGCGGCCCCGGTGGGGCTGCCATCGGCGCTGCCGGCGGTCACGCTGGCCTGCGTGTTCTTCTGGTCCCTGTTCCGCCCGGCCGCCATGTCCCCGGTCGTGTGCTTCGTGCTGGGGCTGTTGCAGGATCTGCTGACTTTCTCCCCGCTTGGCATCGGAGTGTTCACCATGCTGGTGGTGCACGGGCTGGTGCTGCGGCTGCGGCGCCTGCTGGCGCGGCAGTCCTTCCTGCTGGTCTGGCTCTCCTTCGCCGGCTTCGCCGCCGGCGCGGCCCTGCTGGGCTTCGTGCTGCAGGCGGTGCTGAACTGGCGCCTGCCGGCCTTCTGGCCCGCCCTGGTGCAGTTCGTGCTCTGCGTGGGGTTCTACCCCGCCCTGGCCGCAATGCTGACACCCTTGCACAAGGCCATGCAGCGCGCCGAGGATCTGGCCTGATGGGGTATAAGCCCGGATGAGCAAGAAAGAGGAAGAGCGCAGGCGCGGCGTGTTCACCCGCCGTGCGCTGATGCTGGGGGCGGGGCAGCTGGGGCTGCTCGGCTTCCTCGGCTATCGCCTCCAGAAGCTGCAGCTTGAGCAGGGGGAGCGCTACGCCACCCTGGCCGACGAGAACCGTATCTCCGCCCGCCTGATCGCCCCGCCACGCGGCCGGGTGCTGGACCGGGTCGGCCGCGTCGTCGGCGCCAACGACCTCAACTGGCGCGTGCTGCTGACCGCCGAGCAGACCCAGGATGTCGGCGCCACGCTGGAGACCTTCAGCAAGATCATCCCGTTGACGGAGCAGGAGCGTGCGCGCATCGAGCGCGAGGTGCGCCGCCGCCGCCGCTTCGTCCCCGCCGTGGTGCGCGAGTTCCTCACCTGGGAGGAGATGGCGAAGATCGAGGTAAACGCGCCGGACCTGCCGGGTATCAGCATCGATGTCGGCACCACGCGGCAATACCCCTGGGGCGAGCACCTGGCGCATGTGGTCGGCTACGTCGCCCCGCCGGCCGAGGCGGATATCGATGGCGACCCGCTGCTGGAACTGCCCGGCATCCGCGTCGGCCGCTCCGGCATCGAGCGCTTCCACGACAAGATCCTGCGCGGCAGCGCCGGCACCGTGCAGTTCGAGGTCAACGCCGTCGGCCGCGTGATCCGCGAGCTGGACCGGCGGGAGGGCGCGCGCGGCCAGGATATCGGCATCTCCATCGATGCCGAACTGCAGAAGGCGGTGCGCAACCGCATCGAGGAAGGCACCAGCATCGTCGTGCTGGATGCCCGCAATGGCGAGGTCGTCGCCATGGCCAGCCAGCCCAGCTTCGACCCCAACCTGTTCAGCTCCGGCATCTCCTCCGCCCAGTGGCGGGAATGGACGCGCAACCGCGCGACGCCGCTGATCAACAAGACCACCAACGGCCTCTACGCCCCCGGCTCCACCTTCAAGATGGTGGTCGGCCTGGCGGCGCTGGAGGCCAAGACGGTGACGCATACCGAGCGTGTCTTCTGCCCCGGCCACTACGACCTGGGCGACACCCGCTTCCACTGCTGGCGCCGCTTCGGCCATGGCAGCATGGACATGCGGGCGGCGCTGAAGAATTCCTGCGACGTGTATTTCTACGAGCTGGCCAAGCGCACCGGCATCGACAGGATCACCGCCATGGCCAAGCGCTTCGGCCTGGGCGTGGACCTGGAGATCGAGCTGCCGGGCACCCGCAGCGGCTTCTCCCCCACCCGGCAGTGGCGCATCAGCCAGGGCAAGCCCTGGAACCTGGGCGATACCATCGTGCACGGCATCGGGCAGGGCTTCTACCAGTTCACCCCGCTCTCCCTCGCCACCATGACGGCGCGGCTGGCGACTGGCCGCGCCGTGCAGCCGCATTTGACGCACAGCATCAACGGCAAGGAGGTGAAGGGCATCCGGGCGGAGGACTGGCCGCTGATGGGCATTCCCGAGCGGGACCTGAAGCTGATGCGCGAAGGCATGTGGGCGGTGGTGAACGAGCAGGGCGGCAGTGGCGGCAGCGGCAAGCTGCCCGCCAGCGTCGGCGTGCTGGCCGGCAAGACCGGCTCAGTCCAGGTCCGCCGCGTCTCCCGCGAACAGCGCGAACGCGGCTTCCGGGTGGAGACGATGCCGCGTGAATGGCGTCCGCACGCGCTGTTCGTCGCCTACGCGCCCTACGACAACCCGCAATACGCCATTTCCGTCGTCGTCGAGCACGGCACCAGCGGTGGCTCCGCCGCCGCGCCTTTGGCGCGGGAGGTGATGACGGACGTGATGAACCGCTTCAATCGCACCAACGCGCCCGCCGCGCGCTCCGCCGACGCCCGCCCCGCCGATACCGGCACCGCGCAGGTGGCCGAGGTGCCTGGCACCCCGCCGAACGGAACCATCCGCCGATGATGAGCCCCGGCTTCTTCGAACGCCGCCTGCTGACGCGGGACCGCGGCGCCGGCATCCTGGAAAAGCTCTGGCTGATTCCTTGGAGCTTTGTCCTGCTGCTCTGCGCCGTCGCGGCGGTGGGCTACGTGGCGCTGTACTCGGCAGGCGGTGGCGCGCCGGAGCCCTATGCCAGCAAGCACGCGCTGCGCTTCGGCTTCGGACTGGTGATGATGCTCTCCATCGCCATGGTCGATATCCGGTTGATCGCGAAGCTGTCCTGGCTCGGCTATGCCGGCGGTGTGGCGCTGCTGGTGCTGGTGGCGTTGCACGGCCAGGTCGGCAAGGGCGCGCAGCGATGGATTGAGATCGGGCCGGTGCAGCTGCAGCCATCGGAGTTGATGAAGATCATGCTGGTGCTGGGCCTCGCCGCCTGGTTTCACCGCGCGAGTTGGGAGCGGGTGGGCAACCCGCTCTTCCTCATCCCGCCCATCATCGCCGCGTTGGTGCCGGTGGGGTTGATCCTGAAGCAGCCCAATCTCGGTACCGGCATGATCACGCTGATGGTTGCGGGCTCGGTATTCTGGGCGGCGGGCGTGCGCTGGTGGAAATTCGCCGGCGTGCTGGCGCTGGCGGGCGCCATCGCGCCCATCGCCTATGACCGGCTGCACGATTACCAGCGCGCCCGCATCACCACCTTCCTGGACCCGGAGAGCGATCCTCTCGGTGCCGGCTACAACATCATCCAGTCCAAGATCGCGCTGGGCTCGGGCGGGCTATGGGGCAAGGGCTTCCTGCAAGGCACCCAGGGCCACCTGAACTTCCTGCCGGAGAAGCAGACGGACTTCATCTTCACCATGATCTCGGAAGAATTCGGGCTGGTCGGCGCGCTGACCACGCTGCTGCTGCTGGGCCTCGTCGTCGCCTTCGCGCTGATGGTCGCCATCCGCTGCCGCCATCAGTTCGGCCGGCTGGTGGCGATCGGGCTGGGTGTGAACTTCTTCCTGTATGTGTTCGTGAACATCGCGATGGTGACGGGCAGCATCCCTGTCGGCGGCGTGCCGCTGCCGCTGATCAGCCATGGCGGTTCGGCGATGATCACCACCATGCTGGGCTTCGGATTGCTGATGTCGGTTTATGTGCACCGAAATGCAGAATTTGGCGCGACGCGTGATTGAGGGGGGTTGCCAATCCCGCCAGAACCGCTAAAAGCCCCCTCCACCGACGGGGCGGTTCGCCGCTCCAGACGATGAGATGGGCGCTTAGCTCAGTTGGTAGAGCAGCTGACTCTTAATCAGTAGGTCCACGGTTCGAGCCCGTGAGCGCCCACCATCTCATCCTTCTCCCCCATGACGAACGCCAAGCCACCTGCAGGGGTGGCTTTTGTGTTTCCAGGCCTCCGAGCTGCCGCGTGGCGGGATTGCCGATGCGTTATCGCCGCATGCATATTCACGGACGAAAAGCGCAGCCATCGAGACATCGGCCACGTTCCGCGAGAAACGTAACCAAATGTTGCATCCAGGCGTAGCGGGAAGCATTCTCTCCTTCAACAAGGGGAGGGCATCCCATGGACGGTTCGATTAACGGCTCCACTGCGGGTTGGACGGACAGGCGAGGCGCCGCGCGTGTCCTGGTCAGTGACACCAGGTTGGTCGCGGCGGAAGTCCGCGAGGCGCGGCACCAGCTGAAGGAGGCGATCATCCAGGGCGAGATCCTGCGCGCCCAGGCGCAGCGGCTACGGGCACAGTCCCAGGCCCTCCGGGAAGCCCGCCATCGAGGCGCCGCTTCCTCCTTGCCCATCGTGATGGCCTGACCGGCGCCGGGGCGCCGCAGCACAGTCACCACTGGCCGATTTTACACCCTGGAAGTTTTCTTACATTCGGCGCAAATTCTGCCACGGCAGTCGATGCTGTCGTGATTGGGTGGAGCGGCGGCGGAGATGGACGGGTTTAAGGCAGCAGCAGCCAGCGGGCCCGTCTACGGTGAAAGCGACTTCGACGAACGCAGCAATCCGCCGCCTCGCAAGGACCAGCACCATAACGGTGTGTATGGCGGCTGGGACGAGGGCGACCTGCCGCCCTTCGAACCGCCGGCCAAGAAGACCCTTCCCATCGTCAGCACATCCCGGCGCTAAGGCTGCCCGCGCGTCCTCCGACGGCAGCCTGGGCGTCCCTCTCGGCGCAACGGCGCTGTGAGGATGGAGCGCCATGTCGAGGCAGGCCGGATATGGACCGATCGCAGGCCCTGGCCCTGACCTTCTGGCCTGCGCGCCGCGGAGGGACGTCCCGATAGGGTAGGGCGGCGCGCCGTTAGTGGAGCGGCAGGCGGCAGCGGATTCCGACGAAGACCAGGAAGCCCATGGCAACTGCGGGGATCAGTCCGGTCAGTAATCCCAACAAAATACCATACAGCCACAGGTGGTATAACCAAAGCAGTGTCAGGGCGAGAGCTGCGGCAAATACACCCTGGCCGTGTGGAAGATCCCTTTGGCTTCTCGATCGAGTTATGACCGTTCTCATAATGGAGGGCGCCCAGACGTGACTGGATATTCCGTAATCTTCTTGTCGCAAAAAGAAAAGCTTACAGACAAGAGATTCGCCCTCCCTAGGGCAGTCCTCCTAATAAATTTATGAATCTAAAAATTGATGCGTGTAGGCCGTGATGGCGGCGAAAAGGCCCCTGAGAAAGCGTCAGAAGCAGACCTGACCCGCCAGGCAGGCCACGCCCGCCTGCCTCACGGCAAGCCTTGCAGGACCAGGCGGGGGCACGCCCACGACAGCCCCGCCACCCAGCAGGCCGCGCCGCGATCCCTGTGCCGGAACCTCGGCGCGTGGCAGCGGCCGCGGCTCAGTCCACGATGAACAGCCGCGCGCCGGTGGTGGTCGAGGACCGATGCGGCGAGTCCCCGAAATCGGAGACCGTGTAGCCGTGCCCCGGGGTGAGAACGACGCGGCGGCCATCCTTCAGCTCGGAGGTCAGCTCACCCTCCAGCACGTAGATGATGTGGCCGCGGTCGCACCAGTGATCGGCCAGATAGCCCGGCGAGTACTCGACGACGCGCATCCGCACATCGCCGTTGTTCAGCGTGCGCCAGGTCGCGGTGCCGGTCTCGCCCTTGTGCTCGGTGGCGGGCAGGGCGTCCCAGTGGACGGCGGTGAAGGGCAGCGGGGGCAGCTTCAAGCTCTCAATCCTTGATCATCCGGGCCATGCCCGGGGATGGGAAGCTTGCGCGCCAGCCGGGCGGCAGGCAACCGCCCGCCACCCGGTACCGCGGGCTCTCTCAGCGGCCCCAGCGCAGCGCCAGGGCGTGCTGCTTGCGCGCCAGGGCCAGCAATCCGGCGCGGGTCTCCGGGTGCAGCGGCGCCAGCGGGTGCCGCCCGGCATCGCTGCGGATGATGCCGCCTTCCAGCATCATCGCCTTGGCGGCCAGCAGGCCGCATTGCCGGTTCTCGTAGTTGATCAGCGGCAGCCAGCGCTGGTAGGCCTCCGCCGCCGCCTCCCTGTCGCCCCGCCGCCAGGGGTCGAGGATCTGGCGGATGCCGTCCGGGTAGCCGCCACCGGTCATCGCACCCGTCGCCCCGGCTTCCAGATCCGCCATCAGCGTGATGGCTTCCTCGCCATCCCACGGGCCGACGATGGCGTCGCCACCCAGGCCGATCAGCGCACGCAACTTGGCGGCGGCGAAGGGCACCTCGATCTTGAAGTAGGAGACATGGGCGATCTCCCTGGCCATCCGTGCCAGGAACGCGGCGGAGAGCGGCGTGCCTGCCACCGGCGCGTCCTGGATCATGATGGGAATGTCGATGGCGTCCGACACCGCCTGGTAGAAGCCGAAGATGCCCGGCTCCGCCACGCGGATGGTGGCGCCGTGATAGGGCGGCATCACCATCACCATCGCGGCCCCCGCATCCTGCGCGCGGCGGGACCGCTTGGCGCAGAGGCGGGAGCTGAAATGCGTGGTCGTCACGATCACCGGCACGCGCCCGGCCACATGCGCCAGGATGCTGTCCTGCAGCACCTCCCGCTCCTCATCCGACAGCACGAACTGCTCGGAGAAATTGGCGAGGATGCACAGACCGTCCGACCCCGCGTCGATCATGAAGTCGACGCAGCGGCGCTGCCCTTCCAGGTCCAGCGCGCCGCTCTCGTCGAAGATCGTCGGCACCACCGGAAAGACGCCCTGATACACCTGGCGGTCATTGGCCATGTCGTATTCCCCCTTGTCCTGCGCCGCTTCCCGCGGCTTGCGGCGCCAGCTTGCCATGCGCGCCGCCGGCGGGCCAGGGAAGGGAGGAGGAGTGAAGGGTTGAGGCACAGCCTGCCTTGCTTCCACCGCGGCCGGATGTTCCGATGCCGGAACTTGCCTGAACGGTGACGGCAAGCAGAGAGAGACCGCCATGCGCCCCACGCTTCTGACCGCGACCTTCCTGGCCGCCGCCGCCCTGATGCCGTTCGCCCCAGCCGCCGGGGCAGCGGACCGGCGCGTGGAGGTCGTCAACGCCTCCGGCCGCACGATGATGGAGTTCTACGCCTCCAACACCAACCGTTCCTCCTGGGAGGAAGACATCCTGGGCAACGACGTACTGCCTTCAGGCCGCTCCGTCGTCATCAACATCGATGACGGCTCCGGCGCCTGCCGGTTCGATGTTCTGGCAGTGCTGGATGGCGGCCGCCGCGTCGAACAGCGCAACATCAATGTCTGCGAAGTGAGCCGCCACACGGTGCGGTGACGCCCAAGGTAACGTTTATTTGCCGGCGCCCCGTGCCGTGCGCTGCTTGCGACGGCCACGGGGCGCATGTTTCAACCTTCCGGCCTGTCAATGACCTGACGGCAGGAAGGAGACCTACCATCGTGCGCCGTAATCTGATCGCCGCTGCCTTGCTGGCGGCAACAGGCCTTGGCCTGTCCGCCTGCGCCCCGACTGTCACCCCTGTCGCTTACGTGCCCGTCGCCGTGGCGGCGGACCGGCGTGTCGAGGTCTTCAACGATTCCGGTGTGACGGTGCGGGAGTTCTATGCCTCCAACGTCAGCCGGAACACCTGGGAGGAAGACATCCTGGGCCGCAACGTGCTGCCGCCCGGCCGCGCCGTGATGATCAACATCGATGACGGCTCCGGCGCCTGCCGCTTCGACTTCCGTGCCGTGCTGGACGATGGCCGCCGCATCGAGCAGCGCAACATCGATGTCTGCCGTCTGGCCCGCTACGTCATCCGCTGAGGCGCGTGCGCCGCGCGGGACGCGGCGCAACCTGACCGACGCCTCCGCCTGATGCGGAAGGCTGGGTCCGTCGCGGCACCAGGGGCTCGCCGGCCCCCGGTGCCGCGGCCGGCACCGGCGCGCGGCGCACCGTCCGTCCGCTGCCCATAACGGCCACGCTCATGGTCACGATCTTGTGCCACCCACCGCGCGTAGCCGTGAATTGCCCTGCTTCAGGCCGCATGTTTCAACGCGGTAACTCGCCCGCCGTGGCAAGGCAACTCGGAGATGATCGCCATGCGCCGTAACCTTCTCGCCGCCGCCCTGCTGGCGGCCTTCGGACTTTTCGATGCCGCTTCCTCCGGCGCCATGGCGCAGGACCGGCGCGTGGAAGTCGTCAATTCCTCCGGCCGTACCCTGCGCGAGTTCTACGCCTCCAACATCAACCGCTCGTCCTGGGAAGAAGACATCCTGGGCCGCAACGTGCTGCCCTCCGGCCGTTCCATCGTGATCAATATCGACGACGGCTCGGGCGCCTGCCGGTTCGATTTCCTGGCGGTGCTGGAAGGCGGCCGCCGGGTAGAACAGCGCGACTTCAACGTCTGCCGCGGCAGCCGCTTCGTCGTCCGCTAGGCCGGCCGGCGGATACACACACACTTCCACACATGAAGCGCGACTCCCCTGCCCGTGGCGGGGGAGTGGCCTTTTAGCCGGACGGTCGGCCACCGCCCGAACCGGCTCCCGCCAGCCGGGTACCCGGCCCTCAGGGCGCCGTCTGCGCCAGGGCGCGCATCACCCGCTGGGCCATGCCGCCGGCCAGGGTCTCCGCCATGCAGAGATAGCCCAGATCGTTCATGTGGAAGCCGTCGGCGGAGAGCATGGGCACTTTCTGCGGCAGCGCGTCCCAGTAGCGCATGATGGCGTAGCGCCGCATCAGGGGAATCCGCTTCTCCGCCGCCACCAGCTCGATACTTTGCACGAAGGTCCGGTACAGGTCGTCGCTCGGCACGCCGGGGAAGTATTGCGGGTCGATCAACAGCAGGTCCAGCCCACGGCCCAGCACGAACTCCGCGCCCTCCCGCAATGTCTGCGCGAAGGCCTCCGGCGTAATGTGCCGCAACGCGTCGTTGGTGCCGAGCTGCCACAGCACGACATCCGGCTTCCAGTCTTCCACCGACTTCTTCATCCGCACCAGCGTGGTGGAGGCCACCTCGCCCCCGATGCCGTCATTGCGCACCGTCACCTCGGTGCCGGGGATCAACCGCATCAGTGCGTCGCGCAGCCGGGGCGGGTAGGCATGCGCCGGCACCGTGGCGCCAATGCCCGCCGTGCTGGAGGAGCCGATGGCGAGGATGCGGATCGGGTCCTTGTCGCGGATCAGCGCCGCCATGCGCGGCAGGGCGAATTGCAGGTTCTGCAGTTCCCCCGGCACCAGGCAGGCTTCCGGCACATTGCCCACCGGCGGCGGCGCGGCGCCACCGGGCGGCGCCGGCAGCGGTGCGGCGGGGGCCGAGGGCAGGGCCGGCATCTGGGCCCGGGCACCACCGCGCGCCAAAGCCAGCGCGGCGATGCCGGAGAGCAGGAAGGCCCGCCGCATCAGGAGGGCAGAACCACGCTAGTGGCGGGCACCGCGCGCGTGCCGCGCCGCTTCTCCGCCAAGGTCAGCAGCCACGCCACCAGGACCTGCATGCTGATGCCGAAGGCCAGGTACAGCAGGTCGAACCCCGCGCCGTCATGCCCGGTCTGGCGGAAGGTCACGCCCAGCATGCTCAGCATCAGCCCGGTGCAGAACACCGGCAGCGAATGCCGCCCCATCATCGCCAGCGGGCTGGTGGCGGGCCTCGCCGCGGCCCAGGCCTGCAAGGGCGAATGCACCACCACATAGGCCAGCGCCAGCACATGCAGCAGGCGGGGGACGGAGAGGTACTGCTTCTCCGGCACCACCAGCATATCCCGCAGCACCACGCCCTCGGCCTCCGGCGCCAGGTGGAACACCGTGATCACCAGGGAAAGCGCCAGGAAGCCGATGGCCAGCAGCCAGGGACCACGGCGGAACGGCACGGTCAGCCCGGTGCGCTCCCGCTTCGCACCCAGCGCGAAGCCGATGGTGAACAGGAACTGCCAGCTCAGCGGGTTGAAGAACCAGCCGCCCTCCATCGGGTAGCTGGGCAGGTTGGTCTTGGTCAGCCCGGCCGCCGTGTACAGCGCGGCGGAAAGCGCCACGGTGGCGGAGAGGCTGCGCGTGCCCATCCATAGCAGCAGCGGCAGGATGGCGATCAGCACGAAATACAGCGGCAGGATGTTCAGGTAGCCCGGCTGGTAGCTGAGCGTCACCGCCTTCACCAGCGCCTGGATCGGGTCCAGCAGGAACGGGTCCAGCGCCACCACGCTGAACAGCCCGGCATCGCCGGTGCGCAATACCGCCCAGGCGAACACGGCGCTGCCCAGGATCAGCATGGCCAGATGCGTGGTGTACAGCCCGGCCGCCCGGCTCATCACCTTGAGGGAGACGTTGAACCGCTCGCCCGCCTGCTCATCGTAACGGCGGGAATAGGCGCAGGCGGCGGCATAGCCGGCGAACAGCACGAACAGCTCGGCGGCGTCGGAGAAGCCAAAATTCTTATGCGTCCACCCCTCCAGCACATTGCCGGAGACGTGGTTGATGAAGATCGAGATCAGCGCGAAGCCACGCCAGAAATCCAGCGCTGTATCGCGCCCGGGTGGCACGATGGCGGCCAGTGGCGCCTTGGGCGCCACGCCATGCGGCGTGGCAGGCCTAGCGGGGGTCGCCATCCTGTCGTTCTCCTCGGCCGGCGCCCTTCGGCGCTCCTCTTCCTCCCGCCCCGTGGCGCGAAGTCTCCACGCGCGGGGCGGCGGGATGTGAGGAAAACAACGTGGAGCGCAACAGGTTGCCACGGCTCAGGCGGGTGTGAGGTCCACCGCCACGTCCAGCCAGTGCCGCCCGCCGCCCAGGATGATGCCGCGCAGGGGGGAGACATCGCTGAAATCCCGCCCCCAGCCCAGCACCAGGTGCTCCTCCGCCACCACCACGTTGTTGGTGGGGTCCAGATCCAGCCAGCCATGACGCGGCCCCAGCCAGGCGCTGACCCAGGCATGGGACTGGTCCGCCCCCCGCCGCGCCACGCCGCCCGGCGGCGGCCGGGTGCGGATGTAGCCGGAGACATAGCGCGCCGGCAGCCCCAGCCCGCGCAGCCCGTTCAGCATCAGGTGGGTAAAGTCCTGGCAGACGCCCGCGCGCTGCGCCAGCACCTGGCTGACCGGCGTGGAGATGCCGGTCACACCGGCGCGGAAGGCGAAATCCCGCCCGATGCGCGCATTGAGGTCGAGCAACCCGGCCAGGATGCTGCGCCCGGGCGGGAAGGACGGCGCTGCGTAGTCCCGCGCCGCGCCGCTCTCCGGCAACATGGGAGAGGCGAAAGTGAACTCCGCCACGTCGGGCGTGGGCGCGGCGGCCACGCTCTCCCAGGCCGGCGTGTCCTCTTCCGGCGGCGGCGGCGGGAAGGCGCAATCCACCACGGCCTCCGCCGTCACCTCGAACCGGTCATGCGGCCGGTCGATGGAAAGCCAGGTCACGCGGTTGCCGAAATGGTCGCCGCCCTGGGTCATTCGTGCCGGCTCCGGCTCGCAGGCAACGCACTCCTCCAGCACCCGCTGGTAGGGCAGGGCGCGTGGCGTCAGGTGAAGCATGTGGGTGGCCATGTCCACCGTCTCGGCATAGCGATAGGTGGTGACATGGCGGACACGCCAGAGCATGCGGAGAGTCTTTCCTGCAGCGTGATCGTCGGAAGCGTTTCGTCGCGGAGGTGAAGCACGCGGCCGGCCAATGATCCAGGGCTTGACGGTGCCGGCCCCGCCTCAGACGAAGGCGGGCAGGTCCGCTGGCAGGCCCTCCGCCACGCCATTGCCATCCAGCGCCTCGCCGTCCGACTGGCCGCCCAGCGCCTGCGCCAGGGGCAGCAGCGCGAAGTATCGCCGCGTGACGGCATCGGAGAGGCTGGCCACCTCGTCCTCAATCCGCCCGAGAGAGGGGGAGAGTGCGCCGGTCGCCGCTGCCTGGCCATCCTGGCTGGACAGCACGATCCCCGGCATCGCCTCCACTTCCGAGATCAGCCGCGCGGCGGCGTCGGCCAGGTCGCTCTGCGTGCCCTCGGCCAGCTCGGTCAGCAGCCGGTGCAGGGCATGCAACTGGAAGCCCAGGCCGCGCGGGTTGCCGGGGTCGGCCAGCACCAGGTCCAGCGCCGGGGCCGGCTGCAACACCCCCAGGTAGCGGCTGCGATAGGTAATGACGGAATCACACAGCTCCAGCGCCAGCCGCAGCCCGCCCTCGATGCGCGAGGGCGGCTGCGCCAGGGCGAAGTGCAACTGGGCCGCCACGCTCTGCGCCCGCTCCACCCGCCGGCCGAGGTCCAGGAAGGTATAGCCACCCGCCCGTACCATGTTCTCGGCCGCCACGCCGGCGACGCTGGCGGTGTAGCGCAGCACCCCGCCCATGGCGGCTTCCAGCGCCTCCAGTTCCCGCGCCTGGCTGGCCACGGCGCGCAGGCCGCGCAACGGCAGGGTGAAGGTGGCGTACATGTCGGCCGTCAGCCGGTCCCGCACGGAGCCGATCAGCCGGGCCACCTGGGCGAACAGCCCGGCCACCACTCCACCCTCCGCCACGCTGCGCAACAAGGCGGCGCGCAGGGCCGCGGTGGCGCCGCCGCTCGGCTGGTCCTCCACCGCCGCCAGCCCGCAATGGCTGAGGCACTGCGCCAGCGCCTGCAACTCGGCCACCTCGCGCGGCAGCAGCGGCCCACGGTCCAGCCGAGTCAACGTGGCGCGAATCAGCCGCG
This sequence comes from Teichococcus aerophilus, assembly GCF_014490485.1. Lineage (GTDB taxonomy): Bacteria > Pseudomonadota > Alphaproteobacteria > Acetobacterales > Acetobacteraceae > Pseudoroseomonas > Pseudoroseomonas aerophila. Next base: position 112,815 of record NZ_JACTVA010000010.1, on the reverse strand, counting down.
CCGCCCCTTCCAGCCGTTCCACATAGCGGCCGAGCCAGAACAGGTTGTCGGCGGCACGGCTCGGCAGGTCCCCGGCCGAGCGGCGGATGGAGAGCGGCTGCTGCGGCTGCGCCACCGGGCCGGTGATGCGGCTGTCTTCCTCGTTCAGTACCCAAACATCCTTGGCGGTGGTGCCGTCGGCATCCTCCACCCGCGCCAGGCCGCCGGGCAGGGTGTGCCAGCGGGCGCCATCCTGCATCAGGAACATCCGCAGCCGCACCGGGCGCGGCGCCAGCCTGTCCCCCACTACGCAGGGCGCGACGGAGGACGGCACCGCCGCGCTGGCGGCATAGTCGGCCGGCCGTGCCTCGATCCGCGCCGCCAGCTCCGCCCGCTCGGCCAGGTCCATCAGGGCCGGGACCTGGCTGCGGCCACGGCCCGTGGCGGGGCGGATGATCCAGCCGGTCAGGTCGTCCAGCACCCGCCCCAGGGCCAGCGGGTCGGCCAGCCACAGCGTCTCAGCCTGCGGCAGCAGCAGGTCCTCGCCCAGCAGGCGGCGGCACAGGGCCGGCAGCAACGCGGTCAGCCCCGCCGCCTCCACGACGCCGCCGCCGGGCTCGTTGGCCAGCTTCACCGTGCCGTGCCGCGCGGCATCCAGCAGCCCGGGCACGCCGCCCACGGCATGGTCGAATTCCAACGGGTCCAGCCCCGGCCCGGCGACGCGGCGCAGTAGCACGTCCACCGGCTGCAGCCCCTTCAGCGTCTTCACGAACACGGCGCCGTTGCGCACCGAAAGGTCGTTCGGCTCCACCAGCGCGCAGGAAAGCTCCCGCGCCAGCAACACATGCTCGAACCACAAGCGATGGTTCACCCCGGGGGTCAGCAGCGCGATGGCCGGGCCATCCCCGCTGCCATCCGCATCGCGCGGCGGCGCCAGGCGCTGCAACGCGTCCTGCCACACATCGAAGAACGGCCGCAGCGGGCGCACCTGATAGCCACGGAAGGCGGCCGGCAATACCCGCCCCAGCATCCGCCGGTTCTCCTGCGCGTGGCCGATGCCGCCGGCGCGGCTGGTGCGGTCCGCCACCACGCGCCACAGGCCATCCGGCCCGCGCAGCAGGTCGGCGGCGTAGCAATGGAGGAAGGGGTGGCGCACCCAGCCCTGGCTGGCATCCCGGCACGGGCGCAGGAAGCCCGGGTTGTTGAACACCAGCGCGGGCGGGATCAGCCCTTCCGCCAGCAGCGCCTGCGGCCCGTATAGATCGGCCAGCAACGCCTCCAGCAGCCGCGCGCGCTGCGCCAGCCCGGCGGAAAGGGCGGCGAACTCATCGGCCGGCAGCACCAGCGGCACCGGGTCGCACCGCCAGGAGGCCTGGCCAGCCGCCGGCGCCTCCCCAGGCAGCAGGGAGGTGACGCCCTCATCCTCGAAGGCGCGTTCCATCCGGCGGGCACAGGCCTCGATGCCGCCGGGCGGCAGGTCGGCGAAGCCGGCCAGCACGCCGCGCCAATGCGGGCGCACGCGGCCGTTGCCGTCCACCATCTCGTCGCGCGGGGTGTGCATGTTCACCCCGCGGCCGGTATCACGCGAAACGGCGCAGGTCGAGTGTGCGGGACAATTCCGCACCCTGGACCCGGACCGGTTCCGCCATGCTGCCCGCCGTATGCCCGAACGGGAAGAAGCGGGAGCGGCGGCGCGCCTCGGCCGAATTGGCGTTCACCGGGAAGTCGGCATAGCTCAGCCCGCCCGGATGCGCGACGTGGTGGGAGAAGCCGCCCAGGCTGCGCCCGTTCCAGCTATCCCATACATCAAACACCAGCGGCACCTGCGCCTTGATGGTCGGGTGCAGGGCGGAAGGCGGCGCCCAGGCCTTGAAGCGCACGCCGGCCACGAACTCCCCCGCCACGCCGGTCGGCTGCATCGGCAGCGCCTTGCCGTTGACGGCCAGGGTGTAGCGTTCCGGCGTGAAGCCGCTGGCCTTCACCTGCAGCCGCTCGGTGCTGCTGTCCACGTAGCGGGCGGTGCCGGTGCCGGTGCTTTCCTCGCCCAGCACGTGCCAGGGCTCCAGCGCGTGCCGCAGCTCCAGCGTCATGTCGGCCACCGCCAGCTCGCCGATCTGCGGGAAGCGGAACTCGGCATGCGGGGCGAACCAGGCGGGGTCCAGCGGCGCGCCCAGGCCGCGCAGCTCCGCGATGGCGTCGTTCAGGTCCTGCGTGGCGTAGTGCGGCAGCATGAAGTCGTCGTGCAGGCGGCTGCCCCAGCGCACCAGCCGGCGCTCATACGGGCGTTCCCAGAACGCGGCGACCGCGGCGCGCATCAGCAGCATCTGCACCGCCGCCATCTGCGGGTTCGGCGGCATTTCGAAGGCCCGGTACTCCACCAGCCCCAGCCGGCCACTGCTGCTATCCGGGGAGTACATCTTGTCGATGCAGAACTCGGTGCGGTGGGTATTCCCCGTCATATCCGAGAGGATGTTGCGGAACAGCCGGTCGGTCACCCAGGGCGCCTTCTCCTCGAAGGGCTTCACCTGCTGGAAGGCGATCTCCAGGTCGTTCAGCACGTCCTGCCGCGCCTCGTCGATGCGCGGGTGCTGGCTGGTCGGGCCGATGAACAAGCCGGCGAACAGAAAGCTCAGGCTGGGGTGATTGTGCCAGAAGCCCAGCAGAGACTTCAGCAGGTCCGGCCGGCGCAGGAACGGGCTGTCGGCCGGCGTCGCCGCACCCATCACCACATGGTTGCCGCCGCCGGTGCCGACATGGCGGCCATCCAGCATGAATTTCTGCGCCGCCAGCCCCTCCTGCCGCGCCGCCTCGTACAGCTGCTCCGTCCGCTCCACCTGCTCGTCCCAGTTGGTGGCGGGGTGGACGTTCACCTCGATCACGCCGGGGTCGGGCGTCACGGAGAAGCTCTGCACCCGCGGGTCGCGCGGCGGGGCATAGCCTTCCAGCACCACGCGGCGGCGCACGGCGCCGGCGGTGTCCTCCACCGCCGCCACCAGGTCCAGCCAGTGCTCGATCTTGGTCAGTGGCGGGAAGAACACATGCAGCTTGCCCTCCCGCGCCTCGACCGTCAGCGCGGTGCGGACCAGGTCCGGCTCCTCCCGCCCCACCAGCGGCGGGTTCTGGTGATAGACAGGGAAGCGCGGGCTGCCATCCACCGGGCCAGGCGCGCCGGCCAGGGCGTATTGCGGCTCCCGCACCCGTGTCTCCGGCATCCGGGCCTCCCGCGCCGCCCGCAGCGTGCGGTGCAGGGGGGAGGGGTCGAGCCGCGCGCGCAGGTTGCGCAGCAGCAGCTCCGGCGCCGGCAGCGCCTCGGCGGGGGCGAACGGGTCGGCCTCGAACTCGGTTGGGATGCGCTTCGGGTCAGCCCAGGGCAGGCTGTCCAGCGGCAGGCGGAAGCCGATCGGCGAATCGCCGGGCAGCAGGAACAGCGTGTCGTCGCGGAAGAACCACCTGGCCGACTCCCAACCGCGCTTGCCATGACGCAGCGGCAACACGGAGCCGACGCTGGCGGCCAGACCCTGGCCGAACACCTTGGCCAGCCGCTCCCGCTCCAGCCTGTCGCGCAGCTTGGCGTCCTCGACCACCACGTTGGCGGGCAGGCGCTTTTCCTTCCACAGGTAGTAGTGGATGTCCTCATGCGCCGGGTTCACCAGCGCCGGGTCCACCCCCAGCCGCGCCGCCAGCCCGGCGGCAAAGCCGGCGGCATCCTCGGGCGTCGCGTCATCCGTATGGTCGTCGTCTGAAAGCAGGGCCGGGTCCCGCCACACCGGCTGGCCATCCAGCCGCCAGAAGGCGTTCAGCGCCCAGCGCGGCAATTGCTCGCCCGGATAGTGCTTGCCCATCGCCAGTTGCACCGCCGCGCCCTTGGACCACAGCGGCACCAGCCGCTTCAGCAGCCGCCCGGCCAGCTTTCGCTTGGTCGGGCCCAGGGCATCGGTGTTCCACTCTTCACCCTCCTGGTCCGTCGCGGAGACGAAGGTGGGCTCGCCGCCCATCGTCAGCCGCACGGCGCCGGCGTCCAGCGCGCGGTCCACCTGCTGCCCGGCGGCCTTGATGGCAGTCCAGGCCTTGTCCTCATACGGCTTGGTGACGCGGGGCGATTCCCGCACCCGGCGGACCGACATGCCGAAGTCGAATTCCACCTTGGCCTTGGACATCAGCCCGCTGATCGCCGCCGCCGATTGCGGTTCCGGCGTCGCCGCCAGCGGGATATGCCCCTCGCCGGCCATGAGGCCGGAGGTGGCGTCCAACCCGACCCAGCCGGCGCCCGGCAGGTACACCTCGGCCCATGCATGCAGGTCGGTGAAGTCGGCGGTGGGGCCTTCCGGGCCCTCCAGCGGCTTCTCGTCCGCTACCAGTTGGATCAGGTAGCCGGAGACGAAGCGCGCCGCGTAGCCCAGGTTGCGCAGCAACTGCACCAGCAACCAGGCACTGTCGCGGCAGGAGCCCTTGGCCTTCTCCAGCGTCTCCTCCGGGCTCCAGACGCCCGGCTCCATCCGCACCACGTAGCCGACACTGCTGTTCACCATGCCGTTGAGCATCATCAGCATGTCGACGTTGCGGCGCTCCTCGCGCGGCACCTGGTCCAGCAGCGCCTGCAGCAGCGGCCCGACCGGCGCGGCGCGGCGGAACGGCGCCAGCTCCTGCTCCAGCACCGGATCGTAGGCGAAGGGCCAGGTCTCGGCCTCGGGCTCCAGGAAGAAGTCGAAGGGATTGATGGTGGCCATGTCGGCCACCAGGTCCACCGTGACGTCGAAGGACATCACCGGTTCCGGGAACACGACGCGGGCGAGGAAATTGCCCTGCGGGTCCTGCTGCCAGTTCAGGAAATGCGGCTGCGGCGAGATCTTCAGCGAATAGGCCAGGATCGGGGTGCGCGCATAAGGCGCCGGCCGCAGCCGGATGGTCTGCGGCCCCAGCGAGACCGGCCGGTCGTACGTGTAGCTGGTGCGGTGCGTCAGCGCGACATGGATGGGCATGCAGGGTCCCGGCAGCTTGGTTCGCCGCAGCATAACCTTGGCCCACCATGCCGCGATACAGCCCAAAGCGGGCAGCAGAGCCGCTTTGCAGCCTGTGGGAGAGCCGGTTTGCCGCAAATCGGTGCAGCCCGCCCCGGCCCGCGCAGCCTTGGGCGGCGTCGTGGGGTGGCGGGGCGGGAAGGGGCCTCCCTCTGGTCAGGCCCCGTCCTGGCTCAGCGCCGGTTGCCCAGCGCCATCACGTCCCGGTTGACGGCGCCGGCGGCCGTGGTGGCGGAAGGCAGGTCCGGCAGGTTGGTCAGGCGTTCCAGCACCGCCTGCCCGCCCAGCGGGAAGGCGGGTCCGCTGAGGGCAGCGCGCGCGCCGGCCGGGTTCAGCCCCTCCAGCGCCGCATTGGCCTGCCGCAGCGAATCCATCACCAGCCCGGCCGGCGCATCGGCCGGGATGCCCAGCGCCTGCCGCGTGTCGTTCCGGGCGCGCTGCAATTGCTGGATGGTCAGCGGGTTGATGCGGTTCTGCCAGTACGGGTCCTGCGGCAACTGGTCCGCCAGGAACTCCAGCTGCACCAGCGCCAGCGCGACCCGCCCCGGCTGCCCGCGCAGGGCGCCCAGATTGCCGAAGTTGAACGGCGCGTTCAGCGCTGCCCCACGCACCGGATCTCCGGCACCGCCGAGGAAGCCGCCCGCCGGATCGTCGGCGCAAGCGGCGAGGAGGGGGAGCGCGAGCAGGGCGAGGCAGGAGCGTCGGTTCATGCCGTCCAGTTAAGGATGTCGGCCCGGTCGTTGCCAAGTGGCACGGGACACGGGGGATAGTGGAGGGACGCATGCGCGATCCGCCCTTGCCCCAAAGCGCATGCGCTGCCACACACGCCGCCGCCCACTCGCTCTCATCAGGCTGCCCTCCCGGACTCATGACCGAAGACCTGCCCAGCCCCGCCCTGCTGCCCTCCGGCCTGACCGACCTGCTGCCCCCCGAGGCAGCACGCGAGGCCGCTTTGGTCGAGGCGATGCACGCCGTCTTCGCCGCGCATGGCTATGAGCGCGTCAAGCCGCCGCTGCTGGAATTCGAGGACAGCCTGCTCGCCGGCTCCGGCGCCGCCGTGGCGGACCAGACCTTCCGCCTGATGGACCCGGACAGCCACCGGATGATGGGCCTGCGCGCCGACACCACCCCACAGGTGGCCCGCATCGCCGCCACGCGCCTGGGCGGCGTGGCCCGGCCGTTGCGCCTGTCCTACTCCGGCCAGGTGCTGCGGGTGCGCGGCAACCAGCTCGCCCCGCAACGGCAGATCCCCCAGGTGGGCATCGAGCTGATCGGTACCGACTGCGCCGAGGCGGATGCCGAGATCGCGCTCGTCAGCGTCGAGGCTCTGGCCGCCGCCGGCATCGCCGCCCCCAGCCTGGACATCACCCTGCCCACCATGGCCCCCGCGCTGCTGGATGCGGCCGGCGTACAGGGCGACCTGCGCCACAAGCTGGCCCGTGCGCTGGACCGCAAGGACGCCGCCGCCGTGCACGCCCTGGCCGCCCAGGCTGGCCCGCCCGCCAATGGCCTGACCGCGCTGCTGACCGCCGCCGGCCCCGCCGATGGGGCGCTCGCCGCCCTGGCTGCCGCCAGCCTGCCGCCCGCCGCTCGCGCCATCGCGGACAATGCCGCCGCCATCGTCGCCGCCATCCGCGCCCGTGCGCCCGGCCTGCGCATCACGCTGGACCCGGTGGAGTTCCGCGGCCTGCAGTATCACGTGGGCGTTGCCTTCACCCTTTACGGCCCCGGCAATACCGGTGAGCTGGCCCGCGGCGGCCGCTACATGAGCGGTGGCGAGACGGCGACGGGCATGACCCTGTACCCCGATACCGTTGCCCGCGCCGTGGCCCCCGCGCCGCTGCCCCACCGCGTCTTCATCCCGCGCGGCGCCGATGCGGTTGCCGCCGCTGAACTGCGGACCCAAGGTTTCATCACCGTGGCTGCCCTGTCCGACACCGACACACCGCAGAGCCTGCGGTGCAGCCACACCCTGCGCGGCCGCGCCGCCGCGCCGATCGAGGAGAACGCGTAGCCATGGCCAATGTCGCCATCATCGGCGCCCAGTGGGGCGACGAAGGCAAGGGCAAGGTCGTCGACTGGCTGGCCAGCCGGGCCGATATCGTCGTGCGCTTCCAGGGTGGCCATAACGCCGGCCATACGCTGGTGGTGGGCAACCAGACGTACAAGCTGAGCCTGCTGCCCTCGGGCGTGGTGCGCGGCAAGCTGGGCATCATCGGCAACGGCGTGGTGCTGGACCCGGACGCGCTGCTGTCCGAGATCGCCCGCGTGCAGGCGCAGGGGCTGGAGGTCGGCCCGCACAACCTGCGGATCGCCGAGAATACCCCGCTGATCCTGCCGCTGCACCCGGCGCTGGACAAGGCGCGGGAGGCCGCGCGCGGCGGCGACAAGATCGGCACCACCGGGCGCGGCATCGGCCCCGCCTACGAGGACAAGGTCGGCCGCCGCTCGATCCGCATCTGCGACCTGGCCGAGCCGGAGACGCTGTCCCGCAAGCTGGACGAGCTGCTGCTGCACCACAACTCGCTGCTCAAGGGCCTCGGCGCCGAGCCGTTCGAGAAGCAGGCGCTGCTGGACGCGTTGCTGGAACTCGCGCCCAAGCTGCTGCCCTTCTCGGAAGCGGTGTGGGAGCGGCTGGACGAGGCTCGGCACGAGAACAAGCGCGTGCTGTTCGAGGGCGCCCAGGCGGTGATGCTGGATGTCGACCACGGCACCTATCCCTATGTCACCTCGTCCAACACCGTCGCCGGCAACGCGGCGGCGGGCGCCGGCATCGGGCCGCACCAGATCGGCACCGTGCTGGGCATCGCCAAGGCCTACACCACCCGCGTCGGCTCGGGCCCGTTCCCGACCGAGCTGTTCGACGATGTCGGCAAGCGGCTGGGCGAGCGTGGGCGTGAGTTCGGCACCGTCACCGGCCGCCCGCGCCGCTGTGGCTGGTTCGATGCCTGCCTGGTGCGCCAGGCGGTCAAGGTCGGCGGCATACAGGGCCTCGCCTTGACCAAGCTGGACGTGCTGGACGGGTTGACCGAGCTCAAGATCTGCACCGGCTACCGCATCGACGGCGAGGTCGTGAAGCGCCTGCCGGCCGCCGCCGGGGCCCAGGCCAAGGCCGAGCCGATCTACGAGACGCTGGAAGGCTGGAGCGAGTCCACGCAGGGTGCCCGCTCCTGGGCGCAACTGCCGGCCACCGCCATCAAGTACGTCAAGCGCATCGAGGAACTGGTCGAGGCGCCGGTGACGCTGCTCTCCACCAGCCCGGAGCGCGACGACACCATCCTGGTCAGCGACCCCTTCGCCGACTGAGACCTGCGCCCGAAAGGGCGGGAAGGAGGGCGCGGCCTGCGAGGGTCGCGCCCTTTTTCATGCGCGCCGCACCGGCTGGCCGCGTGGCCTTGCCGTGCCCCAGCCGGGCGCCCGGCAACCGCCCGCCGCACACCCGCGTTGCTGCCCGAAGCAATCGGCGGAGGCGCGCATGCCTGGCACAGCCACTAAGACCAACCCCGCGCTGTGGGAAAAGGTGAAAACCGAGATCACCCAGGGCGCCAAGGGCGGCAAGCCCGGGCAGTGGTCCGCCCGCAAGGCGCAGCTGGCAACGCAGGCCTACAAGAAGGCCGGCGGCGGCTATGCCGGCCGGAAGAGCGCCGACAACAGCCTGGAGAAATGGCAGCGCGAGGAATGGGGCACCCGGTCCGGCCAGACCAGCGCCAGCACGGGCGAGCGCTATCTGCCCAAGAAGGCGCGCGCCTCCCTCAGCTGCGACGAATACGACCGCTCCACCCGCAAGAAACGGGCAGATACGGCCAAGGGCGAGCAGTTCAGCGCCCAGCCCAAGGACGTCGCCCGCAAAGCCTCCCGCGCCCGCGACGCCGTGCACAAGGATGGCGCGACGAAGGAGGCGCTGATGCAGGAAGCCCGCAAGCGCAACATCCGCGGCCGCTCCAGCATGACGAAGGGTGAGCTACAGGCGGCCCTGGGCCACTAGGCGGGCAGGGGACGCAGGGCGGCCTGTTTCAGCAGGCTGGCCGCCGGGCCCAAAAAAACGAGGCCTCGCGGCCCCGTTTTCGTCGTCTCGCCGATGCGGGCCGTTAGTCGGCCTGCATCCGGCGCTCGGTGATCTGCGTCTTCATGCTCTTCTGCAGCTTCTCGAAGGCACGGACCTCGATCTGCCGCACACGCTCGCGGCTGATGTTGTACTGCTGGGAGAGTTCCTCCAGCGTCGTCGCCTCGTCCTTCAACCGGCGCTCGATCAGGATGTGGCGCTCACGCTCGTTCAGCGTCTTCAGCGCCTCGCCTAGCATCATCCGGCGGTTGGACATGTCCTGCCGCTCGGCGATCTCGGTTTCCTGGCTCTCGCTCTCGTCCACCAGCCAGTCCTGCCACTCGCCCTCGCTATCAGCGCGCACCGGCGCGTTCAGCGAGTTGTCGGGCGAGGCCAGGCGACGGTTCATGGACACGACGTCCTGCTCCGGCACCTGCAGCGTGTGGGCGATCTTGGCCACCTGCTCCGGCTTCAGGTCGCCCTCTTCCAGGGCTGCCATCTGGCCCTTCAGCCGGCGCAGGTTGAAGAACAGCTTCTTCTGCGCGGCCGTGGTACCCATCTTCACGAGCGACCAGGAGTGCAGGATGTACTCTTGGATTGCCGCGCGAATCCACCACATAGCGTAGGTGGCCAGGCGGAAGCCGCGATCAGGGTCGAAGCGACGCACCGCCTGCATCATGCCGACATTGCCTTCGCTGATCAGCTCGCCCACCGGCAAGCCGTAGCCACGGTAACCCATGGCGATCTTGGCAACGAGGCGCAGGTGGGACGTGACAAGGCGGTGGGCCGCCTTCTGGTCGCCCGCGTCCTTCCAGGACTTGGCCAGCCGGAATTCCTCATCCGGCGTGAGCATGGGAAACTTGCGGATCTCCTGCAGATAGCGGGAGAGATTGCCCTCTGGGGCCATCGGGATCATCGACGTAGTGGAAGCCATGGTTGCATCTGCCTCCTGCACCTTCCGGGCGCCCCTGTGACGGCGAGCCCCGGACGGGCGAACTTGTCCGGGTCGCACCCCGCTGAGCCCTGATGTACCGCGCTGCCCCGAGTCACTGACGGGACGGGTCCGGCGGCTACACCCTTGGTTTGGCACCCGGCGTTGGCGACTGATTGAACGCTATCAAGCGGAAGGAGGTTGCGCAAGTAATTCCCGAGTGCGTAACTCGGGTTACGTCGCGTTACCGTCCAGCAATGTGAGCAGTTCCACGAAATCCTGCGGCAAAGGGGCGGAAAACCGCAGATTTTCTCCGGTCACGGGGTGGGGGAAGCCCAGGGATTCCGCATGCAGGGCCTGGCGCGGGAAGGCCAGCAATGCGTCCCGCGCAGGCATCGGCAACCCACGCGAGCCACTTGGGACTCGCTTCAGGTACACAGGATCGCCCACCAAGGGGTGGCCGATATGGGCGAGGTGCACGCGAATCTGGTGCGTCCGGCCGGTTGCCAGCCGGCAGCGCAGCAGGGCGCACCCGGTACCCCAGGCCCGCTCAGTCACGTAGCGGGTCAGCGCATCCTTGCCGTTGCGGGCCACCACCGCCATGCGCTTGCGGTCGGTGGGATGGCGGCCGATCGGGGCCTCGATCTCGCCTTTGGGGGATGTGGGGACGCCCCACGCCAATGCCAAATAGGAACGTTCAAGATTTTCCCGGCTGGCGAAGGTGGCGGAGAGCACCTGATGCGCCCGCTCCGTCTTCGCCACAACCATCACGCCGGACGTGTCCTTGTCCAGCCGGTGCACGATGCCCGGCCGCTTCTCCCCCCCGATGCCGGAGAGATCGTCCCCCGCATGTGCCAGCAGGGCGTTGACCAGCGTGCCGTCCTGGTTTCCGGGGGCCGGGTGCACCACCAGCCCCGCCGGCTTGTCCAACACGATGAGGTACTTATCCTCGAACAGGATGGTCAGCGGGATGTCCTGGGCCTGCGGCGTCGCCGGTGCCGCGGGTGGCGGCGCGACGACATAGGTGGCGCCGGCCCGCACCGCCTCGGACGGATCGGTCATCGGCAGGCCGTCGCGGCTGACATGCCCTTCCTCGATCAGTGCCTTGACGCGGGAGCGGGACAACGTGCCTATCCCGCCCGCCAGGAAGCGGTCCACCCGCTGCCCTGCCTCGGCGGGGCTGGCGGCCAGGGTGAAGGCCTCGGTTGGGATTGTATTCGCAGGGGGGGTGTCGATGCGCGCGCTCAAGATTCTCGTGTCCGTCATGGGCGTGCTCATCGTGGTGGCCACGGTGGCGCTGGTGGTGCTGGTGATCCAGCGGATGAACCGGGCTGCCCAGGGTGTCGATACGGCGCTCACTACCACAAATCTGGCGCTGCGGCAGCCGGTGGGCAGCCGCGTCGGCGGCATTGCTGCGTTGGAGGGCCAGTTGGCCATCTGGGTGGAGCGCCCGGATGGCGGCCGCGTGCTGCTGGTTGACCCACGCAACCTGCGCCAGACCGGCGAGATCCGCCTGGGCGAATAAGCAGGGACGGGCGGGGATGAAAATTTCCGCCTTTTCTCGCAGATGACGCCTTGATCGACGGCTTCGCCCCGGTTAGAAGCCCGCCACGCCCAACGAAGTCCCCTTCGTCTAGAGGCCTAGGACACCGCCCTCTCACGGCGGTAACAGGGGTTCGAATCCCCTAGGGGACGCCATTGGCCTTTTAGGCCGTTGAAGTCGCAGGGTTTATCGCATAATCAAGAGGTTACAGGCTCCCGGTGATCCATCCGGGGTGATCCATTGTGCCTCTCAACATGCCCAGACCGCAGAAGCATCCCAAGTCTAAAGTCTACCGCGTTCGAGTGGTCGTGCCGCCTGCGTTGCGAGCGACCATCGGTCGTTCCGAGCTGTTCCTTTCGCTCAATACGAAGGACCCGCGGGAAGCCGCGCGCCGCTATCCCGCAGCCTTATCGAGTCTCCAAGCCCGACTTGATGCCGCCCGGTTAGTCGTGCGGGGAGAAGTCGTGTCGGTGCCTGACGACCGCCTCGCAGCACTGGTCGGCGATCTCTATAGGTCTGCGGGCCCGGATATTGATGCACAGCCTGGCGCCTACGCCGCGGCCGATCTCCACCGCGATACGGTGCTGGACGAACTGACGCCGGGCGATGCCGATGATGGCGAAGCACCAGAGTTCATCCCGAATGAGCGGCGCATGGCCGAGGCACGACAGGTGCTTCTAGGCTTCGGACTGCTTCCCGATGACGACACAACGACCCGAATGGCCGGGCACCTATGGTCTTATCGCTACCGCTTGGCGATGCGTCGGCTTGGCCGCGCGCGGGGAGACTTCGGGCCGGACCCGGCGGATGCCCTCTATCCGCCGTCGCTCAAAGCCGCACAACCGTCCCTCACGATGGACCGACTACTTGAGGTGCACCAAGCCGAGCGTGCAGAGAAGCCCAAGACATTCGATAAGCGGCGCTCGGCGCTTGCACACCTGAAGCGGGTTGTTGGCTACAATGACGCGGGCCGCCTGGATAAGGCGGGCGTTCGCGCGCTGAAGGAGGACCGTGCGGCGGGCGGGGTCAAACCGGCGACCATCGGGGCAGATATCGCAATGCTTCGCTCACTCTGGGGCTGGGCTTTACGGAACGGCCACTTGCCAGACGGCGCCAGCAACCCCTTTGAAGGAATGAGCCCCCAAGGGTCCAAGCGCCACACCACCGAGCGGCAGCCATTCAGTGACGCGGACGCTGAGATCATTCTGACTGCCGCACGCAGTGAAGCGGGCTTCCTGCGTTGGCTTCCTTGGCTTCTAGCCTTCACAGGGTGTCGCCTTGAGGAAGCTAGCGGAGCAGCGGCGGCGGATATTAGGCAGCAAAGCGGGGTCTGGATTCTCGACATTCACGACCGCGCCGAGGGGCGGACTCTAAAGGACGGCCAGCCCGTCCGAATGGTGCCTTTGCATCCCGCCCTCCTTGCCGAGGGGTTCCTTGCCTACGCGCAGTCCCGTCCGCACACCGGGCCACTATTCCCTGACTTGAAGCCGGGGCGTAATGGTAACCGCAGTGCGATGGCAACTAAGAAGCTGGGCCGTTGGCTGCGCGGCAAGGTTGGAATCAAAGATAAAAATAAGGTCGCAGCACACTCATGGCGCCACCGCATGAAGGACCTGTTGAGGTTCAGCGGGGTCCGCGAAGAAGCCGCAGATGCGATGCTGGGTCACAACAACCCGGTAAATGCAGGCGCCAACTATGGACGGGGCTGGCGTGGCCGGCCGGATCAGCTCATCAAGGAAGTCTACAAGATCCCTTCGCCTATCCCAGTAGACGGGTACACCGGACCATTGACGAGCGAGGCGGGAGAATGAGCGATGACCGTGGCGAGATATCGCCGGGCGCGCTCATGCTGTGCGTCTTCGTGGCAGGCACCTTATTCACAGGCGGCTTGATCGCCTTCCTCGGATGGCTGCGCGGTCACTACCCCGGCGCTGGGTGGCAGTGGCTAGCGCTCGGGACCCTGTTTGCCGCAGGTTGGGCATGTCTCGTCGGGCTGCTGGCATGGGCGACATTGAGGGTATCGTCTCGCAAGTCTGGAAACCGGAAGTCCCATCGCCGCTGACCAGAACCCCGCGGGACTACGGGCCGCGCTAAACTTCATCTCGGCTTGTCGATAAGATTCTGAAGGACATGCATGTGGCGGCGCAGTTGGCGACCTATAGACGGCGCGCCCATCATCGTGGCCGCCCTCCTGGCGTAACCCCTATGAAAGCTGTCGGCTCCAAGGTGGGTCAATCGCGTGTGCAATTCGCGACGGTGCAGTACGGGCCTCCCGGTAACTTTGCCCTTTTCCGCCAGTGTCTGCATACGCTTTGCCCAATGCACCGAAGTAGCCATTCTCCGCCAGAATCGGGCAAGCGTTGTGCCGCGGAGCAGTATCTTTCGGCCGTCGAAGGTGAACCCCAAATAATCAAGCGCGTGCGGCATTGCCGCGACGCCTGGCCCCCTAAACTCAACTCGCTGCGATTTCGCGGCCTTGATCTTCAAAGGATTGGCGAGCGAATCTAGAGATCCGAGGATAAAATCTTCAAAGTGGCCTGCGTCCTTGGGTGAGCAGACCACCAGGATATCGTCGGAGTAACGCCGGTAAACGGCGCCAAGCCGTACTGCCTCCGCAGAGACCGCCTTGTCGAACGCCAGCATACTGATATTGGCGGCTACGGCTGAGATAGGGGTACCTTGAGGAATCCCCTTTTCACCAGAATGCGGGGTTACAAGGTTTGGTGCGCCGGACGGGCTGCCTCGGATCAGTTCTCGATATTGTCGTGCAGAGCACAGCGGGACCCGCAAGTTGCGTTGAGGGGTGAATGGATGCATGCCTAGCCGCTCAAGGCACGAGGCACGATCGACCGTGCTGAAGCGGGTTATTGCTTTGAAGACTTGAAAGTGGTCAGCAGGCAGTTTCGTGACGCCTAGAATCGTAGCCCAATGACGCTTCAAGACGTCGTGGCCAATGTTGTCGAAGAATCCAGATATGTCGAGCGCAAGGGCCGTGCAGCGCCCGCGGCTTCTTATCTCGTTGAAAGCCCCAAGGGCTAGCGAGATGTTTGATGAACCTTTGCGATACGCGGTGACGACCTCGTCGAGGCCGGCACTTTGAAGCGCTTCTTCATAGAGATCCGAAAGCATAGCGGCATAATACGATAAGATCGTAGCGTCCTTATTGGAGCAATAAGCAAGCTTGCGAACCTTAACTTTGCCAGTCGGTCTCCCACCCTTACTTGAAACAAACCGCCTTTGGCGTTTCTCGAATGCTATGAGAGGAAGGAACCCATGACGCGCCACTTTCTCTGGGTCTTCTACCAACTCCTTGGCAGTCTCCAGGCGCATGATCGGCATATCGAAGTGCGGATATCGTCGAGGGGTGAACCAGCCCGAACGCTTCTTCTTAATGCGCGGCTTCTTGGGATACAGCATTCGAACCATGTCTGTTGAGTGGCAAGGCCGGGGGCCGGATCTATGGGCGGATCCGCCTCTAACGAGGAAAGCCCCTCGGCACCCTGACAGCATCTCTGCTGCCAGACAACAGATCGGACCAATCGTCGCCTTTTGGTCTTTCCGTCACCTCAACCGTCAGGCTGCGTCGGAACGCCGCCTGCTTGGTTATCACTCGCGCGTAGTACAAGTACTCCGAGCGGCCCTTTACCATACTGGTATTGCTATAATCTCAGTCCGGAGGACTTGATTACTATGATGTCGTTCACCCTGCTTAACCATCTGGTCACGAAACTCAGAAAGTTCGCGCCAGTAGCCATCAGATTGTCGATTGACATCTGCAACAACAAACCCCTGCCGCGTTCAGAACTGAACCGATAGGGCATCCTTTCGATAGCGGCTTGAGCTCAGCTTGTCCAGAAAAAGAATGAAGGGATGTAAAAAAAGGCGCAGACCTTCCAGCCGAAGCCGGAGGACCTGCGCCAAGTCTCACCTCAAGCCGTCAGGCGCCGCGGTAGAGCGCGCCCTTGCTGCCTCCGTCCGCCGTCCCTGAGAACAGCTTGCCCAGGCTCAGTGCCCCGCCGGACGTCGACCCGCCAGCACCGCCCGCGGCACTCGCGCCGAACGAGTTGTAGAGCCCGTAGGCACCAGCAGCGCCGCCTAGTGCCCCGCCCAGAACTCCGGGTCCTGGCGTTGCGGTTGTCTGGGTGGTGCTGTTCCCCCAGTTCCCCGCGCCGACGATCCCATAGTAGTTCTGGAGGGCCGCCTGGTTGCTCTGTTCCTGGGCGTAGTACTGCGTCCGGTTCTGATCGATCAGCCGTTGGGCTTCCGCCTGCTGGAGGTCGCCCTGTGCTCCGATCCGGCCGGCGTTGGCGTCCGTCAGCGCGCCCGCCAACTGTGCCCCCTGGAAGCCCAGCGACGTCGCGTCGCCAAGCTGGCTGTTCGCCGCAAGCCGGGTCTGGCTGTCCAGCGAACGGTTCGAGGTGTCCAGCGCGCCGAGGGACTGGGCGGCCCCGACCCGGGTGGACGTGTCGAACTGCCGCTGGTTCTCGCCAAGGTTCGACAGGGCGCCAGCCGCGGCGGCCGACTGGGCGTTGGCCGTCAGCGCCAAGTTGTTCTGCTGGGCGTTCGCCGTCAGGGCGGCGTTGACCCCAGTATTATAGGCGTTGTTCCGAATGCCCGACGAGATGTCGGCCGCCCGGTCCTCCGCCCCTCGACGCGCCACCGCCTCGGCAGCACCCGCCCGGGCCGAGTTGATGTTCCCGCCGGCCATCGCGCGGGCATTGAGGCCGGGCAGGGTCTCCTCCCCAAGGGTCCTCGCAACGTCGCGGGTGGCGGCGTCCACCTGGCCGTTCACAAGGTCCGAGTTGACGTAACCCGCTGCCGCCTGCTGGATCGACGGGTTGAGGTTCGTCTGGCCCTGCGCGGCGAGCGCCGTGGCGGTGGACAGGGCGCCCTGCTGGCCCGCCAGACCCGAAGACCCGGCCACGCCGGAAGACCCCATGGGCTGACCGGTAGCCGCCTGCGACAGGACGCCGGACGCCATGCCGTTAGCCTGCCCTGCGCCGTTCTGGGCGAGTGCGCCTGCGTTCTGAAGGTAGTTCGTGCCGGCGCCCATCAGAGCGCCTGCTTGGTTGGCTACCCCGGTCGACAGAGCCCCGCCGGCTCCTCGGCCGTAGTCGGCTGCCAGGGCGGCGCCTTCCTGCTGTGTGGCGTTGAAGCCGGCGGCGGTGGGGTTTGTCGCTTCCCAGGCCGGTCGGCCGAGCTGGGCGTCGTACTGCGCCGAGGCGCCGTTGAACGCGTTGTCCAGGTGGGTGGCCTGGGGTCCCCACGGCGAGGACGTAGAAGTCGCCGAAGACTTCTTTGAGCCGCTGCCAGCCGCTGCGCCGGCTATAGCGCCGCCAACAACGACGGCTCCTGTGGCTACGTCACACATAGATTATTCCTAGAGATTGAATGAAAGGGAAGGCCGTAAGGCCCGTGCGGTGCTGCGGGTCCGACCTTAAAGCCGACCCAGCGAAGCCACCGGATGTGAAGGATGTTCCGCGCATCCACGCGGTTCCAGAAGCGGCCCCAGCGGTGGTCCCCAGATCTCACGATGGTCTGCGAGTTCCGGATGAACCACCCCCGGTGCCGGTCCACGAGGTCGTCAGACCCGAGCAGCCAAGGACACGCCGCGCCGTTGCCGAGGTCGGCGAACCCAAAGAGGGCTATGGGTCGTCCGCATGGCTCTGCGATTGCGGACAACAGGGCCGACACCGCAGCCGCGCGGCGCAGACCCGGCAGAGGCTCCCGGCCGTTGGCTCGGAGTTCGTCAGCATCGGCGGCACGCAGCCTCGGCGCGAGGTCATCGGCCAAGGCGATGTCGCCTGGGATGATCACGGGAGAAGTATCCACGAGGGGTCGCTTTCTTGGGGATGGGCACCCAGCAGCACGGTCGTCCGGTGCCTGCTGGTCTACTTGCTGTAGCGCATCGGGACGGGCGCAACGCCGCCCTCCCGCCGTGCCCGCTGGGGCGGCTTGGGGGAAGTCAGGTAGGACACAGCCGAAGACCGGCCAGAAGCGGCTGGCGGGAAAACGGCTGCACGCTGTGCGGGCGGTAGAGAGCCGCACGGACCCGATGTCGTTAGTTGATACGCCGGATGTTCAAGATGCCGTCGGCCGGTGCGGCGTTGCGGATCTGGGGCAGCCCGTAGTTGCTTAAGTCTGCTTCGGGCAGGCTAAGCGCCCTCCGCCGTCCTTGGATACGGCTCTCCGTGTCGGCGTGGATTTGGCTCTGGATACGAATTAGCTCCTCCAAGCCTTGGCGGACAACCGCGGGGTCGTTGAGGTTCGCCAAGATGTTCTCGCGGGCACGGATGGCGTCCTGGTCGGTCTGCGGACCCTTGGCCTGGTTCAGGATGGCGTTGACCGTCGTCGAGACGTACCTCTGGAGCTCCGCATAGTTCTGGCTGGTCTGGCTTGACCAGCCCGCCCAGTTTCGAGCGCCGGACCAAGCGTTGTCGACAGGCCCGAGGGACAGTTCGCCGTTATCGAGCTGGTTGAGGATAACCCGGCCGCGCTGGACCGTCTCACGTGAGCTTGCAAGGGTCTCGATCAGCGGGAGCTCCGTCTTGGTGACTTCCCCAAGTTGGCGCTGCTGACCCGCCTCGGCTCGGGACGCAGCGGCGACCTGCGCGGCTTCTCCCCGAGCCGAGGCGGCAATCCGCAGTGCATCCGCGCGCGCGGCGAGGGTCTCGGCGCGCCCCTCACGCCGGTCTGTCAGCGTATCAGCGCGCGCCTGCTGGTTATCCTCTCGGGTCTGCTGGAACTGTTCGCGCCGCGCGGCGCGATCATTCTCAGAAGCTGCCAGGGTGGCGCGTGCGGTTGCCAGCCGGAAAGCTCGGTCAGAGGCCGCGTTCTGTGACACCAATTCCTGGCGACGACCCTGCTGGCTTGCTTCCTGGAAGCCCGCAAGGCCCCGGGCGAACCCGTCCGCCAAGCCAGACCCACCCAACAGACCGGCGCCAAGCGCCATCCAAGGCGCCGACCGGTCCGGCGCGAAGGCGGGCTGCTCTGGGACCTGGAGCTGTTCCGCAGCGTTGCTGACCGGCGCCGCTTGGGGAAAGGAAGGCGCTGATGCCAACGCCGGCCGCACGGCGGGTAACTGCGCAGTATCTCCCGGGGGCGCTGGATTCTCCCCGGGTCGGCGGTTGTAGTAGGACGAGATGCTCTGCTGAAGGTCGCCGACCGTCATGCCGGGCCGCATGATGTTCCCGTTGTTCCGGAACGCTGCGGCTGCCGTGCCCTCTCCAGCAACCCGCGCGTATAGCGCCTGGGCGTCTTCGCCCTGATTGGCCGAGTAGAGCGCCTTGGCGCCAGCACGACCCAGCAGCCAAGCCCCATACAGTTCCGCCGGCTCCGGGTCTCGCCCGAGGACGCCGCGGAGTTCCGGGGTGACGTCGCTGCGGAAGGCTTGGAAGACGCGACCCTGGGCATCGTTGTCATTGCGCTGGCTGGGCTGAAGACCCAGGCGGGGGGCATAGTCCGCCCAGAGCCCATCCGTGATCTGGAGGGCGCCGGATGCCGAGCTGTTCGGGTTCCGGGCGGCCGAACCCGCAGTGCCGCTCTCAATGGATGCGACGCGGGACTGCACAGGGTCGGGGGTAGTCACCGGGGGCAATCCCGCGGCTTGGCGCGCTCGGAGGGATGCTAGGAGCCGGTCGGATGCTGGTGGTTCGGCCGTAGGGGGTGGGGTTATTGGCTGGACGGCTGCGCCCCGCTGGACCGGCGGAAGTGCGGCGGGATTGCTACTGACGGCCGCCTGGGACAGCGCACCCACGGGAGGGGTTGGCGGCTGCGGCACAAAGAGGGCGCCAGCCCCCGGCGCACCTGTCGGGGCCGCCTCCGGCTGGTCTTCCAACAGGCTGGGGTAACTCGGCGAGGCCGGCGCTGCGGAGTAGCTGCGAAGCCGGGCCTCCCTCGCGGCGTCGTTAATGAAGGCCGCGCCGTTCGGCCCTGCAACGTCCGCAGAGAAGGGCGCATTGGCAAATGCCTGCGGTACTCCGGCCGGACCACGCAAACCCGGCTGGGCGCGATAGAGGTTGCCGTATCGGGCGATATCCTCCAGGTCGCGTATCGAGTAGTTGTCGAATGTTCCTGACATTCTAGCTCCAGAATCACGAAGGCGCCGCTCGGAGTGGATACCGGCGGCGCCTTCGTGGAGATGTTCGGGTTGAGGGTGAGGGAGGGCGCTTAGGAGTCCAACCAGCCTTCGACGATGACGGGCGGCGGGCACTTCGGACGGTAGGTGCTGCACGCGCTACGGGGGATGACTTCGAGGTTGGCGCGGCGAAGATCCAGGCGGTTCCCGTTCCGATAGGCCACCGCGGTCTTTGGGGGCATCGGCTTGCCGTCGCCGATGATCACACGCGCGAGTAATGCCTTTGGAGAGCCGCCCAGTTGCCCGGCGGACCTCGCCGCGGTCCTCGCTGCGCTACTGACGTATGCGTGGCGCGCCCCGTTTCCATTGCTGTTAAGCACCCACGTAGCGCCGTGGTTTTCTTTGACCCAGCGCCAGTCTTCCGGATCGATGATGAACCGCTTACCTGCGCCCCAGCCGCCCGATAGGTCTATGACGAGTGCCCGTTGGCCATCGACCCTGACAGGGAATACCCCAGGGTCAATTAGCCGCGGGCGGCGGGGGTAGCGGGCTGGCTTCCTGAGACGTTCTTTTGCGAACGAAGGCGCGAGCGCAGTGGCCTCTCCGCTGAGGTGATGCATGGCTTCTAAGAGCTCCAATGCCAAAACCCCGCGAGCGTGGCTGCGGGGTTGTCTGGCTGTTTCGTAGGGATGAGAGATGGATGACGGGAGGGCGGTCGCGCGCTCTCCTCATATAGCTGCTCTAGGTCGTTTCTCCGCAGCTAGCGGCTCGGGGTGCTAGCGCGGTGGCGTGGAACGGCGGGCACCCCCGTCATGTGGCGGCGCTAGGTCGTTTCCTCATATCCATCCCGTAGATCGTCGGTGCTGCGGTGCCCGCATGTGGAGCCTCGCTAGGCGGCGGCAAGAGCGGCCGGTAGTGGGGCACCAAGGCGGTGCAGCGCAGCCGTCCATCCGAAAACGCTTGCTGCTGGTGGCTACTTCCGATCCACGGTAGGCACGACCCCGCAGACCTGCCGGAACCCCTCTGCGATAGCGCGGCGCGCGAGACCCTCCGCTGCTTCAGGAACAATCAAGCTGTCATGGACGGGCAGACCCAAAATGCCGGCCCCACGTAGCTCCCGCAGAGCCAACGTCATGGCCTGCGCCTCCGCTGCCGCCAGATAGTGCCAGACGAGTTCACGGGGAGACGCCCCCACTTCGTCGGCAAGCTTCAGCTTCGCATCGTGCCTCCTGATGTCGGTAGATCATCGCTACTGGCAGCACCTAAAGCCATCCCCCCCCGCCGCTACCGCGTGACGTCCAGGACCGGGATCACGCCGGCTGCCGCCTCGATGGCTGCACGAAGCGCCGAACAGGCTGTGGCTTCAACCGAGGCAGGGACGATCATCCCGTCATGGGTCGGCAACGCCAGCCGGCCGCCTTCACGTAGCCTGCGCATTGCGGCTGTCAGTGCCCCAGCCTCTACGGCTTGCAGATAGAGGGCTGTCAGCGTCCGTTCGTTGCTGTGGGCCGCGCGGAGTTCGGCCGGGACAGCCACAGCTAGATCCAGCAGGAAGGGGTAGGCCGCCACCATGGCATCCCGGATCATCTGCGGGTCGTACTGAAGGAGGCGAGGTTCGGCGATTCTCGGCCAAGTTGTCCGGGCGTAGCCAGACCCGAGGGCGGCGGTTGTCCACGCCTTGGCGACCGTGCGAGGGACGCCGGGGACCGCGGCGTAGAGGTCGCCCTGCGGTCGCTGGAGGCCAAACAGCCCGTGCAAGATGGTGAGGTGCGCGGAAGATATGTCCACCTCCACAACCTTCTCGCCACCTATCCTGATGTCTCCGACCCGCTCGGCCTCGGAGAGTTGCAGGTACGAGGACAGGTGTTCCACGCCGCCCAGGGGGTGCCATCGGCCACCCAAGCGAAAGTCGCCTCGAAAGGTGCGGCGCCAGCGTGGGGGAAGGCAGCCTGAGATGGGGACCCGAGCAGCGAAGGCATTGTGCGCTTCCACCTCCGCGACAGCCGCGAGCATCAGCGGGTCAGCAGGGTCAATTGGTAGCAGACGATCTCCGGCACTCTTCGGCCAGCGTTTGAAGTCGCGCAGGACCACTGGCGGGGCTGGCAGAGGAGGGGTTGTCGGGCACGCCCGCTTGAAGTCACGGCGCAGGTCGGCGGGGGACAGACCCCATTCTCGGGCAGTCATGAGCAGTGCCAGGGCCGGAGCGAACCGGCCGGCGTGTCCATGCCACTCGTCCCCGACAGCCCACTCAGAGCGAAAACGCACGCCCTCCACATACGCGATAAGGCCCAGGCCGTGCAGTGCGTCGCGCGCAGCCCGGAAGCTGCGGGCCGACACCGGGTGGCCCGTGAAGGCAGCCGCAGAGCAGACCCGAAACCCCATCCGTGGGGTGCCGCGAGACCACAGCCAGAGGACGCCGCAGATGATCGCAGAGGCGGCGGTCGCCAGCCCGACCGCTTCGGTCTCTGTGCGCTTCCGGCGGCGACCTTCCGCACAACGTGCCGCGACTCTGTCGACGACCGCAGCGACCATTCCGATTGCAGCGGGAGAGGCCGGCACGATGTGCAACGGGAGCTCCTTCGCGTCCGTCAGAAGGTCGGCGGCGGGAACGGTCGGCGGGACCTCATAGAGGAGGCCATTAACTGTTTCTGGATACCCCCCTCGGGGTTGTTCCCCCCGTTGATCATTAAGACGTTCACTTAGACCATCTTGAAGACAGACAGTTGGATAGGCAGCGGGTTGTGTCATCTGGACGTTCACAGCGACCGACCTTCTGATGATGAAGAGAGGAGTAATTCCTCTCCTGTCAGGACAGACCCCGAGACCAGACATGATGATCCTTGAGCCGGGTCTCGGGGCTTAGAACGGAGGTTCGGCGTCACGTTGCTTGGGTCAGGGTCTTGTGAGCCCGAGCAGGTCGGGTTTCATGCCTGCGTAGGGACAGGCAAGCCGCCTACGAGCACATAGGGGGTGTCGCTTATCCAGGCCGTTCGACGGCACAGCGAGATAACCCGCGGCTCTGCGACGATGATGTCGGCGTGAAGCTCTTGAAGCGCTACGGGTCTGCGTCACTGAGTCGTCTCCGTGAGAAGCTGGAGACGTCATCAATAGGAACCAGAAACAGTGCGCAAGCACGTCGACCCCACGACGACATGATCAAAGACTGTTCAGACGGCCGCCGACTAAGCCATTGAACGGGTTTGACGTTCAGCGCGCAGTGCGGGCTACCGCCCGAGACTGTGTCGTGAAGTGTGTCAGCTATCCACAGCAAAGAATGCGCCGGATGGCCGATACTGTGCCTTATCTGCCACACCCTGGACACCGTTGCGGGTTAAGACATAGTCCTGGTTGGTCGCTGGTTTCTGCATCGGGATCAGGCGTGTCCGAGCCGCAAAGGCCGCCGCCGAGCCTCATCAAGTACCGCGCGCAGGCGAGGCGGCCGTCTGGGGGAATGTCGAGGCGAGGGGGCCTTGCGGCCCTCCCTCATGAGTGGAGCGGCTGGGCGACTGCCAAAGCTGCAAGAGCGTCCGTCAGCGTGGGCGCCTGGGCAATGGACTGCCCGCAGCGACCGTCGTCCACGACCACGAAGCCGTCCGCGTGCCTGATGACGTGCCAAGCCGTGGTAGCGTGGGGGTCCCGCAACTGGCGGTGAACCTCGCGGAGGGCCTTGCGGGTCTGGTTGTTAGAAACAAGCATGAAGGCCGCGCCGTCACTTGGGACCTGCTCGGCACGCCACCCGCCCGGGGTCTTCCTGCACCATGCGGAGATGGCTGCGCGGTCCGTCGCGGAGAGGTCTGCGAGACGGAAGTGGGAATTATCCATGGACGTCAATCTGCTCCAGGAGGGCTAACAGACCTCAGGTTGATATCTAAGCTGGTCTCTAAGTCTTCTGGAGAGGCGGTTCGAGCGCCCGGACTGATTCTAGCAG
The DNA here is from genome assembly GCF_014490485.1 of Teichococcus aerophilus. Taxonomy (GTDB): domain Bacteria; phylum Pseudomonadota; class Alphaproteobacteria; order Acetobacterales; family Acetobacteraceae; genus Pseudoroseomonas; species Pseudoroseomonas aerophila. The sequence goes on along the minus strand of NZ_JACTVA010000010.1, from coordinate 89,297 downwards.
GCAACGAGTCGGCCGCAAGAGTCCGTTCAACTAAAAGAGAGAGAAGTTCCCCGATGGTGTCCTTCATCAAGGCCGAATCGGTCCCAATTCGATACCAGCCTTTACAAGGCTTGGAGCAATCATGGTGGCACCCGTTGAGGGTTCCTGCTCATCCTCTACGCCACGACATCCCGGCCAGCGTCCAACAGGCACCCTTGGAGCGCTTCCGCCATCGTCGCGAAGACGCCCACCTCGGCCTGGCTATCGAGGTTCACGGCATGCAGCCATGCCCCCGAACGGGTTACGCTGAAGACCACGTCGTCACGATGCGGCGGGGACAGCGCGAGCCACTGGCCGTCTTCCGCCAGAATGGGCTCCGCGAGCCATCCGGCGTTCCGGCCGACAAACGAATGGCCCTCTGATAGATCGGCAGCGTTGATGCCCAGGGTCGTGTCAAACCAGCCAAGCTGCGTGTCGCGCATCATGAGCTTCCTTTGGAAGGCCGACAGTCACGGCCAGGGTGAAGTCTGCGAGTGGGCAGGGCGAAGGCAACGTGCTTCCCCGCGAACCTTGAAGGGTTTCTGGGCGAAGTACCCAACTAGCCCAGCGATGCAGGGGTCTCCGCCGCAGCCGCGGCCTTTGCGTCCCGCAGGATACGGAAGGCGCTTGCCACGCCAATCTCAAGACGCTTAGCGATCTCGACCACGGGCACACCCTGGGCTTGCATGGCGAGGACCTCGGCGGCCTTCGCGCGGGCAGTCGGGGCACGGCCCTTGTAAACCCCCTCTGCCTTGGCCTTTGCGATGCCTTCCTTTTGCCGCTCCAGCATCAATGCGCGTTCGAACTCGGCGAACGCCGCGAGCATGGTCAGCATGAGCTTGCCGGTCGGGCCTCGGGTACTCATAGGCTCGCCGCCCATCGACTGGACCAGAAGCGCCACGCCCTTTGCCTCCAGCTTCGCTACGATGGCCAGTAGGTCAGTCGTCGAGCGCGCCAGCCGGTCGGGCTTGGCGATAACCAGCGTGTCGCCCTCTCTTAGGAAGTCCAATGCGCTGGCAAGCTGGGGGCGCTGGGTGGCGACCGACGACACCTTTTCGGCGAAGACCTTCTCACAGCCCGCCGCTTCGAGGTCCCGAACCTGGGCGGCAAGGCCGGCGTCCTGGTCGACGGTGGAAGTTCTGGCGTATCCAACGAGCACGGCCGATCCAATCTTTAGGGTCAAAGATGTAATGATATAATCGCATCAAAAGGCAGAACGCAACCCTAATGATCGGCTTTCTTGCGCTTAATGCCAGCGTTCCGGCTCTATCGTATGGGCAAGCCCTATTGATTCGGCGGCAGGGCAGGGCAGGGCAGGGCGGGGCGGATGGCGGGCGCGGGCTCTGTCGGGAAGGGCGGTCGCGAGGAACGGTCCGGCTGCCCGGGGGTCTGTAGTCGGGCGCTCGACCGGCACTCGGCTTCCGGAACGACCCCCACCCCCTGTTTCCAAGCAGCCGTTTCAAAAAAGCCGCTAAAGGGTTGTTGTTGTTATTGTCGGTTGGTCGTCGCCGTTCGAACCCCCACGGGGTCAAATCCAGCGGTCGTTCCTTCAGAGACCGGTTCTTTTTCACGTTGCCTCTACCCGCCACCCCGGGGCCGGCCGGGCGGTGGCGTCAGGCGGCTCCAAGCCCTAGAATCGTGACCTATCCCGGAGACCGCCCGTTATGCCCGCCTTCTCGAACCCACTCAGTCACCGCGGCCCGGCTGGCGCGGAGTACCGGGTTGAGCTCGGGCGGTGGCTACAGGGTCTCCGGGCCAAAGTAGGGCTAACCCAGCGTCAGCTAGCCGAACTCGTCGGAATGGATGGCTGCTCGGGGATCAGCGCGATTGAGACCGGCCGGAACTCTCTACCGCCAGATCGGATGCTTGCCTTCGCGGATGCCCTGGAGGTCGAACCGCGGCTGTTCACGGCGAAGGTCCTTCAGTTCACGCACCCGCACGCCGCGGCGCTGCTGCTAGGGTCTGATCCCCGGAAGGCGTTCGCAAACGTCTTGAGCAAGGTTCCGGCCCGTCAATGGGACCCCAGCAATTCGCGGGAAGCCTCTTGCGGTGGTCCGGCAGGGTGATCCATTATTCGCCCAAGCCGGGTCCGTATCCGCTTGTTTTAGCGTGAATTTTCTGCGGCGTCGTCGTTTCCCCTAGGGGACGCCATCTCTCACTTCTCGTTGAACGTGAGTGCGTTGCCGGCTCGGAGGGCTCCGCCTTCCAGCCCGGTTCGGTGTCTTCCTTAGAACCATTGATACTGCTCCTTGCCTCGTGCTTCATCGCGCGTGGGGGCGCATCTTTCGGTTCGCTCAAAAAAGCCCCGCAGGCACTGCCGCGGGGCTTTGTCGTTTCAGCCTTTGATGTCGCGCGGGTCGTCACCGTAGGTGTACTCGGTTTGCCAGGTGCCATCCGCCTTCTGCACCAGCACCTGCGACAATCCGCCACCATCATGGATGGCCTTGGCCTCTGCCCTGGCCTTGGCGATGGCATCGTTCTTGTTCGGATAGGATGTCTCGGCGGCGCCGTTCTTCACCCTCCACGCGCCGCTAGCGCTCAGCACCTGAATGACGTGTCTGCTCACGGGCTTCTCCTTCCTGGGCGGCAATCGCCGCCGGCATGGTCGCGCCGGCTCTTTGCAGGCAGCCCTGCAAGGTCAGCGGAATGTCCCGGCTATCCAGCCAGATATCGATAACCCTGATCCAGGCACGAGCGTTGCCCAGAGACATGCCGTCGAAAGGGTGCCCTGGCAGATCCAGCACATGCTGTATGCCGAGGGAGAGCACGCGCACACCCCGGTACTGCGAGATGAGCCAGCCATCGGTATCGATGCCGATGACCTTGAGAACCTTCGTCTTGAACGCCTGCGTCATGGGAGCGCGGATTAGCAGGCCAGAAGGTAACGATGCGGCAACATTTACCCTGGGCTGCCATGCGGGGCTTGCAACCCGAAGTAGCAGAACCGTCATCCAGAGCGGCGCCCGGGTTGAGCGGCGCCGGCTGCCCCTGACCTCGTGCCGCAGGCGATAAAGGCCTGCGCGCAGAACCTGCTCATTTGCCAACACACCAGCGCAGGACAGCAGGGTCCTGGCCCGGTCAGCGTGGCTCCACGCGCGGCCGGTCCGGCGTGTTGGCCGGCGGCGGCACCACTGGGGTGCGGCCGGGCAGGGGGTCCGGCGTCAACACCCGCATCTCGGGGTCGACATTGGCAGGCGGGCGAATCACGCCTCGCTCGGGCGGCGTCATGCCCGGGCGCTCCGGGTTGGGCGTCGGCCCCAGCCCTGGCGCCGCCGGGGGCTGGGTCGGCGGTGTGGTCGGCGGCGTCGTAGGCTGGGCGCAGGCCGCCTGTGCCACCATCATCGCAGCGGCAGCCACGGTATGGCCGAGTGCAAGCTTCATCGCGATCCTCCCAGATCGGTCCAACCAACCGAACCACCGCCGCCACCCTGGGTTCCCCACGCGGCGGCTTGCCTGTTCACCGCGTCGCATGACGCGGATTACAGAATTCTCATTGGACAGACACACAAGGATTCATTACGAAAAAAGAATAATATGACCTTGGGCCGGACGGTGCCGTTGTCGATGAGCGACGCATTGCTGGACATGCTGTGGGAGCGCCATCTGCGAGGTGCCTACCTGCCGCAGCACGTGGTGGCCCGCCTGACCATGCGTGGACCGACCATCCAGATCCGCAGTGTCTGCGCCACCTACCGCTGGCTGCGCCACCCGGACACGCAGAATGGCGGCTTCTGGCGCATCACGCCCAGCCTGGTCTGATCAACTTCCGCTTCACCGAAGCAAAACTCCCCGCCAGCAGCGCCACGCCTTCCAAAGGCGCCTTTTGCTGGCGAGGAAATTCCCAATAGCCCGCCTATGACGCGTGGCAGCGGAAGATAGCGGCGCGCAGCGCGAAGCGCGGCCACGCCATCGGTCAGTGCAGCGCTTCCTGCCCCTCCGGCCGCAACGTGTCCTCGTCATCCTGCGCCTCGCTGCCCACCTGGGCACGGGCGAGGTGCCAGAAATCTTCCGCCTGGCCCTCCGGCATGCCGGCCTCCACCCAGAGCTGATAGGCGCGCACCTCGATGCGCTGCTGCAGGTCCTGCTCCGTTTCGTCCATGGCGCGTTGTCCTCTGTTGGCTCCCGGGCACGGCGGCGGAAGGCCGCTTGCGTGAACGGGGCAACAACCTAATCGGCCGCAGCCGCCGAGGTTCCCGCGCATCGGCACGGCGGGGCCAGCACCTGCCCGGCAGCGCAACTCTGCTCCCCGCCGAAATGTTGTTGTGCTAGTCCTGGACGGAGCAATTCCATGAAATCCCTTTCCGCACTCGCCATCGCGTCAATCCTGGCGCTGTCCGCCTGCGGCGCCGGTACCTCCACGCCGCCGATCGCGCCGCCCAGCGGGCCTAATTTCAGCAACCCGCAGATGCCGGCCGGGCAGGGCAACCTGCGTGGCGGCGGTGAAGGCGGCAGCGGCGGCCAGAACGGCAGCGGTGCCGGCGCTGGTACCGGCAACGGCGCCGGCAACCCGTGAACCGAACTGGCGGCGGGCCGCAACGCCCGCCGCCACGCCTCTCGGCTTAGGCCGTGCCCGCCATCCGCCATCACACCTTTGGCAGCAGGGGTGCCACCCGCGCCGTCAGGCTGCGCATCGCTTCCTCCGGCGTCCTCATGCCCAGCACGGCCGCCTCCGCCTCCTCGCGGAACAAGTCGCCAGCCCGCGCCGCTTCGTCGAAAGCCGGCAGTGGCACCCGCGCCACCCGCAACACCCGCCGCTCCTCATCGGCGTAGGAAACGGCTTCCTTCAACCGAGCATCCTCATAGGTGCTGGCGCGCACCGGGCCGTTGCCACCCAGCGCCATGCCCAGCGTCGCCTGCCGTGTCAGCAGCGTCTTGATGAAGGCCCAGGACAGATCCTTGCGCCTGGCATTGCGCGGAATGGCCATGCCCCAGAACTCCACCTTAGCCGGCGCCACGTCGAACCGGTCCTTCAGGCTCTCGCTGACCGGCACGGCCACCGTGCGGATCTTGCCGGCAAAGCGCCCGCGCTGCGGGTCGTTGTAGATACGGTTGCGGCTCATCCCCGTCAGCGCCATCGCGGCGCGCCCGGTCTGCATCCAGGTATTCACGTCCTCGGCCTGCAACGTGGCGAAGTTGCGCGGGAAGGCCCCGGCCTCGAACAACTCACGCAGCAGGCGGATGGCGTTGACCATCGGCGGCTGGTCGGCGACGCAACGGAAATCCGCGGTGACGAAGTCGCCATCCCACGCCCGCGCGATGTCGATGACATTCGGGTAGGCCACGCCCGGGATCACCAGCCCCACCACAGGCGGCCCGCCATCGCGGTAGGTGCAGCGCCGCGCCACCTCGGCCAGTTCCTCGATCGTGCGCGGCGGCCCGGCAATGCCGCGCTTCTCGAAGATCTCCGCATTGTAGTGCAGGCCGGAGGATGAGTGCCGCACCGGCATCGCGATCCCCGCCCCACCGACGCGGAAGCCCTCCAGCAGGCCGGGGAAGATATCGTCCGGCGCCTCCACCGGGTCCCGCCGCATCCACTCGTCCAGCGGCTCGAACAAGGTGGCGGCGCGCGGCGTCACTTGCGTGTTCAGCACGAAGCCGACATCGACACTGCCTTCGCTGAGCGAGGCCTCGCGCTGCAGCCGGTCCCATAGCGGGCCGATATCAAACGTGGTCCATTGCGCCGGCGCGCCGGTCTGGCGGGTGAAGGGGGCGGTGGCATCGCCGCCATCGGCGCCGGTCGCCACCGTCTGGTGCACACGGTGGGAAAACACCGCCAGCGGTGCATTCCCCTGCGCCCGGGGCAGGGAAGGGCGGGCCAGCGTGGCCAGCCCCGCCATGGCCAGGCCGGCACGGCGGGTGATCATGTTCATTGTTGTATCCTCCCTTCTTGCCGCCCGGTTCAGCCGGGCGTGGTTCGCTCCGGCGGGTCGGCGGCACGCGATGGGAACAGCTCGGCGATCGCGGTCTCCGCGGCGGCGAAATGCGCCAGCATGGCGCGCTCGGTCGCCTCCGGGTCCTGCGCGGCAATGGTATCGGCCACCAGCCGGTGCCGGTCCCAGGTCGCCTGCCAGTCCGCCGGCCCGCGCGGCTCCCGCGCATTGAACAGCCGCATCACTTCCTCGATCACCGGCCGCAACCCATGCACCTGCAACCGCACCAGCCGGTTGCCGGAAAGCGCGGCCAGGTGGTCATGGAAATCCAGGTCGGCGGTGATCCAGCGCGGGATGTCGCCCATCGCATCCGCCATGCGGTCCAGGATGCGGCGCAGCTGCGCCAGCCCCTCCGGCGTCGCGTGCTGCGCGGCCAGCCGGGCCACCTGGGGCTCGATCATCCGCCGCAGCTCCACCGCCTCGGCCAGCCCGGCGCGGGTGCCGCCGGCGGCAAAGCGCCAGAAGCGCGCCAGCGGCTGGGCATCCAGCGCCTCCACCACCCGGGTGGCGCGCCCCTGGCCCACCTGCAGCACGCCCAGCGCCGCCAACTGGCGCATCGCCTCCCGCACCACTTGCTTGGAGACGCCGAAGCGCGCCGCCAGCCGGGCCTCCGCCGGCAGCGCCTCGCCCGGCTTCAGCCGTCCGTCAAGAATGGCTTCCGACAACGCGCTGATCACGCCATCGGTCAGCCGCACCGGGGCGAGGATCGGCCCCGCGAACATCTCGGTGCCGTCGGTCTCGGGCGGGGCCAGGGCGCGCAAAGCAGTATCACTCATTCGTGGAGCATAGACCGTTGCGGACCCGTCTTGCAACTCAGCAACTTATCCGATAAGTGGCTAGGCCAGGGAGAAACATCCGTGGCCGATCCTCTGCTCATCCGGCAGGTGGAGGCGCATCCATTGCGCGCCGTCCTGCCCACCGCACAGCGCACCAGCCAGGGCGATTGGCCCGCGCTGGAACTGATCGTCATCGAAATCCATACGGAAAGCGGGCTGACCGGCCTGGGCGAATGCCTCGCCCGGCGCGGCGCCGATGGCTATGCCCGCTTCATCCGCTCCGCCCTGGCGCCGAAGCTGATCGGCCGCAGCGCGCATGACCGGCGCGCGCTATGGAACGCCATGCGCGGCACGCTCACCGGCCGCACCGGCGGCATGCTGGTGGAATGCATCGCCGGGCTGGACATCGCCTGCTGGGACCTCGCCGGTAAAGCCGCCGGCCAACCGGTCTGGCGCCTGCTGGGCGGGGTGGGGCGGGAGAGGGTGGATGCCTACGCCTCCTCCATCAACTGGGCCGGCCAGGCGCGGATGGAGGCGGAGGTCGAGGCCGCGCTCGCCCGCGGCTTCCGCCAGATCAAGCTCAAGATCGGCCATCCGGTCAGCGAGGCCATCGCCTGGGTCCGCCGCGCCCGCGCCATGGCGGGGCCGGACATCCTGCTCGGCGTCGATGCCAACTGGGCCTACGACACCGCCGACGCGCTGCGCGTCGGCCGCGCCCTGGCCGACGCGGATTACGGCTGGTTCGAGGAACCGCTGCGCCCGGACGACCATGCCGGCTACCGCCGCCTCGCCGCCCACCTGCCGCTGCGCCTCGCGGCCGGGGAGAGCGATTTCGTCGCCCGCCAGTCGGCGGCGCTGGTGGTGGACCACACGCTAGGCCTGGTGCAGCCCGATGTCGCCCGTTCCGGCGGCATCACCGAGACGTGGCGCATCGCCGAGCACGCCGCGCTGCACGATGTCGCCTACGCGCCGCATATCGGCTGGTCCGGTGCCATCTGCGCCGCCGCCAGCCTGCACCTGGCTGCCGCCGCCGAGAGCTTCATGACCTACGAATGCATGGTCTTCGACAACCCCCTCCGCCAGGAACTGACGGACGTGGCGGCAGGGGATGTCACGCAGCTGGAGGATGGCCGCCTCACCGTACCGCAGCAACCCGGCCTGGGCGTGGCCCTGCGCCCCGGTGCGCTGGACCGCTTCAGGATCGAGGAATGACATCGATGGATGCCGAGACACTCCGCCGCGCCCTGCGCGATGCCAACCCCGCCTTGTCCCGTTTCGACCCGCTCTCCCGCATCGTCTTCTGCGATGATTTCGACCGTGGCTTCTGTGGCTGGACGCAGCTGGTCGGCAATTACGAGGGCTCGTTGGATTCCATGCTGCCCGCTTACGCGCAGCACAGCCACCCGATGCTCAGCACGCTGCCCAACTGGGATTCCGGCAGCCATAACGGGCTGGATGGCGGCTACGCCCTGCGGGTACAGACCCGCCCGCGCCGGGGCGCCCGCAACACCGCCATCAAGCGGCTGACCTTCCGCAAAGCCGGCCCCATCCGCCTGGAATTCTACTTCACCTTCAAACCCGAGGCGTCGGAGCTGCTGCTCTCCGAAACCGATGTCCGCAGCGTCGGTTTTCTCTACGACCTGCAGTCGGGGGATAGCGATGCGGGTGGCGAGCGCGTCATGCCCCACCTGCGCTTCCTGAACGCGCTGGATGGCGAACATGTGCAGCGCTGGCAGTTCAAGCAGGCCCTGCAACCCTCCCGCGCCCTCGGCAACAGCGGCAAGACCGCGACGCACGACCACCTCTCGCCCGAGGGGTGGGAGAACCTGCCCGGCGGCGAACAGCGCCTCTGCTACAACGAGATCGCGACGAAGGTGAACTGGCACTACGCCTGCTTCGACTTCGATCTCTCCCGCTGGCAGGCCACCAGCTTCCGCATCAACGACCGGGTGTTCGACATGTCCGGCTTCGCGCCGATGCGCATGCCCGCCTGGCGCAACCTGTGGTGCATGCTGAACATCGTCTTCTTCGTCGAGACCGATACGGACAAGCGCGCCTCGCTGGCCATCGACGGCGTCTGCCTCTCCGGGGAGTTCTGACCATGCTGGCACAGAATGTCGCCGCCGTTGTCTGCCGCAACGAGACCTGGCAGGGCCGCGCGGCCACCGAGCCGTATGAATGCGGCTGGGCGAAGGAAGCCATCGTCTTCGTTCGCGCCCTGAAGCCGCCCGCCGTGCCCAGCAGCGTCACCGCGCGGGTGCAGATCAGCGCGGATGGCATGCACTGGGCGGATGAAGGCACGCGCCTGACCTTCCCGGACAACACCGACGCCGTCGCCTTCGCCCGCGTCGCCCATTTCGGCGGCTGGCTGCGCCTGGCGGCGGATCTGCCGGCGGGGGCGGAGATCACGCTGCTCGTCACCCTGCACCTGAAGGAATAGCGCTTCATGCGGGAGAACTTCCTCACGCGCTTCCTGCTGGTGGCACCGACCCAGGCGATGATCTGGGCGGTGCTGGTGGTGCCCTCGGTCTACCTGGCCTGGCTCTCCTTCCACAGCTCCAGCTTCGGCGCCGATGCCCGCTTCGTGGGGTGGGAGAACTACGCGCGCATCCTCTCGGACGGCTATTTCTGGCGCGCCCTCGGCAACACCGCCATCGTCGTGCTGGTGGTGGTGCATCTGGAGCTGTTGCTCGGCCTCGGCATGGCGCTGCTCTTCGCGCAGGGGCTGCCGTTCCGCCGCCTGCTGATCGCCTGCGTCCTCGCGCCCTACGCGGTCAGCGAGGTCGCGGCCGTGGTCATGTGGCGCTTCCTGTTCGACCCCGATGTCGGCCACGTCTCCTACCTGCTCAACCTGCTGGGCCTGCCCGGGCTGGAATGGGCCGTCACCCCCGCGCACGGGCTGGTGCTGGTCTCGCTGCTCTCCATCTGGATGCACCTGCCCTTCACCTTCATGATCCTCTACGCCGCCCGCCTGGCCCTGCCGGGGGAGGTGTACGAGGCCGCGAAGATCGACGGCGCCAGCGTCTGGCAGACCTTCCGCAACGTCACCCTGCCGCTGCTGATGCCGGCGATGCTGATGGCCATGCTGTTCCGGCTGATCTTCGCCTTCCGCCTGTTCAGCGAGGTCTGGCTGCTCACCGGCGGCGGCCCCGCCCGCAGCACGGAGGTGGTGGCCGTGTACCTGTACCTGGAAGCCTTCCGCTACAACGCCTTCGGCGGCGCGGCCGCGACCGGCTGGATCATGGTCGTCGCCTCCCTTCTGATGGCCGCGCCCTATCTGTGGCGCCTGGCGAAGGAGCAGCGCGGCGATGCGTAGGTCGCTCCCCCGCCAGCTGCTGCTCGGCACCCTGAAGCTGCTGGCAGTGCTGGCCATCCTGCTCTGGTCGTTGGGCCCGATCGCGCTGATCGTCTCCTCCTCCTTCAAGCCGGAGGGCGAGATCTTCGCCGTGCCGCCGCGCCTGACCTTCCAGCCAACCTTCCAACACTATGTCTCGCTGTGGCAGCACTGGCCGGATTTCTTCAAGGCATTGGGCAACAGCGTCATCATCACCGCGCTGGCCACCGTCATCGCCGTCTTCGCCAGCCTGCTCGCCGGCTACGCCTATTCCCGCTTCCGCGCGCGCTGGCTGGCCGGCTCCGCCTTCCTGCTGATCGTGGTGCGGCTGATCCCGCCCATCGTCACCACCCTGCCACTCTTCCCCGTCGCCAACGCGCTGGGGCTGCAGGATACGCATGTGCTGCTGGCGGTGCTCTACGCCACCTTCTTCGTCTCGCTCGGCAGCTTCGTCATGCGCGCCTTCATCGACCAGATCCCGAAGGAGATGGACGAGGCCGCGGCGGTGGACGGCGCCGGCCGCCTGACGACGCTCTGGCGCATCATCATGCCGCTGGCGGCGCAGGGCATGATGGCTGTCGCCGTCTTCGTCGCCGTCTATGCCTGGAACGAATTCCTCTTCGCCTTCGTCTTCACCTCCACCCGCGCCAAGACCGCGCCGCTGGTCCTGGCCGAGGTGGTGGGCAGCTTCGACGGCGTCGAGTGGGGCACGCTGTTCGCCGCCGCCACGGTGCAGTTGCTGCCCGTGCTGCTCTTCGTCTGGATCACGCAGAAATACCTGGTGGCCGGCCTCACCGCCGGCGCCACCAAAGGCTGAACCAGGGCGTGCCCGCCATGGGCACGCCCTGGCGAACGTCTGACTGTACGCCCCGCGACGATCACGCCCCGACATAATGAGGACCGGTCAACCGGCCCGCCGAGGAATGGAGAAAGACCCGATGCGCCTGACCCGCCGTGCCATACTCGGCACCACCGCCGCCCTGCTCGCCGCGCCCTCCCTGGCCCGTGCCCAGGCCCGGCGGCTCGACATCCTCTCCCACCGCGTGCATCAGCAGGTGCTTACCCAAGGCGCTGCGGGGGACCTGACCGCCGACTGGCGCCGCCAGCAGAATGCCGAACTGTCCTGGACCACGGCGGATATCGCCCCGCTGCAGGACCGCCTGCTGCGCGAGGCCAGCCTGCCCGCCACCGATTTCGGCATCGGCTACCTGCTGAACAGCCGCGCCACCCCGGAAGTCGGCAACCTGCTGGAACCGCTGGACAGCCTGCTGGCCTCCGCCCCCATCGAGCAGTGGGAAGACATCGCCCCCGGGTTGCGGGAGGCCATGCGCGTAGGCGGCCACACCATCGCCGTGCCGGTGCGCCACGCCACCAACGGCCTGTTCTACAACAAGGCGCTGCTGGAACAGCGCGGCATCGCCGCCCCGCCGCGCAGCCTGGAGGAACTGGTCGATCAGGCCAGGCAACTCACCTTCCGCCCCTCCGGCGCCGCGCCTGTCACCGGCATGGTGATGACGGCGGCGCTGGCAGCCTATCCGGTGATGTTCGCCCGCGCCTTCGGCGGCGACTTCATCACCCCCGACCGCAAGCTGTTGCCGGACCCGGATGCGATGGTGAAAGCCATCGCCGTCATCCGCGGCATGTTCGAAGCCGGCTCCCTGCCACGCGGCTACGCCACCACCACCAACGAGGACCAGGTCACCTGGCTGCAGCAGGGCCGCGCCGCCTTCGCCATCCTGCCCTTCAGCCGCCACGCCCAGCTCAACCGCGCCGAGCAATCCCGCTTCCCCGGCCAGATCGAGGCGATGGAGATGCCGGTCTCCACCACCTCGCCCGCCGGCCTGAAGATGGCGGCGGCGGTGGAGTTCTGGTCCATGTCCATCCCCCGCAACGCGCGGGACAAGGCCCTGGCGTGGAGCTTCATCCGCGCCATGTCCTCGCCCGCCGTCACTACCGGCGCGGCCCGCAACGGCAACGGCCCCGTCCGCCTCTCCACCTACGCCGACGCCACCTTCGCCGAGGCCAACCCGGTCGCCAAGGTGGAAGCCGCCGCCCTGGCCAGCGCCCGCGTCCCATTCCCCGCCTTCGCCGAAGCCAGCCGCGCCGAGGCCATCTTCGTCGAGGAAGTGCAATCCGCCGTGCTCGGCCGCAGTACACCCGAACAGGCGGTGGAACGCACGATGACCCGGGTGCGCCCGCTGCTGCCGGCGTGAGAGGGAAAGGCCAGGGGAAGGAATTCCCCTGGACCCCTTCTTTTTCTGCGGGTTTTTGGATCGTTCAGGGACTGCTCAATACGCCCTGATGGCTTCCGGATGTGATCGCCCGCGCCGCACGCCAGTCACCTGGTCAAACGAAGGCCTCTGCCGTGCTCCGCACGCGCATGTCGGTGTTCAAAATCGCATCCGTTGCGGCCATCCGGCCGCAGAGCTTCCTCCTGCCGCGCTGCCCACATTCATCTTTCAGAATCGCTATGCATGGCGCGCTGTCCATCGTCGACATCCATGGCCGCTCCACGCCGTTCCTCACCAAGCACCCTTCACCACCACCACACCCGGTAAACCCAAAAACAAAAGAAGGGGCCCGGGGAACTCCTTTCCCGGCCTGCCTCCCACCTCCCAGTCCCTATCCAGGCCCAATGAACTCCACAACGCCGCCCATCCCGACGAACAATCGCCACCCCGGATGAGAACCGCCATGCCCGCCCCACACCCGAACGCACCAAAGGCGCCCCGATGCATCTCGACCTGACCGGCCGCCGCGCCCTGGTCACCGGCGGCCGCCGTGGCCTCGGCAAGGCCATTGCCGCCGCCCTGGCGGCAGCCGGCGCCGGCGTCGCCATCTCGCATGAAGGGGCGCATGACGCGGACGAAGCGCAGGCCACCGCCGCCGCTATCGGCGCCCGCGCTGCATTGCCGGCTGATCTGGCGGACCCGCTCGCCCCGGCCCGCTTGGTGCAGGCTGTCGCCACGGCACTCGGCGGCGCGCCGGACCTGCTGGTCTGCAACGCCGCCTTCGAACAGCGCGTGGCACTGGAAGCGATCGATCCGCTGGGGGCCGACCTGCACTGGGCGGTGAATGTACGCGCCAGCCTGTTGCTGGTGCGCGCGGCGCTGCCGGGGTTGCGGCAGGGCGGGCAGGGCAGGGTACTGCTGCTGGGCAGCGTGCAGCAATGGCGCCCCAACCCGCACCAGCTGGCCTATGCCGCCAGCAAGGCCGCCATCGGCAATCTGGGCCGCAACCTGGCGCGCCAACTGGGCGGGCAGGGTCTGACCGTCAACATCCTCTGCCCCGGCGCCATCGCCACCGAAGGCAACGCCGCCGCCTTGGCGGACCCCGCCTACCGGCAGGCGGTGGAGGCCCGCATCCCCGCCGGCCGCCTGGGCCGGGCGGAGGATGTCGCCGCCGCCGCCGTGTTCCTCTGCTCGCCCGCCGCCGCCTATGTCAACGGCGCCGAGCTGCTGGTGGATGGCGGTCTGGCCGCCTGATACCTGATCACGATCTTCGCTTAGACCGACTACAAGTTCAGTAAACTACAGCAGGTCCACGCCATGCCCGGCATAGGCGTGGTAGTAAGGCTGCGCTTCCTGGGACGCCAGGAAGGAAGCCGCCACATCCTGCCGCGTGGTTCCCGAAGCCAGGGCGGCGGTGAAGAAGGCTTGCCCGCCCGCATCGGCCGGCCGGTGCAGTACCCCCTCGTACAGCCCCTGGATGAACCCGGCGGCGTCCTTCGCCCCCAGGAAGCTGGCATACTCGCTGCCCTGCATGATGCTGGCCAGCAGCCCGCTCCGCCCGACGGCATCCGCCTGCCCCAGCAGGCTGGCCAACTCGCCCGCCGCCACCTGCCGGCCGTGCAGCGCCGCGAAGCTGAAGCCGATCCAGGCCGCATCCGGGTCCACCGTCAGCAGCCCGGCGGCGGCCACGCCGCCCGGGTCCTGCCGCGCCTCGGCCGAGGCTACGAAGCTGGCCGCGACATCGGCCCGGCTCTCCCCATGCGCCAGCGCATCACGCCAGAAGGCCAGCCCACCGGCATCGGCGGCGCGGAACAGCACGCTCTCATACAGCCGGCCCAGGAAGGCGTCGTTGGAATGCGCCCCGCTGGCACCATGCGCCTCGGCCGAAGCGAGCATGCTGTCCGCCACGTCGCGCAGGCTGAAGCCATCCTCCACCGCCGCGGTCCAGAAGCTGCGGCCGACCACGTCGCCATCCCGCCCCAGCAACGCGTGGTACAGCCCTTCCACCGCCGCGACGCTGGAACCGGCATGGAAGGTGATGCCGCCATCCAGGAAGTCGACATGCCCGGCATTCAGGAAGCGCGCCGCATGCGCCCCGGCCGCGTCGTTCCACAGCATGCCGCTGACATGTCCATCCGCCGCACGCGTCAGGCTGACATCACCCAGCGCCACGCCGAGCGAGATCGCCCCGGCCGCATTGCCCTGCAGCAGCACCTCGTGCGTCCCCGCCGGACCCGGCACCATTTCCGTCAGGCCGGCGGCAGGGGTGGCGGGCAGCTCCGCCACGCTCTCGCCCGCCTCCACCTTCAGCGCCGGTGCGGTGTCCACCGCAGGCGCAGGTGCGTGCCCCATCACTTCGGTAGGCTCCCCGGCGACGTAGCTGGGGAAGCGCTGCGCCAGCAGCGTCTGCAAGGCATCCATCTTGGATTCGACAGGCGTCCTCCAGTCGGTGTCCAGGATACCGGTGCTGGCGCCCTCATTGGTGTTCCAGGCCCAGTAGCCCCAGGAGATCCCTTCCTTCCCCGGTGCCAGGTCGTTCGTTCCGTCCACGTTGAAGTCGCCGTTCAGGTAGGCGACCAGCTGCTGCATCCACGCCACGTCCTTGGCGTCGGTCATGCCGCTGCCGAACTCGCCCAGCAGCACCGGCGCGGTGCCGGAGGTGAAGACGTGCCCCCACATCTTCTCGAACAGCGCCGGCATGTTATTGGGGAAGTTGGGGTCGTTGAAGAAGCTCTGCGGGAACAGCGATGGCGGGTAGTCGTGCGCCGAGTATACCAGCCGGTTCGGCACGTTCAGCCGCACCGGGTGCTCCGTCGCCCCCATCAGGTTGCCGCCCCACCAATAGCCCTCGCCGTCGTACCAGCCAGTGCCCTCGACGACGATCAACCAGTCCGGGTTCGCGGCCAGGATGGCGTTGCCGGCGCGCTCCGCCGCCGCCCGCCAGTCGGTCGCGCTGCCATCGCCCCAGGTGCCGGCATGCGGCTCGTTGGAAAGGTCGGCGCCCAGGACAGTCGGGTTGCCGGCATAGCGCGTGGCCAGCATCGTCCAGTCGTCGATCCAGGCCTGCTCGGTATAGGTGGCGTCGTACCACAGGCCGTTGTCGTTCGGCCCGTCGCCGGCCTCGCCACGGTGCCGGTCCAGCAGCACCCGCATGCCGATCTCGCCGGCATAGCCGACGATCTTGTCCATGATGCCGCTGGCGGTCAGCCCCACCAGGTCCGGGTTCAGCTGGTAGTTGATGTTGGTCGGCAGGTCATGGCCCGCCAGCGCCTGGCTGGAGAAGGGCAGGCGGATGGCGTTGAAGCCCAGCCCGACCATCTGGTCCATCATGTCCATCCAGTTGCGCTGGTCCAGCCCGTCCGGGGCGAAGCGCGTCGTCTCCATGCCGTACCAGTTGATCGCGCCGATGCGGACATTATCCCCGTTCGCGTCGACGAACTGGTTGCCCTGGGTGGAGATGGCACCGACCGCCCCGTTATTCGGCGCGTCGTCGTCATCCAGGATGGTCGCCACCGCGTGCCCGTCGTTGATGCTGGCGCCGGAGACGTTGGAGAGGTTGAGGGCGAAGGTCTCCCGCCCCTCATGCACCGCGTCGGGCAGCAGGCCGATCGTCACGGTCTGGCTGGTCTGGCCCGGCGCGAACACCAGCTTGCCGCCGCCGCCCACGTAATCCGCGCCCGCCGTGGCCGAGCCATCCGCCGTGCCCCAATCTACTGAGACGGGGAGGGAGGAGGCGGAGGACAGCGTCACCGTGAAGGTCAGGCTGTGCAGCGCCTCGCTGACCGTCACGTCGCCGACCGAGAGGCTGGGCGCCGCCACCGGCGCGCCATCCAGGAGGAAGGCGGTCGGCATATCCGTGCCGCTATCGCCGCGCGCCGCGGTGAAGCCGAAGGTGGCGGACTTTCCCGCCGCGACATTGGCATTCCACTCGGCGCCCGAGACGGTGATCAACCCATCCTGCACCGAGGTGATCGACCCGCTGGTCCACATCGCGTCGATGGTGAACGGCGCCAGGAAGCCGAGGGACCAGTTCCGCAGCGGGTCATCCCCGGCGAACAGGGTGATCTCCCCGTTGAAGCCGTCCCCCCAGTCTGCGGTGACGCGAAACTGCACGAATGGCGCCATGGTTTTCGGCTTTCCCTACGGGCCTGCTCAGGGCCTTTGTGACCGTACGAGAAAGTAACATGTTTTCGCTCAATGCAATTACAGGTTTAGCGCCTTTGTAAGAAAAGCTACCCCAAGATGTATTCCTGCCACACCCCGCGCTATGACATTGGCAACATTCAACTTCCTGGCGATAGCTTGGCCCTGCGTCCGCACGTGCCACGCGCTATAGAGCCGCCATCGCACGGCCCACGCCGCCCCGCTCAAGCCGGGATTGCCGAAGGGACTACCGCCATGTTCGAAGCCCCGACCATCACCGCCACCGACCCGGCCGCCTTGCATGCCGAGATCGCCGAATCCCTGGCCGCCCTGCTGCATGGCGAGCGCGATGCCATCGCCAACGCCGCCAACACCTCGGCCCTGCTGTTCCAGTTGCTGCCGGACCTCAACTGGGCCGGCTTCTACTTCCTGCGCCCGGGCGGGGAACTGGTGCTGGGCCCGTTCCAGGGCAAGCCAGCCTGTGTCCGCATCGCCAGCGGCCGCGGCGTCTGCGGCACCGCCGCGCAGCGCGGCAGCTCGGTCCTGGTGGAGGACGTGCACGCCTTCCCCGGCCACATCGCCTGCGACGCCGCCTCACGCTCCGAACTGGTGGTGCCGCTGCTGCGGGATGGCCAGGTGATCGGCGTCATCGACCTGGACAGCCCCATCCCCGGCCGCTTCACCGAAGCCGACCGCCTGGGCATCGAGCGCATCGCCGCGCTCTACATCGCCGCCAGCGACCCGCTCCCCGGCTGATCGCCCACTCAGCCCAGCGTCGCCCTGCCCAAAGATCGCCCCGCACTTCCCAGGGCGGCCGCCCTCTAACCCCGTATCTCCCGCCCCGTGCCGCCCCAGCCCCGCCGCCGGATGCTGCGGCGTTCGATCTCCACCCGCAGCCCGCGCGGGTCGCCCAACTGCTCCACCAGCGCATCCAGCACCCGGCTGAGCACGGCGACGCCCCCGGGGGCATGCCGGATCTGCCGGCGTTGCCCGTGCAGCAGCACGTCGCGCCCCCCGGCTTCCGGCCGCAGCACCAGCGCCAGCGTGCCGAAGGCGTCGCGCAGCGGGTCCGCCGCATCGGACAGGTCCACAGCCTCCAGCACACGGTAGCGTCCGGCCGGCACGTCGCCGCCGGGCAGGGCCGGGTCGCGGTCCGGGTTGCCGCAGGCCATCGCGGCCTCGGGCGGCGCGGTCCAGCGCGCCTGCACGGGGCCGAACTGCACCTGGCCGCGATACTCCAGCGTCAGCATCGGCAGGTCCCGGCGCGGCGGCACGGCAATCCGCAGCCGGGTCTCCGGGTCCCGCACCGGGTCGGCACCGCCGACGCGGCGGGCCCGCCACAGGCCATAGCCCACCAGCACGATGCCCAGCACCAGCAACAGGGTAGTGATCATCGGGCGCCCTTCAGCGGGCCGTTGGAGCGGCTCAGCTGCTCCTCCCGCAGCCGGAAACCGGGCGAGGGCAAGGCGTAGTCCTGCGGCACCCACATGCGCATGCTGCCTTCCTCGGCGGCCAGGGTGCCGTTGCGCTCGGCCTCCACCGCCCGGCGTGCCGCTTCCACATAGGCGCGGTCCGTCACCGCCTCATCCCAGTTCGAGACGGCGAAGGTCAGGCCGGCGCAGAACAGCGCCACGGCACCCGCCAGCAGCGCCAGCGCCGCGCCATTCAGTTCCCGGTGCATCATGGCCGCGCCTGCCCGCCGGCCGGCGCCGCCGGCAACAGGCGACCCATCCGCTCCACCAGCCCCGGCGCCGGCTGGCCGCGCAGCGCGCCTTCCAGCAACGCGCAGGCCTCGGCCACGCCGTCCCGCCGCCGGCCATGGCCCAGGCTGACGATCATGCCAGGCAGGTACTCGGCCAGCAGACGTGTCGCCTCGGCGGGCGGCTGCGGCTGCCGCATCACCGCCCGCGCGCTGGCCAGCAGCGCCTGCAGCGGCTCCGCCTGCGCGGGCGCCCGGCGCGCCGCGCTGGTCAGTTGCGCCAGCAGGGCCGGCACCACGGCGCGTTCCAGGGCCTCCCGCGCCTCGGCCGGCAGCAGGGCAGGGTGGGCGGGCGTCCAGCCGCCCTCCCGCCCGGCTTGCGCGCCCCCCATCAGCAACCGGTCCAGCCGCCGCGCCGCCGGCATCCCACCGGCCACATAGCCCAGCACCGCCGCCACCGAGGGCGCGGCCACCAGCGCCACCCAGTAGAGCAGGCCGTTCGGCGGCATCAGCCAGCCCACCAGCCCCAGCGCCGCCGCGGCCAGCATCAACACCAGCAGCAACCGCCGCTGCGCATCCCCCAGCCAGGTCTCCGGCGGCCGGCTGAAACTCACGCTCGCCATTCCTCAGCCCCCCGCCGACATCGAACGCCCGGTGGAGCCGAAGCCCGCCCGCGCGATGGTCTCGGTACGGGTGGAAAGCGCCGACCCCGCCCGGTCCCCGGCAATGCTCGCCAGGCTGCGGGCCGGCGTCAGCCGCTGGCCGCTGGTATCCCAGGCCTGGGCCCCGCCGGTACGGCTGGCATAGGTGGCCACCGGCACCCGGTTGCTGGTCCACCCCCAACCCTGCCAGCGCGGCGCGTAGCTGGCTGCGTAGCGGTCCCGCCAACCGGAATTGTAGCTGCCCCACCAGATGAAGCGCCCATGCGCGCCGCTGCTGCCGCCGCCGCCGCCGTTGGAGGAACTGGCCAGCGTGGCCTCGCCCGGCAGCGTCACCTCGGTACAGGTGGTCCAAACCGCCTCGCATACCCGTTGCTCGACGAAGCGGTTGAGCAGCACGGTGCTCTCGCAACGGCCCCAACCCGCCTCGCACCCCGCCCGGTCGTCATAGACCGGCGCCCGCCGCGGATAGGCGGAGCGCTGCGGGAGGCTCAGCGCCTCCGCCGGCTCGCCGACAACGGCATCCTGCACCGGTTGCGGCTGCAGGCCGGATGCGTACAGCGCCCAGGCCTGCCCCTCCCGGTCCCGCACCACCGGGTCCGGCGCGCCGCCGCCCGGCCGGGTGTTCCACCCCACCAGCACCGGGCGCCAGGACTGGCCACGCCCCAGAGGGCTGGCCTCGCCCTCGCACGCGCCGGCCCCGAAGGCCGCCTCGCAATTCGCCGCCAACGCGAAATGCGGCCGCGTGGCGCTGTGCTCGCGCTGCGCCACGCGCTCCAGCGCCGCGCAATGCGCCGGGTCCTCGCCCAGGCGCCGATGCGCGGCTTCGCAGATCTCCTGCCGCTGCACCGTATCCAGCGGCGTATCGGGCGGCGGCGTCTCGTCGCCGCAGGCCGTCGCCGCCAGCCCTACCGTCACCAACGCCGCCGCCCGCACGGTGCGGGAGCGGCCGAGGCGTATGCCCGGCCCGGCGCTCATCGCTCAGCCCGCCATGCAAGCATTGTTCAGGATGCCCGCGCCGATCTGGATAAACGCGATGAACACGGCGCCGCCGCCGACCTCGTCCGCCTCGATCTCCGCCTTCAGCCGGCCCTGCAGCACCGCCGAGAGCACCAGGTGCACCAGCAACTGCACCAGCACGGCGACGATGCACCAGATCGCCTGGTCCAGCGGCCCGGCCGCACTGCGGGCCACGGCCGCGATCGGCAGCACCATCCCCACCGCCTTGCCGCCGAAGGCGATGGCCGTCGGCAGGTTGCCCGCGCGCAGCAGCGCCAATTCCCGCTGCGGCGTGGCGAAGGAGATCACCATCAGCCCCACCACCCAGAACAGCGCCCCCAGCCCGAAGGCGGTGACGAAGCTCAGCAGCGTGGCCGGAAACACGGCGAGGATATCAGCGGCCTGCATGCGGCAATTCCTGAGTGAGAGCACGAAAGGCGGGCGAAGCGGCAGCCCGCATCATGGCGGCAACAGCATATGCGGCACGAAGCGCGCGTCGATGCGCGTGACCGGCCCGTTGGATTCGCGGAAGGACAGGCCAGCGGCTTCGCCATCCACCATCCACACGCTGGGCGCGGCATGCACACCATCCAGCACCGGCAGCGGGCAATGCGCCTGCCAGACCAGCGGGCCACGGTCTGTCGCGCTCGGCTGGCCGGGCAGGCTGACACCCTCGCCATCCCAGCCCCGGCGCGGCTTGGCCACCGCAGGCATGTCCAGCATGCCCGGCTCCAGCGCCGCCGGCAGCAGGTAGGGCGAGTCCGGGAACATGCGCCACAGCACCGCCAGCAACGCCTTGTCCGCCAGCAGGCGCGTCCAGGCCTGGGGCAGGAAGCGCGTCTTACTCAACGGCAGCGCGTCGGCATTCGTCTCCCGCTCCATCCAGTGCCACGGGTACAGCTTCACCAGCAGCTCCAGCACCTGGTCGTCGGCATCGGTGAAGCGCAGGGCCTCGGTATCCCAGCCCACCTGGCCGATGCCGCACAGATGCACGTCGAGGCCGACTTCCCTGGCGGTCTCGGCCAGATACTCGGCGGTGAAGCGCTCGGCGGTGTCCAGCGGGTTGCCGTCGCCATCGGCATCGCCGCCGCTGGCGATGCACAGCCGCCCGCCCAGCCGCAGCCCCTTCCACATCGCGATCAGCTTCTCATAGACCAGGTTCTCCTGGTCCTCGCCGCCGCGCCCCCCGGCGGCCTTCCAGGCCTCGAACCATTCCCATTGCAGGTAGGACGCCTCGGGCAGGCAGACCGGCCCGTCCGCCTCGTAATCCAACAGCTTCGGCACGCCATCCGCGCCCAGGCTGAAATCCATGCGGCCCAGGAACGTCGTCTCCCGCGCCTGCCACGAACGCTCGATCGCCGCGATCATCCCCGCATTCTCGATGCCGAAGGCCGCGTAGTCGCGCTCCCGCACAATGGTGTTGATGGCCTTCAGGCACATGTCGTGCACCGCGTCCGCCGCGTTCAGCCAGGTCAGCGCGACGGCGGGCGCCAGCGCGTAGGCGGCGCCCGTGTTCCAGTAGGGCGCACCATCCGGCCCGGGCTCCAGCAGGCCCAGCGCGCGCAGGCGGTGCTGGAACAGGTCTGGCGTGGAAGTTCGCAGTCGGCGCAAGGGAAGCATGGAATCGCTCACAGCAGAATATGCGGCACGAAACGGTCCTCCAACGTGGTCACCAACCCATCGCCTTCGCGGATGCCCAGCCCGCACGGCTCGCCGCCGACCGACCACACCCCCATCACCGGATAGGCCGGCACGCCGCCGGCATCATGCGCCGGCAACGGCGCCCATTGCTGCCAGATGGTGGGGGAGGGCGGCAGCTCCTCCGGCATCTCCGTCGACGCATCGGCGGAGGCCGCATCCTCGATCGTCATGCCATGCCCTTCCAGCCCCAGCGCCGGCTTGCCGATGGCGGCACCGTCGATCGCGCTCCGATCCAGCGAGGCCGGCAGCAACAGCGGGTGGCCCGGAAACATCCGCCACAGCTCGGCCAGGATGGCTTTGTTGGCATGCAGCATCCGCCGGGCGGGCTCGATCCACCGGGTGCCGCCGCGCGGCAGCAACCAGCCGCCTTCCTCCGCATCCAGCCAGTCCCACGGATACAGCTTGAAGCAGGCCTCCAGCCGCGCGCCCTCCGGCGTCACCAGCCCGTCCTGGGCATGCCAGGAGATGTCGTCCACGGGCAGGAAGCTCGCCGCGTGCCCGGCCGCGCGCGCGGTGGCCATCAGGTAGGCCACCTGGGCGATCTCGTCCTCCCGGTCGCGCTCCGCCGCGAAATACACCTGGTGCGGCAGCCCCATCGCCGGCCAGCGCGCCACCAGCGCGTCGTCGATGGCGTTCCACTGCTCCGCGCCCGCCGGCAGGCCGGTCGCCTGCTCGAACCACGCCAATTGCACCACCGCCGCTTCCAGCAGCGCCGCCGGTGTCTCCGCATTGAATTCGTAAAGCTTCAAGCCGCCATCGGCTGCCAGCCGGAAATCAAACCGCCCGTAGAGCGAGGGTTCCGCCGCGCGGTGGGACGCCTCCACCAACGCCATCAGGCGCGGGCTGAATCCAAAGCCCTGATAGTCGCCCCGTTGCACCACCGCATCGGCGGCGGCCTCAATCATCTGCTCCAGCTCCCGCGCCGCAAGCGCCATGCGCTCCGCCACCGTGGCGCGCAGCACGTAGCAGGCGTCGCGCGCCCAGTACTCACGGCCATCCGGCGAGTGGAACCCGAAGCCCAGCGCCTCCGCCCGGTGCGGAAACGCATCATCGCGCGGCAGCGCCACGCGGCGCAGGGCATCGGGGCAAGGCGTGTCTGGCTGGTCCGGCATATCCCGCCCGCTGGCACCGGCGGCGGCCACGCCCGCCCCCGGTTTGTTACGGGAAAGGAGCCGCCGGGACCACGCGATGTCAACCAGCCGGCCGATCACAGGCGTGACAGGGAATGTGCCATTGCCCCTTGAACAAACCGCCATTCCCACGAACCCTTGGCATCCCACCTGCCGAGGCCGCACGCATGACCTGGTCCATCCTTGCCCATGACCCCCGCACCGGCGCCTTCGGCGTCGCCGTCGCCACCTGCGCCTTCGCGGTCGGCGCCTCCTGCCCGTATCTGCGCGCGGGCGTCGGCGCCGTCTCCACCCAGTCCTTCACCAACCGCTATCTCGGCCCGGCGGTGCTGGATGCGCTGGAACGCGGCCTGACGCCGGAAGCCGCCATCCAGTCCGCCCTGGCCGGCGACGCCAACAGCGCCTACCGCCAGGTCCACGCCATCGACCGCCGCGGCCGCAGCGCCGCCTGGACTGGTTCCAGCTGCGTCATCTGGGCCGGCTCCGCCGCCGCGCCCGGCTTCAGCGTCGCCGGCAACATGCTGGCCGGGCCCGCCGTGGTGGCGGATACCCTCGCCAGCCTGCAGGCCGCCGACGCCGCCCAGCCCCTGCCCGAGCGCATGATGCAGGCCATGGACGCGGGAGAGCAGGCAGGCGGCGACCGCCGCGGCCGCCAGTCCGCCGCCATGAAGCTCATCACCACCGAGGATTTCCCCGACCTCGACATCCGCGTGGACGACCACGCGGCACCGCTGCCGGAACTGCGCCGCCTGCTGGGCATCTGGCACCAGAAGCGCCGCCCGTCCCTGGCCACCGGCCCCCGCAAGGCCAACCCCTCCGGCGAGGTCGACCGTGCCGCCATCCGCGCCGGCTGGGCGGCGGAGGGGCTGGACCTGCAATTCGGCGACGAAGCCGGGCACTAACGCCGATCGGCATCCAGGCCGGCGCCGGAAGGAGGGGCAGGGGAAGGAATTCCCCAGCCTTCCTGCCAAGCCCGGATGTCGATCTCGCCCAGATCCCATCCGCTGTTCGTCAGGCGCGACCACGCTGCCGGTCAAGCCGACCCGTGACGATCGCGCCAACGCCCCGCGCGCGCCAAGGCCCGGAACACCGCCTCCCGGACCTGCGTCCGGACGGCGCGGTAACGCCCGATCCGCCGCCTATCCTCAGCGCGGCGCCGCGGCGCCCGAGAGGCACTGGCTCATGAAGCTGCGCCGTGCATCCCCCGCCAGGCTGCGGCTGCCCGCCTGTGTGTTGCAGGTCCGCATCCGGTCCTGCTGCGTGGTCGGCGCCCCGGCGGCCGGTGCCGCAGCGGCCGGCGTGCGCCCGGCCAGGCAATCGCTCAGGAAAGTGCGGCGCGCCTCGCCGGCCAGCTTGTTGGTGCCGGCCTGGGTGTTGCAGGTCCGCATCCGCTCCTGCTGCGCGGCCTGCGCGGCGGTGGGCTGGCGTGGCATGGCGGCGGAACCACTGGCAGCGGAACCACCGGCGGCGGGCGGCGTCGGCGTGGCGCCCTGCGCCATGGCACCCACCGGTGCCGCCAGCGTCAGGACGGAAGCGAGCAGGCCGGCAGTCAACAGGCATCTCGGCGTCATAGAATCGTCCTCCACGGGGCCGCTCTTCTTTGGCGGCGGAGGTAGGCAAGCGCCGATGCTTCGGCAATATCAAATAAAATCGCCTCAACGTTTCTTGTGCGCAATGCATGGCCGAATAGCCATGGGCAAGACGCTTGTTTCCCCGCCCAACCGCTGTGCTAGCTTTCCACCCAACGGCGCCGCCGTGAATCAGGCGCCGCGGACCTCACAGGGAAATCACCGTCCGATGTCGGCTTCTGCTTCATCCGGGCCTTTCGGCCTGGGCTGCGCCATCGCCACCCCCGTCACGGCCACTGGCGCCATCGACCTGCCCCGCTTCACCGCCCATGCGCAGGCCTGCCTTGATGGCGGCTGCGACAGCCTGACCCTGTTCGGCACAACGGGGGAGGGACCGTCCTTCGGCATCGCCCCGCGCCAGGCCGCCTTCGCCGCCTTCGCGGCAGCGGGCCTCAACGCCCAGGGCCGCCTGCTCTGCGGCGTCATGACGCTGACGGAGGAAGACGCACTGGCCCAGGCCGAGACCGCCCTGGCCGCCGGCTGCTCCGGCCTGCTGATCGCGCCGCCCTGCTACTTCCGTCAGGTCAGCGACGACTCCCTCTTCGCCTGGTTCTCCCGCGTCATCGCGCCACTCGCGGGCCGCACGCGGGTGTTCCTCTACCACATCCCGTCCATGACCGGCGTCGGCATCTCGCCTGCGCTCGTCGGCCGCCTGCGCGCCGCCTTCCCGGGCACGGTGGCCGGGGTGAAGGACAGCTCCGGCAGCTGGGACAACACCGCCGCCCTGCTGGCCGACCACCGTGACCTGCAGATCCTCGTCGGCGACGAACGCCAGCTGGCCCGCGCCGTGCGCGAAGGCGGCAGCGGCACCATCTGCGGCATGGCCAACATCGTGCCCGAACTGCTGCAAGGCCCCGCCAAGCGTGGCGAGGACAGCCCGCACATCGCGCCGCTGATCGAGCTGGCCTTTACCCACCCGATCATCCCCGCCCTCAAGGCCATGATCGCCCACCGCAAGCAGGACATGGCCTGGCGCCTGACGCGCGAGCCCCTGCCGGCCCTGTCGGAACAGGTCGTGCGCGAACTCGGCACCGCCGCCGACGCCCTGCTCGCGCGCAAGCTCGCCGCCTGACGCAAAAAGCCCCGCCGGGACGCGCCGGCGGGGCTTCGGAGGGAAGGTCGGGGAAGGAATTCCCCGGACCCCATCTTTTTTCTGCGAGTTTTTCGTGATGCCTCACGTTTGCCAGTTGGCCCCTGGATAAATCCAAAATCCGGCGGCGACGGCTGTCACATCATTCGGCATGTCCACCGCCCGCTAAAACTCGAAGAAGAAAATAAGGGGTCCGGGGAACTCCTTCCCCGGCCTTCCTTCCTTCCTTCTCACCAAGCAAGCCCGCCCGTCAGCCCGGCGCCCCTTGCTTCACCCGCTGCATCAGGTGCGTCATCGCCGCCGTGCCCCATACCGGCACCGCCAGGTTCAGCACCGGCACCAGCGCCGCCGCCGCCAGCACGCCGCCCACGGCCCAGACCGGCCAGCGCAGCCGCCGCCGCAGCGCGCTGGCCTCGGGCACGGACATGCGGCGCTGCGCCACCCCCTCGAACAACCCGTTGCCGAGCGAGATGGCAGCCAGCACCCAGAAGCACACGGCCCCCAGCGGCGGCGCGAACAATGTCAGCAGCATCACCACGATCGTCAGCGCCAGCATCTTCAGGCCCAGCACCACGCCGGCCCAGACCTGCGAATGCAGGCCGGACCCCACGGCGGGCGGCAGGGCAGGGTAGTATCGCCGCTCCACCGCCTCGGCCACCTCGTCCAGGAACAGGCTGGCGATGCCCAGCATCACCGGCACGAACAGCCACACGGCGGAAACCAGCACCAGCACCCCGCCCAACACCCCGGCGAGGGTAGCCAGCCACCCCTCGCCGCCGACCAGGGAGGACACGCCCCAATCCGCCAGCCAGATCAGCCCGCCAAAGGCCAGCAGGGCGCCCAGCACGCCCTTCAGCAGCGGCCAGCGGAAGCCAGGCTCGGTGATCTGCCGCAGCGGCAGCAACAGGCTGGTGGAAACGGCGTGCATCGGACCTCCGGCGGGACAACGGCACAGCAGATGGCCCCGCCCAGGCCCCACCACCAGTGGCCCGGCCCGCCGCCCGCGCGGCAAGCCAACACGAGGCCGCCAGCATGGCGGCCGGCAACCCACCCCGCGCCTTGTCCTGGCCCCGGGCACGCCGCTATGCCGAAGCCCTCTCATGCGGCTGCGGAGGCCACCGTCATGTTCAAGCGCATCCGGGCCCTGCTGGCCCCGCTGCTGGCGGCGCCCCTGCTGCTGCTGGCCACCCCCGCCTGGGCGCAGTGGCCCCGCACCGTCACCGACGTGCTGGGCCGGCAGGTCACGCTGCCCCACAAGCCCGCCACCCTGCTGTTGGGGGAGAGCATGCAGCTCCTCACCCTGTCCCTCATCCACCCGGACCCCGTCTCCCTGCTGGTCGGCATGGGGGGCGACATGCGGCGGGCGGACCCACAGAGCTACGTCGCCTTCCAGCGCCGCTTTCCCGCCATCGACGCCGTGCCGGTGCTGACCACCAATGTCGGCCAGACCTTCTCCATCGAGCGCGGCCTGTCCCTGGCGCCGGACCTGGTCATCCTCAGCGCCTGGCAGGCCAACTCGGCGGAATCCAGGCCGCTGCTGGAACAGTTCGCGCAATCCGGCGTGCCGGTCCTGTTCGTGGACGTGTTCCAGAAGCCGCTGACCAACACCGCCCCCACCATCCGCCTGCTGGGCGAGGCGCTGGACCGCCGCGAACAAGCCGACGCCTTCATCCGCTTCCACGAGGAACGGATGGAGCGCATCCGCAGCCGCGTCGCCGCCAACCCGTCCCCGGCCGGGCAAGGCGCCGCGCCGCGCGTGCTGCTGAACGCCTTCCCCGGCCGCTGGCCCTGCTGCTGGGCCGCCGGCACCGGCGGAAGCGGCGAATTCCTCGCCCTGGTCGGCGGCCGCAACGCCGCCACGCCCGTGCTGGGCAACCGCCCCGGCGGCCAGATCTCGCTGGAACAGGTGCTGAGCGACCCGCCCGACCTGTTCATCGGCACTGGCCTGTACCGCCCGGGCGACCATACCGGCCTGCTGCTGGGCACCGGCGTGGACGCCGCCACCGCCCACCGCAGCCTGCAGGCTGTGACGCAGGAGACGGCGCTATCCAACCTGGATGCCGTGCGTGCCGGCCGCGCCCACGGGCTGTGGAACTACTTCTCCGGCACCGCGATCAACGTGGTGGGGGCGGAAGTTCTGGCCCGCTGGGTCCGCCCCGATTTGTTCGCGGACCTCGACCCCGCCGCCACCCTGGCCGAGATCAACCGCCGCTTCGCCGCCGTGCCCTTCGAAGGCACCTACTGGACCAGCCTGGACCCGGCGGACGACGCCCCCTCCCGCTAGAGCAACCACCCGATGGCGTGAAGCCGTGCCAGGCGCCGTCACCGCCCCCGGGCGGCCTCCGCCGCAACCAGCATGGCCAGGAAGGTGGTGACCTTGGCCGGGCGGAAGCGTGCCGCCGGATACACCGCGTGGATGCCGCCCGACGGCAAATGCCACGCCGGCAGCACCTCGACCAGCTGTCCCGCCGCCAGCAACGTCCCAACCAGGAAATCCGGCAGCACGGAGAGCCCGCCACCGCCCTGCACCGCCGCCAGCACCGCCGGCGTGGTGTCGATCGCCAGGGCGGAGCGCATCCGCACCAGGCGCTTCTCCGTCCCGGCACGGGTGAACGGCCAGAGCAGCGGCTCCCGCAACGCCATGTTGGCGACGAAGGGCAGCGCCGCCAGCTCCTCCGGCTCCTGCACGGCGGCGATCCGCGCCGCCATCGCCGGGCTGCCCACCAGCACCTGCCGGAAGCCGCCGATGCGCCGTGCCTGCAGGCTGGAATCCTCCAGCCAGCCGACGCGGATCGCCATGTCGATCCCGGCCGAGGCCAGGTCCACCGTCCGGTCCGCCAGCATCAGCTCCAGCCGGCAGGCCGGGTAACGGGCGGCAAACTCGGTCGCTACCGGAACGACGGAGGCGATGCCGTAATCATACGGCGCCGTGACGCGCAGCGTGCCCGTGGGCTCCGCCGCCACCTGCGCCAACTCGCCGAACGCGTCCTCGGCCTCGCGCAGGATGGAGGCACAGCGGGCGTGAAACAGCCGTCCGGCCTCGGTTGGCTGCACGCGCCGGGTGGTGCGTGTCAGCAGCGTCGTGCCCAGCTCACTCTCCAGCTCCGCCACCTGCTGGCTTACCACGGCCTTGGTTACCCGCAGCCGCTCCGCCGCCCGGGTGAAGGAGCCGGTGTCCACCACCGCCGCGAAATAGACCAGCCGGTTCAGGTTCATGCCGGCCAGCGGACGCCGCGCCGCGCTGGATTGTCAACCACTGGCAGACATTCTGTCCGATTCATTCGACTAATTCGTACGACACCAGCGTGGCATCCTCCCGGTCGAACGGCGGGCGGCAGTCCCGCCCAAACCAGCACCGCCACGCACCCCGCTTGCCGAAGGAGAGCCCCCATGTTCACCAGGAGAACCGCCGTGAAGACCGCCCTGACCGCCACCGCCGCCGCGCTGGCCCCCGCCGGCATCGGCCGCGCCGTGGCCGCCGGCCTCACCTGGCGGCACTTCCCCGCCGGGCCCAACGGCTTCTTCCGCGCGCCCGTGCTCGTCTCCGGCGCCACCGAGGCGGTGGTGATCGACGCCGGCTTCACCCTCTCCGACGGCAAGGCCCTGGCGGAGGCGATCAAGGCGACCGGCAAGCGCCTCACCACCATCTATGTCAGCCAGAGCGACCCCGACTACTATTTTGGCCTGCGCCCGGTCCATGAGGCCTTCCCGCAGGCCCGCGTCATCGCGGCCTCCGCCACCATCGCCGCCATCCGCGCCAGCGTGGAGAAGAAGATCGGCGCCTGGGGCCCGCAGTTGAAGGAGAACGGCCCCCGCGCCGTGGCCGACATCGTCTTCCCCGATGCGTTCGACGGCCCGGCCCTGTCGGTCGATGGCCAGGCCATCGAGATCGTCGACGCCACCGGCCTGCCGAACCGCCGCTACCTCTGGTCGCCGTCCCTGCAGGCGGTGTTCGGCGGCGTGCTGGTCTTCGCCGGCGTGCATGTCTGGACGGCGGATACGCAGAGCGCAGAAGCCCGTGCCGCCTGGGTCGCCACGCTCGATGCCATTATCGCCCGCAAGCCGGCCGTCGTCGTGCCGGGGCACATGACCGCGGCCGCTCCGACCGACATCTCCGCCGTCCAGCACACCCGGGCCTACCTGCTCGCCTTCGAGGAGGAGGTGCCCAAGGCCGCCAACTCCGCCGCGCTGATCGCCGCGATGAAGGCCCGCTTCCCCGGCCTCGGCATGGAAGTGGCGCTGGATATCGGCGCCAAGGTGGCCAAGGGCGAGATGAGCTGGGGCTGAGCATGGGCCGCAACCTGGCTCTCATCCGCTCCACCTATGAGGGATCGTCGGAGGAGAACGGCCGCAACCTGCTGGCCGCACTCGCCCCCGATGCCGAATGGACGGAGGCGGCGGGCTTCCCTTATGCCGGCACCTATGTGGGCGCGGAGGCCATCATGGCCGGCGTGTTCCACCGCCTGGGCACCGAGTGGATCGGCTACCGCGCCGAGACCCACACCTTTCTGGAGGATGGCGACCGTATCGCCGCCTTCGGCGTCTACAGCGGCACCTACCGCGCCACCGGCCGCTTCATGCGCGCGTCCTTCGCCCATCTCTACGAGCTGCGGGACGGCAAGATTCTGCGCATGACCCAGTATGTCGATTCCGCCATGGTGCAGCAGGCCCTGTTGCCCAGCGCCTGATGCGACGCAAGCGGCCCGCCGGCGCCCTGGCACCGGCGGGCCACACCCTCACCAGCGGTAGGCGAGCGTGCCGATCACCGTCCGCCCGGTGCCGTAATAGCAATAGGTGGCCCCGGTGCAGGACGCGACGTAGCGCTTGTCGAAGATGTTGCTGCCGTTCACCGAAAACCGGTAATTGCCGAACTCGTAGCTGACCGACGCATCCGCCAGCGTCACGGATGGCGAGCGATAGACATTGGCATTGTCGCCATACAGCGAGCCCGTGTACCGCACGCCCGCGCCGAAGCCGAGGCCCGGCAACACCGTGCCTTCGCCCATCCGGTAATCCGCCCACAGGCTGGCCGCATGCTGCGGCACCAGGCCCGGGCGGTTGCCCACCGTGCCGTCATTGGCCTTGGTGATCTCGCCATCCAGATAGGTATAGGCGCCGATGACGTTCAGCCCCCGCGCCAGGCTCGCCACCGCCTCCAGCTCCGCGCCGCGCACCCGCACTTCGCCAGTCTGCACGGAGGAGTTGGGGAAGAGCGGGTCGCGGGTCGAGACATTGGTCTGCGTCAGCTGGAAGACGGAGGCGGTGATGAAGCTGTTCATCCCCGGCGGCTGGTACTTGATGCCGGCCTCGTACTGCTCGCCCTCGGTCGGCTGGAACGCGCCGCCGCCACGCCCGGCATTGTAGGAACCGACGACGGGGTCGAAGGAGGTCGAGTAGCTGACATACGGCGCCAGCCCGATGTCGGAGACATACATCAGCGCCACGCGCCCGGTGAAGGCGTCGTCATCCTGGCTGGTACGGGCCCGCGTCACGCGGCCCACGGTGCGGGATTCCGCCCAGTCCTGGCGCCCGCCCACCGTCAGCAGCCAGTTGCCGTAGCGCAGCTGGTCCTGCAGGTAGAGGCCGGTCTGCGCCAGGTGCTGGTTGTTGTTGGTGCGCAGCCCGCCCACCGCCGTCAGCCGTGAATCCGGCACGAAGGCGCCATAGCCGGGGTTGAAGATGTTCAGCGTCGGCGCCGTGCCGAAATAGCTCTGCGTATTGCCCCAGAACTGCCGGTACTCCAGCCCCGCCAACACCGTGTGCTCGAACGGCCCGGTGGTGAACCGCGCCTGCACCTGGTTGTCCAGGTTCAGCGTGTCGGACGTCTCCCGCTGCACCAGGCTGCCGCGACGTATCGTGAACTGGTCGGCCTCCAGCGCCGAGACGTAGAGGCTGTTGTACTTGACCGTGTTGTGCATGTACCGGCTGTTCTGCCGCACGGTCCATACGTCGTCGAACTGGTGCTCGAAGTTCCAGCCGATGCTGGTCTGCGTCACGTCGGAGCGGTTGTAGTCCGGCTCCCCGGCGAAGCGGCTGCGCGGGATGCGGCCATTCACGTTCGGCAGCAGCGTGCCCTGCGCCGGCAGCCCGATGGGGGAACTGTTCTGGTCATACTGGAAGCGCCCCAGCAGCGTCAGGCTGGTATCCGCCGTCGGCCGCCAGGTGAGGGCAGGGGCGATGAAATAACGGTCGTCGCCCACATGGTCGATCTCGGTATCGCTGTTCCGCACCAGGCCGGTCACCCGGTACAGCAGCGTGCCGTCCTCGGTCAGCGGCCCGCCCAGGTCGAAGCCGCCCTGGAAGCGGTCATGGCTGCCGGCGGAAAGGTTCACCTCGCCGAACGACGTCTCCGTCGGCCGCTTGCTGACCATGTTGACCAGCCCGCCCGGCACCGTCTGCCCGTAGAGGACGGAGGAAGGGCCGCGCACCACCTCCAGCCGCTCCAGCCCGTATTGCTCGATCGCGGTGGGACCGAAGGTCCGCAGCAGACGCATGCCGTCCAGGTACTGGCTGGGCCGCGCGTTGAAGCCACGGATCATCACGGAATCGAAGCGCGGGTCGAAGCCCGACATCTCGCTCAGCACGCCCGGCGTGTAGCGCAACGCCTCGCTCACGCTCCGGATCGCCTGCGCGTCGATCCGGTCGCGGGTGATGACGCTGATGGATTGCGGCGTCTCCAGCAACGGCGTGTCGGTCTTGGTGGCGCTCGCCGCGCGCTCCGCCACGAAGCCCCGCACGGGGGAGGTCGCCGTCTGCCCGGTGGCCTCGACATTGACGGTGGGCAACTGCACCGTGCCCTCCGGCACCGCGCCCTGCGCCCAGGCCAGGCCTGGTACCAGCGCGGCCGCCACCGCCAGCGGAATCTCCTTGCGCCGCAGCGCGCGTCTCACCGTCATCTCAGCCACCCATCGGTCCCGCGCCCCGCAGGGTAAAGCGGCTCCTTAGTGCAACTGCGAGTAACTCTCAAATAACTCCAGCTGCGAATTCGATAAGCCGGACTTCTCAGCGTGGGCGCGGCAGCGGCACAGGCGCGACGCCACCCCTCTGGCCGCCAAGATTTTTGCAAAGCTCAAGCCACAATCAATCGCCCACCACCGCGCGCGGCCAATACAAGGAGGGCCGGGGAATTCCTTCCCCGGCCCTCCTAACCACGATCGACGTAGAGATTACCCCCGCGCCTGCGCCGCCATCCGCACGGATGCATTCGCCGCGCCAAAGCCCTGTGCCCCCCGCCGCTCGATCACCTCGAAGAAGAAGCGGCTGTCGAAGGCATGCGAGTAGAACTGGAACAGCTCCCCGCCCGCATCGCGGTCATAAAGCACGTCATGCTCGCGCAGCCGCGCCAGCATGTCGTCCTCCAGCCCCCAGCGCGCGCCCAGATCGTCGTAGTAGTTCGGCGGAATCTGCAACGTCCGCAGCCCCTTCGCGCGGAAATCCTGCACCGCGGCAAAGATGTCCTGCGTATCGAACGCCACGTGATGCACGCCCGCGCCCGCGAAGGCGGTGACGAAGCGCCCGGTGGAGGTCTTGCGGCTTTCGGAAATGTTCAGCGGCAGCCTCAGCGCCCCATCCGGACTGATCATCGCCCGGCTGCGGATCAGGCCCTGCGGGTCCGCGATCTCGAACGCCTGCTGCGGCTCCAGCCCGAACACGGCGCGCCAGAACAGCACGAAGCTGTCCATGCTGCCCGTCGGCAACGCCTGCGCCACGTGGTCGATCTGCGCCAGCGGTCCCTCCGGCGCGTCCTCCAGCATATGGAAGTCGTTCTGCCAGGACAGGCTGCTGTCGCCGTCCCCATCCGGCCCGATCAACAGGATCAGCGTGCCATCGGTCGCGCGGATGCCGGGCAGCGCCTTTTCATCCACGCCGCGATGCTCCTGCCATTCGGAGCACTGCAACGCCCGGGCGCGCGCCAGCGCCCGCGCGGCATCGTCCACCTTCAGCGCCATGGCGCAGACGGAGGGTCCGTGCAGTTGGAAATGCTCCGCCGCCGCGCTGTCCTGCTCCGCGTTCAGCACCAGGTTGATGCCGCCCTGCCGGTACAGCAGCACGTCCTTGGACCGGTGCCGCCCGCACAGCCGGAAGCCCAGCGTCTCCAGGAACCCGCCCAGCCGCGTGCGTGCCGCCACGTCCACGGCGAATTCCAGGAAGGCCACGCCCTCGCACTTCGCCAGCGCCGGCAACTCCGCCACGCCCGCCTGCGACTCCGCCAGGATCAACGAACGCAGCGCATCCCGCGCATTCAACCGCGCCGGTGCCTCGCGGAAATCGTCGTTGAACACCTCCAGCGAGATCGGTCCCCGATACCCCGACTTCATCACCGAGCCGAGGAAGCCGCCCACATCCAGGTCGCCCTGGCCAGGATAGTTACGGAAATGCCGGCTCCAGGACAGCACGTCCATGCTCAGCCGCGGCGCATCCGCCAACTGCACGAAGAAGATCTTCTCGCCCGGCAGCTCGGCGATACCGGCATGCTCGTCGCCCAGCGACAGGGTGTGGAAGCTGTCCACGATCAGCCCGAGCGAATCATGCCCGGCCATCTGCACGATCTTCCAGGCATGCTTCCAGCGGCTGACATTCCGCCCCCAGGCCAGCGCTTCGTAGCCCACGCGCAAGCCGCGCTTCGCCGCGCGCTCCGCCATCTCCGCCAGGTCGGCGGCGGCGCGCGCGTCGTCGTCGATCGCCACCTCCTGCGTGTTGCTGCACACCAGCACCAGGTCGGTGCCCAGCGCCTGCATCACGTCGAACTTCCGCTCCGCCCGGTCCATGTTCCGCGCCCGCTGCGGCTCCGGCATCGCCTCGAAGTCGCGGAACGGCTGGAAGATGGTGATGGCGAGGCCAAGATCCTCCGCCAGCCGCCGGATCTCCGCCGGCGAGCCCTCATAGGTCAGCAGGTCGTTCTCAAAAATCTCCACGCCGTCGAAGCCGGCGGCGGCGGCCGCTTCCAGCTTGTCCAGCAAATGGCCGCTGAGGCAGACGGTCGCGATCGAGCGGGGCAGGCGGGGCAGGTTCAACATGCGGGCGTCCTCGTCGATGCGCGTCTGGAACGTGGTCCCCGCCTGAAGTTGCGGCCCGGGTCGTGAACCACGCGATCAATCAAATCCGGCAGCACGGCCACCACGGGGCGGCCATGCCGAACATGCGGGCAGGGGTCCGCCATCATGCCGGGAAGCCAGCGGTCCATCCAGGGCCACCGGGTCCCGGATCGTCCATCGGCACCGCTACAACTGGTGCCGGCACCCCAGCGTTTCAGCGTCGGCCGTCTCGGCCTGCTGCATGCCGGCACGGGGTCGGCGCAGCCTTCAGGCCGCGTCCATCTCGGCCAGGGTCTGCTTGGCCAGCTTCAGCGCGTGGTTGGCGGCGGGCACGCCGGCATAGGCGCCCACCTGCAACAGCACCTCGGCAATCTCCTCCGGCGTCACGCCGGTGTTGCGGGTGGCGCGCACATGCAGCACGAACTCGCCCTCCCGCCCCAGCGCCGCCATCAGCCCCAGCGTCAGCAGGGACCGGGTGTGACGCGACAGGCCCGGCCGGGTCCAGATGCCGCCCCATACGCTGCGGGTGATGTAGTCCTGGAAGGCGGCGTCCATCGGCGTCGCCGCCGCGCTGGCGCGGGCGACATGCGCGGCACCCAGCACCGCCTTGCGCACCGCCATGCCGGCCTCCAGCGGGTCCGCGACCGCATCCGGCGCCAGGAAGCGCACCAGCGCGGCGGTCACCGCCTCCGGCCGCTCCACCGTCGGGATATGCGCGGCATCCGCCAGCACCTCCAGCACCGCGCCGGGAATGGCATCGCGCAGCGCCTCGGCCGAGGCCACCGGCGTCGCCGCATCCTGGTCCCCCACCAGCACCAGCGTCGGCACCGCCAGCCCGCGCGTAGCGGCGGTCAGGTCGGCAGCGGCAATCGCCTCGGCAGCCGCCGCATAGCCTTCCGCATCGGTACGCCGCAGCATCGCGCGCAGGCCATGCGCCGCCGCGCCCTGCAACGCCGGCGCCGTCACCCAACGGGCGACCACCGCCTCCACCACCGCGCCCATGCCCTGCGCCCGCACCAGCGCGGCCCGATCGGTCCAGCTCTGCGCGGGTGGAATCGCCAGCGCGGTGTCCACCAACACCAGCCGCTTCACACGCTGCGGCGCCTGCGCTGCGAGGGACTGCGCGATCATCCCGCCGATGGAGATACCGGCGACATGCGCCACCTCCACCCCCAGCGCGTCCAGCACGCCCAGCGCATCCCGCGCCAGCGCGTCGATCGCGTAGGGGCCGGGCGTCACCGTCGTCAGCCCATGGCCGCGCAGATCGGGACGGATCACGCGGTACTGGCGCGCCAGCACTCGCGCCTGCTCGTCCCACACATGCAGGTTGGTGCCCAGCGAGTGCAGCAGCAGCACCGCGTCGGCGCCCGGCGGCCCCTCCACCTGCACATGGATGGTCAGGTCTTGCACGGTCACGAACATGCGCGGTGCTGCCTCAGCGGTCGAAGGAGAGGAAGGTCTCGGTCATCCGGGCCGCGTCCGGTGACCGCCCCGTGAAGTGCCGGAAGGCCTCGACGGCCTGGTATACCGCCATGCCGCCGCCATGCGCCACCCGGCAGCCCAGCGCGCGGGCGGTCCGCAGCAACTCGGTCTCCAGCGGGAAGTACACGACGTCGGAGACCCACATCTCCGGCCGCAGCAGCGTGGCGGGCAGGGGCATGCCGGGGTGCTTGGCGGTGCCCATCGGCGTGGCGTTGATCAGCCCGTCCGTGGTACCCACCGCGGCGTTCAGGTCGGTGCCGGCCACGGCGCGCCCGGCGCCGAACCGCTCGCACAGCGAGGCCGCCAGCGCCTCCGCCCGCGCCTTGTCCTGGTCGAACAGCGTCAGCGTGCCGGTGCCCAGCTCCAGCGCCGCATGCGCCACGGCGGCGCCGGCCCCGCCGGTGCCGATCTGCACCACGCGCTGCATGGGCACGTCCGGCAGCAACCGGCGGAAGCCCTCCGCCCAGCCCGGCGCATCGGTGTTGTGGCCGATCCGCTTGCCGTCCCTGAACACCACGGTGTTCACCGCCCCCAGCGCCCGCGCGGCATCCGACAACTCATCCAGATGCGGGATCACTGCCTGCTTGCAGGGATAGGTGATGTTCAGCCCGGCGAAGCCCATCCGCTCGGCCGCCGTCAGCAGCTCCGGCAGCGCCTCCACCCCTAGCCCCAGCACGTCCAGGTCGATCAACCGGTACAGCGCCAGGAAACCCTGCGCTGCGCCCTCCGCCTCATGCATCGCCGGCGTGCGGGACAGCTGGATGCCGGCCCCCACCAGCCCCAGCAGCAGATGCGGGCGGCGCCCCACGGCGGAGCCGGTGGGGGAGGGGGCGGGACTCTGGGTGGTCAAAGGACGACTCTCCTGCAATGCGCGTGGCTTTTGCTCTTGCTATGTTCATGGACTAACTAGTACGTAAAGGTCAATGCGGCATCGCGCCGCACGCCAAGGTGCGCCCTTCGAAGCGCACCGGGAAGAGATGTCTCGGGAAGGATCTACCATGAATCGTCGCCAATTCGGCTGCGCCAGCCTCGGCGTGCTCGCGGCCTCCGCCGGCCTCCTGCCGCGCGCCGGCCAGGCGCAGACCGCGCCCGCCGCCACCCCCGGCGTGTTCCCCGACCATACCGTGACCCTGGTGGTCTCCTGGGCCCCGGGCGGCTCCACCGACTTCGTCGGCCGCCTCCTGGCGCAGCAGATGGCCAAGGAGCTCGGCCAGCCCATGGTGGTGGAAAACCGCGCCGGCGCCTCCGGCACCATCGGCCACCTGTACGTCTCCCGCGCGCGGCCGGATGGCTACACGCTGCTCATGGGCGTCAACAGCACCTACGCCATGGCGACGCATCTCTTCCCCCAGAAGGGCTATGACGACGCCAGCAGCTTCACCCCCGTCGGCCGCATCGCGGAGACGCCGATCTTCCTCTGCGTCCGGCCGCAGACCGGCATCAAGTCGGTGCAGGAACTGATCACCCGCGCCAAGGCCCAGCCGGGCAAGATGAGCTACGCCTCCTCCGGCGCCGGCTCCTCCGCCCACCTTGCGACCGAACTGTTCCTCAAGATGGCCGACATCCAGGTGATGAACGTCACCTATCGCGGCGGCGCCCCCGCCGTGCAGGCGATGCTGGCCGGCGACGTCGAAATGGCCTTCGTCGATGCCGTGACGGCGTTGCCGCTGATCGCCGCCAAGGAAGTCGTCGCCATCGGCGTCAGCAGCCTGCAGCGCAATCCGCTCACGCCGGATGTCCCCACCATCTCCGAATCCGGGCTGCAGGGCTTCGAATGCTCCTCGCAGTTCGCGCTGCTGGCCCCGGCCGGCACGCCGCAGCCGGTGGTGCGCCGCCTGCACACCGCCCTGGTCAACGCCATGAAGGATGAGAGCGTGCTCTCCCGCCTCCGTGCCGCGTCCAACTTCCCCACCGTCGGCACGCCGGAGGAATTCCCCGCCTACCTGGCCACCGAGAGCGGCAAGTGGGCCGAGGTCATCCGCAGCCGCGGCATCACCGCCGAGTAACAGGCCTCTCCCGCACCCCGGGCGCCGCCGGCCAGGGCGGCGCCCAGGCACGGGCAGCAGGGCAGGGCCGTCCATGCATCCGCATGGGCGGCCATCCCGCCCGCGTCGCACAACCATTGCCGAAGCGCTCCGGCACCGTGCCCGCCACGCCCGCCATCCCGCGCCGCGACAAGCCGGGCCGTCGGTGCTAGGCTTCCCGCGCCCGGGCTTCGCGCCTCCCGCTGCTGGATGAATGGAACACGTGTCGATCACCAAGGAGCCCGCCAAGGCGCCGCCCGCCCGCCTTCGCCGTCCCGATGCGGATCGTACCCGGCAGGAAATTCTGGCGGTCGCGCGTGAGGAATTCGCCCTGCACGGGCTGAGCGGCGCGCGGGTGGATGCCATCGCCGCCCGCACCAAGACCGCCAAGCGGATGATCTACTACTATTTCGGCAGCAAGGACGGCCTGTACCTGGCGGTGCTGGAAGAAGCCTATGGCCGCATCCGCGCCATCGAGCGCGAGCTGGACCTGCACGCCCTGCCGCCGCGTGAGGCGATGCGCCGCATGGTGGAATTCACCCTCGATTACCATGACGAGCATCCGGATTTCGTCCGGCTCGTCAGCATCGAGAACATCCACCACGGCCGCTACGTCGCGCAGTCCGAGGTCATCCAGAACCTCAACGTCACGGTTATCGAGATGCTGGCGGACATCATCCGCCGCGGCCAGCAGGAAGGCCTGTTCCGCCAGGACGCCGACCCGGTCGACGTCCACATGCTGATCAGCTCCTTCTCCTTCTACCGCGTCTCCAACCGCCATACCTTCAGCCGGCTGTTCCGGCGGGAGCTGCAATCGGCGGAGACCAAGCAGCACCACAAGCACATGCTGACCGATGCGGTGCTGGGCTTCCTGCAAACGCCCGCCACGCCTGCACCGCGCGGCTGAGATGCCAGGCCGCGCGATTCGCGCGGCCACGCCGCTTCACGGTGCGAGCTTCGACAGAGGCGCCATCCTCCGGCCCCGGCATCTATCTGAGCCCCACACAACGTGCATCCGGGCGCGCCGCTTCGCGGTCGCGCCCGGATGACAGGTCCAGTCAAGCCAGACGGCGCCTTTTGTCGCCGTTTTTCCCAAGGCTTCTTGCCTTCGGGCCAGGGCATGATGGCGGGGAATAGTTCACGCCCGGCAAACAACCGGCGAAATTCCTGCGATGAGGCGCATTTTCTCACCAGCGGCGCTGGCGGAAGTCGCGCTGCACATCCTCCCGCCCCAGATACCGCCCATCCTCATCGTAGAACCGTCGCACGCCGCCACCGGCCGAGCGTTCCGACCGCCCCTCATACTCGCCACGCCAGTCGTAATAGCGCCGGGTCGATCCCTGCCGCTCCACGTACCCGTCATGCCGGTATGCGCGCGGCTGCCGATATTGCTGGTTGGAGTCCTGCCGGCCTTGCGGCCGGCTCCACTGGTTCTGCGCCCAGGCAACACCGTTCGCCGGCGGCACCGCGATCAGCAGTGCCGCCACCATCCACCTGATCCTCCGCATGGCGTCCTCTCTACCGACGCCTCAGCCTGCGGGAGAATCGTCAACGAAGGCTTAACGGTGCGGCCGCGCCAGTGCCGCCATCGCACCGCCGATCCCGGCCACCAGCAGCGCCGTGAACGGCCGCCCGCGAATGGCGCCCGCCACCGCGTTGCCCGCCTTGTTCAGGCTGGCCATGCCCTGGTGCACATAGCCCTCCGCCTGGTCGGCCACGGTCTCCATCGTGTCCCGCGTCTCGTCGCCCAGCCGCTTGGCGGTCTCGTCCAGGCGGCTGAACCCGTCCTGCAGGCTGCTCTGCAGGTCCGTCTTGTCGTCCGGCGTTTCCATCGCTCGCTCCTTCGCGATCCTTGATGCGATTCTAACCAGCGGCAGCCTGGCCAGTTGCAGCGCCCAGCCCACGCCACGCCGTCCGCTCATCAAGAACTTGTCGTTGGCATCCGCCGCGCCAGGGACGTATCGCGGGCTACCGCAACTGCGAGGACAGAGCTGTGACGTCATCCTGGATCCACGCCGCATTCGCCGGCTGCGCAGCCAGCCTGCTGGCCGCCACCACTTCCCTGGCACAGCCTCTCAGCATCCCCGATGTCACCTATCCCACCCTGCCGGCCCAGGCCGCCAGCGCCGACGGCTTCACCCCCACCGGCTGGCGGCAGGAGATTCTGGCCAAGGGCGACCTGAACGGCGACGGCGTCGAGGACCTCGCCCTCCTCCTGCGCAACCAGGCGCCGGAGAGCGTGCTGGACAATCGCGGCCTCGGCCCGAGGCGGTTCGACACCAACCCCCGCATCCTCGCCATCGCCTTCGGCCAACAAGGCGGCTACCGCCTGGCCCTGCAGGACCACACCCTGGTCCGCCGCCCGGTGAGCCCGACCCTGGAAGACGCGATCACCTCCCCGGATGACGTCGCCATCCAGCGTGGCACCCTGCGTGTCACGCAGCACCTGTTCGCCAACGCGGGCTCCTACGGCACATTGCGCCCGACCTTCACCTTCCGCTGGCAGAACAGCCGGTTCGAGCTGATCGGCTACGACAGCCTTTCCGTGAACCGCGGCAGCGGCGACACGGAAGCCGTCAGCATCAACTACAGTACCCACCGCGCCACCGTGACGACCGGCAGCATCGAGAACGACGAGGAAAAGACCCGCCGCCTCACCATTCCCGCCCGCCCCTTGCTCAGCTTGGGCGAGATCGGCGACGGCATCGATTTCGACCCAGGCCTCCCGCGCCGCTGACAGCATCCGGCCAGCGAGGCGATTCCCAGACCCGCCTCCCGCATCGACCGAGACCGAAGCGCCATGAGGCGCCTAGCAAAGCCAGGGCTTGGCCGGAATTCGGCAATTCTACAGCCATGCCAAGCCGGTTCTCCGTGCAAGAGGAAAGTTTCACGGCATAGCGGCATGGCAGGGCCGGCAACCTCCTCACGTCCGCGAAATCTCCCTTTGAGAAAAGAACTTCCGCAGAATTTACCTTCAGAACACATTTATTTTATTTTACGGAAGTATTGCCGCTTTTCAACGTGACCAGAACAGGGCGCAGCGAATGCCTGGGCCTTGGCGTCCAAGAGAAAAAGCGGGAGATCACTGAGTTATGGGCACCCCTGTCAACGTCCCGATTCTCGGCACTCAAACCCTCAACGCATCTGGTTCCTACGATGTCACCCTCGGCCTCAGCTCGCGCATCATCGTCGAGCGCAACGGCACCTCGCCAGCCGGAGACCCGGTGAACGTCACTTTCGACACCGTGACAATCGGCCTGCTCTCCACCATCCAGGTACAGAACGCCAGCCTCGCCATCGACAGCCTGGCCAACGTCAATGCGCTGACGACCTTCAACATCGGCGACGCCGGCAAGCTGGACCTCTCCTCCACCCTCGGCGTGAACCTGCTGTCGCCGATCAACTTCACCGGCGTCGGCGGCCTGCTGGTGCTGAACCCAGGCCTGAACGTCAACCTGCTTAGCAACGTCACCGGCTTTAACTCGGACGACGTGTTGTCCTTCGCCGGCGTTTCCACCGCCACCGATGTTCGCTACGAAGGAGGCCAGATTCAGGTCTTCAACGGCAACACGCTGGTCGCCAGCGCCACCGTCAGCGGCTCCTTCGACGGCGACCAGCTCGGCTTCCAGTCGAACGGGCAGGGCGGCATCAATGTCGGCGTCGGCCTCGGCAATGGTGGCGGCCTGCCGAACGACGAATTCCTCTCCGGCCTGCACACCGACTACATCATCGCGCAAACCGGCCTCGGCCAACTCTATCTGCAGGACAAGGTCGAAGGCCGTGACGGCACGTCCACGTTAACGGACGCCAAGTACATCCTGTTCACCGACGGCGTCGGCCGCTTCGATCCCACCGGCGCGGCGCAGGACGTCACCCACATCTACCAGGCGGCGTTCGACCGCAGGCCCGAGGTCGCCGGCCTCGAATTCTACACCGAACGGCTGGAAGCCGGCGCGATTACCGAGCTGAACGTCGCGACCTATTTCAGCCAGTCGCCCGAGTTCCTCGCCCGCTACGGCAATCTCGATAATTTCGGCTACGTCTCCGCCCTCTATCAGAACATCCTGGACCGGCCTGGCGAAGCCAGCGGCGTGTCCTTCTACGTCGACAAGCTCAACGCCGGCACCCTCGGGCGCGATAACGTGCTGATGGCATTCTCCGACAGCATCGAGAACATCCAGAACTCGCTGTCCTTCACCGGAGACCGCGAATACGGCAGCGCCTACCGCCTCTACGAAGCGGCGCTGAACCGCGCCCCCGAGGCCGCTGGCCTCGAATTCTGGTACCTGCGCCTTGAAGGCGGTGAATCGCTTAGCTCCGTCGCGCGCGGCTTCATCGATTCACCTGAATTCGCCAATCTCTATGGCAGCCTGGACAACGCGAACTTCATCGAGCAGCTCTACCAGAACGTGCTCGACCGTCCGGCCGATCAGGTCGGGCGCGACTTCTACAACAGCTTCCTGCAGAACGGCGGAGATCGGGCGGACGTTCTGGTCGGCTTCTCCGACAGCCTGGAAGCCCGCGTCCTGACCGCCGACGCCACCCACGATAGCTGGGTCTTCCTCGGCTCCGCCTGAGCCTGATCCCGCGCCGGCCCACATAAAGGGCCGGCGCGGCCCACTGCCATTCTAATCTTGGCCGCCCGAGGCACGCTGTACCCGAACTGTCCATCTTGAGCAGAAGCGGGTCCCATCGCTCATCGCCGGCCCTGACACAAGCAGCTACCCGCGCACCATGCCTTCATGGCTGCCACTCTTAAGCGGCCATCAGCCTGAGGCAGACTGGTACGCACCTTGGTTCCGGTAAGCCTCCGTCTGCAAAGGCACTTCGAGCGCCTCGCGCTCGCCGGTCACGCCTGTCAGCATATTTGCCCCTGCATCTAGTAGGCTCCGTTCAACCTGTTCCCAGATCAGTACCGGGTGCCCGGTCACGGCGCCGGCAAACAGAGCAACAAAACGCATGTGAAGCGTCTGTCTGTTTCGTGATCAAGAGTATCCATCAGGCAAGCCGCCTTTTCAGGGCATGCGTCTGGAAAGCGGCTCCCAGACATAACCGCCACTGGGCCCCGATCCTTCTCGCCATTCAGCGGCAGACGATCAGCGGTCTTCCTCTTGCCTCTCGCGATGTCGTTGATCGAGATCCCGCTCCAACGCTCGTCGCGTTGCTGCGGCGTTCCGACGGGCCCACCGCAGCACGAGTGGCAGGGCTGCAATCGCCACGACGCCGAGCCCCAAGATGACGGCGGCGATCGTCCGGCCTGCTGATGTCTCCGCGCCGCCCACCGCCAGAAAGGCACCGACACTCGCGATACCGATCACCCAGGGCAGTGCTTGCACCACGAAGTCGCGCATCCTTGGTATCCCTCCCGGGCACTGCCTTAGCCGGATAGCACGCCGTCCCATCGTGGCAACCGCTCGCGACGAAGCAGGGAAGAGCGCTGAGAGGAAACGGCAGGCGGTGTCGGAACGCCTATATTGGAATGAGCGCAGTTACCTGGATGCGCGTAGGCGGGTCCTCGGCAAAACACCCTCTAGTTCGGCGCGCAAGCCTGGATTCCTGCTCCTACCCACCTCGGCTCCGTCGTGTCCCACACAGCGCAACGCTAAATGGGTCTCGACCGGACACGGCGATACGCCCGGCAGGGCACAAACCCTTCAACCGTACCGGACATCGAACTGCTAGGATTTCATCGGAAGGGGGTTCTGGCGGACGAGGTGGGATTCGAACCCACGATACCCTTTTGAGGTATACACACTTTCCAGGCGTGCGCCTTCGACCGCTCGGCCACCCGTCCATCTCAGGAGGCGGGGTATAATCACGCCGCCGCGCCTCGGCAAGCGTCTCTATGACGGAAATGGGACGGTTTTTTCGTCCATCCCCGGTTTTTTCGCGCCACCCGTCCCCGGCACCGCCACGGCACCGGCTTTCCCACCAATCCGACCCGATATTTTTTCCGTAACATTGCGCCGTGGCTGGAGCCATTGCGGGCCATTCCAGCCCTTACGCGATGAGATGCGCGTCCAACGCGGGGGGGACACGCGATTCTTTCGGCCTCAAAGTCCCGATTTTTCTTGAGGAAGGGGAAAATATGCCTCATATGCGGCGCCGTTGACCCCGATCGATGTTCGATCACCCTGGTCATCTGCTGGTGGAAAGGAGCCCCACATGGACTCTCATATCTCTCCGCTGGGGATGGTCTCGGAATCCCCGAGCGAAGCCCAGACTTTCGATGCCGCTGAGGCGAAGGATTACTTCGTCGAGCGCGATGGCGTGCGTTTCGCCGGTACGCATTTGATCGTGGATCTGTGGGGAGCCACTAACCTGGACGACCCTGCCCATATCGATGCCGTGCTGCGCGAAGCCGCGATCAAGACCGGTGCGACCATCCTGCACGGCCACTTCCACCACTTCTCCCCGAATGGTGGCGTGTCTGGCGTGCTGGTGCTGGCCGAGAGCCATGTCTCGATCCACACCTGGCCGGAGCGTTCCTACGCGGCGCTGGACATCTTCGTGTGCGGGGACTGCAACCCGTACAACGCGGTGCCCGTGCTGAAGAAGGGCTTCCTGCCCGAGCGCGTGCAGCTCGCCGAGCACAAGCGCGGCCTGATCGGCTGACACCAGCCTTTCACGTGATTTGATGGAGGGCGGGGTCCATATGACCCCGCCCTCTTTTCGTGCATCGCCAGAGGATACCCATCCCATGCCGACCGATTCCTGGATCAACGAGACCCTCTACCCCGAATGGGGCCAGCGCTTCATGGTGAAGCGGGAACTCGCCCGTGTGCAGAGCGATTTCCAGGACATCGTGGTGTTCGAAAGCTACACCCACGGCCGCGTCCTGCTGCTCGACGGCGTCGTGCAGATCACGGAAGGCGACGAGTTCGTCTACCAGGAGATGCTGACCCACGTGCCGCTGCTGG
This sequence comes from Teichococcus aerophilus, assembly GCF_014490485.1. Classification (GTDB taxonomy): domain Bacteria; phylum Pseudomonadota; class Alphaproteobacteria; order Acetobacterales; family Acetobacteraceae; genus Pseudoroseomonas; species Pseudoroseomonas aerophila. Next base: position 44,498 of record NZ_JACTVA010000010.1, on the reverse strand, counting down.
CGCATGGCGATGCCAAGCGCGTGCTGATCATCGGCGCCGGTGACGGCGGCGTGCTGAAGCGCGTCCTGCAGCACAAGAATGTCGAGAAGGCCGTGATGGTCGAGATCGACGGCGAGGTCATCCGCCTCTCCAAGGAATTCCTCCCCGGCATCGCCGGCGATGCCTGGAACGACCCGCGCGCCGAAGTGCTGGTGGCCGATGGCATCGACTACGTCCGCAAGGCCGCCGATGGCAGCTTCGACGTGGTGATCGTGGACAGCACCGACCCGATCGGCGTCGGCGAAGTGCTCTTCACCGATGAGTTCTACGCCAATGTCGCCCGCCTGCTGACGGACAAGGGCGTCATCGTCAACCAGTGTGGTGTCCCCGCCATGCAGGCGGACGAGCTGCACGACACCTCGCTGCGCCGCGCCAAGTCCTTCAGCGACATCTTCGCCTATGTCGCCGCGGTCCCCACCTATGTGGGCGGCTTCATGACGCTGGGCTGGTCCGCCAAGGATGCCACGCTGCGCCAGGTGGACACCGCCACCATCCGCGCCCGCGCGGAAGCCGCCGGCATCCTGGGCCAGACGCAGTACTGGACGCCGGAGATCCACACCGGCGCCTTCCACCTGCCGCCCTATATCGCCAAGCACCTGCCGCAGGGCTGAGCCCTGCCGCCATGGCCGTCGCCCCAGGCGCCCGGCCATGGCCAACCTGCTGGCCTTCAGGCAGCGCGGCCCATGCTCCGGCATGGGCCGCGCGTCTGATTCCAGGCCCGGGATGCGCCGGCCTCCGGCTATTCCGCCGGCCCGAACGGCGAATCGATCTCCTTCAGCAGGGCGCTGGAAAGTCCCTGCAGCCGCACCAGCAACCCGGCCATGGCCGGACGCAGCGCCTTGCCGTCCTCCTCCGGCAACATCAGCACGGCGCCGCACAGCCGGTTCATCTCGGCCTCCAGCCCATCCAGGTCCAGCCAGCGCCCGGCCGTGGCCAGGGCGGTGGCAACCGCCAGGGTGGAATCCATCGCTTCGATGCGGGCCAGCACGGCCGGGTTCTGCGGAGAGGTCATGGCACCGGGACGATACAGGCCCGCTCCCTAACAGATCCTTGCCGCGCCACGCCGCATTGACCGTCTCTTTACTGACCGCTGGCACAATGCCGCCTGTCCCCGCCACAGGAAGGAGCGAAGGCGATGCAAATGGACCATGCCCTGAGGGTCGCCGCCGGCCCGGCGGCGGAGCCGGATGCCATCCTCTCCACCGCCGAACGCCTGCTTCGCCCCGGCCCAACCAGCGGCGGCCGGCCAGGCCCGCGCGCCGGCCAACCGCCGGACAATCAAGCCACGCTGCGCGCCTGCCAGGATGTGCTGAACCGTACCCTGGCATTGTTACGCTAGCGCCGCCCGCCCGCGCATGTTTCATGCCTGACTCACGTTTCCGTGAGGCTATACTGCGGGCATGAAATGGTGGCGCTTCCCATGGCGGCGGCAGGCGGAGGCACGCCTGTCCCAGGCCGTACTCGATGGCCTGCCGGATGCAGCGGCGTGGCTGGACGATGTCGGTTGCATCCTGGCCTCCAACGCCGCGCTGCGGCAGGCGCTCGGCCCCGCCCAGCCGGTGCGGCGCCGCATGCCGGCCAGCCAGCTCTTCGCGGCGGCGGATCGTACGGCGGCGCTGTCCTGGCTGCAGGGCGGGCGGGCACCGGGGCAACTCCGCCTGGCCGCGCCGCAGGGCATCGCGGAGCAACCGGTCCTGCCACACCGCATCCCGCTTCCGCACGGCGAATCGCTGCTGCTGCTGCGCCAGGTCGCCAGCCGGGACAACGCGGCGGAAGCCGACCGCCTGCAAACCCTCGGCACGCTGGCCGGCGGCATCGCGCATGACTTCAACAACCTGCTGACGGTGGTGCTGGGTGCCAGCGAGGACGCGTTGCGCCTCGCCGGCCCGGCGCCCGACCCGGCCCTGGCGGCGGAACTGGCGCAGGTGCGGCAGGCGGCGGAACGGGGCGCGCTGCTAGTGCGACAATTGCTCGCCTACGCGCGCCAGCAGGTGCTGGCCCCCCGGTTGGTGGAGCTGAACGGCGCCGTCGAAGGCATCGCCCGCCTGTTGGAACGCACGGTGCTGCGCCAGGGTGTCACGTTGGAACTGGCGCTGGACGACCCCGGCCGCCAGGTGCTGATCGACCCGTCGCAGCTGGACCGCGTGGTGATGAACCTGGCGATGAATGCCCGCCAGGCCATGCAACAGGGCGGCCGGCTGCAGCTCGGCACCGGCCGGCTGGTGTTGCTCTCCGCCATGCCAGGCGTGCCGGACACGGTCCCCGCCGGCCGCTGGACGGTGCTGGAAGTCGCCGATACCGGCCCCGGCATCCCCGCCGACATCTTGCCGCGGATCTTTGAGCCGTTCTTCACCACGCGCATCGACCAGGGCGGCACCGGGCTCGGCCTCGCCACGGTGCATGGCATCGTCCGCCAGTCCGGCGGCTACATGGTGGTGGAGAGCGCGGCAGGGCAGGGCACCCGCTTCCGCATCCTGCTCCCGCGCGTGGAGGCACCGCCGGAGGCCCCGCGCCCTACGCCCCAAGCCGCCATCCCTCATCCCGTACCCCAGGGCCCCATCCTGCTGGTGGAGGACGAGGCACCGCTGCGCCGCCTGGCCGAACGCGCCCTCGGCCGCGCCGGACATGAAGTGGTGGTGGCCGAGGATGCCGAATCGGCGCTTGAACTGGTGGCCGGGGGTCTGGTGCCGGCGCTGCTGGTGTCGGACGTCGCCATGCCCGGTATGGACGGCGTCGCCCTGGCCCAGGCCTTGCGGCGGGACCTGCCGGGCCTGCCCGTCCTCCTGGTCAGCGGCTACGCCAACGCAGTGGTTGAAGCGCAACTGGCGGAGGCCAATATCCGTTATCTCGCAAAGCCTTACAGCCCGTCCGGACTCGTAGACGCCGTCGCGGAACAAATCCGCCCGGCCTGATACGAAAGCGCTTGCGGAACGGCCTGAGTGTGAACATATAGGGAACGAAAGATCCATGACGAACCGCCGCTTGGTGCGGCGCCCGAACAGGGGCATTATGGATCGCGAAATCGTGAACTTAACCCGGGCTCTTGTTCGCACAGGCCTGCCCGGCCCATACCAGCCAACTCACTACGACCAGCGACGCCAGAAGGGGTCCTTACCATGGACAAGAACAAGGCGCTCGACGCCGCGCTCAGCCAGATCGAACGGGCCTTCGGCAAGGGCTCTATCATGCGCATGGGCGCCAAGCAGCAATCCGATGAGGTGGAGGTTATCTCCACCGGCTCGCTGGGCCTCGACCTGGCGCTGGGCATCGGTGGCCTGCCGAAGGGCCGCATCATCGAGATCTACGGCCCGGAATCCTCGGGCAAGACCACCCTGGCGCTGCATGCCATCGCCGAGGCGCAGAAGAAGGGTGGCACCTGCGCCTTCATCGACGCCGAGCACGCGCTCGACCCCGGCTATGCCCGCAAGCTGGGCGTGGACGTGGACAACCTGCTGATCTCCCAGCCCGATGCCGGTGAGCAGGCGCTGGAGATCTGCGACACGTTGGTGCGTTCCGGCGCCATCGACGTCGTGGTGGTCGACTCCGTCGCCGCCCTGGTGCCGCGTGCCGAGCTGGAAGGCGAGATGGGTGACACCCATGTCGGCCTGCATGCCCGCCTGATGTCCCAGGCGCTGCGCAAGCTGACCGGCACCGTCTCCCGCTCCAACACGCTGCTGATCTTCCTGAACCAGATCCGGCTCAAGATCGGCGTCATGTTCGGCAACCCGGAGACGACGACGGGCGGCAACGCGCTGAAGTTCTACGCCTCCTGCCGCATGGAGATCCGCCGTATCGGGCAGATCAAGGACCGCGAGAACGTCGTCGGCAACCAGACGCGCGTGAAGGTAGTGAAGAACAAGATGGCGCCGCCGTTCCGCCAGCTGGAGTTCGACATCATGTACGGCGAGGGTATCTCCAAGGTCGGCGAGCTGATCGACCTTGGCGTGAAGGCCGGCGTGGTCGAGAAATCGGGCGCCTGGTTCAGCTGCGACAACCAGCGCATCGGCCAGGGCCGCGAGAACGCCAAGCAGTTCCTGCGCGACAATCCGGCGATGGCCGACAGCATCGAGAAGCGCATCCGCGCCCAGTCCGGCCTCGTCGCCGAGGCGATGCTGACCAGCCCGGATGCCGAGACCGAGGACGCCGCGGCCGAGTAAGGCCGCGACACCACGAAACGAAGAAGGGAGCCTCACGGCTCCCTTTTTTTATGCCTGCGGCGCGGCACTGCCGGCCATCTCCCGGCGCCAGCCGGGCCGACTGACTGGTTGATTACCGGCCCAGCAGGCCGCGCAGCAGGTCGGCCGGGTTGACGCGGCGTTGTTCCTGCTGCGGACGCGCTTCCGCGGCAGGCACGGGACCGCTGCGGCCGCCGCGTGCCACCGCCAGTTGCTGCGCGCAATCCGGCAGGCTGCCAGCCGGGCGGCCCGCCAGTTCCTGTGCCAGCTGCCCGAGGGCGGAGACGCTGGATTCGCGCTGCCGCGCCGCGAGGTCGCCCAGGATGCTGGCGGCGGCCTGGGCGGCGCCGCCCTGGTCCAGCCGATAGCCCGGATTGGCGAAGGTGCCGGTGATGCGCACCGGCGCGCTGATGCCGACGCCGGCGATCCTTACCTGCGGCAGCAGGCGTAGGTTCAGCCGCTCCTGCTTCAGGTCGATCTCGCCACTGCCGGTGATGTTGGCCAGGCTGGTTTCCAGCAACAGCGCTTCCGGCCGGCCGATACCGTCGCGGAAGGCGAGGCGCAGCGCCAGGCAGCGCAGCGCCGTGCTGCCCTCCCGCGGTGCGTTGGGCACCAGCAGGCGGCGCAGGTCGCCGGCGAAGCGGTCCAGCAGGCTGTTGTCGATCTGCCCGTTCGCCATCGCCACGGCGAAGGGGCCGGTGAGGGAGGCGGCGACCGCGCGGAGATCGGCGCCCGCGCCAGTCAGGTCGGTTTCGATTTCTACCCGGCCGCTGCTCTGGGCGGGCAGGCGGTAGGTTTGCAGCAGGGGGCGCAGGTCGATACCGGCGCCTTCGTGCCGGGCGCTCAGGGCGAAGCTGGGCGGGGTGGCGTTGGCATCGGCGCGTAGCACCATGGCCATGCGGCCGCCCGGGACGCCGAGCGAGACGGGGTCCAGCGCCAGCCGACCGTCCAGCAGCGCCAGGGTGATGCGCTGGTCCCGATAGAGGATGCCGTCGGCGATCCAGTCCCCGACATTCAGCTGGATGTTGGCATCCAGCGTCTTCAGCGCCGCCACCGGCAGCGGGATGGCGGGGATCAGCCCCGGCGGTGGGGCCGAGGGCGTGGCCGGGGTGGCGGGCACCGCCGGTGTCGCGGGCGTGGCGGGGATCGCAGGAGTAGCGGGCGGCGTGGTGGCTTGCGGCGCGGCGGAGACCGGGGCGGCGGCGGTCAGCTCGTCCAGGTTGATGCGTGGTGCGTTCAGCCGGGCGGTGACGGTGCGGCGGGGGGCGAGGACCAGGCTGGCCTCACCTTCCAGCGCGATGCCGCGGGCCTGCAGGTGCAGGTCGCTGGCGGCGATGCGGTTGCCGTCGCGCGCCAGGTTGCTGTCCAGCCGCAGGTCCTGCAGCTGCGGCAACGGCAGGGCCAGGGAGCGCGATAGCGACAGCGTATCGGCTGCCTGGACAGACAGACGGCCGGAGAGCGCGGCGCGACGCGGGCCGGCCAGCGTGGCCCGCGCCTGGGCCGCCGTGCCTTCGCCGCGCAGGGCGGCGGTGATGGGCCAGGGCTCGGCGGAGAGCAGCACGGGCAGCGGTGGCAGGCTGGCCTCGCCCTGCCAGGCCTGGCCGTTCAGGGTCAGGGCACTGGCCAGGGTGACGGGCTGGCCGCTGCCGGCGATGCCGACTGTGCTGGCGCCGAGGCGGAGACCGGGTTGCAGGCTGCCGAGGTCGCCGCCGGCGGTGTGCAGGCGCAGGCTTTGCACATCCGGCGGGGCGCCGGGGCCGGCATCGGCGACGCGGGCCTGCAGGTCCAGCCCGGAGAGTGGCGGCAGGGTGGTGCCGGGGCGCAGGAAGGGGGAAAGGCGGTCCGCCCGGTCGGCGGTGGCGTTGAGGGCGATGCGCCAGCCGGAGGCGGTTTCCGGGTGGGCGATGGCGCCATCCAGCACCGCCTGGATGCCAGGGGCGGCGAGGGTCAGGCGCAGGGGCCAATCGGCGGGCTCGGCCTGGGTGCCGAGCAGGCGCGGCAGCGGGCCGGCCTGGCCGCGTGCGGCCAGGGCGACGCCGCGCAGGGTGAACTGGCCTTCGAAGTCGATCGGCGCCGTCGGCTCGGGCGCGGTGAGGGCGAGTTCGCGGACTTCCAGAGTCTCGATGCGGCCGGAGCGGGGGTCGCGCCAGCCGATGCGGCCGCCTTCGATGCCGATGGCGGCGATGGAGAGGGCCAGCGGGGTGTTGGCGGCGGGTTCCGCCGTGGTGGTAGGGGCCGGGGCGGGGGAAGCCGGGCGGGCGGGGGTGAAGCGCCAGTTGCCGCGGCCTTCGGCGTCCGTCTCCAGCAGCAGGTCGGGCTCGATCAGCGTCACCCGCTCGAACGCCACGTGGCGGGAGAGCAGGGGGAGGAGGGCGAGCTTGGCTTCCACCCGGCGGGCGGTCAGCATCTCCGGCCGGCTGGCGCCGGGCGGGTTGGCAAAGGCGACGCCATCCAGCGTCACGGTCGGGACCAGGGACAGCTTCAGGCCGATGGGGCCGGAAAGGGTCAGGCTGCGGCCCGTCGCCTGCTCCACCGCCGCGAGCAGGCGGGGGCGCAGGACGTCGTCCCGCAACAGGTAGCGCAGGGTGCCGTAGCCCGCCGCCGGGATGGCGACGAGCACGGCCAGCACCACCAGGGCGCGGCGGCCGCGCCGGCGGCGGGGTGGCGGGGCGGCTGCCCGCAGGCCGGTGGGCGGGGCCGCCGTCCGGAGACGGGAGGGAGGCGTCGCCATGGCGTCAGGCCGTGCGCTTGGGCGCCGCGTTGCGCGGCTTGTCGAAGCCCAGCGTGGCGAAGCTTTCCAGCATGTGCGGCGGCAGGGGGGCGGTGACGTCCAGCGTGCCGCCTTCCGGGTGCGGGATGTTCAGGTTGCGGGCGTGCAGGTGGAGGCTGTGGGACATGCCTTCCAGATGCGCGGCCTGGCCGCCGTACTTGCCGTCGCCCAGGATGGGGCATTCCAGCGCGCTGGCGCAGTGGACGCGCAGCTGGTGGGTCCGGCCCGTCAGCGGGCGCAGTTCCAGCCAGGAGGCGTGGCGGCGGGCGACGTCGCGCGTCACGTACTCGGTGACGGCGAAGGCGCCGTCCTTACCTTCGGCGGGGACGACGCGTTCGCCCATCGGGCCGCCGCCCTGCTTGGCCAGGGCCATGTCGATACGCCCGGCCTCGTGCTGCGGCTGGCCGACGACGATAGCCCAGTAGGTCTTCTTCGCATCGCGCGAGCGGAAGGCGCGGGCGAGGAAGGAGGCGGCGCGCTGGTCCCGCGCCAGGAGGATGACGCCGGAGGTATCCCGGTCCAGCCGGTGGACCAGGCGGGGGCGTTCCTCGTGGCCGAAGCGCAGCGCGTCCAGCATGCCATCGAGGTGGCGCTTGATGTTGGGGCCGCCCTGCACGGCGAGGCCGTGGGGCTTGTCCAGCGCGATGATGCTGTCATCGACGTGGAGGATGGCGCGCTCCAGCATCTTGACGTCCTCGGGGGACACTTCGCGGATTTTGGGACCCATGTCGGGGGCGGGGCCCTCGGGGATGGGGGGGATGCGGATTTCCTGGCCACGATCGAGCCGGGTATTGGCTTCGGCCCGCTTGCCATCCACGCGGATCTGGCCGGTGCGCAGCAGCTTCTGCAGCGCGCCCTGGGTCAATTGCGGGAAATAGCGGCGGAACCAGCGGTCCAGCCGGGAGTCGGCGTCCGCCGCGTGCACAGTGCGGTGCTGGATGGTCATGCGCGCGGATTAGCCGGAGCGGCGCGCGGCGTCGAGGTAAATTCGCTTGACGGAAAGGAATATATTCCTTACTATCTTACTTCCTTACCGGGTGGAGGCGCGGCGATGCGGATGGCGAAGATGACCAGCAAGAACCAGCTGACCCTGCCGAAGGCGGTGGTCGAGGCGCTAGGGGCGCCGACGCATTTCCGCGTGCAGGTGCATGATGGAGTGTTGCTGTTGTGGCCTGGGAAGATGGTCAGCGCGGCGGATGCGGGCCGGGCGGTTGATGGAGGGGAGGTTAGCGCGGCGACGCGGGCAAAGTAAAGGAATATATTCTTTTCGGGTGGCGGGGCTGCGTGGCACGGGGGCGTCGGCGGGCCGGGGTGTGGGCGGCAGCGAGGAGGAGGTGGTTGACGGGGGCGGGCTGTGTGACGTTCCTTGTTAACTAACTGGTACGTTCAGCGCCGCGGCCGCTTTCCGGTGGCGGCGGGCGCGGGGTGGCAGGATGGTGCGTCTGCCCGCGAACTTCGCGGTGCCGGTGCCGGACGGGAACACCCGCCGGGGCGATGACGGCCATAAGAAGCAAGAACGGAGGGAATGGGGATGTCGGTGAAGTCTCTCTATCTGGGTTCGGCCCTGGCCCTGGGGGCGCTGGGTTGCGCCGCCCCGGCCCTGGCGGAGGTGACGCGGTTCGAGGTGCTCTCCCGCGAGGCGGCGGCGCTGGGCGGACGGGCGTTTGGCGCGCGGGGGGGGCAGGCGGAGAAGATCACGGCGCGGGCGACGATCGCGCTGGACCCGGCCGACCCGCGCAATGCGGTGATCGCCGATCTCGACCGGGCGCCGCGCAATGCCGAGGGGCGGGTGGAGGCGACCACGGAGGTGGTGATCCTGCGCCCGGCGCAGACCAACGGCACGCTGCTGTTCGAGGTGCTGAACCGCGGGCGCAAGCTGGTGACCGGCTGGGCGCAGGATACGGATGCGGCGCCGGCGATCCGGCTGGAGCGGGCGGAGGATGCCGGCAACGGCTTCCTGCTGGAGCAGGGCTACACTCTGGTCTGGGCCGGGTGGCAGCATGACCTGCCGGCCGGGCAAGGTTTGCTGCGGATCGACCTGCCGGTGGCGGCGGGGGTGACCGGGCCTTCCCGCGACGAGTTCACCTTCACCGACGCGGCGAGCCCGAAGCGCGCGGTGCTGAGCTACCCGGTTGCCGACCGCGCTTCCGCCCGCATGACGGTGCGGGCACGCACGGACCAGGAGCGGCAGCCGCTGGCGGAAGGCAGTTTCCGCTTCATCGACGACAACACCATCGAGATCGACCGCCCGGCCGGGATGGCGGAGGGCGCGCTGTATGAGCTGACCTACACGGCGCGCGACCCCAAGGTGACGGGCATGGCGCTGGCCGCGATCCGCGATGTCTCCAGCTTCCTGCGGCGGGAAGGGGGTGCGGCCAACCCGCTGGCGGCCGATGGGCGGTCCGGGCTGGACCGGGCGATCGGGTTCGGGATCTCGCAATCCGGGCGGGTGCTGCGGGACGTGCTGTATTACGGCATGAACGAGGACGAGGCGGGGCGGATCGTCTTCGAGGGGATGATGCCGATCATTCCCGGGGCGCGGCGCAGCTTCACCAATGCGCGGTTCGGCCAGCCGGGGCGCAACCCGGGGCCGCAATACGACCGGCTGTACCCGGTGCTGCAATTCCCCTTCACCTACGAGGTGCTGGACGACCCGTTGAGCGGGCGGCGGGATGGGCTGCTGCTGCGTTGCCGCCTGACCAATAGCTGCCCCGTGGTCATGCAGATGGATTCCGAGTTCGAGTTCTGGGGCTCCCAGGCCAGCCTGGTGGTGACGGACCCACAGGGCCGGCATATCGACCTGCCGGCGAATGTGCGGGCCTACGCGGTGGCGGGTGCGCCGCATGGCAATCCGTGGAACGCGGCTTCCCGCCAGACACCGGCCTGCGTGATGCCGTTGAACCCGATCAGCCAGGGGCCGGCGCTGCGCGCGCTGCTGGTGGCGATGGAGCGCTGGATGCGCGATGGCGTGGAGCCGCCCGCCAGCCGCTACCCGATGCTGGCGCAGGGCACGCTGGTGCCGGCGGCGGCGGTGTACCCGGAGATTCCGGGCCTGCCTTACCGGGGGCAGTATGTGCGGGCCGAGCGGATCGAGACCGCGGCGCCGGTGCCGGTGGCGCGGGGGAGCTACCCGATCTTCCTGCCGCGGGCAGGGCTGGACGGCAACATGATCTCCGGCATCCGGCTGCCGGTGATCGCGGCGCCCCGGGCCACCTATGTCGGCTGGAACGCGCAGGCGGGGGCCGAGGGGCCGCAGGAGCTGTGCACGCAGGTGGGCGGCGTGGTTCCGCTGGCGGCGACACGGGCAGCGCGCGAGGCGGCGCGGGACCCGAGGCCGTCGCTGGAGGAGTTGTACCCGACGGCTGAGGCGTATGTGGCGGCGGTGCAGGCGGCGGCGAGCCGCATGGTGGCCGAGCGGCTGTTGCTGCCGATGGATGCCGAGGCGGCCGTGCGGGCGGCGCGGGAGGGGCAGCTGGCGCGGCTGATGCCGTGAGGAAACGCCTGAATCGCGCGACCAGACACAGGCAGGGAGCGGGGTACGTGAACGGTACGCATCATGCTCCGGAGTGTGATGGCGTGAGGTGGAAGCACCGAGAAGCCTGAATCACGCGATCAAGCAAAGGCATGGAGCAGGGTGCATGAACGGATGTGGACGCATCGTGCTCCAGGGCCGGGTTGGTGATCCGGGTTCCGGCTGCTTCGGCCCGGGACGGTCACGCGCGGGGGGATGCCCGTCGCTGAGGGAAGCGGCGGGCGTGGTTTGGCGTGTTGGCCTGGCTGGTTGCTTCGCGTTTCTGGTGCCGCCGGGCCATGGCGAACGGATGCGTGGGTCAGGCGGGCGGGGTGGGCTGCTGGAAGCGGTGGCGGATGGCTTCCAGCTTTTCCGGGTTGCGCATGACGTAGATGGCGGTGATGCGGCCGTCCTCGACCTCCAGCGCCGTGGTCTGGGGCAGGCCGTCATGTTCCAGCGTGACATAGCCGGGCAGGCCGTTGATGCGGCCGGCGTGGAGCAACTGCGGTGGGGCGGGGCGCTTGCGGGCGATGCCGGCGATCAGGCGCAGGCATTTCTCCAGGCCGGTGACGACGCGGAGCGCTGCCGGGCGGATGCCGCCGCCATCGGAGTGGAAGCTGGCGTTCTCGGCCAGGAGGCCGCGCAGGGTGGCGAGGTCGCCGGCGGCGGTGGCGCGCTGGAAGGCGGTGGCGATGCGGGTGGCTTCCGCGTCATCCACCGCGAAGCGTGGTTCGTGCTGTTCGAGGTGGCTGCGGGCGCGGCTGGCGAGCTTGCGGCAGGCGGGTTCCGTGCGGCGGAGCAGGGCGGCGATCTCGGGGAACGGGGTGTCGAACAGGTCGTGCAGGATGAATACCGCGCGCTCGGCCGGGGAGAGGCGTTGCAGGGTGAGCAGCATGGCCACCGAGACGTCCTGGGCGCGGGCGAGTGCGGCCTGTTGCGGGGCTTCCGCATCTTCCACCACCGGTTCGGGCAGCCAGGGACCGACATAGCGTTCGCGCCGCACCCGGGCGGATTTGAGGTGGTCCAGGCTGAGGCGGGCGGCGGTTTTCAGCAGGTAGGCGCGGGGGGTCTCGATCTGCTCGCGCGGGGTGGCGCGCCAGCGGAGGAAGGCGTCCTGGGCGATGTCCTCCGCCGTCGCGAGGGAGCCGGTCATGCGATAGGCGAGGCCGACCAGGTCCGGGCGGACGGCGGTGAAGCTGTCGAGATCGGGGTTCGGGGCCTCTGGCGGCATGGTGGGGTGGCCTTGCGGGTGTTCGGGCGGGTGGCAACCGGGGGGTGGCAACGGGGGGGGGTGGCTGAGGTGGGCAGCGTGAAGCGGGGAGCGGGTTGGACCATGGCCGTGTTTGGCGGTGGTGGACATTCCTCTGACTTGTGAGGCGCTGGGTCAGTGGAGCGCTGGGCCGATGGGACGATGGGCTGGTGAAACGCTGGGGCGGTGAAAGCGGGGGGATGAAGGCGGCGACGGGGCGTGGGGTTGTGGCTTTTGCCAGGGTGGGATGGCCAGGGGCGGGGGTGTGGCGGCGCCCCTGGCCAGGTGGTCAGGCGCGCGGGGCGGGCGGGACGCTGCCGAAGCCGATGGAGAGCCGGTTCCAGGCGTTGATGGTGGTGATGGCCAGGGTGAGGGCCACTGTCTCGGCATCCGCGAAATGCGGAGCCAGGGCGTCGTAATCCGCCTGCGGGGCGTGGGTGGTGGCGACGAGGGTCAGGGCCTCCGTCCAGGCCAGGGCGGCGCGCTCCTTCGGGGTGTAGTGGTGCGGGGCTTCGCGCCAGGCGTTGAGGAGGTAGAGGCGGGCCTCGGTCTCGCCGGCCTTGCGGGCGTCCCTGGTGTGCATGTCGATGCAGAAGGCGCAGCCGTTGATCTGCGAGGCACGGGTCTTCACCAGTTCCAGCAGGCTGTGGTCCAGGCCGGAGGAGGCGACGGCCTTTTCCAGCGCGTACATGGCTTGCAGCAGGTCCGGCGCGGCTTTGGCGTAGTTCAGTCTCTGGGTCATCGCGGTCTCGTCGTGGTTGTGTGCCGGTAAGACGAGATGGCGGGGGCGGGTGTGACGGGGCGGCGCGAGAAAAGTGGCGCGGCTGCTTCAGTGCATGAGGGTGCGGCCGAGGGCGAAGGTGAGGGCGAAGGCGCCAAGGCCGCCGACGAGGGTGAGGGCGAGGTAGCCGGCGCCCAGCGCGGGCGAGCGCAGGAACAGCGTGCCGACATCGAGCGAGAAGGCGGAGAAGGTGGTGAAGCCGCCGAGGATGCCGGTGATGAGGAAGACGCGCATCTCCGGCGAGAGCTGCAGGCCGCCGAGGATGAGGCCGCCGAGCAGGCCGATGACGGCGCTGCCGATGACGTTGACCGCCAGCGTGCCCCAGGGCAGCGCGGTGCCGAACCAGTGGGCGCACCAGAGGCCGGCGGCGTAGCGCAGCACCGAGCCGGTGGCGCCGCCGAGGGCGACGAGGGCGATGAGGCTGGGGGCGAAAGGGTTCATGCGGGCCTGCGCGGTGGTGGCGCCGGGGAGAGTGGCGCGGCGGGCGGGCCGGGGCAAATGGTGGGGTGGGCCTGGGCTGGGGCCCCGGCCGTGGTGGTTTTAGTGGGCCGGCGTCTCCTGGCTCGGCTGGGGCTGCTGGTCCTGCTGCTGGCGGCGTTCGGCGGCGTGGCGGCGGTGGACGCCGACCGCGCAGCCGGCGGCGGCACCGGCGACCGCGTGGCCATGGCCGACGAAATGGCCGGCGACGGCGCCGACGGCACCATCGCGCACGCAGCCGCCGGTCTTGGCTTCCGCGGGGATTGTGGCGAGGCCCAGGCCGGTGGCGAGGAGGGCGGCGGTGAGGATGGCACGCATGGGACGGGGTCTCCTGCTGTCCGTGTCCTGTTCAACGCGCGGGTGGCGGCGCGCGGTGCATGAAAGCTTGGACATCGGGCGTTCAGGTTCACCGGTAGCGGGCGGGGCTCAGTCCTCCCGCCGGCGGGATTTGAGGGTGGACCAGTAGTCGAGGCGCTTGCGGATGTCGCGTTCGAAGCCGCGTTCGTTGGGGGCGTAGAAGGTGGCGTCGGCGAGGTCGTCGGGCAGGAATTGCTGGCCGGAGAAGGCGTCCGGGTGGTCGTGGTCGTACTGGTAGCCGGCGTGGCGGCCGATCTGCTTCATCAGCTTGGTGGGGGCGTTGAGGATGCTCATCGGCGGTGGGATGTGGGCGCTGCGCTGGGCGGCGGCCATGGCGGCGTTCCAGCCATTGTAGCTGGCATTGGATTTGGGCGCGGTGGCGACGTAGTTGATGGCCTGGGCGAGGAACAGGCGGCCTTCCGGCCAGCCGATACGGTCGAAGGCCTGCCAGGCGGTGAGGACCTGCACCATGGCCTGCGGGTCCGCCATGCCGACATCTTCCGAGGCGGCGCAGGCGAGGCGGCGGAACACCGCTTCCGGCGCTTCCCCGGCATGGACCATGCGGGCGGCGTAGTAGAGCGCCGCGTGTGGGTCCGAGCCGCGCAGGGATTTGTGGAAGGCGCTGAGCAAGTCGTAATGGCCGTCGCCCGCCTTGTCGTGGCTGGGCATGCGGCGTTGCAGGAGCTGGCCCATGGCGGGGATGTCCAGCGCCGCCGGGGGGGCGCTTTCGTCGCCGTCTTCGCCCGCATCCGTTGCCGGGCTGGCGGCGGCGCCGTGGCCGGCGAGGGTGGCGATCTGCTCGGCCATGTTGAGCATGTAGCGGCCGTCGCCGCCGGACATTTCTATCAGTGCGTCGCGGGCTTCGGGGGTGACGGGGAGGGGGGCGCCGAGATGGTCCTCGGCGCGGGACAGGAGGGTGCGGAGGGCCGGTTCGTCCAGCGCGTTGAGGATGAGGACGCGGACGCGGGAGAGGATGGCGCCGTTCAGCTCGAAGGACGGGTTCTCGGTCGTGGCGCCGACGAGGACGATGGTGCCGTCCTCGATATAGGGCAGGAAGGCGTCCTGCTGGGCGCGGTTGAAGCGGTGGATCTCGTCCACGAAGAGCAGGGTGCCCTGGCCAATGCGGCGGCGCAGCTTCGCGGCGTCGAACACCTTGCGGAGGTCGGCGACGCCGCCCTGGATGGCGGAGACGGCTTCGAAATGCAGGTCCGTGGCGCCGGCGAGCAGCCGGGCGATGGTGGTCTTGCCGGTGCCGGGCGGGCCCCAGAGGATCATGGACGCGATGGCGCGGGCGGCGACCATGCGGGCCAGGGGCGCGCCGGGGCCGAGCAGGTGGTCCTGGCCCGCGACCTCGGCCAGGGTGGTGGGGCGGAGGCGGTCCGCCAGGGGGCGGGTGTCGGGGCCCTGGCGCTCCAGCTGGGCCACGGCGGCGCCGGGCGGCGGGGCGAAGAGGTCCTCGTTTCCGGCGGGGGTCGTGGCGTCCTGGGCGACGGGGGCGGCTTTGCGGGGCATTGCCCTTCATATAGGGCGGAACGGGCGGGGCTTCCCAGCCTTGGGCCATCCGCGCTACGTCAGCGCCCGAATTTCCCTCTTCTCGGGCGAAACGACGGAATATGACCAGCAGCAACGATATCCGGGCCACCTTCCTCGATTACTTCGCCCGCAATGGGCACACGGTGGTGGAGTCCTCGCCGCTGGTGCCGCGCAACGACCCGACGCTGATGTTCACCAACAGCGGCATGGTGCAGTTCAAGAACGTCTTCACCGGGCAGGAGAAGCGGGCTTACACGCGCGCGACCTCCGCCCAGAAGTCGGTGCGGGCCGGTGGCAAGCATAATGACCTGGACAATGTGGGTTATACTGCGCGCCACCATACGTTCTTTGAAATGCTGGGGAATTTCTCCTTCGGCGATTATTTCAAGGAACAGGCGATCGAGCATGCCTGGACTTTGTTGACCAAGGATTTTGCTCTCGCGAAGGATAAGCTGCTCGTCACGGTGTATTCCGAGGATGAGGATGCGGCGGCGCTGTGGCGCAAGGTCGCGGGCATTCCGGACAGCCGGATCATCCGCATCCCGACCTCCGACAATTTCTGGCGGATGGGGGATACGGGGCCGTGCGGGCCGTGTTCCGAGATCTTTTACGACCACGGGGACAAGATTCCCGGCGGGCCGCCGGGTTCCCCGGACGAGGACGGGGACCGGTTCATCGAGATCTGGAACCTGGTGTTCATGCAGTATCTGGAGGAGCCGGCAGGCACGCGGAACCCGCTGCCGCGGCCTTCCATCGATACCGGCATGGGGCTGGAGCGGTTTGCCGCCATCCTGCAGGGCAAGCACGACAACTACGACACGGATACCTTCCGCGCGCTGATCCTGGCCTCGGCCGAGGCGACGGGGCAGGAGCCGGACGGGCCGTTCAAGGTGAGCCACCGGGTGGTGGCGGACCATCTGCGTTCCGGCGCCTTCCTGATCGCGGACGGGGTGATGCCGTCCAACGAGGGGCGCGGCTATGTGGTGCGGCGCATCCTGCGCCGGGCGATGCGGCATGCGCACATGATGGGTGCGAAGGAGCCGTTGCTGTACCGGCTGCTGCCGGCGCTGATCCGCCAGATGGGAGCGGCGTACCCGGAGCTGGTGCGGGCGGAAGCGATGATTTCCGAGACGCTGAAGCTGGAGGAGAACCGCTTCCGCAGCCTGCTGGAGCGCGGGTTGGGGATGTTGGCGGACGAGACCGCCAAGCTGGGCGACAAGGGCGTGCTGCCGGGCGACGTGGCCTTCAAGCTGTACGACACCTACGGCTTCCCGCTGGACCTGACGCAGGATGCGCTGCGGGCCGAGGGGCGCTCGGTCGACGTCGCGGGGTTTGAGTCGGCGATGACGGAGCAGCGGCAGCGCGCGCGGGCGGCCTGGGCCGGGTCCGGCGAGGCGGCGACGGAGACGCTGTGGTTCGACCTGAAGGAGAAGCTGGGGGGCGCGAGCGAGTTCCTCGGCTATTCGACCGAGAAGGCGGAGGGCGAGGTGCTCGCGCTCGTCTCCGGCGGGCAGGTGGTGGACAAGGCGCTGGCGGGCAGCGAGGTCGGCGTGGTGCTGAACCAGACGCCGTTCTATGCCGAGAGCGGTGGCCAGGTGGGCGATGCCGGCGTGATCGAGGGCCCGGGCGGGCTGCGGATTTCCGTCACGGATACGCAGAAGAAGCTGGGGCTGTTCGTGCATTTCGGGAAGGTCGAGGCCGGCGAGGCCCGGGTGGGGACCGCTGTCTCCGCCATCGTGGACCATGAGCGGCGCGGGGCGATCCGCGCGCATCACTCCGCGACGCATCTGCTGCATGAGGCGCTGCGGCGCCGGCTGGGCAACCATGTGGCGCAGAAGGGCAGCCTGAACGCGCCGGACCGGCTGCGCTTCGACGTATCGCAGCCGACGCCGATGACGGCGGATGACCTGGCCTGGGTCGAGACCGAGGTGAACGGGCGCATCCGCGAGAATGCCGAGGTGGTGACGCGGTTGATGACGCCGGAAGCGGCGGTCGAGGCTGGTGCCACGGCGCTGTTCGGCGAGAAGTATGGCGACGAGGTGCGCGTGGTGGGGATGGGCTTCGACCCCGAGGCCACCAGCAAGCACGGCGTGTATTCGCTGGAGCTGTGCGGCGGCACGCATGTCGGCCGGACCGGCGATATCGGGCTGTTCAAGATTGTCGGCGAAGGCGCGGTGGCGGCCGGCGTACGGCGCGTCGAGGCGGTGACGGGCGCGGCGGCGCTGGAGCTGATCGAGGCCGAGCAGAAGGTGTTGCGCGAGGCAGCGGCGTTGCTGAAGGCGCGGCCGGCCGAGTTGCCGGGGCGCATCGCCACGTTGCTGGAGGACCGCAAGCGCCTGGAGCGCGAGATGTCCGAGCTGCGCAAGCAGATGGCGACGGGCGGTGGCGCGGCGGCGGCGGAAGAGATTGGCGGGCTGCGGCTTTCCGCGCGGAACCTGGGCGAGATTCCGCCGAAGGACCTGCGCGGCGTGGCCGAGGCGCTGTTGAAGCAGGATGCCGCCGATGTGGTGGCGCTGGTTTCCACCGCCGATGGCAAGGCGAGCATCGTCGTCGGCGTGGGTGCTGCGGGTGCGGGCAAGGCCGATGCGGTAGCGCTGGTGCGCGCGGCCGCGGCGGCGGTTGGCGGGCAGGGTGGTGGCGGCAAGCCGAACATGGCCCAGGCCGGCGGCCCCGATGCCAGCAAGGCCGAGGACGCGCTGGCCGCCATCCGGGCCGCGCTGGCGGCGTGACGGCGGGCGGGCTGGTGCCTCCTGGCACAACGGACGGGGCGCCCGCTGGTGGCGGCCCGGCCGGGCCGGAGCGCGGCCAGCCGGTACGGGCGCGGGAGATCGGCCTGCGGCCGGGGCAGTTCGCGACCGGGGCGTTGAACGCCATCACGGACGTGGATGGCGTTCTGGTCGGGCAGGTGACGCGTGTGGAGGGCGAGACCATCCGCACCGGCGTGACCGCCATCCGCCCGCATGGCGGCAACCTGTTCGCCGAGCGGGTGCCGGCCGGGCTGGCGGTGATGAACGGCTTCGGCAAGCTGGCCGGCGCCACCCAGATGATGGAGCTGGGGGAGCTGGAGACGCCGATCGTGCTGACCAACACCCTGGCCGTCGGCCGGGCGGTGGAGGCGGTGGTGGACTGGACGCTGGCGCGGAATGCCGATGCGCGGTCCGTCAACGCCGTGGTCGGCGAGACCAATGACGGGCGGCTGAACGATATCCGCGCCCGGGGCGTGACCGGGGCCGATGTGCTGGCGGCGCTGGATGGTGCCGTGGTTGGGCCCGTGGAGGAAGGCAGCGTGGGGGCCGGGACAGGCACCATGGCCTTCGGCTGGAAGGGCGGCATCGGCACGTCTTCCCGCCTGTTGCCGACGGCGCTGGGGGGCTTCGCCATCGGTGCGCTGGTGCAGAGCAATTACGGCGGCGCGCTGGTGATGGACGGCGTGCCGGTCGGGCGGGAACTGGGGAAGTTCTACCTGCGCGAGCATGCGGACCAGGGCGATGTGGATGGGTCGGTGATGGTGGTGATTGCCACCGATGCGCCGCTCTCCGACCGCAATCTGCAGCGGCTGGCGTTGCGGGCGATGGCGGGCTTGGCGCGGACGGGCGCGGCGTTTTCCGACGGGTCGGGGGACTATGCCATCGCGTTTTCCACCCATGCGGGGGTGCGGCGCGGGGCGGCGCACCGGGCCGGGGATGCCAGCTTGCCCGATTGGCCGAATGACCGGATGTCGCCGTTGTTCGTCGCTGCCGCCGAGGCAGTGGAGGAGGCGGTGCTGAACTCCATGCTGCGGGCTGTGACGGTGGAGAGCCGGGACCCGGCGACCGGGCGCAGGCGCAAGGGCGAGGCCATCGATACCGCCGCCGTGCGGGCGGTGGTGGAGCGGTACCGTCCCGCCCAGGGCTGACGGCGCGGGCAGTGGCCGATGATTTCCATATCGTCAGACAAAGAGACGCGGCAGGATAGGTGCCGGGGTGGAATGACAGAGACGGGCGGACTGCGAATGATGGATGACGCGGCGCTGCGGGTGGTGCCGAAGCCCATGCGCAAGCTGGTGGAAGACGGGCTGCGCAACGCCATCATGTCCGGCCGCTTCGGCCCCGGGCAGCACCTGCCGGACCGGATGTTGTGCGAGTTGTTCGGCGCCAGCCGCAGTGTGGTGCGCGAGGCGGTGCGGCTGCTGGAAGCCGAGGGGCTGGTGACGACCATCCCTAACCGCGGGCCGTTCGTCGCCTTCCTGTCCTCCACTGAGGCGGAGCAGACCTATGAGGTACGCGGCGTGCTGGAGGCGCTGGCGGGCGAGGGGTTCGCCGTGCGCGCCACGGATGAGGAGCGGGCGGAGTTGCGGCGCGTGTACGAGCAGTTGGCGCAGTTGCAGCCGGCGGCGGACCGCGAGGCGCTGCTGGCCCTGAAGCGCGACTTCTACGACGTGCTGATGCGCGGCTGCCGGAACCCGATGGTGGCCCGCATGTTCGACGCCACCATCAACCGCAACATGCAACTGCGCGCGACATCCCTGGCCGAACCGGGGCGGCTGCCGCAGACAGTGGCGGAACTGCGCCAGGTGGTGGAAGCGGTGGAGGCGCGCGACCCCGCCGCCGCCTGGGACGCCTGCCGGCGGCATGTGCGCCACGCGGCGGAGGTGGCGCTGCGGATCTTGCGGGAGCGGGAGAAGGGTTAGAGCGTGATGGCTTGAGGTGACATCACTGGGAGCCTGAATCACGCGACCCGACGCAGGCATAGAGCATGGTGTGTGAGCGAAGGTGAACGCATCTTGCTTCGGGGGGCTTCCTGGCTTTGGCGAGGATGAAGGCCGGGGAAGGAATTCCCCGGGCCCCTTCTTTTCTTTTTTCGAGTTTTTGGGCGGGCGGTGGTGAGGGTGTTCGGGCACGGCGGTGCTGGCGCGCTGTTGGTTTGGATGCCAGGCGTGTTTGGCTTGGGATTTTGTATTGGCTTCGCCCGGGCGAAGGGTGCCGCGTTGCGCTGGTGCGGGAGCGGACGCGCCGCAGGCTGAACCAGCCACGAGCGAGAGAAACGCGATCGGATAAAACGCTGGGTGCAGCTGCGGTATTCGCCCGCGGCCGTGCATCCGCAGCGCCATCGCGCGATGCGCCGGCCTCCCCGCCAGGACGCCAAACTTGAAAACGAAAGATGGGGTCTGGGGAATTCCTTCCCCAGCCTTTCCTCTCCCCGGTCTCTGCTCAGCCGGCGCTGGCGCCGGAGGCGTGGACGAGGGGCACCCAGGTGTCGATTTCTTCCTTCACGTACTGGGCGAAGCGGGCCGGGCTCCAGCCGCGCATGGCGGGGGTGCCGAGTTCGTTGAGCTTGGCTTCCATGGCGGGGTCGGCCAGCGTGGCTTCAATGGCGGCGGCCATCTTGGCGGTGATTTCGGGCGGGAGGTTGGCGGGGCCGAAGATGCCGTACCAGGAATAGGATTTGTAGTCGGGGATGCCGAGCTCGGTCTGCGCGGGGACGTCCGGCAGCAGAGGCGAGCGTTTGTCGCCGTTGACGAACAGGACGCGGGCCTGGCCGGATTCGTGGAAGGGCTTGAGCAGGGAGGGGATGTCGTGGGTGAACTGCGTCTCGCCGGCGATGAGGGCGGTGAAGCTCTGCCCGGCGCCGCGATAGGGGACGTGTTCGGCCTTGGCGCCGACCTGGCGCAGGAAGTTGGCGCTGGCGATGTGGCCGGTGGAGCCTGAGCCGCTGCTGCCGTAGGAGTAGCCGTTGGGCTTGGCCAGCAGGGTTTCCACCAGTTCCGGGTAGGTCTTCACGTTCCAGCCGCGCTGGGTGATGGCGAAGCTGATGGGGATGAAGACGGTGGGGGCGACGGCGGTGAGGTCCTTCACCGGGTCATAGGGCAGGTTGCTGTAGAGGCCCTTGGCGATGCCGGTGGAGGAGAGGGTGGCGAGGACGAAGGTGTAGCCATCCGGTGCCGACTTGGCGACGGAGTCGGTGCCGACGGTGCTGCCGGCGCCGGGGCGGTTCTCGATGACCACGGACTGGCCGAGGATCTCGCCGAGCTTGGGGGCGAGCAGGCGCATGGTGACGTCCGTGCCGCCGCCGGTGGCGAAGGGGACGACCATGCGGATGGGGCGGTTGGGCCAGGCGGCATCCCGCTGCGCCTGGGCGCGGCCGGGGATGACCAGGGCCGGCAGGGCGAGGGCGCCCGCCGTGAGGCCCAGCAACTGGCGGCGGCCGGGGGCGGGCGGATGGGCCGGTGACGGCGGGGTCTTGCTCATGGCGTTCAGGTCCTGCGGGTTGCGGGGCGGATGGCGGGCGGGGATCAGGATGAGCCGCCGTTGACGGGCAGGACCTGGCCGGTGACGTAGTCGGCGAGGTCCGAGGCGAAGAACAGGGCGGCCTTGGCGATGTCGTCCGCGCTGCCCATGCGGCGCAGGGCGATGCCGTCCAGCACGCGTTGCTGGCCTTCGGGGCCGTAGCCTTCCCATTGTGCGATGGGGCCGGGGGCGACGGGGAACAGGCCGGGGGCGATGGCGTTGACGGTGATGCCGAAGGGGCCGAGTTCCTGCGCCAGTTGGCGGGTGAGGCCGATGACGGCGTGCTTGGCGCTGGTATAGGCCTGCACGCCGGTGCGGGATGCCTTGAGGCCGGCGCCGGAGCTGATGTTGATGATGCGGCCGCGCCCGGCGCGCTTCATGCCCGGGACGGCAGCGCGGGTGACGGTGAAGCCGGCATCGAGGTTGATTCGGAGCACCGCGTCCCAGTCCCCGAAGGGGGTATCCTCGATCGGCTGCATGGTGCGGCCGATGACGCCGCCAGCATTGTTGACCAGGATGCCGATGGAGGCGCCGGCCGCGTGTTCCACCTGGGCGATCCAGGCGCCGACGGCGGGGCGGTCCGTCAGGTCCAGCACATGCTGGGTGATGTTGGGGTGGTCGGCTGTCTCGGCGAGGCCGGTGGGATCGATATCGGTGGCGAAGACGCGGGCGCCGTGCTGGGCGAAGCGGCGCGCGATGGCGCGGCCGAAGCCGGTGGCGGCGCCGGTGACGGCGACGATCTGACCAGTGAAATCCAGGGACAAACGGCTACACCTTTTCCAGGACGCGCCGGCGGGCGCGGGGGGCCAGGGCGGCGCCGCGGGCGCGCTCCGCCAGGACCATGAGGGCGAGTTCGGCGGCGGCTTCGATGTGGTGGATGCAGGCGGCCTCGGCGGCGGCGGGGTTCCGCTGCTGCACGGCATCGGCGATGGCGCGGAGTTCGATGACGCTGCGCTCACTGCGGCCGGGCCAGCGGGTGGAGCTGAAGCGGAAGAAGGCCAGGCGGTTCTGTACGCCGAGCATGGCCTGGCGCAGCGCCTCATTGCCCGCGCCGTCGTTCAGCGCGTCGTAGAAGCCGCTGTTGGCGCAGAGGACGCCGAGCATGCTGCCGGCGCGGCGGGCGGCATCCAGCGCATCGACCGCGTCGTGCAGGGCGGCGGCGTGGGCGTGCTGGCCGCGCAGGGCGCAGAGGCGGCCGGCCTGGCCTTCCAGCATGGCGCGGAGTTCGTAGAGGTCCCGCGCCTCGGCTTCCGTCAGCAGGGCGACGGTGGGGCCGCGATGCGGGACGGTGGCGATGAGGCCCTCGGATTCCAGCTGGCGGATGGCTTCGCGCACGGTGGTGCGGCCGGCGCCGGTGAGTTCGCACAGGCTGCGGTCGGTGAGTTTCTGGCCGGGTTGGAGCTCGCCGGAGACGATGGCGCTGCGCAGGCGCTCCTCCGCCGCGTGGCGGACAGTGGGGGTTGAGGGGGCATCGGCGTGCTGCATAGCGGGAGGTTGGCAGGGGTTTCGGGCAATCGTCAACTGTATTGACAGACAATTTGGCATCATGAAGTCTGCTGACCGAGGAACCAGGAGAGCGGATGATGGCGAAGCCGGTGGTGATCTGGGGTGCGGGGGCGATTGGCGGGACGATCGGCGCGTATCTGGCGCGGGCGGGGCAGGAGGTGCTGTTCGTCGACGTGGTGCCGGAGCATGTGGCGGAGATCGGCGCCGGGCGGCTGCGCATCGAGGGGCCGGTGGACGATTTCACCACGGGCGGCGAGGCGGTGACGCCGGAGGGGATGCGCGGGAAGCACGCTTGCATCCTGCTGGCGGTGAAGGCGCACCATACCGAGGCGGCGACGCGGGCGCTGGCGCCGTTCCTGGCCGAGGATGGCATCGTCGTTTCCTGCCAGAACGGGCTGAATGAGCTGGTGATCGCCGACATTGTCGGGCGGGAGCGGACGATCGGTTCCTTCGTGAATTTCGGCGCGGATTACATCGAGCCGGGGAAGATCCTGTTCGGCAACCGGGGCTCCGTCGTGGTGGGGGAGCTGGATGGGGCGGCGACGCCGCGGATTGCCGAGCTGCACGCGCAGTTGCAGGTGTTCGAGCCGGATGCGGTGCTGAGCGACAACATCTTCGGTTACCTGTGGGGCAAGGCGGGGTACGGGTCGATCCTGAAGGCCTCGGCGCTGGATAATGATTCGATTGCCGACTTCATCGCGGCACCGGAGCGGCGGGCGCTGATCGTGGCACTGGTGCGGGAGATCCTGGCGGTGGCGGCGGCCGAGAAGGTACGGGTGCTGGGCTTCAACGGCTTCGACCCGGAGGGGTTCGCGCGCGGGGACGAGGCGGCCATCGCGGCGTCCATGCAGCGGATGGAGGTGTTCAATCGCGGCTCGGCCAAGTCGCATAGCGGGATCTGGCGGGACCTGGCGGTGCGGAAGCGGCAGAGCGACGTGGCGGCGCAGTTGGCGCCGGTGCGGGCGGCGGCGCGGCGGCATGGGTTGGCGACGCCGATCGCGGACCGGTTGGTGGAACTGATCGGTGAAGTGGAGGCGGGGCGGCGCGCGATCGGGCCGGAGAGTGCGGATGCGCTTTCCGCCGTGGTGCGGGAGGCCGCGTGATGGCGGGGGATGCGAAGGCGTTCGCCGCCGGGGTCGATGCCGGGGCGCTGATGGAGAATCTTACCGCGCTGGCGCGCTGGCGGAAGCTGGCGGGTACGGCGGAGGAGTTGGAGAGCATCCGCTTCATCCAGGCGAGGATGGATGCCTATGGTTACCGCACCACGATGCTGATGCACGAAGCGTATGTCAGCCTGCCGGGCGCGGCGCAGGTGACGGTGGACGGGCAGCGGTTGCGAGCGATCACGCACGCGATGTCGCTGGCCTCGCCGGCTGGCGGCGTGACCGGGCCGGTGGTGGATATGGGGGCGGGCGACGAGGCCGCCTTTGCCGGCGGGCGCGACCTGCGTGGGGCGATCCTGCTGGTGGATGGCATTGCCAGCCCGGCGGTGGCGACGCGCGCCGCGCGGGTGGGGGCGGCGGGGACGCTGCATGTGAGCCCGCACGAGCATATCCACGAGATGTGCATCTCGCCCGTGTGGGGCAGCCCTTCCGCCGAGACGGCGGGGAACCTGCCGGCGGCGGTGGCGGTGACGGTATGCCACGCCGATGGGATGGCGCTGCGGGCGCGGCTGGCGGCGGGGGAGTTGCCGGCGGTGGTGCTGCACGCCGAGGTGGATACCGGCTGGCGGCCGATCCCGCTGCTGGTGGCTGAGCTGCCGGCGCCGGAGGAGGATGCGCCGTTCATCCTGTTCAGCGGGCATCACGACACCTGGTATGAGGGCGTGATGGATAATGGCGCCGCCAACGCCACGATGATGGAGGTGGCGCGGCTGGCGGCGGCGCGGCGCGACGCGTGGAAGCGCGGGCTGCGGTTCTGCTTCTGGTCCGGCCATTCGCAGGGGCGGTATGCGAGCTCGGCCTGGTATGCGGACACGCATTGGGCGGAGCTGGAGCAGCGCTGCGCGGTGCATGTGAATGTGGATTCCACCGGCGGCGCGGGCGCCACGGTGCTAGGCGAGGCGCCGAGCGATGGGGCGCTGGCCGGGTTTGCAGGGGCGGTGCTGCGGGACGAGCTGGGCGTGGCGCATGAGGGCAAGCGGCATGGCCGGAATGGCGATGCCTCCTTCTGGGGGATCGGGCTGCCGAGCCTGTTCAGCACGTTGAGCCACCAGCCGCCGGGACCGGTGGCGATGCGCAACCCGCTGGGCTGGTGGTGGCACACGCCGCAGGACCTGCTGGACAAGATCGACCCCGACTTCCTGGCGCGGGACACGCGGGTTTACGCCCACGCCATCTGGCGGCTGCTGACCGATGCCGCCTTGCCGCTGGACCACGCGGCGACGGCCACGGCGCTGCTGGGCGAGTTGCAGCGCTACCGCAGCCCCGCCCTGCCGCTGGATGCGCTGCTGGCCGAGGTGGAGGCGTTGCGGGACCGGCTGGACGGGGCGGTGCTGGCGGACGCGGCGTCGATGCGGGTGTCCCGCGCCTTGGTGCCGCTGGACTACACCCAGGGCGACCGCTTCAGCCACGACCCGGCGCTGCCGCAGCCGGCCTGGCCGGTGCTGGAGCCGCTGCGGGAACTGGCGCGGGCGGAAGAGGGCAGCGAGGCGGTGCATCTGTTGACCGTCTCCGCCCGGCGGGCCGGGAACCGGGTGGCGCATGCGGTGCGGCAGGCGATGGCGGCGCTGTGATGCGGTGCCGTTCGCTGTAGGCGAGGGTGGAGAAACGCCAGGGGAAGGAGTTCCCCTGGCGCCCATCTCCTTTCTGGTCTTCGGGGCCCGGGCCTACGGATTGCCTGGCCATCCGGGTGGGCTTCCGGGGCGTGGCCGGCTGAGGTGGGCGCAGCGGACGGCGTGAGTAGCGGCCAGACGACGGGGCGTGTCGCGCACGCCCAAGTTGCCCGGGCGTCCTGAGATGACGCGCAGCGATGGTTTGAAAAGACCGTGCGCTCCACGAGAACAACCTGAAGACTCGTAGGAAGAAGATGGGGGCTGGGGAATTCCTTCCCCAGCTTTTCTCCACGCCCTCACGGCAGGAGGCCTTCGCGCTCGGCGCGGTCCAGGACCAGTT
The DNA here is from genome assembly GCF_014490485.1 of Teichococcus aerophilus. Taxonomy (GTDB): domain Bacteria; phylum Pseudomonadota; class Alphaproteobacteria; order Acetobacterales; family Acetobacteraceae; genus Pseudoroseomonas; species Pseudoroseomonas aerophila. Next base: position 18,721 of record NZ_JACTVA010000010.1, on the reverse strand, counting down.
GGGTGAAGGCGGTGGTGACTTCCTGGGCGGTCTCGGTCTGGTGGACCAGGCTGAGTTCGGCGAAGGGGGCGGGGCCGCGCAGGCGGCGGTAGGTGACGCCCTGGGCGAGGAGCTGGCCCATGGAGGCGGGGACGACGGAGATGCCGATGCCGCTGGCGATGAGGGTGACGGTGGAGGCCATTTGCGGGGCTTCCTGCGCCACGCGGGGGCTGAAGCCGGCGGCCTCGCACGCGTCGATGATGGCGTCGTAGAGGGCGCGGCCGTTGCGGCGGGGGTAGAGGATGAAGCTCTCGTCCCGCAAAGCGGTGAGGGGGATGAGGCGGCGTTCCGCCAGGGGGTGGCCGGCAGGGAGGGCGACGAGCATGTCTTCCCGCTGCAGCAGGCGGCAGGGGAGGTGGCCGGCCTCACCGGGGGCGGGGCGGATGAAGGCGGCGTCGAGCTGGCGGGACTGGAAGCGTTCCAGCAGCTGGACGGTGTTGGCTTCCATCAGCTCCACCCGGACGTCCGGGAAGGCTTCGCGGTAGTCCCGGATGCTGGCGGTGACGAAGGGGTTGAAGGAGGCGGAGGCGGTGAAGCCGATGCGCAGCGTGCCGAGCTCGCCGCTGGCGGCGCGGCGGGCGTTGAGCACGGCCTGGCGGGTGCGGGCCAGGATGTCCTTCGCGTCTTCCAGCATCCGCTGGCCGGCCTCGGTGAGGGCGACGCCGCGGGGGAGGCGCTGGAACAGCGGCGCGCCGACTTCCCGTTCCAGTTGCTGCACTTGCTGGCTGAGCGGGGCCTGGTTGAGGCCGAGGCGGCGGGCGGCGCGGGTGAAGCTGAGCTCCTCGGCGACGGCGACGAAGTAGCGGAGGTGGCGGAGATCCATATCTGGAACCGTGGGGGTGGTGGCGGTTCCATATATTGGACCTGAGGGATGCAGGGTGCCAGTCTGATCGCAGAGCCGCTGAAGCGGCCGTCTCGGAGGAGGAGTGCCCAATGACGCGTCCCACCCCGCCACAATCGACCAACCCTGTTTCCCGCCGTCCTGTTTCCCGCCGTGGCCTGCTGCAGGCCGGGCTTGGCGCCGGCAGCCTGCTGGCGGCCGGACGGCCTGCCTGGGCGCAGGCGCCGGCGCAGAAGCCGGCCGAGATCAAGGTCGGCATCGCGACCTTCCTGTCCGGCCCTTCCAGCGTCTTCGGGGTGCCGGGGCGGCAGGCGGCGGAGTTGCTGTTCGACGAGGTGAATGCCGCCGGTGGCATCGGCGGTGTGAAGGTGCGGCCCATCTTCGTGGATGAGGGGCCGGGCGTGGACCACTTCGTCGGCGAGTACCGCCGGCTGGTGCAGAGCGAGAACGTCAACCTGATCTTCTCGGCGATTTCCTCGGCCGACTGCCTGGCCTGCGCGCCGCTGGCGGACGAGATGAAGCGGCCGACGCTGTTGTGGGATTGCGGCACGCAGCGCGTGTTCGAGGACGGCAAGTACGATTACGCGCACCGCACGCAGGGCAATGCGACGCCGGAGATTCTCTCCGCGCTGCTGTACCTGCTGAAGGTGAAGCCGGATTTCCGCAGCATGGCGGTGGTGAACCAGGATTACGCCTGGGGCCGCGATTCCTGGGACATCTTCCGCACCGGGTTGCAGACGCTGAAGCCGGGCGTGCGGGTGGCGGCGGAGCTGTTCCCGCGCTTCGGCGCCACGGATTTCTCCAGCGAGATCACGCGGCTGCTGGCGTTGCGGCCGGATGTGGTGCTTTCCACCTCCTGGGGCGGCGACCTGGATACTTTCATCCGCCAGGCGGCGGAGCGGAAGCTGTTCGAGCGGAGCACCTTCGTGCTGCCGCTGGCGGAATCGTCGCTGGAGCGGGTGGGGAAGGTGTTGCCGGCGGGGCATATCATCGGCTCCCGCGGCGATCACTGGTTCCTGCACCCGTCGCCGGCGGACCCGGCGCTGTTGAAGAACTTCACTGAAAATTACAGGAAGCGCTTCAATGCCTACCCGATCTACTCGGCGCACCACATGGCGCAGGCGGTGTATGCGATGAAGGCGGGATACGAGAAGGCGCTGGCGGCGAAGGGCGGGCAGTGGCCGAACGATGCCGAGCTGTCGGCGGCGTTCCGGGGGCTGACCTTCCCGTCGCTGACATCGTCCGTGACCATCCGGCAGGACGGGCAGGGGCTGGAGAACCAGCTGATCGGCACGACGCTGCATACGGACCGCTACCCCTTCCCGGTGATGACCGACATGGTGGTGTTTCCGGCGGAGAGCGTGACGACCCCGGTGGGGCAGAAGAGCCTGGACTGGCTGAAGACGCTGAAGCCCGACGCGCTGGAGCGGATGGCGGCGCCTGTCGCCTTCCGCTGAGCCGGTGGCCTGGCCTGCGCGCGCCGGCGGCGGGAACGCCTGATTCCGGTGCGCGCGAAAGGCGGCGGGGGCATGGGTGCCGCCGCCGCGTGACCTGGTGAGATGGGAGTGCCTTGAGCATGGATGCAGCCGGCAACAGCAGGGATGCGCGCAGGCCGCTGGCGGGGTTGCTGGTGGTGTCGCTGGAGCAGGCGGTGGCGGCGCCCTATTGCTCCTCCCGCCTCGCGGATGCGGGGGCAAGGGTGATCAAGATCGAGCGGCCGGAGGGAGATTTCGCGCGGGGCTACGATGCCAGCGTGCATGGGCTCTCCAGCTACTTCGTCTGGCTGAACCGGGGCAAGGAAAGCCTTGTGGCGGACATCAAGGACCCGGACGACGCGGCGCTGCTGCACCGGGTGCTGGCGCGGGCGGATGTGTTCATCCAGAACCTGGCGCCGGGGGCGGCGGAGCGGGCGGGGTTCGGCTCGGCGGAATTGCGGCGGCGGTATCCGCGGCTGATCACCGTCGATGTCTCGGGCTACGGGGCCGGGCACAGCTATGCGGGGATGAAGGCCTACGACCTGCTGGTGCAGGCGGAGAGCGGGCTGGCGGCGATTACCGGGCACCCGGCGGGGCCGGGGCGGGTGGGGGTTTCCGTCTGCGATATCGGTTGCGGGATGGCGGCGCATGCGGCGGTGCTGGAGGCGCTGATCGGCCGTGGGATCGACGGGCGGGGGCGGCAGCTGGCGGTCAGCCTGTTCGATGGCATGGCCGATTGGATGAACGTGCCGCTGCTGTATTTCGAGGGCACCGGGCAGGCGCCGAAGCGGGTGGGGTTGGCGCATCCTTCCATCTGCCCTTACGGCGCCTTCGAGACCGCCGATGAGTCGCTGGTGCTGCTCTCGATCCAGAACGAGCGAGAGTGGCACAGATTCTGTGCCGGGGTGCTGGAGCAGCCGGAGTTGCCGCAGCGCCCGGGCTTCGAGAGCAACAATGCCCGGGTGGGCAACCGGCCGGCGGTGGATGCGCTGGTGGGCCAGGTATTCGCCCGGCTGACGCGGGCGGAGGCGGCGGCGCGGCTGGATGCGGCCGGCACCGCCTATGGTTTTGTGAATGAGGTGGCGGATTTGCCAAGCCACCCGGCGCTGCGGCGGGTGGTGGTGGAGACGCCGGGGGGTGTGGCCTCGATCGTCGCGCCGCCGGCCTTGCACGATGGGGCGGCGCCCAGCCTGGGGGCGGTGCCGTCCATCGGGCAGCACAGCCAGGCCATTCGGAGTGAGTTCGCCGTGCAGCTTTCGGCCTGAAGGGGAATGATGCCATGACCGTCACCGCCGAGCTTTCGGCTTTCGTCGCTGGTTTGCAGATCGAGGCGTTGCCGCCGGAGGTGGTGGCGCGCACGCGGCTGCTGGTGCTGGACCTGGTGGGCAATGCCGTGCGGGCGCGCCAGGATGCGGAGAGCACGCCGGCGCTGCTGGCCGCCGTGCGCGCGCTGGGGATGGCGCGGGGCGAGGCACGGGTGTTCGCCGATACCGAAGGGTATTCCCCGGCCGGTGCCGCGCTGGTGAATGCGACGCTGGGCCATTCGCTGGATTTCGACGACACGCATGCGGAGGCGGTGCTGCACCCGGGGGCGCCGGTCATCCCTGCCGCGCTGGCCGCCGCCGAGATGGTGGGGGCTTCGGGCGCCGAGGTGATGGCGGGCATCGTGGCCGGGTACGAGGTGGGATTGCGGCTGGCCTTGGCGCTGCCGGCGGGCGCACATTACGACCGTGGCTTCCACCCTTCGGCCACTTGCGGTGCCTTTGGCGCGGCGGCGGCGGCGGCGCGGGTGATGCGGCTGGATGCGGATACGGTGGCCTCGGCGCTGGGGATCGCGCTGAGCCAGTGCGCGGGCAGCCTGCAGTTCCTGGCCAATGGCGCGTGGACCAAGCGGTTCCAGGTGGGCTGGGCGGGCATGGCCGGGCTGACGGCCGCGACCTTGGCGCGGGAGGGCTTCAAGGGCGCCGCCGAGGCGGTGGAGGGAAAGCATGGCTTCCTGAACGCCTATGCGCCCGCGCCGCGCGCCGAGCGGGTGCTGTGGGACCTGGGCGAGGTGTATGAGCTGATGGCGACGGGGGTGAAGCCCTATCCCTCCTGCCGCTGGGGCCATGCGGGGATCGACGCGGCGCTGGCGCTGCGCGAGGAGCTGGGGCTGCGGGCGGAGGAGATCGAGAGCGCCACGCTGGGGCTTTCCCGTGCCGGGCTGTTGCTGGTGGGCGAGCCGGCCGCGCGCAAGGCGGACCCGCGCAATGTGGTGGACGCGCAGTTCAGCGGGCCCTTCGTGATAGCCTGTGCGCTGGCCACGGGGCGGATGGACTGGGACAGCTACCGGCTGCTGGACGATGCTGGCATCCGCGGGCTGCTGCCGCGCATCGGCTGCGCGCATGACGATGAGATCGAGGCAGAGTTTCCCATGAATATGGCGGGGAAGTTGACGCTGCGGGCACGCGGGCAGACCTTCGTGCGCACGGTGGTGGTACCGAAGGGCGAGCCGGCCAACTTCCCGGACGAGGCGGAACTGCGCGCGAAGTTCGCCGGGTTGGCGGATGCGGTGCTGGGGGCGGGGCCGGCCGCCGCGCTGGCGGAGGAAGTGTTGCGGCTGGACCGGCTGAACGATGCGGCGGGGTTGTTGCGGCGATCCGCGCCCGCTGGTGGGCGCAGCGAGGCGGCGTGAGGCAGTGGGCGCCTGGCTGGGATAGTCGGGCGCGAAGGGGCCTGGATAGGCGTGCGTGGACGGAGGATCGGCGATGAATGAGGATGGCGTGGGCAGTTATGCCGCCTGGGTGGGACGGGCGGAGGAGCAGCACGACACCGTCTCCGCCGGGGCGCTGGAGCGCTGGGCGGCGACGCTGGACCGCGATGACCCGCCGGTGGCGGCGGGCGATGCGGCGCCGCCCTTGAGCCACTGGATCCTGTTCCTGCCCGGTGCGCGGCATTCGGCGCTGGGGGTGGATGGGCACCCGGCGCGGGGCGGGTTTCTGCCGCCGGTGCATCATCTGCCGCGCCGCATGTGGGCGGGGGGGCGGCTGCGCTTCCATGCGCCGCTGCGGGCCGGCATGGCGGTGACGCGGCGTTCCACCATCGCCGACGTGACGCAGCGGACGGGCGGCACCGGGGAGCTGGTGTTCGTGACGGTGCGGCACGAGGTGCGGGAGAGCGGGCAGGAGGCGCTGCTGCTGACCGAGGAGCATGACATCGTCTACCGCTCCGCCGACACGGTGGCGGCCAAGGCGGCGCCGCAGGCACCGCCGCCGGGGGCGTGGCAGCGCAGCCTGGTGCCGGATGCGGTGATGCTGTTCCGCTATTCCGCGCTGACCTTCAACGGCCATCGCATCCATTACGACCGCGATTACGTTACGCGTGAAGAGGGATATCCTGGCCTGATCGTGCATGGGCCGCTGGTGGCAACGTTGCTGCTGGACCTGGTGCGCCGCCAGATGCCGCAGGCACGGGTGACGGGGTTTTCCTTCCGCGCGGTGTCTCCCCTGTTCGACGGGGCGCCGGTGACGCTGCACGGACAACCGCCGGATGCGGAGGGGCGCGTCGCGCTCTGGGCCACCAACCCCGGCGGCGGGCTGGCCATGCGGGCGGAGGCACGCATCGGCTGAGGCAGAAGCCCGCCGCCACATCGTCCAACCAGGAAGAGACCAGGGAGGAACAGGATGATCGGGCGCAGGAGTTTGATGACGGGGGTGGCGCTGCTGGCGGCGCCTTCGCTGGTGCGGGCCTCCACCTGGCCGGAGCGGCCGGTGACGATGCAGGTGCCGTTCGCCGCCGGTGGGCCGACTGACGTGATGGCGCGGATCATGGCGCAGAAGCTGGGCGATGTGCTGGGGCAGGCGGTGCCGGTGGAGAATATCGGCGGTGCGGGCGGTATCCTCGGCACGCAGCGGACGGCGCGGGCGGAGCCGGATGGCTACACGTTCGGCCTGGGGCACATGGGCACGCTGGCCGCCAACACCGCCTTCTACAAGCAGTTGCCGTATGACCCGCTGGAGAGCTTCGAGCCGCTGGGGCTGTTCGCGGTGAACCCGATGGTGCTGGCGGTGCGGCCGGGCATGGGGCGCAACCTGGCGGAGATGCGGCAGTGGATCGCGCGTAACCCGGCGCGGCTGACCATCGCGACGGCGGGGACGGGGTCGGTCTCCTATCTCGGGGCGTTGTTGTTCGACCGGGCGGTGGGGGCACAGGCGACGCTGGTGCCGTATCGCGGTGCCGGGCCGGCGTTGCAGGACACAATGAATGGCGTGACGGATGCGATCGTCGACCAGGCCGTCACGGTGATTCCGCATGCGACGGGGGGCACGTTGCGGGCGCTGGTGGTGACGGTGCCGCAGCGGCTGGACCAGATGCCCGCCGTACCCACGGCGGCGCAGGCCGGGCTGCCGGGCTTCGACATCACCGTGTGGAACGCCGCCGTGGCGCCGCGTGGCACGCCGGAGGCGGTGACGCGGCGGTTGACGGAGGCGATCAACGCCGTGTTGGACGATGAAGCTGTGAAGGAGCGCTTTGCCGACATGGCCATCCAGATCCCGCCCGAGGAGGAGCGCGGGCCGGAGCCGCAGCGGGCGTTGATGGTGCGCGAGATCGCCCGTTGGGGGGCGCTGACGCGCGAGGTGGGCGTGGAGCCGGAGTGAGGCCGCGATCCGCGAAACGTGTGGTTTTGACAAGAATCTCCGTCATCTTGGTGATGGAGTGGCGGGGGCGGAACAGCTAGGCTCCACCCCGCCGGCCCGATGCGTGCGCGAGAGACGCGGCACGGGACCGGCGAGGAGGATCGACCATGAGCCTGCAACGACGCGCCCTGTTCCGTGCGGGCGCCGGCCTTGCTGCCGGTGCCGCCATCCTGCAACGCCCGGCGCTGGCCGCGGCGCCTTTCCAGAACGCCGTGCCGGCGGCCTGGTACCGGTTCCGCTTCGGCGAGTACGAGGCGACCATCGTATCCGACGGCCGGTTGCCGTTGGGGAAGCCGGAGCCGGCTTTCCCGGCTTCGCCGCCCGATGAGATCGTCGGGCTGCTGCGCGCCAATTTCCTGCCGCCGGATGCGGCGACGCTGGAGCAGAACGCGCTGGTGCTGAATACCGGGCGGCAACTGATCCTGTTCGATACCGGCATGGGCGACAGCATGGGGGCGGACAGCAAGATGTTCGGCCCGACCACCGGGCGGCTGATGGGCAATCTGCGCGCCGCCGGCATCCAGCCCGAGCAGATCGACCTGGTGGTGCTGAGCCATGCGCATAGCGACCATTGCTGGGCGTTGGTGGATGCCGCCGGCAACCGGAATTTCCCCAACGCGCAGGTGGCCGTCAGCGAAGCCGACCTGAAGTACTGGACGGACGACGCCAACAAGCGTGGCCCGGCCTTCATGACCACCTTCATCGACGGGGCGAAGAAGAACCTCTCCGCCTATCGCGACCGGATGATCATGGTGCGGGACAAGGCGGAAGTGGCGCCAGGGATCGTGGCGCTGGCGACGCCGGGGCATACGGTGGGGCACCATTGCTATGCCATCACTTCCGCCGGGCAGACCATGGTCTATACGGGGGATCTGGCGCACCACCACATCCTGCTGCTGCAGCGGCCGATGTGGGAATTCTCCTTCGACACGGACCCGAAGCTGTCGGCGCAGTCCCGCTCCCGCATGCTCGACCAGTTGGCGACGGATAAGTTTGCCGTGCTGTCCTACCACTTTCCATGGCCGGGGCTGGGGCATGTGGTGAAGGCGGGGGAAGGCTATGGCTGGATACCGGAGCCGATGGACCTGACCGGCACGGGGTGACGGGCAATCGCCCCACCGGCGTGACGGGCGGCCGGGGAGGGGACTTCCCGGCCGTCTTGCGTTGCGGGCCTGGTGGGGTTGGGGCGGCGGATGCCGGTGGTGGCCTGTCAGGGCTTGGGGGTGGTGGCTTCAGGGTGGAACTGGCGGCGGAGGCGTTCGTTCTCCGCCTTCAGCGCGGCCATCTGGTCCCGGACGGGGGCGAGGGCGGTGTCCAGTTCGGACTGGGTGAAGCGTGGCGTGATGTGCTGCGGGCAGTTCCAGTCGAACGCCTCGACCGTGATGAGGGCGGCGCGCTCGACCCGGGCGGGGTAGCCCGGCATGGCGAGTTGCTGGGCGAGGGCCGGGTCCGCCCGGGCGTCGATGACGCGCATATGGCCGAAGATCTTCAGGCGGCGCTGGTGGGCGTAATCCATGAGGAACAGGGAGACCCGGTCCTCCGCCTGGATGTTGCCGACGGTCAGGTATTGCCGGTTGCCGCGCAGGTCGGCGTAGCCGAGCGTTCGGTCGTCCAGCACCTTCAGGAAGCCGGACGGGCCGCCACGGAACTGGACGTAAGGCCAGCCGGCCTCCGAGACGCTGGCGAGGTAGAAGCCATCCCGTGCGGCGATGAACTGTGCCTCGGCCGGGGTGAGGCGGTCGTGGCTGGCGGGTTCGCCCGCGCCTTCGGTCGCGCGGGCCCATTGGGGGGCGCTGCCGTAATGCTCGCGGGCGGCCGTCACCGCAGGGGTGGTGGCGATGTCCAGATAGCGGTGGCGCATGGGGGTCCTCCTGCCAAGGGGTCGTTGGCGGATGGGAAGCTAGGCCTTCCGGTTTCTGCGCGGTACCGTGGGAAGGTGGGAGTGTTCCTGCCGGAAAATGGGAGGGAGCGTGGACCGGTTCGATGCGATGGCGGTGCTGTTGGCGGTGGTGGAGGCGGGCAGCCTTTCGGCGGCGGCGCGGCGGCTGCGGGCTCCGCTGACCACGGTGAGCCGCAAGGTGGCGGAGTTGGAGCGGCATCTGGGGACGCAGTTGCTGGTCCGCTCCAACCGCCGGGTTGTGTTGACCGATGCGGGGCAGGCTTACGTCGCTGCCACGCGGCGCATTCTGGAACAGGTGGAGGAGGCGGAGCGGCAGGCGGCGGGCGAGTACCGCGCGCCGCGCGGCGAGTTGCATGTGACGGCGCCGATGCTGTTCGGGCAACGGCACCTGTTGCCGGTGGCGCTGGCCTTCCTGGCCGAGCAGCCGGAGATCACGTTGCGGCTGATGCTGGCGGACCAGCAAGTGAGCCTGGCGGACGAGCATATCGATGTCGCGCTGCGCATCGGCCATCTGGCGGACAGCGCGCTGGTGGCGACGCGGGTGGGGACGGTGCGGCGGGTGATCTGCGCATCGCCGGCCTATCTGGCGCGGCGCGGGGTGCCGCTTATGCCAGAAGACCTGGCGCGGCATGACGGCATCAATTTCCAGGGCTTCGCGGCATCGCCGGAATGGCGGTATCGGCGGGACAGCCACAGCGTCATGGAAGCCAAGCCGAGGCTTGCGGTGAATACGACGGAGGCCGCCATCCAGGCCGCGTTGGCCGGTGTCGGCATCGTGCGTCTGCTGTCCTACCAGGTTGCCGAGGAGGTGAAGGACGGGCGGCTGCGGGTTGTGCTGGAGGCGTTCGCGCCGGAGCCGCTGCCGGTCAGCCTGGTCTATGCGCCTGCGGAGATTCTGCCGCTGAAGGTGCGGAGTTTCCTGGACTTCACCATACCACGGCTGCGGGCACGGATGGCAGAGATGGAGGGTGGACTCTGATGACTCGCGTTGTGGGCGGTGGGCTCGCGGAGGAATGGTAGGCCGGGTGCGTGTTGCGGGTGCGTCGTGCTGGGTTTGCGCTGCGATGCTGGCGCTTGACGTCGGTTCGTTCGGTGGTCGGTAGAATGTGAGCGTTGAAGTGCACCTTACGGTAGAGTTTGATTGGTTCTTCTTGCTGGCACGATCTTTCTGTACCGCGTGATACTTTGATGTGGAGATCACGAGAGTATCAGCGCTGTTTCGGTGCCCTCACGTCTTCGTGGCTTTGCTGGCCCGATCCTGACATGTTTTTCATGTTGTCGGAAACAACGAAGGAAGGAGGAACCATGCTGTTCGAAGACGGCGGCGACACCATCACGGTTTGGAATGCGGAAGGTTTTGGCAGCCCGGCGGTGCCGGCGCCGGACTGGGGCCCTGCCGAGCCGTTGTTCAATTTCGACTACGAGGCTTTCCAGGAGGTCATGGTCGCGCAGTATCGCGAGACGGCGTTCGATCCCCTGTTGAGCCATGGCGAGCATTTGAGCTTTGCCGGGGCGGCGCTTGCCGAGGGATTTGCCGCGGGTGAGGCCCATGCGGCGGCAGAGGCCGAGCCGGTGCCAACGGTGAGCGTGGGTACGCCCGAGACCATCTATATCGATCATACCACGGGCGCGGGCTATTTCGGTGGCGGCGGCTTCGTGGGTGATGGCGGCTTCGGCGGCTTTGGTAGCTTCGGCGGCGGGTTCTCCGGCGGTGGCGGTGGCGGCGGCGGGGGTGGCGGCGGTGGCCGGACCCCGACCGTGACCGTGGGTGAGGTGGAGCAGGTGGCGGAGTAAGTTCCGCCCCGGCTTCCTGCTGGAGAAAGGGGGAGGGCTTGCCTTGAGAGGCGGGTCCTCCCTGGCCTGTTTATGGGTGCTGAGGCGTTGGTTGAGGGCGGATGGGCGGCGCGGCGGTCGGCTTTGAAGAGGTGCTGCGGCAATCAGCAAGGTTTCGCAGCGGTGGCGTTTTATGCTGCCTGGTCCGGCTGGAGCAGTGTCCGTTCGCACAGGCTTCCTTCAACTGCTCCGGTTTGTTGTTTTAGAGATCGTTTTCACGCCATCGGGTGAGTCCGCCCGATGGAGATGTGCTGCAGTGGCGCCGGAAGTGGTTGCGGAAGCTTGAGGTGCGCCTGCGATGCCGGTCCCTCGCGGTGTTTCCCACTGAGATTTGGCGGACGTGTATCGCGCAGGTGCGGTGATGCGGCGTCGTAGGCGTGTATCGGCGTGGTGCTGGGTGGTTAGCGGTGCAGCAGGCGCGATTCCGCCGGGGTGCGGTGTTCCCAGCCTTCGCGTTCCAGTTCCGGCTGCTGTTCCGCCGTGGCGGGGTAGCCGAGGCAGAGATAGCCGATGAAGGCCCAATGGGCGGGAATGTCGAGCGTCGTGGCGATGGATGTCGGGTCGAGGATCGAGACCCAGCCGAGCCCGAGCCCGTGGGCGCGGGCGGCGAGCCAGAGCGTGTGGATGGCCATGGCGGCGGAGTAGGCGGTGGTTTCCGGCATGGTGGCGCGGCCGAGGCCGTGGCCTTGCCGCGGGTCGGGTTCGGCGAAGACGGCGAGGTGGCAGGGGGCCTGGTCCAGCCCGGCGAGCTTCAGCCGGGCGTAGGTGGCGGCACGGTCATTGGCCTGAGTGGCGAGGGCCTGGGCGTTGGCGGTGGTGAAGTTGGCGCGGATGGCGGCACGGCGGGCGGCGTCCCGCACCAGGACGAAGCGCCAGGGCTGGCTGAGGCCGACCGAGGGGGCAAGGTCGGCCGCCTGCAGCAGGGTATCCAGCAGGCCGGGTGGCAGCTTCGTGGGCTGGAAGTGGCGCACGTCCCGCCGCCAGCGGAACAGCGCATCCAACTGGGACTGGAAGGCGGCGTCGAATGCCGGCGCCAGGATGGGTGGCATGACGGTGGGGCGGGTTCAGCGGATCTGGTGGTATTCGCGGTACCAGTCGACGAAGCGCTTCAGGCCCTCGTCCAGCGGCGTGCGGGGAGCGAAGCCGATGGCGGCGCGGAGGGCGGAGACGTCGGCCCAGGTGCGCTCCACATCGCCGGGTTGCATGGGGACGTCCTGGCGGTTGGCGGTGCGGCCGGTCAGGCGCTCCAGGATTTTGAGGAAGTCATCCACCTTCACGGGCGTGTCGTTGCCGATGTTGAAGATGCGGTGGGGGGTGGCGGGGGCGACGCGGCCGGGCTCGTCCGGCTCGGCGGGCGGGTGCAGGGTCAGGCGGGCGATGGCCTCGACGATCTCGTCCACATAGGTGAAGTCCCGCCAGACGTTGCCGTGGTTGAAGACCTGCACGGGCGCGCCGGAGAACAGGGCGCTGGTGAAGCCCCAATAGGCCATGTCCGGCCGCCCCATGGGGCCGTAGACAGTGAAGAAGCGCAGGCCGGTGGCGGGGATGCGGTAGAGATGCGCGTAGGTCTGGGCCATCAGCTCGTTCGCGCGCTTGGTGGCGGCGTAGAGGCTGACGGGCTGTTCGACCGGATCGCGCTCGCTGAACGGGACCTTGGTGTTGGCGCCGTAGACGGAGGAGGAGGAGGCGTAGACGAGGTGGCGCACCGGCGTTTCCCGCGCCGCTTCCAGCACTTCCAGGAAGCCGTCGAGATTGGCGGCGGCGTAGGCGCGCGGACGCTCGATCGAATGGCGGACGCCGGCCTGGGCGCCGAGATGGACGACGTAGTCCGGTTTGCTGTCCCGCCACAGGCTGGCGAGAGCGCCGGCTTCGGAGAGTTCGACGCGGTGGAAGGCGAAGTTGGGGTTGGGGCGGAGCAGGTCCAGCCGCGCGTGCTTCAGGGCGGGGTCGTAATAGGCGTTGATGTTGTCGCAGCCGGTGACGCGCGCGCCTTCCGCCAGGAGGCGTTGGCAGAGGGCGGCGCCGATGAAGCCGGCGGCGCCTGTGACGAGCACATGCGCGCCGGCGAGAGTATGGTTCATGATCAGGTCAGGGCCGGGGAGACGGGGTTGAGGCTGTGCTCTTCGAGCATGCCGAGGCGGGCGGCGTGGTCGTCCAGCCGGCAGAGCATGAAGCCGAGCAGGCCGACGCCGAGGCGTCTCGCCTCCCCATACTGCAAGGCATAGGGGCCGTCACCACTGTCCAGCTCGATGCTGAGGCTGGTGCCGGGCAGGGCGGGCAGGTCGAACAGGCAGATGCGGGGCTCGCCGGCGGGCAGGCTGACAAGGAAGGGCTGCGCCTGGCTGCCCTCGGAGTGAAAGCGCAGCTCCACCTCCATGTCGGCGGGCGCGCGCATCTCCAGGTAGAGGCGGAGGGGGGCGTCGGTGCCGGCGGGGAGCGGCAGGCGCAGCGTGGCGAGGCCGGCCATGGTGGAGACGCCCCATTCCTCCAGCGGGTACCAGCCGGGGCCTTCGCGCACCAGCTCGGCCATGGCGGGGGCGAGGGCGGGGGTGGGGCTTTCCATCCGCCGCAGCTTGTAGTGCTGGCCGAGCGCGACGGTGGCCGCTTCCGCCACCGGGCGGACGGGCTGGGCGGCGAGGGCGCGAATGGCGTCCAGCGCCTCGTCCTTCACCGCGTCCCAGCTGCGGGGCTGGCCCTTGGCGCGGATCAGCGCTTCCTGCGCCGCGCGGTAGGCGGGGTCGAGGATGACTTTCTCCAACGTTGCCGTCAGTTCCGGCAGGCTTTGCGGGGTGAAGTAGGTGGCGACGTCCCCGCCCGCCTCGGTCAGTGCCGAGTGGCGGGGGGTGATGGTGACCTTGCCGTGGGCCAGCGCCTCGGTGATCGGCAGGCCCCAGCCTTCGTAGTGGCTGTTGTAGACGGTGAAGGCGCAGCGGTCGTACAGCGCGTCCAGTTCCTGATCCGAGACCTGGGGGAGCAGCAGGACGTGGCGCTGCAGTTCGGGCGAGGTTTCCAGCAGCTTCAGGGCGGCATCGGCGTGCCAGCCGGGCTTGCCGACGCAGACGAGGCGGGGGATGGCCTCGGCGCCGTGCTCGCGCAGCAGCTTCAGCCAGGCGTTGAAGACCAGCAGGTGGTTCTTGCGGCTTTCCAGCGTGGCGACGAACAGCGCGAAGCTTTCATCGTGGCGGAGGGCGCGCAGGGCCTCCATCGGCGCGGCGTTGCCTTGCGGGGGCAGTAGGCCGCGCGGGTCGGCATCGAGGCGCACCACGTGGGTGGGGGGCGTCAGGCCGGGGCGCAGCGCTTCCATGTGCCGGCGCAGGTCGTCGCGGGTGTTTTCCGAATTGCAGAGCAGGCCGTGGGCGTGCAGGCCGAGGGCGCTGAACCAGCGGACATAGGAATGTACCAGGCCGGTGAGGCAGTGTTCCGGCACGATCAGCGGCACGCAGTCATGCACGAAGGGTACGTAGCGCACGCCGTGGTCCCGTTGCGCCTGGCGCAGGGCGCGGAAATAGTCAGTCAGGCTCCAGGAATTGCCGAGATTGACCAGCAGGGCGTCGCGCGGGAAGCGCATGGCGCCTGTGGCGTTCAGCAGGCGGCGGACGGCATCGCGCATCCCGGTCCATTCCGGGTCCTGCGTATCGGCGCCGGCGGCGGAGAGGGCGCAGAGGCGGGTGAAGGCGTGGCGGTCCACCGCCTTCCAGACGCGCTGGCGGGGTTCGAAGTATGCGAGCGAGATGGCCATCCCGGCGGCGGGCGCGGTGAGGGCGCGGGTGATGATGCCCGACTGCACGCGCTGGATGCCGGTGGGGGTGCGGCGGTCGTTGAAGTATTGCAGCAGGTCGGTGACGTCGAACACCGTGGCGATGGCCGCATCCGCCGGTTGCGGAACGGGCAGGAACGGCGCGAAGCGCGGGTCCTTATCACGTTCGCGCGAGAGGGCGGCGCGGTCGGCTGCATCGATCTCCGGGCCGGTCAGCCACTCGGCGGTAGCGGCGGCCTCGACCCGCGCGGCGGCGCTGGAGGGGTTCATGGCCAGGGCGCGGTGATAGGCGCGGGCGGCATCGTGCCAGCGGCCGAGCACCTTCTGCGCGTGGCCGATCTGGACCTGGAGGTCGGCGTCGTCCGGGGCCAGGGCCTCGGCCTCCCGGTAGCGGGCCAGGGCTTCGGCGACCTTGCCGCCTTCCTTCAGGCAGTGGCCTTCCTGGACGATGATAGTCCAGTCGTTGGGGCGCAGGATGGTGAATTGGCGGTAGGCGTCGGCGGCGCCCATCCAGTCCTTGTCCCGCCTGTGAGCGTCCGCCTTGGCCAGCAGGGTATCCGGGTCGATGATCGGGGATGCCATGTCGTTCAGGGGGCCTGTGCGTCTTCTTGTGGACGGGGGTTCAGTCCTAAGCCAGGCGGTGGGGCAGGGCAAATGGCAAGCCGTGCCGCGTGGAGGCGGTGCGCGGCCTGGCGCGGGGCAGCGCGGGAGACCGGAGGCGGGCCGCAGCCGGAGGTTGTACCGGAATGCGGGGATCGGTGCTCAGCTTCTTGCAGGCGAAAGGCCTGGGCTGCGCTGGGGAATTTCGATGCGGTCCCGGCCGCCGGGCGGATGCGCGGCGGGCCGTCCGTTCGGGATGGGGTGCCCGGGTGCGGTGCGGGCCGGGCCGGCGAGGCGCCGCGGTCAGCGCAACGGTAGGGCGGCGGCGTCGCGGAGGATGGCGTTGGCCTGCGGGCTCCAGCCCGCGTCGTCATGCAAGGCGAGGCCGGGGTGCAGGTGGTCCGGCTGGCGGCTGTGCTTGCGCGCCTGCACCAGCATGCGGCGGGCGGGCTGGCCGGCGCGTGGCCAGCAGGGCAGCAGGGCCAGGCCACCGCAGCGGGCGGCATGCAGGGCCAGGGCGGCTTCGGTGAGGCGGCCGGCGGGCAGCACGAAGGTGAGGCTGCCCTTGTGGGCCAGCGGGGCGGCCAGGGCGGCGGCCCACAGTTCCAGTGCCGGGCCGTGGCCCAGATGCGGCGGGCCTTCATGCGTGGCGGCGGCGCGCAGGCGGGTGGGCGGGCGGGTACCGCCGGGCCAGTAGGGCGGGTTGGCGCAGGCGTGGTGGACCCGCCTCTCCTGCAGCAGGGCGGGGTCGGTGATGTCCCCGGTCAGGATGGTGACGCGGTCCGCCACGTTGTTGGCGGCGGCGTTGTGGCGGGCGAGCTCGGCCAGTTCCGGTTCCCGCTCCACGGCCAGGATGTGCAGGTCCGGTACGCGGGCCAGCAGGCAGAGGAAGACGGCGCCGGTGCCGCAGCCTGCTTCCAGCACCGTCTGGCCCGGGCGGGCGGGGATGCTGGCGGCGAGGAGGACGGCATCCAGCCCGGCGCGCAGGCCTTGCACGGGTTGGCGCAGGCGGACGCGGCCGCCCAGCAGCGTGTCCTCGGTCGTGTCGCCCGTGGCGTCCGGGAGCGGGGGCATGCCGGGCTACTCCTTGGATGGCCTTGGGGATGGCCTTGGGGATGGCCTGGGGGATGGTCCAGGGCCGGGTGCGAAAGGGCCGGGCGGGATTGGGGCGGTCGGCTTGCTGGGCCGGGGCCCGGCCGGTATGGTGCGCGCGCCAGCAAGAGGTCAATCCCCGCGTGAGCTCCCCCGCCGTACAGACCCGCGCCGACCAGGCTTCCGCCCCGAACGGGGAAGATGCGCTCACCGCCCTGGTGGGGTTGGTGCGCGAGGATCTGGAGGCCTGCAATCGCCAGATCGTCGAGCGGATGCAAAGCCCGGTGGCGCTGATTCCGCAGCTGGCGGCACATCTGATCGCGGCCGGTGGCAAGCGGTTGCGGCCGTTGCTGACGCTGGCCGCCGCGCGGATGTGCGGCTATCGCGGCGACCGGCATGTGCGGCTGGCGGCGTGCGTGGAGTTCATCCACACCGCCACGCTGCTGCATGACGATGTGGTGGATGAGAGCGACCTGCGGCGCGGCCGGGCCAGCGCCAATGCGGTGTTCGGCAACCAGGCCAGCGTGCTGGTCGGCGATTTCCTGTTCGCCCGCAGCTTCGAGCTGATGGTCGAGGACGGATCGCTGGAGGTGCTGCGTATCCTGTGCGGCGCCAGCGCCACCATTGCCGAGGGCGAGGTGCTGCAGCTGGTGATCCAGAACGACACGTCCTCGACCGAGGAACAGTATCTCGACGTGATCGAGGGCAAGACGGCGGCGCTGTTCGCGGCGGCGACGCGCGTGGGTGCCGTGGTGGCCGACCGCCCGGTGGCGGAGGCCGAGGCGTTGGACGCCTATGGCCGCAACCTGGGCATCGCCTTCCAGCTGGTGGACGACGCGCTGGATTATTCCGCGCAGCAGGAGAAGTTGGGCAAGACGGTGGGTGACGATTTCCGCGAGGGGAAGATCACGCTGCCGGTGCTGCTGGCGTTCCAGCGCGGCGACGAGGCCGAGAAGGTGTTCTGGCGCCGCGTGCTGGAAGAGAAGCAGCAGGAAGAAGCTGACCTGCCGCATGCGCTGGCGCTGATGCAGAAGCACCAGGCATTCACCGATACGATCGGCCGGGCCCGCATGTATGGCGACAAGGCCATCGCGGCGCTGGACGGCTTCCCGGACAATGCGGAGAAGCGGGCGTTGGTGGGCGTGGTGGAGTTCTGCATCGCCCGGGCGCACTGAGGGCCGCAGGTATTGCGCTGATGGTGTGAGCCCGAGCCTGCTGCGTTCGCATTCGGTCACGCATCCTGCTCGACGCCTTTGGGGGACCGCGTGCTTCAGCTCTCGGGGATTCCGCCCCAAGCCATCACGCCGGCTCCACGCCAGATTTGAAAAAAGAAGATGGGGCCGGGGAATTCCTTCCCCGGCCTTTCTTGGTTCCTGCGAGGTTTCGGCAGGAAGAACGCTAGGGGATGACCTCCCCCGGCGGCGATGTCGGCGTCAGATCTGGCGGTCGCCCAGCGGGCCGCCGGGGACCAGCGGGTCGTTGATGCCGCCGGTGCGGCGGGTGCGGGTGTCGACGGAGGTTTCCTCGTCGTAGCCCTGCCAGCCGCTGGCGCGGTAGTCGGCCTCACGCGCGTTGATGTCCACCGGGTTGTGGCGGGCGAGGATGGCTTCCACTTCGGAAGAGCGGCCTTCCTCGACGCGGGCGGTGACGATGCTGCCGCCGCGGCGCATGCCCTCGGCGTAGATCGGTGCTTCACGCTCGCTGACGCCGTGGCCGGTCAGGCTGCCGACGAGGCCGCCGGCGACCGCACCGGTGCCGGCGCCGACCAGTGTGGTGGCGAGGGCGCCGGCCGCGACCAGCGGGCCGATGCCCGGGATGGCGATGGCGCCGAGCGCCGCCGCCAGGCCGGCACCGCCGCCGAGGAAGGTGCCGAGCGCGGCGCCAATGCCGGTGCCGCTGCTGGTGGCTTCGGTACGGTCATGATGCGTGGCGGGGTCGGCGCTGGTTTCCGGGTTGGCGGCGACGATGCCCAGATCGTCATGCGCGAAGCCGGCGGCTTCCAGATCGGCGATGGCGGCCATGGCCTGGTCCCGCGTATCGAACATCCGGGTGATGGTGCGTTGCATGGGGGCGTTCCTTGTTGGGCCGGATCGTGTCCGGCCACCGATGTGGTTATGGCGTGGCGCTGTGCCGGCGGCGGGCCGGGCTTGCGGCCGAGGCGGGCGGCCGCCGTTCAGGCGGCCGCGCTTGGCCTAGCGGCTGGCGGCCGGGGCGTTGCCGACGACGACATTGCCCTGGAAGTCCAGGCCGACATCGCTGCGGGTGCCGTTGCGCATGGCCTGGCCGCGCCAGACGCCCTGGTCGTCCTTCCGCAGGTTCTGGACGTCGGTATAGCCAGCGCCCTCGATACGGCTGCGGGCCTGGCCTTCGGTGAAGCTGTTGGCGCCGGCGGCCGGGGTGGCGGTGGTAGGCGTCGCATCGGTGCGCGGGGCGGCGGCGCCGGGGGCTGCGCTCGGGGCTGTGCCCGGGGCTGCGGTCGTGCTGCCGGTGGCGCCGGGCGCCGTGCCC
>NZ_JACTVA010000001.1 GCF_014490485.1 Teichococcus aerophilus | reverse complement strand
TTCGGCGCCTGGCTGGGCCGCGCGCCGCTGGGCCGCGCCATGGCCGACGCGGCCACCGCCCCAGGCGAGATCCGCGCCCTTCCCTCACTGGTCGGCGGCGGCCGCCTGTTGCTGGATACCGCCAGCGCCGTGGACCTGCCCGGCCCGGGCCTGGTGCGGCTGGCCGCCGGCGCCCTGCGGCTGGACCTGCCGGACACCGCGCCGCCGCTGCAGTTGCAGGGCCGCTGGGGCCAATGGCAGGTGGCGCCGGGCAGCATCCTCGCCCTGCGGCGCGCAGAGGCGGATGAGGTGGCGGTGCTGCGCGGCGCGGCCCGTATGGCGGGCGGCACGGTCGGGCCGGGCTTCGGCCTCGCCTGGGGCAGGCTGGGTGCCGCCCCGCCCCACCGGTTGACCCTGGCGGAGACCGACCGGGTGGAAGGCTTCGCCGAAGCCTGGCGGCTGTTCGCCGACACCCCCCTGGCGTTGGTGGCGGAGGAACTGTCCCGCTACCTGCCAGGTGCCCTGCTGGTCAGCGATGCGGTGGCGGGGCTGCGTGTCTCCGGCCGTTTCCGCTTCACCCGCCCGGCGCAGGTGCTGGAAGCACTGGCCCAGACCCTGCCGGTGCGCGTGCAGCACCATGCCGGGCTGCTGACCCGGCTGAGCGCGGCCTGAGCAAAAAATTTCGTAACCGGTGTCGGATCGGCGCTGCCCATCCCGTCATGGGGGCATGGGGCGCCGTCGCGCCACCGGATCGAGGGGTTCTTCAGTGGTGTCCAGTTCTTCGGGGAAGCGCACGTCCTGGCGGCCGATGCGGTGGTCGGTCTCGGCCCTGGCCGTGACGGCCATGCTGGGTGCCGCCGCGCCCGTGATGGCGCAGGAAGCGCCCGCCAGTGCCGTGGTCAGCTTCGCCATCGCGCCGCAGCCGCTCTCCGTCGCGCTCGTGCAGTTCTCCCGCGCCACCGGGCTGCAGGCCAGCGCGCCGGCCACGCTGCTGGAAGGGCGCAACTCGCCCGGTGCCAGCGGCAATCTCTCCGCCGCCCAAGCTCTGCGGCAGTTGCTGGCCGGCACCGGATTGGTCGGGCGGATCGAGGCCGGCACGGTACGGCTGGCGCCGGAGCCACCGCGCGCCGCCGCCCAGGATGGCGCCGTGGTGCTGCCGACGGTGAATGTCGAGGCCTCCGCCGGCACGGGCGGCGGCCGCTGGGCCTCCCAGGGCTTCGTGCCGGAGGAGAGCGCGGCCGCCACCAAGATCGATACGCCCCTGCTGGATACCCCGCAGGCGCTGAATGTCGTCACCCGGGCGGAGATGGATGCGCAGGGCTCGCAGAGCGTCACGGACGCGCTGCGCTACACCCCAGGCGTCATCAGCCAGTATGGCGCCACCGACCTGCGCTACGACTGGCTGACGGTGCGCGGCTTCACGCCGCCGATCCGCTACCTGGACGGGCTGCGCCTGCCCTTCGGCGCGCGTGGCTACGCGCAGCCCCGCATCGAATCCTTCGGGCTGGAACGGCTGGAGCTACTGAAGGGCCCGGCCTCCGCCCTGTACGGGCAGAGCTCGCCCGGCGGCCTGCTGAACATGGTCAGCCGCCGCCCGAGCCTGACGCCGGTGCACGAAGTGCAGCTCCAGGCTGGCAGCCACGACCTGCTGCAAGGCGCGTTCGATTTCGGCGGGCCGCTGGATGAGGCGGGCGCGTTCTCCTATCGCCTGACCGGCCTCTACCGGCAGGCGGACACGGAGACCGACTTCCTCGATGAACGCCGTATCTTCATCGCCCCTGCCCTGACCTGGCGGCCGGATGCGCAGACCAGCCTGACGCTGCTGGCGCAGTACCAGCGCATCTCCTCCGACGGCGGCGGCGCGCCGCAGGCGCTGCCGGCGCCCGGTACGCTGTGGTTCAACCCGAATGGCCGCCTGCCCACCAGCCGCTCGCTTAGCGAGCCGGGCTATGACCGCTTCACCAACGAGCAGATCATGGCCGGCTACACCTTCGAGCGGCGCTTCGACAGCGTGTGGCAGTTCCGCCAGAACTTCCGCTACGCCCATGTCGATACCGACTCCCAGCGCGTGCAGGCGGCGCAGCTGCTGGCCAACCAGCGGGACCTGATCCGCTACGCCTGGGCCTTCCCGGAGATCTCGGACAGCTTCACCGTCGACAACCAGATGCAGGCGGACTTCACCACCGGCGCGCTGCGCCACCGGTTGCTGGTCGGGCTGGATTACCAGCGGGAGGACTCGACCTACGAGGAAAGCAACCTCACCCTGCTGCCCGCCTTCAATGTGTTCAACCCGGTCTACGGCACCCCCGTCTCCCGCCCGCCGATGGCGACGCGGATCAGCCAGGGCCGCAACCAGACCGGCCTGTACGCGCAGGACGAGGTGCGGGTCGACCGCTGGGTACTGACGGTCGGCGGACGCTACGACTGGGCGGATGCGCGCACCAACACCTATACCGTCGCCACAGGCCGCACGGCGGTGGTGAAGCAGGAGGATGGCGAGTTCACCGGCCGCGTCGGTCTGGTCTATCGCTTCGACAACGGCTTCGCGCCCTATGTCAGCTACTCCACGTCCTTCCAGCCGACCTCGGGTACCGACCGGACCGGCACGCCCTTCAGCCCGACCACCGGCACGCAGTACGAAGCCGGCATCCGCTACCAGCCGGACGGCATCAACAGCTTCGTCGCCCTCTCCGCCTACCACGTGACGCAGCAGAACGTGCTGACGCCGGACCCGCTGAACACCAGTTTCAGCACCCAGGCCGGCGAGGCCCGGGTGCGGGGGCTGGAGCTGGAAGGCAAGGCGAGCCTGTCGGACGCGCTGAACCTCACCCTCTCCTACGCCTATACGGAAAGCGAGGTGACGCGTGCCAACCGCAACGCGGCGGGTGCCAGCACGCTGGGTAAGCAATTGCCCTTCGCGCCGAACCACCAGGCGGCCGCCTGGGCGGACTACACCTTCCTGGATAGCGCGGTGGCCGGGCTGACCATCGGCGGCGGCGTACGCTACATCGGCGGTTCTTATGGCGATGCCAACAATGTCTACCGCACCCAGGGCGTGACGCTGGCGGACATGGCGCTGCGCTACGATCTGGGGCGCGCACTGCCGTCGATGCAGGGCGTGCAGCTTTCGGTCAACGCGCTGAACCTGTTCGACAAGGAGTATGTCAGCACCTGCATCAGCGCCAATGGCTGCTACTGGGGCACCCGCCGCACGGTACTGGCGGCGCTGAAGTACCGCTGGTGATCCTGCCCCGGCGCGGCCTGCTGGCCGCCCCCTTCCTGCTTGGCACCACAGGTGGCGCGCGGGCGGCGACGGACCTGCTGGGCCGGCCGGTGCGCCCGCCGCCGGCGCCGCCGCGCCGCGTGGTGCTGGGGGACGGCTTCCTGCTGATCGCGCTGTCCCTGCTGCATCCGGACCCGGTCTCCCTGCTGGCCGGCTGGGCGACCAATCTGCAGACGCTGGATGTGGACCTGCACGCCGCCTACCGCCGCCGCTTCCCGGCGCTGGATGCCGTGCCGGCGATCGGCGGCACCGCCGGCAGCAGCATCTCGGCCGAGCGGATGCTGGCGGTGGCACCGGACCTGGTGTTGTTCAGCGCCTGGCAGGCCAGCTCCACCGAGAACCAGGCGCTGCTACGGGCGCTGGAGGAAGCTGGCGTGCCGGTAGCCTTCGTCGATTTCTTCCTGCGGCCGCTGGACAACACCGCCCCCAGCCTGCGCCTGCTGGGTGACTGGCTCGGCGTACGGGATCAGGCCGAAGCCTTCATCCGGGTCCACGCGACGCGCCTGGACGCCATTCGCCAGACCATGGCGGGGGCACCGCCCGGGCCTTCCGTGCTGTTGCAGGCGCATGCGGGGCGCTGGCCCTGCTGCTGGTCCGTGGGCAGCGGCGGGGTGGGCGAGTATCTCGGCCTGCTCGGTGGTCGCAATATTGGCATGGGGGCCTTCCCCGGCCCGGCGGGCGGCACGCTGAACCTGGAATTCGTCATCGCCGCCGACCCGGAGGTCTATGTCGCCACCGGTACGCCGCGGGCCGGCGCCGCGGGCGGCATCTCGGTCGGGCCCGGCGTGGCGCCGGAACGGGCGGCGGCGGAGTTGGCGCGGGTGACGCACGCGCCGGGGCTCGATACGCTGTCCGCCGTCCGGAACGGGCGGGTGCATGCGCTGTGGAACTACTTCAGCGACGGGCCGCTGGGCATCGTGGCCTTGCAGGCCATGGCACACTGGTTGCGTCCCGACCTGTTCCCCCGCATGGAAGCGGGGGACAGCCTGGCGGAGATCAACCGCCGCTTCGCCGCCATGCCGTTCGAAGGCGCGTTCTGGGCGAATTGACGCTGACGCGCCGGGATGGCTGGCTCGGGGCGAGGCCACGTCCAGGCGGTGCGGCTTACGAGATGTATTCCCAAGCGTCCTCGCCGCCGGCCAAGGGACGTCTTCGGCAGGGTACGCACCGCTTCCCGCGGCACCGTTCGGCCGCTGCGTCTCCCGCCATCCTGGGTAGCGCGCGGCTGACCATTGGCTGAGTGCGCGGCCGGCGCAAAGCCTGTCACCCCCAGGCTTCGGCATTTTCGGATGTTGTGCGGGACTCCCGCCGCACCTTTCGCCTAGCGTCCCGGCAACGGCGCCCGCCGCGCTACGGCGCCCCAGCCAGTGCAGGAGAATGCCGCGATGCCGCCCGAGACCGCCGCGCCCGCCAAGGGCCTCGTCCTGATTGCCGGGGCTGGGCCGGTCGGCCTGACCCTGGCGGCAGAGCTGGCCCGCTACGGCATTCCCGTCCGCATCGTCGACAAGGCCGCCGGGCGCAGCGAGACCTCCAAGGCCCTGGTCCTGTGGAGCCGGACGCTGGAGCTGCTGGACCGCGGCATCGGCGCGGCGCCGTTTGTCGCGGCCGGATGCAAGCTGCATGGGGTCAACATCGTCGCGGGCGATGCGGTTGTCGGCCGCATCCGCATGGATGGCGTCGGCAGCCCCTATCCCTACGGCCTGATGCTGCCGCAATCGGAGACCGAGCGCCTGCTGGAAGCTGGCCTGGCCGCGCAGGGCGTCACCGTCGAGCGGCAGGTGGAACTGGAATCCTTCACCCAGGGCGAGGATGATGTCCAGGCCGTGCTGCGGCACCCCGACGGGCGGCAGGAAAGCCTCAGGGCTGGTTGGCTGGTGGGGTGCGACGGCGCCCATAGCGCGGTGCGCCACGGCGTTGGCGCGACCTTCGCCGGCAAGACGATGGACAGCAACTGGATGCTGGCCGACGTGCATCTGCACGGCTACCCGTTTCCGGATTCGGAAGCCGCCGTCTACTGGCACCGGGATGGCGTGCTCGTCGTTTTCCCCATCTCGCCCGGCCGCTCCAGGGTGCTCGCCGATCTGCCGCCATCCGGTCTGGCGCGCTCACCCGCCCCGACGCTGGAGCAGGTGCAAGCGGTGATGCAACGCCGCGGGCCGCCGGGCCTGGTGGCGCATGACCCGGTCTGGCTGGCAGGCTTCAACATCAACGGCCGCAAGGTCGCGCGCTATCGCTGGGGCCGCGCGTTCCTGGCCGGCGACGCGGCGCATATCCACAGCCCCGCCGGCGGCCAGGGCATGAACACCGGCATGCAGGACGCGTTCAACCTGGCCTGGAAACTGGCCCTGGTGATCCATGGCACCTGCGCCGACCGGCTGCTGGACAGCTACGGCCCGGAACGCAGCGCGGTGGGCGACGCGGTGCTGAAGGCGGCGGACCGGCTGACCACCGTCGCCACGCTGCGGAACCCCATCGCCCAGGGTGCGCGGAACCTGATCGCCCACCTCGTGCTCGGCCTCGGCCCGGTCCAGCACGCGGTGGCCGAGACCCTTACCGAACTGGCGACCGGCTACCCCGACAGCCCGCTGAACGGCCCCGCCCTGCCCGGCGACGGGCCCCGACCGGGCGCGCGCCTGCCGCCCACAGTGGGGCAGGCACCACCCGGCACCGGTGCCACGCCGCGCTTTGCATTGTTCGCGCAGCCCAGCGGCGCGGTGGACGACCTGATCGGCGTGTTCCCGCAGTTGCTGGAGCCCATGCCCCGGCCGCCCGTGCAGCCGGATGCGCTGTGGCTGGTGCGCCCGGATGGCTATGTCGCGTGCTCCGCGACCGACAGCGTGGCGATCGCCGCCTATCTGCGGCGGATCATGCCGGGCGGTGGGTCCGGCGCCTGAGTCAGAAGTGCTCCACCCAGGGGCGCAGCTCAACTTCCAGGGACCAGGCACTGCGCGGCTGGCGTAGCAGGTCCAGGTAGGTCTGGGCGACGCCGTCCGGGCTCAGCAGACTGTCCGGCCGGTCCGCCGGCTCCGGCCGCTTCTCGCTCCGCACGCCGCCATCGACGACGATGTGGGCGACATGGATGCCCTGCGGACCCAGCTCCCGCGCCGCGCTCTGCGCCAGGCCGCGCAGGGCGAACTTGCCCATGGCGAAGGCGGCGGAGCCGGAAAAGCCCTTCACGCTGGCCGTCGCGCCGGTCAGCAGGATGGCGCCGTGGCCCTTCGGCCCCATGCGCTTCGCTGCCTGACGCACCGCCAGAAAGCCACCGAAGCCGGTGATCTCCACTGCCCGGCGCACCGTCTCGGGGTCCAGCTCCGCCAGGGGGCCGGAGGCGCGTAAGCTGGCGTTGTAGATGACCACCTCGGGCGCGCCGATCCGCGCATCCACCGCCTGGAACAGCGCCTCGACCGAGGCGGGGTCGGCGGCATCGGCGGCGAAGGTCTCGGCCCCGGTTTCGGCCGCGAGTTCCGCCAGCTTCCCCGTATTCCGCGCCGCCAGGGCCACCTTCAGCCCCGCCGTACTCAGCATGCGGGCGACGGAGGCGCTGATACCGGCGCCGGCACCGATGATCAGGGCGCTGCGATAGGGCAAGCCGGACATGGTCGTCTCCTCATTCCGCGCCGCCGTCATGGTCGGCCTCGCCGGACATGGCCCCACGGCCGGTGGTTTCCATCAGCGCCGCGTGGATATTCGCCAGATGCCGCGTCATGGCCAGGGAGGCACCACGCGGCTTGCCCTCCTCCACCGCGCGGAAGATGGCCTCGTGGTCGCGCAGCCAGGTGGTGCGGTAGCGCTCCATCGGCATGTAGCGGTGGATGTCCTGCCAGATGCCGCTGTCGATCTGCCCACGCCAGAGCTGGTCCGCGATCGGCACCAGCACGCCGTTGCCGCTGGCCTCCGCCAGCAGGATATGGAAGCGATGGTCGGCGGCGTCGGCCTCCGCGCCGCGCGCGTGCTCGGCGCGCATGTCGGCCAGCGTGCCGGCCATGGCGGCCAGCTGCAGCGGCGTCGCGTGCTGGGCGGCCAGCGCCGCGATCTGCGGCTCGATCATCCGCCGCGCCTGCAGGTTCTCGAAAGGCCCGAAGCCGGAGAGGCCCTTCAGCTCCGGCGCTTCCTGCCGGCTGATGACATACGCCCCGCTGTTCTTCCGCACCTCCAGCATCCCCGCCATCTGCAGGGAGAGGATGGCCTCCCGGATGGTGGGGCGGGAGACGCCGAAGCGCTTCGCCAGTTCTCGCTCCGCCGGCAGGCGCTGGCCGACCTGATGGTCCTGCTGTACCAGCGCCGCGATCTGCCGGGCGACGGTTTCGAAGCTGCGCATGACGGGTGTGGCGGGGGCGGCGGGGAGCATGGCGGGCTTCAAGCATCCTATTTAAGGGTTTGACAAGCTGGGCGGCCAATATGACAGTGGCCAGGCCAAATTGGTCAGGCCAATTTGTCTCCCCTGGTCAGGAGCACCCGCATGTCGACCCCTACCCCGAATTCCGCGGAAGCCCGGGACGTGATGTTCCACCTGCATTCCCAGACCAACGCCCAGGCGCACGCCGCCAACGGCCCGCTGATCATGGAACGGGGCGAGGGCATCCATGTCTTCGACAGCCAGGGCAAGCGGTATGTCGAGGCGATGGCGGGACTCTGGTGCACGTCCCTGGGTTTTTCCGAAGCACGGCTGAAGCGCGCGGCGGCGGAGGCCTACGACAAGTTCGGCTTCTACCACACCTTCAACCACAAGACCCCGGCCGCGACGATCGACCTGGCGGAGAAGCTGGTCGCCCTCAGCCCCATCCCGCAGGCGCAGGCCTATTTCGCCACCTCGGGCTCCGAGGCGACGGAGACCATGGTCAAGCTGGCCTGGGTGTACCACACGGTTCGCGGCAAGCCGGGCAAGCGCAAGATCATCTCGCGCGACCGTGGCTTCCATGGCTCCACCATCGTCGCGGCCTCGATGTGCGGCATGCCGCGCATGCACCGCGAGTTCGGCCTGCCGCTGCCGGGCTTCCTGCACACGCTGTGCCCCGATGCCTATCACGGCATGCAGCCGGGCGAAGACGAGGCCGCCTTCGTCATCCGCCTGGCCGCCACACTCGAAGAACTGATCCTGCGCGAGGGCGCGGACACCATCGCCGCCTTCATCGCGGAGCCGATCAATGCCGGCGGCGGCATCATCGTGCCGCCCGCAGGCTACTTCCCGGCCATCGAGGCGGTGCTGCGCCGGCACGATATCCTGGTGCTGGGCGACGAAGTCGTTTGCGGCTTCGGCCGCACTGGTGAGATGTGGGGCAGCCAGACGGTCGGCATGCAGCCGGACATGGTGGCGCTGGCGAAGGGTATCTCCTCCTCCTACTTCCCCATCTCGGCCGTGATCCTCGGCAAGCCGATCCAGGATGCGCTGGCGGAGATGAACAAGGGTGGCGAGATCTTTGGCCACGGCTTCACCAATTCCGGCCACCCCGTCGGCGTCGCCGTGGCGCTGGAGACGATCCGTATCTACGAGGAAATGGACGTCGTGCCGCATGTCCGCGCCATGGGCGCGCGGCTGCGGGCGGGGCTGGATGCGCTGGCGGCGCAATCGCGCATCGTCGGCCAGGTGCGGGGCGCCGGGCTGATGATCGGCGTGGAACTGGTGGCCGAGCCCGCCAGCCGCACCGCCTTCGACCCGGCGCTGAAGATCGGCGCGCGCTTCGACGCCGAAGCGCTGCGCAACGGCCTGGTGATCCGCGCGATGGGCGACACGATCGGCCTTTGCCCGCCGCTGATCATCGACGCGGCGGGCGTGGATGAGATTCTCGATCTCTTCGGCCGCACCCTGGCCAGCGTGGAAGCCGGGCTGGCCCAACCGCATAC
Source organism: Teichococcus aerophilus (assembly GCF_014490485.1). GTDB lineage: Bacteria > Pseudomonadota > Alphaproteobacteria > Acetobacterales > Acetobacteraceae > Pseudoroseomonas > Pseudoroseomonas aerophila. The sequence continues at coordinate 275,793 of NZ_JACTVA010000001.1, read as the reverse complement.
CGCCGCCGCCGAGTAAGGCCGGGCGCAAGCAAGAAGACGACTGCACGGGAATAGCCAGCGCCGCCACGTCTCCTGAGGAGGACCTGCCATGCTCCGCCGTGACCTGTTCCGCAACTCCCTCGCCCTCGGTGCCGCCGGCGCCACGCTCGGCGCGCCTCGCCTGGCCGGCGCGCAAAGCGCCGCGGCGAAGACGCTGATCTTCGTGCCGCAGGCCGATGCCGCCATCCTGGACCCGACCATCACCACCGGGCTGGTCAACCGCAACCACGGCTTCCTGATCTTCGACACGCTCTACGGCATCGACGAGCAGGGCGTGACGCAGCCGCAGATGGTCGAGGGCCACACCGTCGAGGACGGCGGCAAGCTGGTGACCATGACGCTACGCGAAGGCCTGCGCTTCCATGATGGGGAGCCGGTGCGGGCGCGGGACGTGGTGGCCAGCCTGCGGCGCTGGGCGCACCGGGATGCCTTCGGCAATTCCCTGATGGCGGTGGTGGACGAACTGGCCGCGCCGGATGACCGCACGGTGCGATGGCGGCTGAAATCCCCCTTCCCCATGCTGCCGGAGGCGCTCGGCAAGGTAGGCGCCATCGTCGCCTTCATCATGCCGGAGCGCCTGGCCTCCGCCAACGATCCTGTGCCGCCGGTGAAGGAGCTGGTGGGCAGCGGCCCCTTCCGCTTCCGCGCCGACCAGCATGTCTCCGGCTCCCGCCTCGTCTATGAGCGGTTCGCGGGCTACGTGCCGCGCCCGTCCGGCACCGCCAGCCTGCTGGCCGGGCCGAAGCAGGCGGGGTTCGACCGGGTGGAATGGCAGGTGATGCCGGATGCCAGCACCGCCGCCGCCGCCCTGCAGCGCGGCGAGATCGATTGGTGGGAACAGCCCATCTACGACCTGCTGCCGACGCTGAAGCGCAACCGCAACCTCAACGTGGAGGTGCTCGACCCCTACGGCGCCATCGGCGTGCTGCGCTTCAACCACACCCAGCCGCCCTTCGATAATCCGGCGATCCGCCGCGCCATCCTCGGCGCGATCAAGCAGAGCGACTTCATGACCGCCATCGCCGGCGAGGACCAGAGTCTGTGGAAGGACGGCATCGGCTTCTTCGCCCCCGGCGGCACCATGGCGAACACAGAGGGCATGAGCGCGCTGGACGGCAGCCGCAGCATCGAGGATTCCAAGAAGGCGCTGAAGGAAGCGGGCTACAAGGGCGAGCGCGTGCTGCTGATGGCGCCGTCCGACTTCCCCTCGATCAAGGCGATGAGCGAGGTGATGGCCGACCTGTTCCGGCGGCTGGATATCAACACCGACTACCAGTTGATGGACTGGGGCAGCATGCTGACCCGCATGGGCAACCGCAACGGGCTCGACCAGGGCGGCTACAGCGTCTTCTGCACCTATTCGGCCGGCGTCACCCAGCTCAATCCCTCCGCGCACAACTTCCTGCGCGGCAGCGGCGACCGTGCGACCTTCGGCTGGTCCCGCAGCCCGGAGCTGGAGGCGCTGCGTGACAGCTGGTTCACCGCGCCCGACGCGGCGGCGCAGCGGGAGATCGGCATCAAGGCGCAGCGCCAGGCTTTCATCGACGTCCCCTACGTGCCGCTGGGGCTGTTCTACCAGCCAACGGCCTACAAGAAGGAATTGACTGGCATGCTGAAGGGCCTGCCCCTGTTCTGGCATCTCCGTCGCGGCTGAGGCTCTGATCCATGCTTCCGATTACCGGCTATGTCGAACGCTGGAGCGTCCGCCCCGGCGAGACGCTGAATGTGATGATCTCCGTGCAGGGCGGCGGGGCCTATCGCGCCCGGGTGGCGCAGATCATCTGCGGTGACCCCAACCCGCGGGGCCCGGGCTATCGTGAGGTACCGGCACCGTGGCCGCTGGAAGGCGAGCACCAGGGCGAGCAGCAGGATATCCATCTGGGGTCCTGGGGGGAGGTGCCGGCGGTTTCGATGCCCGCCGGCGCCGTCGCCCTGGCCGCCACGGTATGGCCGACGCGCCTGGCCGCCGGCGAGCAGGCGGTGCTGTGCTGGCATGGCGAGGCGGGCTCGCTGACCCTCGGCCTCGACGCCGATGGTGCCTGGTGCCGGCTGGTGACGCCGGCGGGCACCACCGCGCTGCGGACCGGCGTCGCGCTGACGGAACGGTCCTGGCACGCATTGGTCTGCCTGCTGGATGACCAGGGCCGGCTGCATCTGCGGCAGCAGCCCCTGCGGCCCCGCCTGGACCGGGACGAGACGGCGGAGGCCTCGGCGCCTGCTAGTGGCGGCCTCTCCGGCCCCGGTGCCGTCTCCATCGCCGCCGATTGCAGCGATGGCCTGGCCCGGGCGCATTTCAACGGCAAGGTGGAGCAGCCGCGCATCCTCTCCGGCGGCCGCTCGGCCACCGCGCCGGGCGAAGTGTTGGCGGCATGGGATCTCTCCCGTGCCATGCAGACCGACCGGATCGAGGATATCGGGCCGTCGGGCGCGCACGGCATCCTGCACAACCTGCCGACGCGGGCCATGACCGGTTCCGACTGGCGCGGCGACGTGCACCGGTGGACCGAGGACCCCAGCCAGTACGGCGCCATCCATTTCCACGACGACGATATCGGCGATGCCGGCTGGCAGCCCTCCCTCAGCTTCGTGGTGCCGGATACGTGGAAAAGCGGCGTCTACGCGCTGCACCTGGAGGTGGAGCGCGACGGAAGGACGGTGCGGGACAACATCGTCTTCCACGTGCGCGCGAAGATTCCCGGCTCCCAGGCCAAGGTGGCGTTCCTGGCGCCGACTTTCAGCTACACCGTGTACGGCCAGTTCCAGAAGGCCGGGCGGCAGGCGATGATCACGCCGCGCTCGCTGGAATGGGGCGCGTTGCCGCAAGCGCCGGACGGGCACCCGGAGTACGGCGTCTCTCCCTACAACTTCCATTCCGATGGCAGCGGCGTGGTGATGTCCACCCTGCGGCGGCCGTTGATCGACAAGCGCGTCAACCAGATCCATCTGGTCGACCCCAGCGAGGGCGGCTCCGGCCTCTACTGGATCTCCGCCGACAGCTATGTCACCGACATGCTGACGCGCAACGGCATCGAATACGAGGTCATCACCGACCACGATGTGCATGCGGAAGGCGTCGGCTTGCTGTCCCAGTACAATGTGGTGCTGACCGGCCAGCACCCCGAGTACCACACGGTGGAAACGCTGGATGCGCTGGCGGCCTATCTCGGCCAGGGCGGGCGGTTCATGTATCTTGGCGGCAATGGCTTCTACTGGAAGGTGGTACCGCACGGCACCGGCCCCTGGAGCTTCGAGTTGCGCCGCGCCGAAGGCGGCATCCGCCTGTGGGAGACACTGCCCGGCGAGAGCTACCACGCGCATGATGGGAGCTATGGTGGGCTGTGGCGCCGGCTGGGGCGGCCGCCGCAGCAGCTGGTGGGTGTCGGCTTCAGCACGCAGGGCGAATATCGCGGCTACCCCTACCAGTTCCTCGACGACATCCTGGACCCGCGCGTGGCCTTCATGCGTGACGGCATGCCGGAGTTGGCATCGCCCGGTGCCAGCCTGGGCGAGCGCGGCCTGATGGGCGGCGGCGCGGCGGGCCATGAGCTGGACCGTGCCGATACGTTGCTGGGCACCCCGCGCCACGCGCTGATCATCGGCCGAGCGGTGCTGACGGACCCGACCTACCAGCCGGTGAACGAGGAGCGCCGCGACCACACCTGGCCGGCGAAGCGGGAGGACATCATCCGCTCCGACCTCACCTTCTTCGAGACACCGAATGGCGGCGCGGTGTTCTCGGTGGGCTCGATGAACTTCATCGGCGCGTTGCCGGTGGATGGGTATGACAACGTCGCCGCGCGGTTGGTCGTCAACATCGTCCGGCGCTTCGCCGACCCGGCACCGCTACCGCCGCCGAGTGCCTAGAGCGGCATAGGCTGCATTCCATCAGGGCCGTGCCGCGTGGCGCGGCCCTTTTGCGTTGCCGGAGGTACCACGCGCTATCGCTATGGCCGCAAACTCGTATCCGGCCCCTAAGAGAGTGATGGCTGGATCTGGAATCACCGAACGCCTGAATCACACGACCAGACAATGGCATGGAGCATGGTATCGGAATGAATGTGAACGCATCATGCCCTAGGGCCGATGTCGGTTCTGCTCTAGGGTAGCCGCCGTTCCGTCAAAGCGCCGAGATGATCGAGACGTCCCAAGCCCCCGCACGCCAGCCACCTTTCGCTCCCACCGCGCGCGTCGGTTGTCCGGTGCCCCATGCGGCGACGGCGCATCCCGGCCCACGCTTCGCCCGAAGCCGGAGTGTTGGCCGGCGGCAACGGGCCCCGGGCCGCGCGGCGATGCCTGCCAGGCGCGGAGCGACAGCAGCAACACCGTACCGGTCAGCCGCAAGGGTCTATCGATGAGCAAATCCGCGATCGTTCTGGGCGCCGGCATGGTGGGTGTCTCCACCGCGTTGCATCTGCGGCAGCGGGGGTGGGACGTGGTGCTGGTGGACCGGCGCGGTCCGGGCGAAGGTGCCTCCTTTGGCAATGCCGGGCTGATCCAGCGGGAAGCGGTGCATCCGCACGCCTTCCCGCGCCAGCTCTCGGAAATCGCCCGCATCGCCCGCAACCGCTCGATCGACGCGGTGTACCATCCCGGCGCGCTGCCCGGCCTGGTGTCGCCCCTGCTGCGCTACTGGTGGCATTCGGCGCCGGCGCGGTACGAGGCCGTGGCGCGGGCCTATGCCAGCCTCATCCTCACCTGCCTCGATGAGCACATGGTGGTGGCGCGGGAGGCCGGCTCGGCCGAGTTGCTGCGGCCTATCGGTTGGATGCGCCTGTTCGGCGACGAGGCGAAGCTGGAGGAGGTGCGGAAGGAGGCCGAGGCCGCGCATCGCGACTACGGCGTCGGCTACCGCATGCTGGACGGGCAGGAGCTGGCGGCGGCGGAGCCGCATTTGCTGGTGCAACGTGCCGGGGCGCTGCACTGGACCGACCCGTATTCCGTCAGTGACCCGCATGCCCTGACCCTGTCCTATGCCCGGCTGTTCGAGGCCAAGGGCGGCCGTATCGCCATCGGGGATGCGCAGACGCTGCGGGAAGCCGGCGGCGGCTGGCGCGTGCAGACCGCGGACGGCCCGGTGGAAGCGGCCCAGGCCGTCGTGGCGTTGGGCGCTGCCGCCGGGATGCTGACGCGCCGCTTCGGCTACGCGCCGCCGCTGTTCGGCAAGCGGGGCTACCACTACCATTTCGGCCTGCAGGGCAACGCCGTGCTGAACCGCCCGGTGATCGATGAGGAAAGTGGCTTCTGCCTGGTGCCGATGCGCGCCGGCATCCGCTTGACCACCGGAGCCGAGTTCGCCCGCCCCGATGCGCCGGAGACGCCGATCCAGCTCACCCGGGCCGAGCCCATCGCCCGCACCCTGCTGCCACTGGCCGACAAGGTGGAGGACAAGCCCTGGCTGGGCACCCGCCCCTGTACGCCGGACATGCTGCCGGTGATCGGCCGCATCCCCGGGCGGGTAACACTGTGGGGGGCGTTCGGCCATGCCCACCAGGGCCTGACCCTGGGTCCGACCACGGGCCGGATGCTGGCGGAGATGATGGGCGGCGAGACACCGTTCATCGCCCCGGAGGCGTTCCGCGCGGAACGCTTCCGCTAAAGCACGGCGGCGGGGATGCCGCGGCCGGGCCGCTGCGGTTCGACCGAGGTTTCGGCACGTTATAAAAAATGAACTTTCGGCAACTTTAGACGGCCGGGCGCATTAGGCACTGAGCGTTGGGGAACGGCCGGGTATGTCGTGCCGGTGGTGACCCGCGTGTCGCCACGGGCCTGGAACATTCCGTCGCCAATACGCCGAGCAACCCGCCTCTCTGCTTTTCGCACTGCGCCGGAGCGCTGCAGAGGCAGGTGTTGCCGCGTCCCAAAGGCCCCTCTCTTATCGTGCATCCTTCATCGGCAGCGGCTGGATCCGCTCGGCGCTGTTTCGCTCGGCGAGGGAAACCGCCGACGCGGCCAAACGTCAACGAGAGGGGGATGCGCGCACAGCCGCTTCGGCCGTGCGTGCCATCCCGGACCTGTCGGCCGGCAACACTAAGGTACCCAGCGCATGACCAGCTATTGCGGCGCCCCGCCAGACCCCGCGGACCTGATGAGAAGCTGGAACCTGGACCCTATCCTGCTGCTGGCCCTCGGCGCCGGGGCGCTGGTGGCGTGGCGGTCCCGCCACCCGAAGCCGGCACTGGCGGCCATCGGCGTGCTGGCGCTGGCCTTCGTATCGCCGCTCTGCGCGCTCAGCGTCTCCTTGTTCTCCGCACGCGCCGTGCACCACCTGCTGGTGGTCGCGGTTGCGGCGCCCCTGCTGGCGATGGCGTTCACGGCACGGCGGCCGATGCTGCCCGGCCTTGCCTTCGTGGTGGCCACGGCGGTGCTGTGGGCGTGGCACCTGCCGTCCTTCTATGACGCCGCGCTGGCGGGCACGGCACTCTATTGGCTCATGCAGGCCACGTTGCTGGCCAGCGCCTTCTGGTTCTGGCAGGCCATGTTCGCCGCCCCGCCTGTCACCGGCGTGCTGATGGCCATCCTGGGGATGGCGCAGATGGGTATGCTGGGCGCGCTGCTGACCTTCGCGACCACACCGCTCTATGCCACGCATATCGGCACCACCTTGCCCTGGGGACTGGACCAGGTGGTGGACCAGCAATTGGCCGGCCTGGTCATGTGGGTGCCTGGCATCGTGCCCTACGCGCTGGCGGTGGCGGTGCTGGCCCGCCGCACCTGGGCCCGGGCTGCAGCAGCGGCATGATCACCGCCCTGAAGTTCCTGCATATCGCGGCGCTGTCCGTCTGGTGCGCCGGCCTGGTCGGGCTGCCGCTGCTGCTGGCGCGGTACGGCCCCGGCGACGACCAGCTGGATTTCGCGCGCAGGCGGCTGGTGACGCATAATTTCTACATCCGTCTGGTCACGCCCGCCGCCGTCATCGCCATCACGGCGGGGACGGCGCTGATCTTCCTGCGGGATGTCTTCATCCCGTGGATGTTCGCCAAGCTCGTCGTGGTGGGCGTGCTGGTTACGATCCATGCCTGGATGGGCCATGTGACGCTGCAGATCGGCGAGCAGAAGGGCAATTACGATGTGCCCGCCGGCGGCCCGCTGGTCGGCGCCTCTCTGCTGGCGATGACGGCGATCCTGGTTCTGGTGCTGGCCAAGCCAGTGCTGCGGGACGGGCTGGCCCCGGCCTGGCTGCGGGAACCGCTCGGTCAGTCCTTGCCGATCGGTGCGGTGCCCAGGTGATAGTCGAACACCAGCTTCCCGCCATGCCAGCCCGTCATCCCGGTGAACACCGCCGCGAAGCAGGACAGCAGAATGCCCCAGGGCAGCACGGCCTGCTCGTAACCCGTCAGTCGGAAGCCCCAATTGGCGCCGAGGATGGAGAGCAGCATCACCGCCAGGACGAAATGCGTCCAACTGGCCGCGCGGATGCGGATGCCGCGCACCATCAGCAGCTCCACAGTGCCGGAGATGCCGGCGGCCACGCCCATCAGGAAGGCACCGCCGCTCGCCCACAGGGCAGCACGGGCCCAGAAGGGGTCGCCTGTCCACCAGTACAGCGCATCCGCGCCCAGCGTGCTCATGGCCAGCGCGATGGGGAAGGCCACCAGCATCGCGTGGATCGGATGCCCCGCCACGGCGATGCGCGATTCCGTGCGATGGAAATGCGGGTGAGAGGCGATGGGATCGACCAGCGCGCCGTCGCCCCCGGAATGTTCGGAACTTTTGGAATCCAAGGCCATCGCCCTATGCTGAAATGGCTACGCCTGACGACAACGGCACTGGCTGTCGGCGGTTGCTCCGGCCCGCTTTCCACGCTCGACACCGCCGGGTCCGCCGCCGCCTCCATCGCGACGCTGTGGTGGGCGATGCTGGCGGGTGCCGCTATCCTGACGGTACTGGTCATGACGCTGCTGGCCCTAGCGTTCCGCCGCCGTCCGACGCCGGCACCAGGCGGGACCAGATTGTGGATCGGCGGGCTCGGCGTCGCAATGCCCAGCACGGTGCTTCTCGTCCTCCTCGGCTTCGCGCTGGCGTTGGGGGAGCAGACCATCGCACGCAAGGCTGCGGGTGTCGTGGTGGTCGAGGCCAGCGCGCACCAGTGGTACTGGGATTTCCGCCATCCCGGCATGGCGGGCGAGATCGTGACGCGCGACGTGCTGCACATCCCCGCCGGCCGCCCTGTCGATCTGCGGCTGGAGGCCCATGACGTGATCCACAGCTTCTGGGTGCCGCGCCTAGCCGGCAAGATGGACGCCATTCCTGGCCATGTGAACGTCATCCGCATCGATGCCAAGGAGCCCGGGCGCTTCGAGGGTCAGTGCGCCGAGTTCTGCGGCCTGGGGCATGCGGGGCACCGCTTCCGCGTCGTGGCCCACGACGCCGCCGGATGGACCGCGTTCCAGCGGGGAGAACAGCCATGAGCGCGCTGTCCCGCCACCGGGCGTTGACCGCCATCTGGGGCTCCCCACGCGGCTGGCGCGGCACCGTCAGCTCGGTAAACCATTCCGATATCGGCAGGCGCTTCATTCTGGCCGCCTTTGCCTTCTTCGCCATCGGCGGCGTGCTGGCCATGCTGATCCGCGCGCAGCTGGCCACGCCAGGCAGCGCCTTCGTCGGCCCCGAGATCTACAACCAGCTCTTCACGATGCATGGCAGCATCATGATGTTCCTGTTCGCCATCCCGATGTTCGAGGGGCTGGCGCTCTACCTGCTGCCGAAGATGCTGGGCAGCCGCGACATGGCCTTCCCGCGCCTCTCCGCCTATGGCTGGTGGTGCTACGTCTTCGGCGGCAGCATCCTGATCGCCGCGCTGGCATTGGGCGTCGCGCCGGATAGCGGCTGGTTCATGTACACGCCGCTCTCCTCCAAGGCCTATACGCCGGGCATCAATGCCGATGTCTGGCTGCTCGGCATCACCTTCGTCGAGATTTCTGCCGTCAGCGCCGCCATCGAGATCACGGTCTCGATCCTGCGGCTGCGGGCGCCGGGCATGCGGCTGGACCGGATGCCGCTGCTGGCATGGTACCTGCTGGTCACCGCCCTGATGATGGTGGTCGCCTTCCCGCCGCTGATCCTCGGCTCGATCCTGCTGGAGGTAGAGCGCGCCTTCGGGTGGCCGTTCTTCGACCCGTTGCGCGGCGGAAGCCCGTTGCTGTGGCAGCATCTGTTCTGGCTGTTCGGCCACCCCGAGGTCTACATCATCTTCCTGCCCGCCGCCGGCGTGGTCTCCACCGTGCTGCCGGTGATGGCCCGCACGCGCATCCTGGGTTATGGCTGGATCGTCGCGGCCCTGCTGGCACTGGCGTTCCTGAGCTTCGGGCTCTGGGTGCACCATATGTTCACCACCGGCATCCCGCACATGGCGCTCGGCTTCTTCTCCGCCGCCTCCGCGCTGGTCGCGGTGCCGACCGCGCTGCAGATCTTCGCGTGGATCGGCACGTTGTGGAAAGGGCGGCCGGAGCTGAAGCTGCCCATGCTGTACCTGCTGGGCTTCTTCGTCATCTTCGTACTCGGCGGGCTGACCGGCGTGATGCTGGCGATGGTGCCGTTCGACTGGCAGGCGCATGACACGCACTTCGTGGTCGCGCATCTGCACTACGTGCTGGTCGGCGGCTTCGTTTTCCCGATGCTGGCAGGCGCCTATTACTGGCTGCCGCACTTCACCGGCCGCGCGCGCATTCCGCTGCTGGGCGAGGCCGCTTTCTGGCTGATCCTGATCGGCTTCAACCTCACGTTCTTCCTGATGCATTTGACCGGCCTGCTGGGCATGCCGCGCCGGATCTACACTTATCCGTCCGATATGGGCTGGACATGGCTGAACCTGCTGTCCTCGGTCGGCAGCTTCATCATGGCCTTCGGCTTCGCGATGTTCGCCGTCGATGTCGCGCTGCAGATTTTCCTCTCCCGCCGAGCGCGCCGCAATCCCTGGGGTGCACACACGCTGGAATGGGCCATGCCGCTGCCCGCCCCCGCCTACAACTTCGCCAGTCAGCCGCGCGTCGCCGATGGTGAGCCGCTGGCGGCCGACCCGGACCTGCCGCTGCGCCTGGCCCGCGGCGAAGGCTACCTGGCCGAGATCCGCCATGGCTGGCGGGAGACGATGGCCGTCGATGTCACCACCGGCGCGGTGGACCACGTCATCATCCTGCCGGGCAACACCCGCCTGCCCATCATCACCGCGCTGGCGACCGGATGCTTCTTCCTGGCGCTGCTGTTCGGCTTCTACTGGCTGGCGCCGTTGCCCCTTGTCGCCGTCACCGTGCTTGGGTGGCGCTGGGCCTGGACGCTGGGCTGGCGGGAGGAGATCGGGCCCGTGCCGATCGGTGCCGGAGAGACCGCGCTGACGCACCGGGAGGCCGCCGGCGCGCCCGGCTGGTGGGGCAGCGTCTTCCTGCTGGTGGCGGATGGCACGCTGCTGGGTTCGCTGCTGTTCGGCTACGCCTTCCTGTGGGTCGTGGCGCCCAACTGGCCGCCGCCGGAGCTGATCGCGGCCGGGTTGCCGCAAGGCGCCGTGGCCGCATTGGCGGCGTTGGCCGGCACGGTGCTGACACGGTTGGCGGCATCGGCTGGCGTGGCGGGGAACAACGCCGCTTCGTCTCGCTGGGCCAGTCTCGCCGTAGGTGCCCAGGCCGTCGTTATCGCGGCATTGCTGTGGCTGGGCCTGGCCGAGCTCCCGGCACCTACCGGCCACGCCTACGCGGCATCCTCCTGGGCGATGATCGCCTATGGCGTGCTGCATGCCTTCATCGCCCTGCTCTGCGCCGCCTTCATCCGGGCGCGCATCGCCTCGGGCCATATCAGGAAAGGACGGGTGCTAGAGACATCGGTGGCGCAGCTCTTTGGCGATTATGCAGGTCTGGCGACATGGCTGATCCTGGCCTGCGTCCTGGCGCCGCTGGTGCTGGCATGATGCTTTTGGCACGTGCGAGCGCGGGACTGATCTTCTGGGCCTTCGGCTTCTCCGTGCTGTATGGGCTGCACGGAATTGGCTGTGCCTATGGCTGGCCCAGCACGGAGGTCGGCGGCGGCAACCTGTTCCGCTGGGTGATGGTGGCCAGTTGGCTGCTGCTGTGTGCCGGCGGTGCGGCGCTGATCTGGTTGGCGAAGGCGGCACCTTCCGGGTTGGAACGACGCCTCAGCCTGACCTCGGCGGTCGTGGGCTGCGCAGCCACCTTCGTCACCGGCTTGCCGGTCGCGGTAACATCCGCCTGCGTGTGACCTCAGAGCGCAGCTCTTGCACCGGTCGCTGCGATGGCTTGCCGCTGACCTGGCGGCCTGTATGTTCACAGGCCTCTTCCGCCGCGCCCTCCGCGCCGTCGCGGAGCGCACGTGCCGCGCTATGGCCTGCGGCGAGCGCGGCCGGTAGCCATACGTCATTGAGCCAATGCTGATTACGATGAGCCGTGCTCATCGCGGCAATGAGTGGATCTGCTCTGCTTAAGGACGCGGCTCGGCGCCAGATAGGGACATGCCTCCCCTTTTGTGTCCCTGCCACTTCCCTGCCCCGCGGCTCCGCCCTGCAAGACCGCAGCCGCTGCCTGGCCCGATGAAAAGGACTCCCTCGGCATGACTGAGCCAGGTGAATTAGAGATGTCACGCCGCTGCCTCATCGCGTCCGGCACAGCCGGCGCCATCGTATCCGGCGCTGGCCGTGCCATCGCGCAACCGGCACCAGCCGCGCCGGACGCCGCCATGCCGGTGACGTTCGACGTCAACGGCACGCAACAGCGCCTGTCGCTCGACCCGCGCACCACGCTGCTGGATGCGCTGCGCGAGCACCTGCACCTGACGGGCACCAAGAAGGGCTGCGACCACGGCCAGTGCGGTGCCTGCACCGTCATTGTCGACGGGATGCGCATCAATTCCTGCCTCACCCTCGCGGTCATGCATGAGGGCAGCCGCATCACCACGGTCGAGGGCCTCGGCACGGCCGAGAGCCCGCACCCGATGCAGGCCGCTTTCGTCAAGCATGATGGCTTCCAGTGCGGCTACTGCACGCCGGGGCAGATCTGCTCCGCCGTCGCCGTGCTGGACGAGATCAAGCGCGGCATTCCCAGCCACGCCTCCGCCAGCCTGACGGAAGCACCGCAAGTGACGAATGCCGAGATGCGCGAACGGATGAGCGGCAATATCTGCCGCTGCGGCGCCTATTCCAACATCCTCGACGCCATGGCCGAGATCGCAGGCAGGGACGCATGAAATCCTTCACCTATGAGCGCGCCACTTCGGCGCCGGACGCCGCTTCCAAAGCCGTATCCATTCCGGGTGCCAAGTTCATCGCGGGCGGCACCAATCTGCTCGACCTGATGAAGCTGGAGATCGAGGCCCCGCGTCACCTGATCGACGTCAACGGCCTGGGCTTCGACAAGATCGAGGACACGGCCGATGGCGGCCTGCGCATCGGTGCGCTGGTCAACAACACCGCGCTCGCCGCCGATGCCAGGGTGCGCCGCAGCTACGGTGTACTCAGCCGTGCGCTGCTGGCCGGCGCCAGTGGCCAGTTGCGGAACAAGGCGACCACCGCCGGCAATCTGTTGCAACGGACAAGGTGCCCTTATTTCTACGACACCAACCAGCCCTGCAACAAACGGCAGCCGGGCTCTGGCTGCGCCGCCATCGGTGGCTTCAGCCGGCAGCTTGCCGTCATCGGCAGCAGCGAAGCCTGCATCGCCACGCATCCGTCCGACATGGCGGTCGCGATGCGCGTGCTCGACGCCACGGTGGAAACCGTGAACGCGCAGGGCCAGGCGCGCAACATCCCGATAGCGGAATTCCACCGCCTGCCCGAAGCCACGCCGCATATCGAGACGACGCTGGCACCGGGCGAGTTGATTACCGCTGTCACCCTGCCGGCCCCTGCGGGTGGCCAGCACTTATACCGCAAGGTGCGGGATCGTGCCTCCTATGCCTTCGCGCTGATCTCTGTCGCCGCGGTCATCCAGCCGGATGGCACTGGGCGTGTCGCGGTCGGGGGCGTGGCGCACAAGCCGTGGCGGATCGACGAAGCCGATGCGCAGTTGCCACGCGGTGCCAAGGCCGTCGCCGAGCGCCTGTTCACCGGTGCCCGGCCTACCCCCGAGAACGGCTTCAAGGTGCCGCTGGCCGAGCGCGCCCTGGCATCCGTCATCCACGAAGCGAGGGCCTCATGAAGTTCGACACACCGGCCGGCACCAACCCCATCGACCAGATGAAGGTCGTTGGCAAAGCGCATAACCGTATCGATGGCGCGCTGAAGACCGCCGGCATGGCGCCCTATGCCTATGAGCACCACGATGCCGTCAACAACGCGGCTTACGGCTCCATCGTCGGCGCCGGCATCGCCAAGGGCCGCATCCGCGCGATGGACCTGTCGGCCGCGCGGCGCGCGCCGGGCGTGGTGGCTATCGTGACGGCGGAGAATGCCGGCACGCTGGGCAAGGGCATGTTCAACACCGTGAAGCTGCTCGGCGGGCCGGAGGTGGACCATTACCATCAGGCCATCGCCCTCGTCGTCGCCGAGACCTTCGAGCAGGCCCGCGCGGCGGCCAGCCTGGTCAAGGTGGACTACGCCGAAAGCGAAGGCCGCTTCGACCTGAAGGCCGAGCAATCCCGCGCCATCGTGCCGGAGAATGACGGTGCCGGCGGCAGGCCGGATACCGATACCGGCGATTTCGCCGCGGCCTTCCAGGCGTCGCCGGTGACGCTGGACGCGACCTACACGACCCCCGCGCAGAGCCATGCGGCGATGGAGCCGCATGCCTCGATGGCGGCATGGCAGGATGGCAAGCTGACGGTCTGGACCTCCAACCAGATGATCGACTGGACCCGGACCGACCTGGCCACCACGCTCGGCATGCAAAAGGAGGATATCCGCCTGCTCTCGCCGTTCATCGGCGGTGGCTTCGGCGGTAAGTTGTTCCTGCGCGCTGATGCCGTGCTGGCGGCGTTGGGCGCGCGTGAGGCACGGCGGCCCGTGAAGGTCGCCATGCCGCGCCCGCTGGTGCCCAACAACACGACGCACCGGCCAGCCACCATCCAGCGCATTCGCATCGGCGCTTCGCGTGACGGCAAGATCACCGCGTTTGGACACGAGACGCTGAACGGCAACCAGCCGGGCGGCTCGATGGAACCGGCTGTGGTGCAGAGCCGCTTCCTGTACGCGGGCGCGAACCGGATGACGCGCAACCGCCTTGCGGTGATGGACCTGCCGGAAGGCAATGCCATGCGCGCGCCGGGCGAGGCGCCGGGGCTGATGGCGCTGGAAGTCGCCATGGACGAGATGGCCGAGAAGCTCGGCATCGATCCGGTCGAGTTCCGCATCCTCAACGACACCCAGGTGGACCCGGAACACCCGGACCGGCCATTCTCCCTCCGCCAGCTTGCGCGCTGCCTGCGCGATGGCGCCGAGCGCTTCGGGTGGAACCGGCGCAACGCCACCCCCGCCAGCGTCCGCGATGGCCGCTGGCTGGTCGGAATGGGCGTCGCCGCGGCGTTCCGCAACAACCTGAACCTGCCTTCCGGCGCCCGTGTCCGCCTGCGCGGCGATGGCACGCTGATCGTCGAGACCGACATGACCGATATCGGCACCGGCAGCTACACCATCATCGCCCAGACGGCGGCGGAGATGCTGGGCCTGCGGCTGGACCAGGTGACCGTCAGGCTGGGCGACTCCGCCTATCCGGTCTCAGCCGGCTCCGGCGGACAGTTCGGTGCCAACAGCGCCACGTCCGGCGTGTACGCGGCCTGCGTCAAGCTGCGGGAGCAAGTGGCCCAGCGCCTCGGCTTCAATGCGTCGGACACGGTGTTCGCCGATGGCGAGGTACGCGCCGGCAACCGGGTTGCCAGGCTGCGGGATGGCGCGCAGGAGGGCGAGATCGTGGCCGAGGACCGGATCGAATGGGGCGACCTGAGCAGGACCTACCAGCAATCCACCTTCGGCGCCCATTTCGTCGAGGTGGCGGTGGACAGCTTCACCGGCGAGACGCGGGTGCGCCGCATGCTGGCGGTCTGCGCCGCCGGCCGTATCCTCAACCCGCAAACGGCGCGCAGCCAGGTGATCGGCGCCATGACCATGGGCGTCGGCGGCGCGCTGATGGAAGAGCTGGCGCTCGACCACCGGCGCGGCTTCTTCGTCAACCATGACCTCGCTGGCTACGAAGTCCCTGTGCATGCCGACATCCCGCACCAGGACGTCATCTTCCTCGACGAGGCGGATGAGAAGGTTTCGCCGATGAAGGCCAAGGGCATCGGCGAGCTGGGGCTTTGCGGCGTCGGTGCCGCGGTGGCCAACGCCGTGTACAACGCAACGGGCGTGCGCATCCGCGATTATCCGGTGACGCTGGACAAGTATCTCGACCGCCTGCCGGCCGTGAGCTGACCGACAGGGGAAGGGGCCGTGGTGGCCCCTTCCCCGCTCGTTCGCGCTTCCGTCTCGCGGCCCCGCCGGCGATGCTTGATGATCGCCCAGGGCAAGGACATCATCGATCCATGCCGCTCCTCCGATCCGACCTGACCGACTTCGCTTACTTCCTCGCCATCGCGAAGCACCGCAACTTCCGCCGTGCCGGGCTGGAGTTGGGCGTCAGCGCGTCCGCCCTGAGCCATTCGCTGAAGGGGCTGGAGAGCCGGCTGGGCGTCAGGCTGCTCAACCGCACCAATCGCAGCGTGACGCTGACGGCGGCTGGTGAATCTCTGGAAGTGTCCATCCGCGCGCCGTTCGAGGCGATCCATGGCGCGGCGGAGGATCTGAACCGGTTCCGCGACGCGCCGGCCGGGCGTATCCGCCTGAACGTGGTCGGCGATGCCGCGCCCCTGTTGCTGGCACCGGTGCTGGCGTCGTTTGTCGACCGCTTCCCCGAAGTGCAACTGGATATCGTCGTCACCAACCGCATGGTCGACATCGTCGACGAAGGCTTCGACGCCGGCATCCGCTATGGCGGCACCGTGCCGAAGGACATGGTGGCGCAAAGGCTCTCCCCCGATATCCGCTGGGTGGTAGCGGGCGCGCCCGCCTATCTCGACCGCTTCGGCGAGCCCGCGCATCCGGACGAGTTGCGCCAGCACCGCTGCCTGCGCATTCGCCTGGGCGATGACCGCATCTATCGCTGGGAGTTCGAGCGGGGCGAAGAGCAGATCGTGGTCGATGTGCCAGGTACGGTGACGATCGATGAGAGCCGTGCCGCCAACGCCTTCGTCCTGGCCGGCGTGGGTCTGCTCTATGGGCCCGAGCCGGTGTTCCAGCCCTATATTGCGTCGGGCGAATTACGGCTGGTGTTGCAGGACTGGGCCAGCCCGGGCGAAGGGTACCACATCTATTATTCCGGCCGCCGGCAGGTGCCGATGGGGCTGAAGGCGCTGGTCAGCCTGATCCGCGAAGCCCGGCCCCTCGGCCTGTAGGCCGGCAGCGCATCGCTGCCGGCCCTTGGCCGGGAATCAGGCGGCGCGACCGATGCGGGCGGTCAGCACGGCCAGGAATGCGGCCGCCAGCAACAACGCCGCGCTGATGCCGAAGGTGGCCCGGTAGCCGCTGAAGTCGAACAGCAGGCCGCCGACCACGGCGCCCAGCGTGATCGCCAGCTGCACGACCGCCACCATCAGCCCGCCGCCGGCCTCGGCATCCTCCGGCAGGGTCCGCGCCAGCCAGGTCCACCAGCCGACCGGCGCCGAGGTGGCGAACAAGCCCCACAGCCCCAGCAGGATGGCCGTCGCCACCACGCCGCCGCCGAAGGCCACCAGCGCCACGGCAATGACCGCCATCAGGACCGGAATCACGATCAGCGTGGCGTACAGGCCATTCTTCAGAAGCCCGCCGATGAGCACGGTGCCGATGAACCCCGCCACGCCCAGGATCAGCAGCATCATTGACAGCGTCGGCACGCTGACGTGCCCGACCGTCTCCAGGAACGGCCGCAGATACGTGAACAATGCGAACTGGCCCATGAAGAACAGGCTGACCGCCGCCATGCCCAGCACGACCACCGGCCGGCGCAGCAGCCGGAAGACCGAGCCTGCCGCCCGCTCCCCCGCCTGCATCGGCGGCAGGCTCATCATCTGCCAGGCCAGTACCACCAGCGCGACCGGCACCACGCAGAAGAACGCGCCGCGCCAGCCGATCAGCCCGCCCAGGAAGCTGCCCAATGGCGCCGCGACCACCGTGGCCAGGGCATTGCCGCCGTTCAGGATGGCCAGGGCGCGCGGCACCTGCGCCTCCGGCACCAGCCGCATGGCGGTCGCGGCGGACATCGACCAGAAGCCGCCGATCGCCACGCCAATCAGGGCGCGCCCGGCCATGAAGGTCACGTAGTTCGGCGCGACCGCCACGATGGTACCGGACACGACCATCAACCCGGTCAGCGCGAGCAGCAGTATCTTCCGGTCGAGCCGCCCGGCCCAGGAGGCGATGAACAGGCTGGTCAGCACCGCGAAGGCGCCGGAGACCGCGATGGCCTGCCCGGCCTGGCCCTCGGTCACACGCAGTTCGGAGGCGATCGGCGTCAGCAGGCTGACGGGCATGAATTCCGAAGCCACCAGCGCGAAGGCGCCGAGCGAGAGGGCGAACACCGCGCCCCAGGATGCGGGCGGGCTGCCGGCCTCGGCGAATGAGGTGCATGCGTCTGTGGCCATGTCGAGTTACCTCAGATTTGCAGCGGTCGCGCGTGGCGGCGGCCTGGAGTGGCGGCCAGCTGGCGCGACGCCGGAATGCCAGGCGCCCGCCTCTCATTCAGGGCGGGCGGGCCGGACATGTGTGGAATGCGATACGGGCCAGATAACCGGCGCGACCAAGGGGTGATAGGAGCGGGTGATTGGATGCGACGATGAGCCTTGCTCATCATGACTGCGCCTTACCCGAGATATAGAGGGCAATAACCTTTGCGTCCTACCCTGGCTTTAGTGAGCACTGCTCACCGCGGCATGAAGTTTTCCCAGGCTCACGGCGGACATCCGCGGGATGTACGGTCTACGCCATGTCGCCACGGTTCCGGGTGTAGGGCGGCGGGCGGGCACCAGCTGGGCCACTTAGGCCCTGAAGAACGGCCGCCTGCCTTCCGCGCCGGCACGGCCGCGGCCAGTCGCGGCGCCGTCCGCTTCCATCGTAGCGCGGCCTGGGAGGGATATGACCGATGAGGCTTTTGCTGGGTGTCCTTCTTGTCGCACAGGGCCTGGCCCTGCCGGCGCTGGCGCAGGAGCGCATCACCATCACCGCCCCTTGGGGCCAGGTCAGTGCCGAACTGGCCGACAACGCGGCCGCCCGCTTACTGCTGCAGATGCTGCCGTTCACCATCGAGATGCGCGACCATCTGCGCCAGGAGAAGACCGGCGACCTGCCCTCGCCGCTGCCTGCCGCGCCCCGGCAGCGGGATTTCTCCACCGGCATGCTTGGCCTCTGGGGGCCTGACCATTTTGTCATCTACTACCGCGATGGCCGCGTGCCCGATCCCGGCATCGCCATCCTCGGACGACTGACGGGAGACGCCGCCATCTTCGAACGGCCCGGCCCGGTTTCCGTGCGGGTTGAACGTGCCCCTTAGAGGCGTGGCGCTGCGCGGCTTACAGCGGCGGACGGGCTGCCAGCCAGGGCTTGGCAGAACCGCTTCCCACCCGCCGGCATAAGCGGGGCGGGCCCGGGGGATAAGCATTTTGCCCCCGCCCCCGCCCCTGCTAAAGCCGTCCCCATGCCCTTCTGCGCCGCCGTGACCGCCTCTTCCGCTCCTGGCCTGCGACGCATCGACAGGGTGCGGCCGGTCCCCGCGCAGCGCCGCCCGGCCACCGGGCCCGTCCTTCCGTGCCGTCCCGCGCCTTCGGCCCCCATGGCCGCGCGGAGAGGCTGAGCGTCATGACGGAGCCAAACCCCCCGGCCAGCTGGACGGAGGAGGAGCGCCTCGCCGCCCTCTACCGCACCGGCCTGCTCGATACCGCGCCGGAACAGGCCTATGACGACCTGGTACGCCTGGCCGCCGAGCTGATCGGGGTGCCGATGGCCGGCGTCCATCTCGTGGCCGAGGACCGGCAGTGGGGCAAGGCCGAGATCGGCCTCGGCACCCGCCATATCCCGCGCGACATCGCCTTCTGCCCCACCGCGATGCTGGATGCCGAAGGGCTGGTGGTGCCCGATGCGAGCAAGGACCCGCGCTTCGCCGACAACCCCCTGGTGACCGGTGGTCCGGGCATCCGCTTCTACGCGGGCGTGCCGCTGATGTCGGAGGGCCTGCCGGTCGGCGCGTTATGCGTCATCGACACCAAGCCACGCGCGGGGCTGGACGAACGCCAGCGTTACGCCCTGAAGGCGCTGGCCTCCCAGGCCAGCAGCCAGATCGCCCTCCGCCGCGCCCTGGCCGAGCGCGATCGCTCGGACTCCCTCCGCCGCCAGACGCTCAACAGCGCCGTCGAACTCGCCATTATCTCCACCGACCTGGAAGGCCGCGTCACCGGCTGGAACAGCGGGGCGCAGAATATCCTCGGCTGGTCGGAGGCCGAGATGCTCGGCCAGCCGGCGAACGAGTTCTTCACTGCGGACGACCGGCAGGCCGGGGTGCCCGAGGCGGAGATGCGGCAGGCGCTGCAGCGGGACCGGGCTAATGACGAGCGCTGGCACCAGCGCAAGGACGGCTCCCGCTTCTGGGCGTCGGACGAGATGATGGCGCTGCGGGACGAACGCGGCGCCCATGTCGGCTACCTGCGCATGTTGCGGGACCGCACGGCGGAGTACGAGGCCGAGCAGGCGTTGCGGGAGGCCGAGGCCTCGCTGCAGCGCGCGCAGGTCGCCGGCGGCGTCGGCGTGTTCTCGCTCGACGTGCGGGACAACATGCTGAAGGTCACCGCCGAGTTCTGCCGGCTGCACGGCCTGCCGCCGCGGGACCGCATCCCGGCGGCGGAGGTGGAGTGCCTTGTCCTGCACGAGGACGCCTTCCTTGTCTCCAGCACCGCCATGAGCCTGTCCGCCGGTGCACCGTCCGACGTGGAGTACCGCATCCGCCGCGCTGGGGATGGCGCGCAGCGCTGGCTCTCCCGCCGCGCCGAGATCGAGCGCGACGACAGCGGGCGGACGTTGCGCGTGTTTGGCGTGGTGCGCGACATCACCGACCAGCGGCGGACGCTGGATGCGCTGACGCGGAGCGAGGAACGCTACCGCGCGCTGTTCGAGGCGATCGACGACGGCTTCTGCATTATCGAATTCATCGACGGTCCGCACGGCCCGATGAGCGACTACGTCCATGTCGAGGCGAACCCGGGCTACGAGCGGCACACCGGCATCAAGGATGTCGTCGGCAAGACGCTGCGCGACATCGCGCCGGCCGAGGCGGATGGCTGGTTGGAGCTGTACGGCAACGTGCTGCGCACCGGCGAGGCCGCGCGGTTCGAGCGCCACTTCATCGCCGCCGGGCGGCATATCGACGTCTCCGCCGCACGGATCGAGCCGCCCAGCCGGCGCCAGGTCTCTGTCATGTTCCGCGATGTCACGGCGCGGCGACAGGCGGAAGCCGATTTGCGTGCCAGCGAGGCGCTGGCGCGGGAGAATGTGCAGCGCGTGCAGCTGGCGCTCGCCGCCGGGGCCATCGTCGGCACCTGGCTGTGGGACCTGCCGACCGACCAGTTCACGGTGGACGAGGCCTTCGCGCGCGCCTTCGGCCTGGACCCCGCAATTGGCCGCACGGGCCTCAGCCTGCGACAGGTGGTGGAGACCGTGCACCCGGACGACAAGCCGGGCCTGGCGAATGCCATCAGCGAGGTCATCGCGCGCGGCGGCGCCTATGCCCACCAGTACCGTGTGCGCCGTGCCGACGGGAACTACTACTGGATCGAGGCGAATGGCCGTGTCGACCTGGCGCCGGATGGCACGCCGCTGAGCTTCCCCGGCGTGCTCATCGACGTCGAGGAACGCCGCGCGGTGGAAGCCGAGCGCGACCGCGCCGCCGCCGCGCTGCGCGCGCTGAACGAGACGCTGGAGCAGCGCGTGGCCGAGCGCACGGCCGACCTGATGCTGGCCGAGGAGCAGTTGCGCCAAAGCCAGAAGATGGAAGCCGTCGGGCAGCTGACCGGTGGGCTGGCGCATGACTTCAACAACCTCCTGACCGGCATCACCGGGTCGCTGGAGCTGCTGGCCACGCGCATCGCCCAGGGGCGCTACAACGATGTGGACCGCTACGTCCTCGCGGCGCAGGGCTCCGCCCGGCGCGCGGCGGCGCTGACGCACCGGCTGCTCGCTTTCTCCCGCCAGCAGACGCTCGACCCAAGGCCGACCGACACCAACCGCCTCGTCTCCGGGATGGAGGAACTGGTGCGGCGGACGGTGGGTCCGGCGATCGAGGTGGAGGTGGTCGCCGCCGCCGGGCTGTGGCCGACGCTGGTGGACCCCAACCAGCTGGAGAACGCGCTGCTCAACCTCTGCATCAATGCGCGGGACGCGATGCCGGATGGCGGACGCCTGACCATCGAGACGACGAATACCTGGGTGGATACCCGTGCGGCGCGGGAGCGCGACATGGCCGCCGGCCAGTACGTGGCGATCAGCGTGACCGATACCGGAACGGGGATGCCGCCCGAGATCGTGGTCAAGGCGTTCGAGCCCTTCTTCACAACCAAGCCGCTCGGCCAGGGCACCGGCCTCGGCCTCTCCATGATCTACGGCTTCGCCCGGCAGTCGGGCGGCCAGGTCCGCATCTATTCCGAGCTGGGCCAGGGCACGACGATGCGCATCTACCTGCCCCGCCACCTCGGCACGGCGGACGAGCCCGATGCGGAGCCGGAGCTCTCCGCCGCGCCCCGCGCACGGGCGGGCGAGACGGTGCTGGTGGTCGATGACGAGCCGACGGTCCGCATGCTGGTGATGGAGATCCTGGAGGAGCTGGGCTATGCGGCGATCGAGGCGGCGGACGGTGCCTCCGGCCTCGCCGTGTTGCGGTCGGGCGCCCGGGTGGACCTGTTGGTGACGGATGTGGGCCTGCCCGGCGGCATGAGCGGCCGGCAGATGGCGGACATGGCCCGGGTCAGCCGCCCCGATCTGAAGGTGCTGTTCATCACCGGCTATGCGGAGAACGCCGTGGTCGGCAACGGGCACCTGGAGCCTGGCATGCACGTTGTGACCAAGCCCTTCGCGATGGAAGCGCTGGCGAGCCGCATCCAGGAACTGATTACGGCGGGCTAGGCCGCTGGCGGAGGGTTCGCTGATCCCCTGCCCTGCCCATCACATTTTGCCTGCGGGGTGCCCATGCAACGGTTGAACGAGAAGCTCTGCGTCATCACCGGCGCGGCGCGTGGCATCGGCCGCGCCATCGCCATCCGCTTCGGCCTGGAAGGCGCCACGGTCATCGTGACCGATGTGGACGAGGCCGCGGGCATGGCCACCGCGGCCGAGATCGGCGCGCGCTTCATCCGGCTGGATGTTGGCGACGAGGCCGACTGGCTGCGGCTGGCGGCGCTGGTTCCCACCGTCGATGTCGTCGTCAACAATGCCGGCATCACGGGGTTCGAGAACGGGCCGGTGCCGCACGACCCGGAACATGCCAGCCTGGATGACTGGCACGCCGTGCACCGCGTTAATCTGGATGGCACCTTCCTCGGCTGCCGCTACGCCATTGGGGCGATGAAGGCGCGGGCGAAGGGGTCCATCATCAACATCTCCTCGCGCTCCGGCCTGGTCGGCATTCCGGCGGCTGCCGCCTATGCGTCCTCCAAGGCAGCCATCCGCAACCACAGCAAGACCGTCGCGCTGTACTGCGCCCAACAGGGATGGGCGATCCGCTGCAACTCGATCCACCCCGCCGCCATCCTGACGCCGATCTGGGAGCCCATGCTGGGGCCAGACCCGGGCCGGGAGGACCGCATGGCCGCGCTGGTCGCCGATACACCGTTGCGCCGCTTCGGCATGCCCGAGGAAGTGGCCGCGGTCGCCGCCATGCTGGCCTCGGACGAAGCCAGCTACATGACGGGGACGGAAGTGACGATCGATGGCGGCCTTCTGGCGGGGTCAGCGGCGACACCCGGCTGAGGCCGCCACGCCTCAGTCACGCATCGCGCGGATTCACCCGGCCCACCACCAGCGGGTCGGACGGCGTGAAGGGCAATGGCGGCAGCACTGCCTCCGTCACCCCCAGCGTTGCCGCCAGCACGCTGCGGGAGAAAGCAGAGGCTGTCGCGCGGTAGCCGATATCGCCGGGTGTCGGTTGGTCGAAGAAGATGAGGAAATGGACCTCGTCGTTGCCCAGTTGCTCGATATGGTGCGGGTAGGCGCGCGGGATGAAATAGACGTCGCCTGGCTGCAGCGCATAGGTCTCGGTGCTGCCATCCGGGTCCAGCACCGTCATCCGCGCTTGGCCGTGCAGGACATAGCCCATCTCGGCGGTCTGCGGATGCCAGTGCGGCTCCCGCATCCCCTTGTCCGTGATCCGTAGCGAGTACATCGAGATATCGCGCAAGGCCGGCCAGAACTGCTCCCGGGCAAAGCGCGCCGTACCGGCGGGCGAGGCCAGCAGCGGGTTCTGCGCCTCGATGTCGAATTGATGCGGGCTATTGAAGGCGGCGGCCGCCGGTACCGTGGCAGGCCCCTGCCGCGCGACGATGAAGGCGCTCTCCGTCCTGCGCGGGATCGCCGCGAAGGCGGCGCCGGGAAGATCGTAAGTGTTGCCGAGCACCGCGTCTGTCATCGCCCCAAACGCCGCGCGTATCGAGAAATCCTCCGGCCTCTCATGCCGGAAGGCGATGATGAACTCGGCCGTGCCGGGCCCGATAGTCTCGATGTGATGCACCACGCAGGACGGCACGTGGAACATCTGTCCTGGCCCGACCAGGAAGGATGAAAAGGCACTGCCGTTGCCAAGCACGCTGACCAGTGCCTGGCCGGCGACGCAATAGCTCAGCTCGGTCGCGTTGGCGTGCCAGTGCGGCTCCCTGATCGCGCCTTCGGCCAACAGCAACCGCTTGATGGACAGCCGGTTCAGGATCGGCAATTCATCGGCATCCAGCCGGGCGATGGAGCCGAGTTCGCCCTGGAACTCGAAATGGCCACCGATCAGCGACCGGACATGCTTGCTTGCCGCCATCGCGCCGTCTCCCCATTGCCAAGCGATGCCGCCACCCTAGGTAGCCACGTCACCCAAAGCCAACCCAGCCTTAGGTGTGGGGTGGGACCCCCGGTGAAGACCGGCACAGGATATCCATGCCGGCGACATCCTGCTCTACCGGCCGCCAGCCACGCTTCGCGTAGTACGGCGTATTGTCTGGCGTAGCGCAGAGATAGACAGTGCCGATGCTGCCCGCAGCCGCCAGCGCGAGCACGGATTCCATCAGCGCCTCCGCTACGCCCTGCCGACGGTGCGCGGGCTCGACCCACAGCGCGGCCAGCCACGGGCTGTATTCCGGCCGTTCTTCCATGTCGCATTCAATCAGCGAGACGGTACCGGCGAAGTCAGCGCCACGCGAAGCGACCAGGGTGGTTGGCACCGCATCCGGATGCAGGCTCTCCGCCAGCCGCTCCGCGATCGCCTGCAGCGGGTAGCCATCGTCATGCCACCACGCCGCCCAGATCCGCTCCGCGACGAGGGGGATGACGTCCGGCACCTCGGCGGTGGTGCGGATGCGCAGCGCTGGCAACTCGTGATCTTCAAGCATGGCCTGTCTCGTATTCTGGCCAGGCGGGTATGCCACGGCGGCCTATGGCGGGACAGGACACCGCCCCCGTCGCAGCTATCCCTTGCATATACGTGCATATGCACCATTATAGGCTCATGGCTGATACTCCAGTGCTTGACCCGAATCTGATCCGCGAAGTGGGAGCGTCCTGCGTCTGCATGCGCGTGCAGCGGGCGGGCCGCGCCATCGGCCGCAGGTTCGACCAGGCCTTCCGCGACCTGAAGCTGAACAACTGGCAGTTCACCTTGCTGATGTGGCTGGCGAGCACGGAAGCGCCCAGCGTCAACGACATGGCGACGCAGATGGCCATGGACCGGACGACGATGACCCGTAACCTGCGGGTGCTGGAACGCCGTGGCCTGCTGGCCATCCAGCCGGATACGCGGGATGGCCGCGTGAAGCGGGTGGCGCTGACCGACCCAGGCCGCAGCCTGCTGGCCCAGGCGGCGCAGCGCTGGCGCGCGACCAATGAGGCGGTGAAGCGGGACATCCCCGCCGCCGCCCTGCCCGGCATGTGGGAGGCCCTCGATGCCATCGCCCCCACCTGACGCGCGGGCGCGACTGCGGTACGCCACCCAAATACATGTATATGCACCTTATAGGCCAATGGGCCGGGAAGCTCCCTGATGCGGAAGAAGACACTCGGTTTCGCCCTGGCCGGGGTGCTCGTGGCCTTGGCCGCGGGCTTCGTCACCCTCTCCGGCGGCTTCGGCCCACTGCCCCTGCGCGCTGCCAAGCCGGGCGAGGCTTCCGACCCACGGCAGGCACCGCCGCTGGTTCTACTGGCCACGGCCCGGCCGGCGGCGGAGGAGGAACGCGCTTTCACCGGCTCCGTCAGCGCCCGGGTGCAGAGCGACCTCGCCTTCCGCGTCGCCGGCAAGGTCACGGCCCGGCTGGTCGATGCCGGGCAGACGGTGCGCCGGGGCGATCCCCTCGCCCGGCTGGACGAGAAGGACCTCGGCCTGGCGCTGGTGGCCCGCCGCAATGCCGTGGCCAGTGCGCGCGCCACGGCGGTGCAGGCGGCGGCGGACGAGACCCGCTATCGTCAGTTGCTGGCCCAGGGCTGGGTGTCCCGCCAGCGCTATGAGGCCGCCCGCGCGGCGCTGGAGACCGCCCGCGCCGCGCTGGCCGCCGCCGAGGCCCAGGCCCAGGTGGCCAGCAACGAGGCCGACTACGCCGTGCTGCGCGCCGATGCCGATGGCGTGGTGATGCAGGTGCTGGCCGAGCCGGGCGCCGTCGTCGCCGCCGGCCAGCCGGTGATCCGCCTGGCCCAGGCCGGCCCGCGCGAGGCGGCGGTGAACCTGCCGGAGGATCTCCGCCCGCCGCTGGGCACCCCTGCCCTGGCCACGGTCTATGGCAGCACGGCCGTCGGCTCTCCAGCCCGGCTGCGCCAGCTCTCGGACGCCGCCGACCCGGCGAGCCGTACCTACGAAGCCCGCTTCGTGCTGGAGGGCGCGGCCGCGCAGGCACCGCTTGGCAGCACCGTCACGCTGCGCCTGCGCGCGGTGGCGGCCACGGGCAGCGTGGCCGTGCCGCTTGGTGCTCTGCATGACGACGGACGCCGCACCGGCGTCTGGGTGCTGGACCCGGCCGGGGCGGTCGTGCGGTTCCGCCCGGTCCAGGTACGGCAGCTGGGCGCGGAGGAAGCGCTGGTGGAAGGCGTCGCCATGGGCGAGCAGGTCGCGGCGCTGGGCGCCCATCTGCTGCATGACGGCCAGGCCATTCGCCTCGCCACGCTGGAGGCCTCGCGGTGAGCCGCCTCAATCTGTCCGCGCTGGCGGTGCGGGAGCGCTCGGTCACGCTGTTCCTCATCCTGGGCATCGCCCTGGCCGGCGCCTTGGCCTTCTTCCAGCTCGGGCGGGCCGAGGACCCGGCCTTCACCATCAAGGTGCTGACGGTGCAGGCCGCCTGGCCCGGTGCCACCGCGCAGGAAATGCAGGATCTGGTGGCCGAGCCGCTGGAGAAGCGCCTGCAGGAACTGCGCTGGTACGACCGGGTGGAGACGGTGACGCGCCCGGGCCTGGCGTTCCTGACGCTGACGCTGCGGGACGACACGCCCCCGGCCACGGTGCAGGAACAGTTCTACCAGGCCCGCAAGAAGCTGGCCGACGAGGCACGGCGCCTGCCCGCCGGCGCCTTCGGCCCCTTCGTCAACGACGAGTATTCCGACGTCACCTTCGGCCTGTACGCGCTGAAGGCGCCCGGCCTGCCGCCGCGCCTGCTGGCGCGCCAGGCGGAGACGATCCGCCAGCGCCTGCTGCACGTGCCCGGCGTGAAGAAAGTGGACATCCTGGGCGAGCGGCCGGAGCGGATCTTCGTAGAGTTCTCCTATCCGCGCCTGGCCACGCTTGGCATCAGCGCGCAGGACATCTTCGCGGCGCTGCAGCGGCAGAACGCCGTCTCGCCCGCCGGCTCCATCGAGACCAGCGGGCCGCAGGTGCAACTGCGCCTGGATGGCGCCTATGACGACGTGGAGACCATCGCCGCGACGCCGCTGGTCGCCCGCGGGCGCAACCTGCGGCTCTCCGACGTGGCCGAGATCCGCAGGGGCTACGAGGACCCCGCCAGCTTCCTGATCCGCCATAATGGCGAACCGGCGATGGCGCTCAGCGTGGTGATGCAGGAGGGCTGGAACGGCCTCGACCTCGGCCGGGCGCTGGAGCAGGAGACGGCGCGCATCCAGCAGGAACTGCCGCTCGGCGTGACGCTCAGCAAGATCAGCGACCAGGCCGTCAATATCGACGAGGCGGTCGGCGAGTTCATGCTGAAGTTCTTCATGGCGCTCGGCGTCGTGCTGCTGGTCAGCCTGCTCAGCCTGGGCTGGCGCGCCGGGCTGATCGTGGCGGCGGCTGTGCCGCTGACGCTGGCGCTGGTGTTCCTGATCATGATGGCGACGGGCCGGGTGTTCGACCGCATCACCCTCGGCGCGCTGATCCTCTCGCTCGGCCTGCTGGTGGACGATGCCATCATCGCAATCGAGGTGATGGTGGTGAAGATGGAGGAGGGGATGGACCGCATCAGCGCCGCCGCCTTTGCCTGGAGCCACACGGCCGCGCCGATGCTCTCCGGCACCGTGGTGACGGTGATCGGGCTGATGCCGGTCGGCTTCGCCCGCTCCACCGCCGGCGAGTATGCCGGCAACATCTTCTGGATCGTCGGCTTCGCGCTGATGGCGTCCTGGATCGTCGCCGTCGCCTTCACGCCCTATCTCGGCGTCGTCATGCTGCCTGAGGTCAAGCCCGTCGCGGGCGGCCATGCGGCGATGTACGACACGCCCGGCTACCGCAAGCTGCGCGCGCTGGTCGCGTGGTCGGTGCGGCGCAAGTTCCTCGTCGCCGCGCTGGTGCTGGGCGTCTTCGCGCTGGCGGTGGCAGGCATGGGCGGGGTGAAGCAGCAATTCTTCCCGGCATCCGACCGGCCGGAACTGCTGGTGGAAGTCCGCATGCCGGAAGGCACCAGCATCGGCGCGACCGGCAACGCCGTGGAGAAGGTCGAAGCCTGGCTGCGGGAACAGCCGGAAGCGCGCATCGTCACCAGCTATCTCGGCCAGGGCGCGCCGCGCTTCTACCTGGCGATGTCGCCGGAGTTGCCGGACCCCGCCTTCGCCAAGATCGTCGTGCTGACGCCCGGCCCGGCCGCGCGGGACACGCTGCGGGACCGGATGCGGGAGCGCATCGCCGCCGGCCTTGCGCCCGAAGCGCAGCTGCGCGTCACCCAGCTGGTCTTTGGCCCCTACTCGCCTTTCCCCGTCGCCTTCCGCGTCACCGGCCCGCAGGAGGCGGAGGTGCTGCGCATCGCCGACCAGGCGGAGGCGGTGATGCGCGACAACCGCCACATGCGGCAGGTGAACCGGGACTGGGGCCCGCGCAGCCCGACCGCGCATTTCGTGCTGGACCAGGACCGGCTGCGGCTGATCGGCCTCTCCCCGGCCGAGGCGGCGCAGCAGCTGCAGTTCCTGCTCAGCGGCGTGACCGTGACGCAGATGCGCGAGGATATCCGCACCGTCGACGTCGTCGCCCGCAGTGCCGGCGAGACGCGGCTGGACCCGGCGCGGCTGAATGCGCTGACGCTCACCTCCCGCGACGGCGCCATCATTCCGCTGAGCCAGATCGGCCGGCTGGAGGTGCGGATGGAAACGCCGCTGCAACGCCGCCGCGACCGCCTGCCCACCATCACCGTACGCGGCGACATCGACGAGACGATGCAGCCGCCGGAAGTCTCCAAGGAACTGATCGAGGCACTGGCGCCGCTGCGCGCCACGCTGCCGCCGGGCTATCGGATCGAGGCCGCAGCGAGCATCGAGGAAGCAGGCAAGGCCAATGCCGCGCTTGCCGCGGTATTCCCGGTGATGTTCGCGCTGACGCTGCTGGTGATCATGCTGCAGGTCCGGTCCTTCGCCGCGATGACCATGGTGGTGCTGACGGCGCCGCTGGGGCTGGTTGGCGTGGTGCCGGTGCTGTTGCTGTTCGGCCAGCCCTTCGGCTTCAATGCCATCCTCGGGTTGATCGGGCTGGCGGGTATCCTGATGCGCAATACGCTGATCCTGATCGGCCAGATCCACGACAACGAGGAAGCGGGGCTGGACCCCTATCATGCACTGGTGGAGGCGACGGTGCAGCGCTCCCGCCCCGTCATCCTGACCGCCCTGGCAGCGGTGCTGGCCTTCGTGCCGCTGACGCACTCGGTGTTCTGGGGCTCGATGGCCTATACGCTGATCGGCGGCACGGCGGTGGGCACGGTACTGATCCTGGTCTTCCTGCCGGCGCTCTACGCCATCTGGTTCCGCGTGCGCCCGGCAGCTTCCGGGGCGCACGCGGAACCCACCGTGGCGCACGGCCTGGCCGCGCAGCCGGGCGCCGACTGAACGCGGCGCCCGGCGGCCCGGTCAGCGCCGCCGGTGCAGCATCATGACGGCGAGGACGAGGCCGCCCGCCGCCATCGCCATCTTGGTCACCGGGGTTGTCTGGGCCTGCCGGCGGTTCCCGCCTTCCACGCCGCTGATGCCAGCGGGCGGGGCGTAGAGCGAGCCGGTCGTGTCGTCGCCACGCTCGGCGCGCGCGGACCACCAGTCCATGAAGCGGTTCATCAGCGACGCGCTGAGATGGGGCGCAGCGAACTGGCCGAGCTTGAAGGCCATGGCCGGTGCGCCGACCGCCGTGGTGTTGCGCGGCCGCGCCGCCAGCGCCACCACCGCCTGCGCCACCGTCTCCGGCGCCAGCGACCCGGGCGGGAAGGTCAGCCTTGCGCCGGTATAGTTGCCGGCATGGCCGATCGCCGGCGTATCGACGAAGGTCGGGTAGACGTCGCAGACATGGATGCGGGGGTGGCGGGAGACCTCCGCCCGCAACGCCTCGCTGAAGCCGCGCAGGCCGAACTTGCTGGCGGCGTAGGCGGCGGCATAGGGCGAGGCGAGGAAGCCGCCGATCGAGATCATGTTGATCCAGGTGCCGTGGTCCTGCTCCAGGAAGATCGGCAGCACCGCATGCGCGTCGTTCATGTGGCCGATCAGGTTGGCCTCGATGACGCGGCGGTGGTCCGCCATCGGCACGTCCTGATACTTGCCGACGACGCCGATGCCGACATTGCTGAACCACACATCGATCCCGCCCAGGATGCCACGCGCCTCGGCGGCGAAGCTGGCGACGGCGGCGGCATCGGTCACGTCGACCGGCCGGGCCTCCGCCATGCCACCGGCCTCGCGGCAGCGGCGGGCGATATCCTCCAGCCCCTCCTCGCCCCGGGCGCCGAGTACCAGGCGGCAGCCCTGCCGGGCAAAGGCCAGCGCCGTCGCCGCGCCGATGCCGCTGGAAGCGCCGGTGATGACGACGCGAGTGCCCGGCACCGGCATCGGCCCTGAATTGTCCTGCGTGATGGCCATGTCTCAGCCTCCTGAACACTGGTGTGGTTCAGGCCTAACGCCGGAGGGCGCGCGGCGGCGGCCCAAATGCGGCCCGCCACCTCTTCAGGCCTGCGTGTCCGCCCCGCCCCTCGGCTCAGGCTGAGACAGGCTGGCCGTAGCTGCGGTAGCGCAGACGGGCGTCGGCGATCTCCGGCTCCGTCAGCAGGCGGGGACGGCCAGCGGCGCGGGCCAGCATGTATTGCCGCGCCAGCGTCTCCAGCCGCACGGCGGCGGCCAGCGCGCCGGCCGCGTCCCGGCCATGGCAGATCATGCCGTGGTTCTCCAGCAGGCAGGCCTTGTAGCCGGGCAGCGTCCGCCGCACGGAATCCGCCAGCGCCGGGGTACCGAAGGTGGCGTAGGGCGCGCAGGGCACCTCATGCCCACCAAAACCCAGCACGATGTAGTGGAAGGCCGGCAGCGGCTCGCCCAGGCAGGCCAGGGCGGTGCAGGCATCGGCGTGGGTGTGCACCACCCATTCGGCATCCGGGCAGCTTTCATACACAGCGGCATGCATGGCCCATTCGCTCGATGGCGACGTCCCGGTCTCCGGCTTGCCGCCCAGCTTCACCCGCACCATCTGCTCCGGCCGCAGCGACGCCGCCGTGGCGCCGGTCGGGCTGATCAGCAGGTGGTCGCCCTGGCGGCAACTGACATTGCCGGTGCTGCCGTAGTTCAGGTTCAGCCGCGCCAACTCGCCATATAGCCAGGCCAGGGTCTCGGCGTGCTCGTTGCTCACAGGGACGTCTCCATTTCCTCAAGAGTGCGCTGGAACATGTCGACGGCGCCCAGCTTGCCGGATTTCAGGCACAGTGCCAGCGGCACCGCCCCCGCTGCGTGGCAGATGCCGACGCCGATCTCCCGGTACGGCGCCACCTGCAGGTCGCGGATGCCCAGCGCACCGACCACGGCGCCCGAGGTCTCGCCGCCCGCGACCAGCAGGCGCCGCACGCCCTGCCGCACCAGCGCTTCCGCCAGCGCGGCCAACAGCGCCTCCGCCCGGCGGCCGGCGGGAATGGCGCCCAACGCCGCCTGTGCTGCCGCCACCCGCTCCGGGTCGGCGGAGGTGGTGATGCAGATCGGCCCCTGCTCCAGCCGCGGCGCCGCCCAGGCCAGGGCGTGGGCCAGGCTCTCCGCTTCCGGCGCCAGCGGGTCCAGTTGCAGCACCGGGTGCCGGCGGGCGAATTCCACCACCTGTTCCCGCGTGCGGTCGGCGCAACTCCCTGCCAGCACGGCGGCCGGGCCGTGGATGGGCGGCAGGGAGGGCGGCCGGTTCGCCTGCATCCAACCCTTTGTCACCCACGCCTGCGGCAGCCAGGCCGCGATGGAGGACCCGCCGGTCAGCACCGGCCACTCGCACGCTGCCGCCGCCAGGCTGCGCAGATCGGCTTCGGTGATGGCATCGGCGATGATGAAGGGCCGGCCCGCCGCCTGCTCGGCCAGGGCATGGCGGCGGATGGCGTCCGGCCCCTCCAGCACCCGTTCATAAGGCAGCGCCCCGACGCCGAGGGAGGTCTGCGGTGCCAGGATGCGCCGCAGGTCGGATTGCGTCATCGGCGTCAGCGGGTCCAGCCGCTTGGGCGATTCCGCCAGCAACTGGTCATGGACGAACAGGTGGGAGCGGAACACGGTGCGTCCGGCTTCCGGGAAGCTGGGGCAGAACAGCACCGGCGCGGGCGCACCCTGCCGGTGCAGCACTTCGGCGACGTTGCCGATATTGCCGGTGTCCAGGCTGTCGAAGCTCGCGCAGTATTTCAAAAACAGCATGCGGGGCTGGTGAGGACGCAGGTGCTCCACCGCTTCCTCGGCCGCCGCCACAGCTTCCCCGGGTGGCGCTACCCGGCTGCGCAGGGCCACGACCAGCGCCTGATCGTCGCCGATATTCTCTGGTATTGCTGCGGGCCCCACGACCAGTCGGGTCCGGGCGCCGCCGCTGCGCAGCATGGCCGCGAGTTCGACCGCGCCGGTAAAGTCATCCGCGAGGGCCGCGAGGATCAAGCTGGAAGCCATGACGAAAACCCTTGCAAGCTACCGATATGGTCGATGATATATCGTCTGACGGCAAAGGGAAGCCTGCGTTGGACCATTTGATCAACTCCGAAGACACCGCCCTCCGCCAACGGGCGCTGCGGGTGGTTCCCTCCGGCATGTGGGGCCATCTGCACGCCGCCAAGCTGCCGGAAGGCTACCCGCAATTCTTCGCCCGTGGCGAAGGCGCGCATCTGTGGGACGTGGATGGCCATCGCTACCTGGACTTCATGTGCAGTTGGGGCCCCAACCTGCTTGGCCACCAGAACCAGGAGGTGGAGGAAGCGGCCGAGCGCCAGCGCCGCATGGGCGACTGCCTGAACGGGCCAGCCCCCGTCATGGTGGAACTGGCCGAACGGCTGGTGGAAACCCTGCCCGCCGCCGCCTGGGCGATGTTCCAGAAGAACGGCACGGATGCCACCACCACCTGCGCCACCCTCGCGCGCGCCGCCACCGGCCGGCGCAAGCTGCTGGTCGCGCGCGGCGCCTATCATGGCGCCGTGCCCTGGTGCTCCCCCTCCCTGGTCGGCGTGACCAGCGAGGACCGGGCGCATCTGGTGCATTACCGGTTCAATGACCTGGACAGCCTGGCGCAGGCGGTGGCCGAGGCGGGCGACGACCTGGCCGGCATCATCGCCTCGGCGTTCCGCCACGACCTGGCGCAGGACCAGGAACTGCCTTCCCCCGCCTTCGCCCGTGCCGTGCGCGATGCCTGCGATGCCAAGGGCGCCGCGCTGATCCTGGACGAGGTGCGCGCCGGCTTCCGCCTGCATGCGGGCGGCAGCTGGGAAACCCTGGGCGTCCGGCCCGACCTCAGCGCCTGGAGCAAGGCCATCGGCAACGGCTACCCCATCTCCGCCGTCACGGGGGCGGAGTGGCTGCGGGAGGCTGCCTCACGCCTGTTCGTCACCGGCTCCTTCTGGTGCGGCGCGGTGCCGATGGCGGCGGCGCTGGCAACGCTGGGCGTGGTGCTGCGGGACGACGTGCCGGGCCAGCTTGCCCGCCTTGGCCAGCGGCTGCGGGACGGGCTGGCGGCGGGCGCGCAACGGCATGGCATCGCGCTGCGGCAGAGCGGCCCACCGCAGATGCCATTGGTGCTGTTCGACGACGATATCGGCAGCCGCAAGGGCGATGCGTTCTGCGTCGCCATGCTGGCGCATGGCGTCTACTTTCATCCGCGCCATAACATGTTCCTCTCCGCCGCGCATACCGAAGCCGATATCGATACGGCACTCGCCGCGGCCGAACACGGCTTCGCCGCCGTCGCCTCGCTCTGAGCCAAGAAAAAAAGACGCAGGGATGCTGTTCACACCCACCTGGAGGACCACCGATGCAACGTCGTGACCTGATGCTCGGCGTGGCGGCAGCCGCCCTCGCCGCCCCACGCCTGGCCCGCGCGGCCGACCCGAAATCCGTGCTGCGCTTCTCGCCGCAGGCGGACCTCGCCTCGATCGACCCGATCCAGAGCAACGCCTACGTCACCCGCAACCACGCCGCCATGGTGTACGACACGCTGTTCGGCGTGGATGACGAGTACAGGCCGCTGCCGCAGATGCTGGAAGGCTTCGTCGTCAGCGACAACAAGCTGGAATGGGTGCTGACGCTGCGGGACGGCCTGTCCTTCCAGGATGGCAAGAAGGTCACACCGCAGGATGTCGTCGCCAGCCTCAACCGCTGGGGGCAGCGCGATACTTATGCGCGCACGCTGTTCGCGCAGGTCGAATCCCTGACGCCCTCGTCCGACAAGGCGGTGCGCTTCCAATTGAAGAAGCCGTTCCGCCTGTTGCCGGACGTCCTGGGCAAGCCGGCGCCGCAACTGCCGGTGATCATGCAGGAACGGCACGCCGCCACGCCGATCACGGACCAGGTGCCGGAAGTCGTCGGCTCCGGCCCCTTCCGCTTCCTGGCGTCGGAACGGGTGCCGGGCGCGCGCGCGGTGTACGAGCGCTGGGACGGCTATCGCCCGCGCCAGGGTGCCGCCAGCTTCTGGGCCGGCGGTAAGGCGGCGCATGTGGATCGCGTGGAATGGCACACCATCCCGGATGCGGCGACGGCGGCAGCCGCGTTGCAGTCCGGCGAGATCGACTGGTGGGAACAGCCGCCGGGCGATTTCATTGACCTGCTGAAGCGCAACCGCAACATCAATGTGGAGGTGATGGATACCGCCGGACTGATGTGCGTGATGCGCTTCAACCACCTGCATCCGCCCTTCGATAATCCCGCCATCCGCCGCGCGGTGCTGGGCGCCATCAACCAGGCGGATTTCATGACCGCCGTGGCCGGTACCGACGCCACCATGTGGAAGGACAAGATCGGCTTCTTCCAGCCGGATTCGCCGATGGCCAACGATGTCGGCATGGCGGCGCTGACCGGCCCCCGTGATCTCGACAAAGCCCGCGCCGCGCTGAAGGAGGCCGGCTACAAGGGCGAGCGCGTGGTGCTGGCCGCGCCCGCTGACTTCCCCGTGCTGAACGCGATGAGCGAAGTGGCGGGCGACATCTTCCGCAAGCTGGGAATGAACCTCGACTACCAGTCATTGGACTGGGCGACGGTGTCGCAGAAGCTGAATTCGCGCGCGCCGCTGGAGCAGGGCGGCTGGAGCATCAACTGCAACTACGCCGCCGGCTTCGGCTGCCGCACCCCCGCCGCGCATTCCTACCTGCGTGGCGCCGGCGATGCCGCGCTGTTCGGCTGGCCGCGCAGCCCGCGCATCGAGGAACTGCGCGAGGCCTGGATCGCCAGCGATGACGAGGCGGAGCAGAAGCGGATCTGCCGCGAGATCCAGCAACAGGCTTTCGAGGACATCCCCTACATCCCGCTTGGCCTGTTCTACCAGACCACGGCCTATCGCAAATCCCTCAGCGGCGTCCTCAAGGGTATGCCGCTGTTCCACAATCTCCGCAAACAGGCCTAATGCCGCACCATGGATGATACCGATCTCTGCTTCATGCCGGCGACCGAGCTGTCGGACGCCATCCGCGCGAAGCGTGTCTCCCCCAGCGAGGCCACACGCGCCGTGCTGCGGCGTATCGAGGCGCTGGAGCCGCAGCTGAACGCCTTCGCCTACCTGGCGGCCGAGGAGGCGCTCGCCGCCGCCGAGGCCGCCGACGCGGCGGTGATGAAGGGGGCGACTCTCGGCCCCCTGCACGGCATCCCCGTCACCATCAAGGATCATGAGGCGGTGGCCGGGATGCCGATGGAGCACGGCACGGCGCTGCGCCGCGGCCATGTGCCGGCAGCGGATAACGTGACGGTCTCCCGCCTGCGGCAGGCGGGGGCCATCATCCTCGGCAAGACCACCTCGCCCGAATTCGGCTGGAAGGGGGTGAGCCAGAGCCCCCTCACCGGCATCACGCATAATCCGTGGAAGCACGGCTACAACGCCGGCGCGTCCTCGGCCGGCGCGGGCGTCGGCGCGGCGGCGGGCTATGGGCCGCTGCACCAGGGCAGCGACGGCGCCGGCTCCGTCCGCATGCCGGCGCATTTCTGCGGCGTCTACGGGCTGAAGCCCAGCTACGGCCGCATCCCGCAATCGCCGATGGCGGCCAGCGACTACACCGTGCATCTGGGGCCGCTGACCCGGACCGTCGCCGATGCGGCGCTGATGTTGAAGGTGATGAGCGGCCCGCACCCGGACGACCAGTCCAGCCTGGAGGCGCAGCCGGCCGACTATCCGCGCCTGCTGGGGCAGCGGCCGGGCCGGCCGCGCATCGCCTACAGCCCCGACCTGGGCCATGCCCGCGTGGACCCGGAAGTGGCCGAGCTGGTCCGCCAGGCCGTCGCCCGCTTCGAGACGGCGCTGGACCTGCCGGTGGAACAGCCCGCCACCCCCTGGGGCCCGCGTGGGCCGGACCTGGCGCGCTTCTTCTGGCCCGCCCATTTCAGCCGCTACGCCGACCGCGTGCCGGAGATGCGGGACCAGATGGACCCTGGCTTCATCGCCTGCATCGAGGCCGGGCAGCACATCACCCTGGCCGAGTACCAGACGATGCGGCTGGTGAAGTACGCCTACTGCGCCGAGATCCATCATTTCTTCGAGGACTGGGACTTCCTGCTGACCCCGGCCGTCTCGGTCGCCGCCTTCCCGGCGGAGCTGCTGCAGCCGCCGCACTGGCCGCAACATCCGTGGGACTGGATGAGCTGGGCGGAATTCTCCTACCCGTTCAACCTTTCCCAGAACCCGGCGGCCTCCATTCCCTGCGGCTTCACCAGCGCCGGGCTGCCGGTGGGCCTGCAGATCGTCGGCCGGCGCTTCGACGACCTCGGCGTGCT
The DNA here is from genome assembly GCF_014490485.1 of Teichococcus aerophilus. Taxonomy (GTDB): domain Bacteria; phylum Pseudomonadota; class Alphaproteobacteria; order Acetobacterales; family Acetobacteraceae; genus Pseudoroseomonas; species Pseudoroseomonas aerophila. The sequence continues at coordinate 238,967 of NZ_JACTVA010000001.1, read as the reverse complement.
GCAGATGTCGGCGGCGTTCGAGGCCGCGGCACCCTGGGCGCAGCACCGCCCGCCCCTGGCGGTTTGAGGAACGGCGCATTGGACCAGACACTGCGGACCGCGACCGTCACCGGGCAGACGCGCATCCTGTTCATCCTCGCCGATCCGGTCGAGCACGTCCGGGGCTCGGCCCTGCTGACCGACTTCTTCCAGCGGCAAGGCGTGGATGCGGTGGTCGCTCCGCTGCATGTACGGCCGCCGGAGCTGGAGACGGTGCTGCAAGGCTTGCGTCGGCTGCATAATGTGGCGGGCTTCGGCGTCACCATTCCGCACAAGATCGCGGTGGTGCCGCTGCTGGATGCGGTGACGGAGCGGGCGCGCGCCGTCGGCGCCGTCAACTTCGTCGGCCGCGGCGCCGATGGCCGGCTGCATGGCGACAATATCGACGGCATCGGCTTCATCGCCGGCCTGCGCCAGGGCGGCGTCGACCCGGCGGGCTTGTCCGTGCTGCAGGTGGGTGCCGGGGGTGCGGGGCGGGCCATCGCCTTCGCCCTGGCCGCAGCCGGGGTGCGGCATCTGCGCATCGCCAACCGGTCGGTGGAGAAGGCGGCGGAGCTGGCGGCGGCGGTGCAGGCCGCCTACCCCGCCTGCACTTGCGAGGCCGGGCCGGCCAATCCGGCGGGCTTCGGGCTGGTGGTCAATACCACCTCCCTCGGCATGCAGCCAGGCGACGCGCTGCCCTTGCCGACCGAGGCGCTGACCCCGGACTGCATCGTGGCGGAGGTCATCATGACCCCCTCCGTCACGCCGCTGATGGCGGCGGCGCAGGCACGCGGCTGCCGCGTGATCGCCGGCCGCGCCATGTTGGAGGGGCAGATGGACGCCGCCGCCCGCATCGCCGGCCTGTGGGGCGGGGCGGAGGCGCAGCCGTGACGGCCTACACGGCTTGGCGCGGCAGCCCGGCGTGCTAAGGAGCCGCCCTCTGACACTGGTTATGGAGCGGAATGGTGGCGGCCACGCCTGAAGTGATGCCGGTCAAGCGTTCAAGCCTCACCATGCGGGTCTATGCGGAGCTGGAGGCAGCCCTCTTCGAAGGCCGCCTCCACCCCGGCCAGCGGCTGAAGGTACGGGACCTGGCGGCCACCATGGGCGTCTCGGAAACGCCGATCCGGGAGGCAATCATGCAGCTGGCCCGGACCGGCGCCGTGCGGATCGAGGCCGCGCGCTCCATCACCGTCTCCGGCCTCGACCACGACAGTTACCTGGAGCTGCGGACTATCCGGCTGGAGCTGGAGGGGCTGGCGGCGGAGACGGCCGCCGGCCGCATCGACGCAGCCGGCATCGCCGCGCTGGCGGAGGCGCATGAGCGCCTGGTCGCCGCCGAGGCGGCAGGCGACGGGGTGGAGGCGAACAGGGCCAACTGGGCGTTCCATCGCGGCCTCTACGCCGCCGCCGGCATGCCGCAGCTCATGGCGATCATCGACAATATCTGGCTGCGCAACGGCCCGGTGCACGCCTTCCACTACCCGCACGCGCCGCCGTCCTACCCCGGCCGCCACCGGCACCTGGATATCCTGGACGCGCTGCGCGCCCACGATGCCGCCGCCTCCCGCGCCGCCCTGCGGGCCGACCTGTTGGAAGGCGGGCGCGACCTGGTGGAGTACCTGCGGCGGCTGGGGGACAGCGCCGGCTGAGCCTGCCGACCGGCCATCTGGCCCGCCGCCGAAACCTGCTACCATCCGCCCAGACCCGACCGGAGGCCGCCCATGTCCGATGAACTGCCCGAGCCGGACCTCATCGAACGCAGCAGCCTGTCGGAGAAGATCTACACCCAGCTGCGCGTCGCCCTGATGTCCGGCCACTATGAGCCGGGCGACAAGCTGAACATCCGCAAGCTGTCGCAGCTCAGCCAGACCTCCCCCACCCCGGTGCGCGAAGCCATCATGCAACTGGTGCGGGAGGGGGCGCTGGAGCTGAAGCCCGGCCACCAGCCACGCGTCACCATCCTTTCGCCCGAGCACTACATGCGCATCCTGGAGGTGCGCGTGCCGCTGGAACGCATGGCCACCGTGCTGGCCACCATGCACGTGACCGAGGAGATGCTGGCGGAGCTGGAGGCGCTGGACGCCCAGTTCACCGAGGCGGAGCAGGCCCACGCGTGGAAGACGGCGATGGATTGCAACCGCGCCCTCCACTTCCGCATCTACCGCTCCTCCGGCAACGAGGTGCTGGTGCGGACCATCGAGAGCCTGTGGCTGCTCACCGGCCCGCTGGTCAGCCGGCAATATGCCGGGATGCTGTACCGCGCGTCCGATTCCGCGCTGCACGGTCAGATCATCGACGCGCTGCGCCGTCGCTCCCCCTACGAGGCCGGCGACCTGGTGGTGCAGGACATGCGCTACGGCGCCGGCATCATCCTGGAGCGGCTGCGCGCGCCGGAGCCCCGCCGGCGCGCGCGCTAAGCCGGCTCAGCCGTTCCAGGCACGGACCAGCATGGCCACCGCCAGGCCGGCGAGTGCCATGCCGGCGCCCTTGTTCAGCAGGCCGAGCGCGCGGCTCGTCATCCGGCTGCGCAGCAGGGAGATGCCGCCGCTCAGCACGCACCACCATGCCAGCGAGCCGACGAAGACGCCGGTGATCAATGCCGGTGCCAGCGTGGCCGGCCCCTGGCCGATCAGCGTCGGCGCCATGGCGGCGAACAGCACCGGAGTCGTCGGGTTGAGGAAGCCGAACCCGACCGCGCCGCAATAGGAGGAAACCAGCGTCGGCGGCACGCCGGAGCCGACGGCCATGACGGTGGTACGCCGGAGCACGCGGGCGGCGAACCACAGCAGGATGAGGCCGGACGCGAACGGGACCAGCGCCGTCTGCAGCCAGGCCTGTGCCAGGCCGATGCTGCCGGCCACCGCCAGGGCGCCGTAGACGAGGTGCACGGTGGCCACCCCGCAGCCGGTGGCGATGCCGCGCGTGACGCCGGCGGAGAGCGTCCGCTCGATGCACAGCATGGCGGCGGGCCCGATGGGCGCCGCGACGGTCAGGCCGACCCCGATGCCGATCATCAGCGCGGTCAACGTCGCGCTCACCGGCGGTGCTCCTGGATGCGGCCAGCCGGGGCGGCGCCCGGTCCCGGGGCGTACCTCCCCAGCCCGGAATGCCTCGATGCCTTCGACATGAGCCCCTCCTCGTAGCGGCTCATCAAAGACCATCCCGGGCGGCGGTTTATTCGCGGTCCGGGCGGTGTTTCACTGGCTTTGCATGAAAAATTCCGCCGCCCTCAACGCACGCGGCCAGCGAATTCCAGCAGCTCCTGCGCATTGAGGTCGGAGACCGCCCAGAACGTCATGCCGTCCGCCGCCCAGTGGACGAAGTTGTAGCCGTCGCGGCTGCCTTCGGCCGTCTCGCCCTCCGCCGTCGCCGGCCAGATGAACAGGTTGATGACGTGTTCCCGCCGCCGGTAGACCAGTACCGCCGCCTCGCTGCCCGGCAGGGAGTCTAGCCGCGCGCCGATCAGCGGGAAGCCGTCTGCCGCCAGGTCCCGCACCGGAGGGGAGAAGGACAGGCGCCCGGCGAACCACGGCTTGACCGTATGCCGGTCCGTCGAGGCGACATCGAGCAGGTGCTGCGGCTGCAACGCGCGCACATGCGCGGCCACCACCCAGTCCTGCATGCCATCCGCCCCCCGCATCGGCAACACGGCGAACAAGGCCAGGCTGGCCGCGATGCCCACCAGGGCGGAGGCAATGCCGACCGGCCAGCGCCGCGCCGCCGCCTGACGCCCTGGGGCGCCTCGCAGGCGCGCCCGCACCGCCTGGCGCAGATGCTCCGGTGCACTGTGCTTCGGCAGCGTGTCCCGCAGGGTGGCGGAGAGCGCCAGCAATTGCTGCTGCAGGCGTGAACAATCCGGGCAGGAGTCGAGATGGGCGGCGACGCGCGCGGCCTCGGCCGCCTGCAATTCGCCATCGACGTCCGCTTGCAGGAGCAGCCGCATCTCCTGGCAATGATTACTGCTCATCGTCGGCCGCTCCTTCCGCCACCATCAGCGCCCGGCGCGCCCGCCAGAGACGGGACATGACGGTGCCGATGGGTACCCCGGTGATATGAGCGATTTCCTTATACGAAAGTTCTTCAATCTCCTTGAGAACAAGACATTCCCTTAATTCAATCGGCAGTGCCGCCAGGGCACGCTCCAGCCGCGCCGCGTCATCCTGGCGGGACAGGGCGAGTTCCGGCCCGTCATCCGGGTCCGGCACGTCCAGCACCGCGTCGGAATCCCCGGCCTCGATCCGCCCCGCCTGCTGGCGGGCGGCAAGCATCGTGTAAGCCGTGTTGCGGACGATCCGCATGAGCCAGGCGCGGCCATCCTCCCCCCGGAAGGAGGCAAAGTAGTTGATGCCCCGCAGCACCGCTTCCTGCACGACGTCCTCCGCCAGATTGGGGTCTCGCACCAGCCAGCGGGCGAGGCCGTAAGCGGCGTCCAGATGCGTGAGCACGACGTCCTCGAATTCCGGCCGTGCGGCATCCTCGCGCCGTCCGGGTTGGGGCCGGCCGCGCCATTTCACGCCTGGGCCTCATCCGCCTGTGCAGGCCGAAGCCACGCCCCCAGCGGTTCAGGCCAGTGCCTTCCCGCGCGGCCCACCCGCTCCTGTGGAAGCCATCCACCCGGCCACGTCGGACCCGGGACGCGCCTCTCCCGCCTCAGCCGCCCCATTCGCATCCGTCTCACCGTCCATGGCCAGGCCGAAGATGCTTCAAAGACCAGGTGGCGAGGCAGTTTATTCGCGCGCATCTGGATGAATCGGAGAAATTCCTGCCTGGGCGGCCTTGGGCCTGGCCGAAGGCATCACGCTTGGGCAATGCGGTGCCGGACCCTTCCCCGCGAAGCGCTAAGGAACGGTCAGCTTCCTGGCGCTGCTTGCTGTCGATATCCGCCAGCAATCCGGGGCCGCGCGGGGACCAGCCCAGCGCCGCCTGGGTCCAGGCGCTGGAGGCCGACAGGTCCTTGCTGACGAACGTGGCCAGCCAGCCGAAATGGCCCGCCACCTCCGCCGCCGGCAGTTCCACGACCGGGACGCCGATGCGGCGGCCCACGGCGGCGGCGATGTCCCGGAACGGGATCGTCTCCTCGGCGGTGGCGTGGTAGCGGGCGCCCGGCGTGCCTGCCTCCAGCACCAGCCGGTACAGCCGCGCCGTATCCGAGATATGCGCGGCCGACCAGCCATTGCGATCCCCCGCCCCATACGCCGAGACGCCTGTCCGGCCGGCCAGTTCGATCATGCTGGTGACGAGGCCTTGCTTTGCCACGTCATGGATCTGCGACAGCCGTACCACCGAGATATTGACGCCCCGCGCCGCCGCCGCCTGCCCCGCCAGTTCGGACGCGACGCGTGGATTGGGGTGGCCGGGGTCGAAATGCGTTTCCAGCGCCCGCTCGCCCGGCGCCGGCGCACCCATGGCGGTGCTGGAGGTGATGACGAGCGGCCGGTCCGAACCCACCAGGGCGTCGCCCAAGGCCTCGATCGCCCGCCCGTCCTTCTGGCAGTTATGGGCGAAATGGGCGAAGTCGTGGTCGAAGGCGGTGTGGATGACGCCGTCGCACGCGGCGGCGCCCTGGCGCAGGCTTTCCAGGTCCTGGATATCGCCCCGGTGCGCCTCGGCGCCGGCGGCGGCCAGGGCCAGCGCCCCGGCATCGGACCGCGTGAGGCCCAGCACCTGGTGCCCGGCGCCCATGAGTTCCGGAATGATGGCGGAACCGATGAAGCCGGTGGCGCCGGTGAGGAAAACGCGCATGATCGATATCTCCGTGATGGCTTGGACGGTGGTATCGATGCCGGCGGTGACGGGGTGAAGACGTGACCGCATCCTATGATAAGCACTAACAGGATCCGCATGCCCGCACAGCCCGACAACAGACTGGGCGCCTATCTGAAGGACCGGCGCGCGCGGCTGGACCCGGCGTCCCTTGGCCTTTCCGGCCCCCGGCGGCGCACACCCGGGCTACGGCGGGAGGAGGTGGCGCAGCGGGCCAATATCAGCCCCGCCTGGTACACCTGGCTGGAACAGGGACGTGGGGGCGCGCCCTCGGCCGATGTGCTCGACCGCCTGGCCCACGGCCTGATGTTGACGGAGACCGAGCGCGAGCATCTCTTCATGCTGGGGCTGGGCCACCCGCCACAGGTGCGCTACCGCGCCGCCCAGGGCGTGACACCGCGCCTGCAACGGCTGCTGGATACGCTGGAGGTCAGCCCCGCCATCATCAAGACCGCCACCTGGGACGTGCTGGCCTGGAACCGTGCCGCCGCGGCGGTGCTGACCGACTACGGTGCCCTGCCGCCGGCGGAGCGCAATATCCTGCGGCTGGTGTTCCAGAAACCCCGCATCCGCGCGGCGCAGGAGGATTGGCAGGCGATGGCCCGGCACGTGGTCGGCGCCTTCCGCGCCGATGCGGCGCGCGCTGGCGCGGTGGCCGAGATTGACCGGCTGGCCGAGGAACTCTGCCGCACCAGCGCCGATTTCGCGGCCTTCTGGCGGGAGCACGATGTGCGCTACCACGGCGAAGGCATCAAGCGCCTGCACCACCCGGCCATGGGCGTGATCACGCTGGAATATTCTGGCTTCGCGATCGACGGCCGGCCTGACCTTGGTATGATCGTCTATAACCCCGTCACCAGCGCCGATGCCGAGTGTATTCGCACACTGATGGCGGATCAGCAGCCGGCTACGGCCTGACGGGCGGATGGCCGAGCTGATGTTTTGGCTGATGGATTACCACTATCTTGCATAGAACAGCAGCTTTGCCATATGTGCGAAGTCTCCAGCATCGGACAGCCAGAAATCCGATCGAGTTATGCCTAACCTTATGGTTAAGCACAAAATTCTGACCGTCCTCCACGCAGCCATCACGCGCCACGACGATTAATCCTCGGCAGATTGAGCAGAGGGAATGTCGCATGAAGGCCGTCGTCTTCCACGGGATCGGTGATATCCGGCTCGACACCGTGTCGGAACCCAAGATCCAGCACGCGACCGACGCCATCATCCGCCTGACTTCCAGTGCGATCTGCGGAACGGATCTGCATATGATCCGTGGCACCTTCCCCGGCATGAAGCCCGGCACCATTCTGGGCCATGAAGGCGTCGGCATTGTCGAGGAAGTCGGGCGCGGCATCCGCAACCTGCGCCGTGGCGACCGCGTGGTGGTGCCATCCACCATTGGCTGCGGCAATTGCTCCTACTGCCGCTCCGGCTACTCCGCCCAGTGCGATGACGCCAACCCCAACGGCCCGACGGCCGGTACCGCCTTCTTTGGCGGGCCGGAGCCGACAGGGCCGTTCGACGGGCTGCAGGCGGAATACGCGCGCATTCCCTTCGCCCACCACAACCTGATCCGCCTGCCCGGCGACGTGACGGACGACCAGGCGATCCTGCTCTCCGACATCTATCCCACCGGCTATTTCGGCGCCGACCTTGCCGAGGTCACGGAAGGCGATGTTGTCGCCGTCTGGGGCTGCGGGCCTGTTGGGTTGTTTGCCATCATCAGCGCCTTCCAGATGGGCGCACACCGCGTCATCGCCATCGACGGCCACGCCGACCGGTTGGACAAGGCCCGTGAACTGGGCGCCGAGACGATCAACTTCAACGAGGAAGATCCCGTCGAGGTCATCAAGGAACTAACTCGCGGCATCGGCCCGGACCGTGCCGTCGACGCCGTGGGCATCGATTCAGAGCGGCCAAAGCAAGGTCCCGCCGCCGTCAGCGGCGAACAGGCCAGGGAGTTCGACCAGCAGGTCAGCAAGATCGCGCCGGATGCCAAGCCGCAGGGTACGTTGTGGAAGCCGGGGGACGGCCCGTCCCAGGCCATCACCTGGGCGGTGCAGACCCTGGCGAAGGCAGGTTCGCTCGGCATCATCGGCGTCTATCCGCAGACCGACCAGTTCTTCCCGATTGGCGCCGCGATGAACAAGAACCTGACGGTGAAGATGGGAAACTGCAACCACCGCAGCTACATCCCGCGCCTTGTGGACATGGTGAACACCGGCAGCGTCGACCCGACCTCCATCATCACGCAGATCGAACCGATGACTGATGTCATCGAGGCCTACAAGCAGTTCGACCAGCGCCGCCACGGCTGGGTCAAGGTCGAGTTGCGGCCCGGCGGCTGACCGGCCGGCGTTACTAACCCAATTGCGGAGGCAATGGCATGGCTACGGACATCATGCTGACAGTGAACGGCGGCCAGCACCGCCTGGCCGTGGACGTGCGCACCACTTTGCTGGATGCGCTGCGCGAGCGGTTGGACCTGACCGGCAGCAAGAAGGGCTGCGACCTCGGCCAATGCGGCGCCTGCACGGTGTTGATGGATGGGCGGCGCGTCCTCTCCTGCCTCACCCTGGCCGTGGCGGCACAGGGTGCCGAAGTGACCACGATCGAGGGCCTGGCGGGCGAGCATGACCCGCTGCACCCGATGCAACAGGCCTTCCTGGAACAGGATGCCTATCAATGCGGCTACTGCACGCCGGGGCAGATCATCTCCGCGATCGCCTGCGTGAAGGAAGGCCACGCCAACTCGGCGGATGAGATCCGTGAGTACATGAGCGGTAATCTATGCCGCTGCGCCGCCTACCCGAAGATCGTCGCGGCGGTGCAACAGGCCAAGCCGTTGATGAAAGGGCGCTGAGATGCGCCCTTTCGCTTATGAACAGGCTGGCGACAGCAGTGCCGCGCTGCGTATGACGGCCAACCGCGGCGCATCAGCGCAGTATCTCGCAGGCGGCACCAACCTGCTGGACCTGATGAAGATTGGTGTGGCGAAGCCGGTGGCACTGGTCGATATCGGCCCGCTGCGGGCGGACCATGCGAGCATTTCCGTCGACGCGGATGGACTGCATCTGGGCGCTCTGGTCCGCATGGCGGAAGCGGCCGAGCACCCGGACGTGCTGCGTGACTACCCCGTCATCGCCCAATCCCTGCAACTCGCCGCCAGCCAGCAGCTGCGCAACATGGCGACGCTGGGCGGCAACGTGTTGCAGCGGACCCGTTGCAACTACTTCCGCGACCCAAGCTGGCACGCCTGCAACAAGCGCGACCCGGGCACCGGCTGCGCGGCGATGGATGGCGTCAACCGCCGCCTCGCCGTGCTGGGCACCAGCGCGCATTGCATCGCCCACTATCCGGGCGACTTCGCCAATGCCCTGGCGGCCCTGGGCGCCGAAGTGACGCTGCTATCGCCGGAGGGTACGACGCGACGCATCCTTTTTGAGGAATTGCACCGCCTGCCTGGCGATACGCCGCACCAGGAGACGAACCTGCACCCCGGCGAGCTCATCCTCGGCTTCCACGTCCCTGCCGGGCCGTGGACGCGCCGTTCGCTCTACCTCAAGATCCGGGACCGCGAATCCTATGACTTCGCGCAGGCTTCGGCCGCCGTGGCGCTGGCGGTTGTGGATGGCACAATCCAACAGGCCCGCATCGGTCTGGGTGGCGTCGCGACGAAGCCCTGGCGGTCGCATGCGGCGGAAGCCGTATTGCAGGGCCAGCGCCTGGATGAAGCCCTGGCGCACGCCGCGGCCGAAGCCGCCTTCCGCGATGCCGTGACCCATGGCGAGAACGCCTTCAAACCGGAGCTCGGCCGCCGCACCCTGATGCGTGCCTTGCTGCAGGCCGCGACGATGGAGATCCAGCCCAATGCCTGACGGCAAGCTGTTTGGCCAGCCGGCCATCCGCATCGACGGCCGCGCCAAGGTGACCGGCCGGGCCCGTTACCCGTCGGACGAGGTGGTGGCCAATCCGGCCTGGGCCTTTCTGGTCACCAGTGCCATCGCACGCGGGCGCATCCGGGGCTTCGACTTGCAGGAGGCACGGGCCGTTCCCGGCCTGCTTGATATCCTGACGCACGACAATGTCGGGGGCGAGGCGGAGAAGCCGCAGCCAATGTCCGGTGGCAGCACCACGCCCACGCTGGAATCTGACCAGATCTGCCATGACGGCCAGATCATTGGCATCGTCGTGGCTGAGAGCTTTGAGGCCGCGCGTGAAGCCGCCCATAAAGTGCGCGTGGACTATGAGGTTCAGCAGGCCTCCGCCAGCTTCGATAGCCCGGGCGCGGAGGAGGAGGTACGCGAGGCCGGCGAGCACAAGGACTACCAGGTCGGCGATGCCGAAGCCGCCTTCGCCGCAGCGGAGGTGACGATCGACGCACGCTACGGCACGCCCACGCAGCACCACAATGCGATCGAGCTGTTTACTACCACCTGCGAATGGCGCGACGGCAAGTTGACGGTCTACGAGCCGAGCCAGTTCGTCTACGGCTTGCGTGGCAGCCTGGCCAAGCAACTGCGGATGGAGCCGGGCGATATCCATGTCGTGTCGCGCTTCGTTGGCGGCGCCTTCGGCTCCAAGGGCGGCATCACCGCCCGCACGGCCTGGATCGCCATCGCGGCACGGCGGTTGAACCGGCCCGTGAAGCTGGTGCCAACGCGCGACCAGGGCTTCACCATTGCAACCTACCGGGCGGAGACGCGGCACCACATCCAGCTCGGCGCCACGCCGGACGGGAAACTGACCTCATTCCGCCATGAAGGTTGGGAAGTGACGTCCCGCCCCTCACAATACAACGTGTCGGGTACGGAGACGACGGCGCGCATCTATGCCTGCCCGAACATCCTGACCAAAGTGAACCTGGTCCATGCCGACCGCAACACGCCGGGCTTCATGCGCGCGCCGCCCGATACGCCCTACATGTTCCCGCTGGAATCGGCGATGGACGAACTGGCAGCGGCGCTGAACATGGACCCGATCGAACTGCGCCGGATCAACGACACGCAGACCGACCCTGCCACTGGCAAGCCCTACAGTTCACGCTGCCTGATGCGCTGCTACGACGAGGGTGCGGCGCGATTTGGCTGGCAGCGGCGCGACGCGCGCCCCGGCACGATGCGGGATGGGGAGTGGCTGGTCGGCTGGGGCTGCGCCACGGCGGCCTACCCGGCCAATATCGGCCCCGCCGCGGCCCGCGTGACGCTCTCGCCGGAGGGCCGCGCCCGGGTGCAGATCGCCGCGCACGACATCGGCACCGGCGCCTACACCGTCGTCGCCATCACCGCCGCGGACCGGCTGGGGCTGGAGCTTGGCCAGGTGGTGGTCGAGATGGGGGATACAGACCTGCCGGCCGCCGGCCTGGCCGCCGGCTCCAGCCACACGGCCGGCATCAGCCATGCCGTGGCAAAGGCATGCGAGGGCATCCGCGCCCGGCTGGCGGAGGCGGCGGTGCTCAGCAATGACGGCCCCATGGCTGGGCTGGACCCTGCTTCGCTGGTGCTATCGGCGGGCATGCTGCGCGGCCCGGCGGGGCAGAGCGAGGAGATCCAGAAGGCATTGGGCCGCGCCGCCAGCGGCGTGCTGGAAGTCTATGCCGAGAACCTCCCGAAGGGCGTACCGCCCGACGCCATGGGCAAGATCTACCAGGGCCAGATGGCGATGTCGCGCGGCCATGGGCGTGAAGACGCGATCACCTATGCCTTCGGCGCGCAATTCGTCGAGGTCCGGGTGCATGCGAGGACGCGGGAGGTGCGGGTGCCACGCGCCGTCGGGGCCTTCGCCTCCGGCACCATCGTCAATCCGCTGACGGCGCATAGCCAGTACATGGGCGGCATGATCTGGGGCATCGGCGCCGCGTTGCACGAGGCGACGGAGATCGACCCCCGCGAAGCCCGTTACGTCAACGACAACATCGCCGAGTACCTCATCCCGGTGAACTCCGATGTTCGCAGCATCGAGGTCATCATGGTGCCGGAGGAGGACAGCCAGGTGAACCCGCTCGGCATCAAGGGCATCGGCGAGGTCGGCATCGTCGGCATGAATGCCGCCATCGCCAATGCGGTCTGGCACGCCACCGGCAGGCGGGTGCGCGAACTGCCGATCCGCATGGAACACCTGCTATAGAGGCGCGCGCCCTCAGGCTTCGCGGAAGCGCGCGGGGTCCTCGATGCCGAGCTCGGCCGCTTTGGCGTCGAAGGCCGCGTCATAGATCTGCGCCAGCGGGCTTTTCGGCGCGCCGTCCCCGGCATTCTCTTCCAGCAACTGCGCCAGCGCGGGGATCTCGGCATCGATGGCGAGGGTCAGCATATGGGAGGCCTGCGCCGTCAGGCCGGCGGAGTGCATCGTCTCCACCGCCAGCTTGGCCTCCGTCACGGCGCTCTGCCGCTCAAGCTCGGCCATCTGCTGTTCCATTGCCGCAAGACGCTGGGCCTGCTCCGCGATCGTGGCCTGCAGGTCCTTGATCTTCGCCGTCACGTCGAGCACCGCCTGGTCCAGCCGGTCCAGCGGCAGGTGCTCGGCCTTGCTGCGGACATCGTCGGAGGAAAGGATCGCCGGGGCTTGGTCATCGGACATGGGGCACTCGCTCAGTCAGTCAGGTGCTATCCATAGGTCCATTCGGCCGGCGAGGAAACCGCACAGCCTGCGGGCCTGGAGGCAATGTGAGGTCCGGGCGGGACACCGGCCGCCCTGCGGCCAAGGGCATCTGTCCTGTCCAGCTCAAGGTTATTCGGGCCAATTGGCGTGGCGATCCTGTCCCCACCTGGCGGGCATGATGCGTTCGCAACCGCCGCAGGATCAGCCTGTTTACCCTGAAAATGGCCTGCCGCGCCATGCGCGCCTCCACACGCTGAGCGGGAGGCAAACCTCACCATGACAGCAACGGACTCAACGGAATCGTATCGATGCCACCAGCAACACTGGCGAAGAACGAAGCGCGGAACACAGGCTGGGACTGCATCATCGTCGGCGGCGGGCCGGCGGGCCTTGCGGCGGCCCTGTTGCTTGGCCGCGCCCGCCGGCATGTCCTGCTGCTGGACTCGGGCGAGTACCGGAATGCACGCGCGCATCACCTGCACGGCTTCCCGACGCGGGATGGCTGCCCACCGGCGCTGCTCCGTGCCACGGCGCACGAGGAACTCCAGGCCTACCCGACCGTCGTCACGCGAAGCGGGCTGGCCGTCGAGGCCCGGCAGCAGGCCGGTGGCTTCGCTGTCACGGTGCAGGACCAATCTGGGCAACGTGTCCTGCACAGCCGTAAGCTCCTGCTGGCGACCGGGGTAGCCGATGAGGTTCCGGATCTTCCCGGGCTGGACGCCATCTATGGCCTGGATGCGTGGCACTGCCCCTATTGCGATGGCTACGAACGGCAGGACCAGCCCCTCGCCGTCTACGGCCCGCCCGCGCAAGGCGTCGCCCTGGCGCTGGAAGCCTCAGGGTGGAGTGGCAATGTGGTGTACTGCAGTGGTGGCGACCGGCTGGAACCGCGGGAGCACGAGCGGCTCTCCAGCGTCGGCATCCGGGTCCGGGAAAGTCCGGTGCAGACGCTGATGTTGGAAGGCGGGCGCCTGCGCGGGCTCCGCTTGGCCGATGGCCATGTCATCACCTGTGCCGCGCTGCTGCTGGCCATGCGCTTCCGCCAACGTTCCAACCTGGCGCAGCAGCTTGGCTGTTCATTGACTGCCGGCGGGCTTGTGCAGGCTAACGCGGCGGGCCGGACCGGGGTGGAAGGCCTGTACGTGGCGGGCGACGCTGCTTCCAGCCTGCATCTCGCCCTCATCGCGGCGGCCCAAGGCAGCCACGCAGCTTTCGCGGCCAATACCGCTCTGCTGCGCGAGGATCTGAAGGCCCGGCGGCAGGATGCGCCACCTTCATACCGCGCAGCGGGAGACTAGACGTAGGGGGGCGGTCTTAGCCCAGCATGCTGCTGATATTCGATGCTCCGGACGGATAGGCCGACAGCAGCGCGTTGAGTTGCTGCGCGGTCAGCCGCAGACGCACCGCCAGGGCGAAGAGGTTGATCACCTCCTGGGCCTGCGGCCCCAACAGGTGGGCACCCAGGACGCACCCGCTACCGGGCTCCAACAGGATCTTGAAGCCTGCCGCGGTCTCGCCGGTCCGGCGCACCGATTGGTAGTCCGCCATGTCGCCCTGGCGCAATTCGAACGAAGTTCCGTCCCGCCGCGCCGCCTCCTCCGTCAACCCGACGGAGGCCAGAGGTGGGATGGCGAAGACCACGCTGGTTACGCCCGTATAGTCCGGCTCGTGGTGGCAACCCTCCAGCAGGTTGCGCGCCACAATATCGGCGTCGTGGGTCGCCACCGGCGTCAATTGCGGCCCCTGTGCCGCCGCGTCCCCGGCCGCGAAGACGACTGGGTTGGAGATGCTGCGCAGATGCCGATCCACCCGCAACCGGCCTTTTTCCACCGCGACGCCGCCGGCATCCAGGTCCAGCGCCTCCAGGTTTGGCTTGCGGCCAAGGCCGTGCAGAACGAAATCCGCTTCGAAGCGCCGCCCATCCTCGGACTTCACCGCGAAGCCGTTGGCGGTGCGTTCCACCGCCGCGGCCCGGCAGTTCAGCTCGATGGCAATGCCGGCCTGCCTCGAATGCTCCACCAAGCGCCGCACCAGGTCCTGGTCGAAATGCCGCAGCGGCTGTTCGTCTCTGTGCAGGATCGTCACCTGCGCGCCGGCCCGCGCGGCGATGTGGGCGCATTCGAAGGAGATGTAGCCGCCACCCAGCATCACCAGCCGCTGTGGCAATTGCGGCAGGGACAGGAAATCGTCGCTCGTTGCCAGCAACTCCGCGCCCTCGATGGGCGGCATCGAGGGCCTGGCACCGGTGGCGATGAGGATATGCCGCGCCTGCAACCGTCGCCCCGCGACCTCGATGCTGTTGCGGCCTATGAAGTGCGCGGTGCCGGAGATGGCCTCGATCCCGGCATCCGCGTAGCTTTCGGCACGATGCTGCGGCACCGGGTCGGTGAAGCTGCGTTTGAACGCCATCAGTGCCGGCCAGTCGATTACCACGTCCCCGCCGCCCGCCAGGCCTTTGCCCGCCAGCCGCCGCGCACGGTTTACCGCCTCGGCCACGGTCCACAAGGTCTTCTTCGGCTCGCAGCCACGCAATGCGCAGGTACCGCCGAATTCGCGGGACTCGGCAATGGCGACGCGCCAGCCGGCGGCGCGGCACCGTGTCGCCACGCTGGTCGCGGCACTGCCGGTGCCGATCACGACCAGATCGTAGGTCTCGGCGTCAGACACGCTCACCTCCTGGAAGGTTCCTTTTTGGGACGGGCGGCCTGTCAGCCCTCCAGCAGCCAGACGGAAAACAGCTTGGCCGGGTCCGTCCACAGCGTGGTCGCCCGCCAGCCGGCGGCTTCTGCCAGGGCGCGCAGATGTTCGGGACGGTATTTGTGGCTGCTCTCGGTGTGGATGCTCTCGTCGGCGGCAAAGCGGAAGACGCGCCCGGCCATCCGGACCGTCTGCGCCTGCCGGGCCACCAGATGCATTTCGATGCGGCTGGCCACCGGGTTCCAGCGGGCCTCGTGATGGAAGCCATCCACTATGAAATCCGCGCCTGCCTCACGATTCAGCCGGGTCAGAATGTTCAGGTTGAAGGCGGCCGTCACGCCGGCGGCGTCGTCATAGGCCGCGCGCAGGACGTCGATGTCCTTCACCAGGTCGGCGCCCAGCAGCATGCGTGCGCCAGGCCGCAGGCTGGTACGGGCACGGCGCAGGAAGGACACGGCCTCCGCCGGCTCGAAATTGCCGATGGTCGAGCCAGGGAAGAAGCCCAGATGCGTGGTGCTGCCTTCTGCCCGCCCGGCCAGGTCGAAGGGCTGGGTGAAGTCCGCCACCACCGGCCGGACCTTCAGTCCCGGATGCGCTTCCTCGACCCGCGATGCCGCCGCCGCCAGCCATTCCGGCGCGATATCCACCGGCAGGTAGACCACGGGGGCATCGAGCTGCCGCAGCAACTGCACCGCCTTCGCGCCGTCGCCCGGGCCGAACTCCACCACCGCCGCGCCGGGGCCGACGGCCCGGGCAATCTCCGGCCCGCACTCCTCCAGGATCGCCACTTCGGTGCGCGTGGGGTAGTATTCCGGAAGGCTGGTGATCGCCTCGAACAACCGCGTGCCCTCCGCGTCGTAGAGCCACTTGCAAGGCAGCGTCTTGCGCGGTGCGGACAGGCCACTCAACGCATCGGCCACCAGCGCCGCGCGCTGGGCCTCGGCTGGGTCGCGGGAAAGGGCGCCGCTCATGCCACGTCCTCCGCCAGCCGCACGCTGCTGAATTGCCAGCGCGCCCCGGCGGGGAAGAAGTTACGGTAACTGGGCCGCGTATGCCCCGGCGGCGTGGCGAGCGAGCCGCCGCGCAGCACCATCTGGTTGATCATGAACTTGCCGTTGTATTCGCCAACCGCGCCCGCCCATGGGCGGAAGCCGGGATAAGGGCGGTAGGCGCTGCCAGTCCATTGCCAGCCATGCCCCTCCGCATCGGCGAAGCCAGGCACGCTGGTGGCCGCCGCTTCCCACTCCTGCTCGGTCGGCAGGCGCCTGCCGGCCCAGCGGGCGAACGCATCCGCCTCGTACCAGGATACATGCAGCACCGGCTGCTCCGGCTCCACCTCTCGCAGGCCGCCGAGGCCGTATTGCGTCCAGCCCCCATCCTGCTGCGCCCAATAGAGCGGCGCGTCCCACCCCTCCGCCTGGCACATGGCCCAGCCCTCGCTCATCCACAGCAGCGGCTCGCGGTAGCCGCCATCCTGCATGAAGGCCAGCCATTCGCCATTGGTCACCAGCCGGTTGGCGATGCGGTAGGGCGAGAGATACGTCGGGTGCCGTGGTGCCTCGTTGTCGAAAGCGAAGCCGTCTCCGTCATGGCCAATCTCGACCACGCCGCCCGGCCCATCGAGCATCCGCGTGGGGCCGGAAGTCGCTGGGGGTTTCTGCCAGGCCGCGTCATAAGCAGGCCGCAGCGGATTGGCACTCAGCGCGTGCAGGATGTCGGTCAGCAGCAATTCCTGATGCTGCTCCTCATGCTGCAGGCCGAGTTCGAGAAGCGATGCAACCTCGGGCGGCGGGTCGCGCAGCAGCTCGGCCATCGCGGCATCGACGGCGGCGCGGTACTCGCCCACCTCGTCGCAGGACGGGCGCGTCAGCAGGCCGCGCTTGGGCCGGGCATAACGCGGCCCGGCGGCCTCGTAGTAGGAGTTGAACAGGAAGGCATAGTCTTCCCGCACACGGCGATAGCCCGAAAGGTAGGGCAGCAGCAGGAAGGTCTCGTAGAACCACGTGGTATGCGCCCGGTGCCACTTGGCAGGGCTGGCATCCGGCATGGACTGCACAACCTGGTCCTCGGGCGAGAGCGTTGCCGTCAACGCGTCCGTCCTGGCTCTCAAGGTCGCAAAGCGGTCTGCCAGCGTGCCCAGGCCACTGCCCGCCGCCTGGCGATGAATGACATTCATGGCGCTTACTCCCCTGGTCCCATCGGGCCTGGCCGTGGGTGACCAAGCGCTCTCCCGGTGCAGCGGCGTCGGTGCCGCGCAATGTGGCTGCGCGAAGCGGTCGCGCGTCTCCCCGATGGCAACGCGAGCGGTGCCGGGTGGTTGCGGCTCCAGGCCGGGCTCCCTGCCCGGCCGCACAGCCGCGGCATGCCTTGTGGAGCCGCCGGAAAGGCCGGCCTTGCTGCATGGCCTGCCTTGGGCTAGGCGATCCCTGCCGGTTTCCGAGAGGAATCAAAAGGGAATCCGTCATGGCCCTCCGCCATGAACCGGAACTGCCCCCGCAACTGTAGGCGGCGAGCCCCATCCGAACACGCCACTGGGAGCGATCCTGGGAAGGCCGGACAGGGCAGCGACCCGCCAGTCAGGAGACCTGCCGGCATGTGCAACGAACCAGCCGGCGGGGTGTCCGGGGAGGAATGTCGATGTTCAAGGTGCAACGCCGGCTGCGGCGATGCTGCTCTATCCGTGTGACCATGCCAGCGCCTACGCCGGGCAAAAAGGCGGCTTCAACGCCCCGCGCCCGGCTCACGATGCTGCGGCTGGCCGTGGCCGCCGCCGGGCTCGGGCTGGGCGGCGCCGATGCCTCGGCCCAGCCGACGTCCTATCCGCTGCAGGTGGAGAATTGCGGGCAGACGCTCAGCTTCCCCGCCGCGCCGCGCAATGCCGTGACGATCGGCCAGTCGGTGACGGAGATCCTCTACGCCCTCGGCGCCGGGGACCGCATGGCCGGCACCTCCCTGTGGTTCAACGACGTACTGCCCGAGTTCCGCGCGCAGAACGACCGTGTGCCGCGGCTGGACAACAATGTCCCCAGCTTCGAATCCGTCATCAACAAGCGCCCCGGCCTGGTGTCCACGCAGTTCGAGTGGATGGTCGGCCCGCAGGGCGTTGTCGGCACGCGTCCGCAATTCCATGACCTCGGCGTGCCGACCTACGTCATGCCGCCCGATTGCGAGGGAAAGAACAACCTGGTGGGCGCCGACGGTACGCGCACCGCACCCTTCGCGACGGACAGCATCTATCGCGGCATCACCCAGCTCGCCCAGATCTTCGACCGGCAGGACCGGGGAACCGAACTGGTGACCGAGTTGCGGCAGCGGGAAGCGGCGGCCATCGCCCGCGCCCGCGCGCTGAACCTGGCGGATGCCTCCGCCGCCTTCTGGTTCTCCAGCGCCGACCTCGACCTTGATCCCTACATGGCGGGGCAGAAGGGCATCCCCGGCTACATGATGCGCACGCTCGGCCTGCGGAACGTGGTGCAGTCGGATGAGGAATGGCCGACCGTGGGGTGGGAGACCATCGCGCGCGCCAATCCCTCCGTGCTTGTCATCGCGCGGATGGACCGGCGCCGCTTCCCGGCCGATGATTTCGAGAAGAAACTGGCCTTCCTGCGCGCCGACCCGGTGACGCGGGAGATGGATGCGGTGCGCAACAACCGCATCGTCATCCTGGACGCGCACGCCATGCAGGCCACCATCCGCCTGTTCGGTGGGCTGGAAGCGCTGACCGACGCCATGGCCAACCTGCGCCAGTGACCACCGCCACGCTGCGCCAGCTGGGCCGGCTGGGCGGCAAGGGATTGCTGCATGGCGGCTGGATCGGGGCGGTGCTCGCCGCCGCGATCCTCGCTGGCATCTGCATCGGGGAGACCGCGATTCCGCCGGAGACGGTGCTGATGACGCTGGCCAACCGGCTTTTCGGCGCCGGCTTCGTGCTGGACCGGATCGACCAGGGCATCGTTTGGAACTACCGGCTGACGCGCGCCATCATCGCCGCCTGTTGCGGTGCCTCCCTGGCCGTGGCCGGCGTCATCCTGCAATCGTTGCTGCGCAACGCGCTGGCGGAGCCCTACCTGCTCGGCATCTCCGCCGGGGCCTCCACCGGCGCCGTGCTGGTCACGGTGGCGGGGCTGGGCGCGGGCGCGGTGTCCATGTCGGCCGGCGCGCTGGCGGGCGCGCTCTCCGCCTTCCTGCTGGTGGCGCTGCTGTCGCGCGCCTCAGGCGGCGGCACCGGGCCGCGCGCGGCGGGGCAGATCGTGCTGGCGGGCATCGCCGGCTCGCAGCTGTTCAACGCGCTCACCGCCTTCATCATCACCCGCTCCGCCAGCGCGGAGCAGGCGCGCGGCATCATGTTCTGGCTGCTGGGCAATCTCAGCGGCGCGCGGTGGGACAACGTGGCGGCGGCGGTACCGGTCGCGCTGGCCGTCACGCTGGTCTGCCTCTGGCAGGCACGGTCGCTCGATGCCTTCACCTTCGGGGTGGATTCCGCCCTCTCCCTCGGCGTGCCGGTGCGGCGGCTGCAGGCGCTGCTCATCCTCGCCGCGGCACTGGCCACGGCGGTGATGGTCAGCATCGTCGGCTCGGTCGGCTTCGTCGGGCTGGTGGTGCCACATGCGGCCCGCTTCCTGGTCGGTGTGCGGCACAGCCGGCTGGTGCCGGCCTCGGCGCTGATGGGCGCGCTGTTCCTCATCGCCGCCGATGTCGTCTCCCGCATCGCCGTGCCAGGGCAGGTGCTGCCGATCGGCGTGGTCACCGCCCTGGTGGGCGCGCCGGTCTTCGCCGTCATCCTCATCCGCCGGCGCCCGGCGCGATGACGGAGACCACAATGCTGGAATGCCAGCAATTGGGCTGGTCCACCCGTGGCCAGTCCATCCTGCGCGCGGTCGACCTGCGCGTGCGGCAAGGGGAAACGCTGGGGCTGATCGGCCCCAACGGCTCCGGCAAGTCCACGCTGATGCGGCTGCTGGCCGGCGTGCTCACCCCCAGTGCCGGCGCCGTGCGGCTGGAGGGACGCGACCTCGCCAGCCTGCGGCGGCGGGAGATCGCCCAGGCGATGGCGCTGGTGGAACAGCAGGCCGAGACAGCGGACCGCATCACGGTGCGGGACGCGGTGGAGCTGGGCCGCACCCCCTGGCTCTCCGCCCTGCGCCCCTGGGGGGCGGAGGACGATGCCATCGTCCGCTCGGCGCTGGAGGTGGTGGAGATGTCCGGCTTCGCCGAGCGGGACTGGCTGACCCTCTCGGGCGGTGAGCGCCAGCGCGTGCACATCGCCCGCGCCCTGGCGCAGCGCCCGCGCATCCTGCTGCTGGACGAGCCGACCAATCACCTCGACATCCACCACCAGCTCGGCATCCTGCAACTGGTGGCCCGGCTGCTTGTGACCACCGTCATCGCCCTGCACGACCTGAACCAGGCCATGGGGTGCGACCGCCTGGGCGTGCTGCACCAGGGGCAACTCGTCGCCCTCGGCACGCCGGCGGAGATCCTCACCCCCTCACTGCTACGCGATGTCTTCGGCGTCCGCGCCACCTTCCTGACCGACCCGGCGGATGGCAGCCGCATCATCCGCTTCCATCCCCTGTCATGAGGGATACGATGCGAATTGCCTTTGCCCTGGCGATGGGCCTCGCGCTGCTGGCACAGCCTGCCGCGGCCGAGACCCACGAAGTGCGCATGCTCAACCGCAACGACACCGGCGGCATGGTCTATGAGCCCGACTACATCCGCCTCAATCCGGGCGACACGATCAAATTCATCGCCACCCACGTCACCCACAATGCGGCGACGATGCCGGAGATGCTGCCGGACGGCGCCCGCCCGTTCAAAGGCCGCATCAACGAGGAGATCGAGGTCACCTTCACCGAACCGGGCTTCTACGGCATCCAGTGCATCCCGCACTACGCCATGGGCATGGTGATGCTGGTGCAGGTGGGCGACGCCGCGCCCACCGCCGCCAGCATCCCGGACTCCCTGCCGGCCCGCGTCCGCCAGCGCTTCCAGGAGATCATCCGCCGCGCCGAGGCACGGTAGGCGCGGAGTGTGCATCGCCACGCCCAACCCAGCATGGATTGCCCGGCGATAACCAATGGTTATCAACCGGCCTCAAAGCAGAATTCGTCTCGCCCATGCCCAGGCCACATCATGCAGCCTGACAAGGCAGAAGGACGGATGGGGCATGGCATGGCGCGTGGGCGTTGATATCGGCGGCACATTCGCGGATTTCGCGGCGCTGGATACCGAGACCGGCCGGATGCAGACGCTGAAGGTGCTGACCACCCCGGGCGCGCCCGGCCAGGATGTCGGCGCCGGCCTGGCGCGGCTGGTGGAGGCCGGGCTGCAGCCCGCGCAGGTGGAGCGCTTCGTGTACGGCACCACCGTGGGCGTGAACACCATCATCCAGCGCCGCGGCGCCGGGCTGGCGCTGTTCACCACCGCCGGCTTCACCGATGTGCTGGAACTGGCCCGGCTGCGGATGCCGGACCCGTACAGCCTGTTCTGCGAGCGGCCGGAGCCGCTGGTGCCCCGCGAGCACGTCTTCCCCATCGAGGAACGCATGGATGCGGAGGGCGCGACCGTCACGCCCCCCGGCCGCGCATCCGTGGCGGCGGCCGTCGCGGCGGCGCAGGCGGCGGGCTGCGCCGGCATCGTCGTTTCCTTCCTGCACGCCTGGCGCAACCCGGCGCATGAAGAGCAGGTGGCGGCGATGATCGCCGAGCTGGCGCCGGAACTGTTCGTATTCCGCGGCAGCGAGGTCTGGCCCGCCATCCGCGAATATGAGCGCAGCACCACGGCGGTGCTGAATGCCTATGTCCACCCGCGCATCGACGCGTATCTGGAACGGGTGGAAGCGCAGCTCGCCGCCGCCGCCATCGCCGCCCCGCTGCTGCTGACCACCTCGGCCGGCGGGACCATGACGGCGCAGCGCGGGCGGCGGGATTGCGTCGGCATGCTGCTTTCCGGCACCGCTTCCGGCGTTGTCGGCGCCGGCGTGGTGGCGCGGGCGGCGGGCGTGCCGGCGGTGCTGACGCTCGACATCGGTGGCACCAGCGCCGACGTGGCGCTGCTGATCGACGGCAGCCCCGCCTTCGGCACCGGCCACGCGATCGGCGAGTTCCCGCTGGCCATCCCGACCGTCGCCGTCGTTTCCTCCGGCCAGGGCGGCGGCTCCATCGCGCGCATTGATGCGCTGGGAGTGTTGCAGGTGGGACCGGAAAGTGCCGGCTCCACACCCGGCCCGGCCTGCTTCGGCCGTGGCGGGCAGAACCCCACCGTGACCGACGCGGCGCTGCTCTGCGGCATCCTGGGCCAGGGCGAGCTGGGCTTCGGCGCCATCGCGCCGGACAAGGCGCTCTCCGAGGCCGCCATCGCCCCCATCGCCACCGCATTGGGCAGCGATGCGGCCACCGCGGCGGAAGGCGTGCTGCGCGTCGCCATCAGCGGCATGCTGGTGGAGATCGACAAGCTGCTCGCCCGGGCCGGCATCGGCGCCAGCGAGTTGACGTTGATGCCCTTCGGCGGCGCCGGCCCGATGCTGGGCGCCCTGCTGGCCGAGACCGCCGGCATCCGCCGCGTGCTGGTGCCGCCGGTGCCGGGCACGCTCTGCGCCCTTGGCGCCCTGGCCGCCGACCTGCGGCGGGACACCATGCGCACCGTGTTGCTGCCTTTGGAGGATGCGGCCTGGGCACGCCTGGACGGCATCTTCCGCGAACTGGCCGACGAAGCCGCCACCGTCCTGCGGGAGATGGGTGGGGATGGCGGCGTGGACACCACCCTGGCCGCCGACCTGCGCTATCGCGGCCAGTCCTACGAGCTGACGGTGCCGGTGCCCGCCGCCGCGCTGGGCCAGGGCGTCGCCGGCCTCGCCGCGCTGTTCCATGCCGCGCATGAGGAGAGCTTCGGCCATAGCGATCCGGACGCGCCGGTGGAGGTGGTGAGCCTGCGTGCCGCCGCCCGCCGCCCGGCGCCGCCACTGCCCATGCCGCGCCAGACGCTGGAGCCGCACGAGGCCATGCCGGAAGCCGCCATCCGCCTGCGCCTGGATGGCGCCTGGCGCGAGGCCGGGCTGCACCGCCGCACCGCGCTGCGCCCCGGCGGCCGCTTCGCCGGCCCCGCCATCGTCACGCAATCCGACTGCACCGTGCTGGTCCCTGGCGGCTGGACTGCCACCACCGACGAACTCGGCAACCTTGTGATGGAGCACGCCTGATGCGCACCGATCCCGTGACCCTGCAGGTGCTGCGCAACCACTGCCGCGCCGCCGCCGAGAGCATGGCGACCACGCTCTACCGCACCGCGCACTCCACCTTCGTCAAGGAGACGGAGGACTTCACGATCCAGTTGCTGGACGCGCACGGCAAGACCTGCGCCGTGCCGCTGGATCTCGGCGCAACCTGGTACCCTGGCGTGGATTACGAGGCCGCCATCGGCCTGGTGCCGGGCGGCTACGAGCCCGGCGACATCGCCATGACCAGCGACCCGTATTCCGGCTACCTCTCCACCCACTCGCCCGACACCAACATGTGGAAGCCGGTGTTCCATGGGGGCGAGATCATCGCCTTCGCGGGCGGGCACATCCACAATGTCGATGTCGGCGGCGCCGTGCCTGCCAGCCTCTCCCGCACCCTGACGGAAGTGCACCAGGAGGGCCTGCGCGTGCCGCCCAGCAAGCTCTACCGCGCCGGGCAGCTGGACGAGACCCTGCTGCGCACGATGATGATCAACGTGCGGGTACCGGAGCAGAACTGGGGCGACCTGAAGGCCCTGGTCGCCGCCGTGAATACCGGGGAGCGCCGCATCCTGGACCTGGTGCGCCGCTTCGGCGTGGAGACGCTCAAGGACGGCCTGGCCGACCTGCTGGACTATGGCGAGGCGCAGGCCCGCGCCGTGCTCGCCAGCCTGCCCGACGGCACCTACCATTTCGCCGATTACTGCGATGAGGACGGCGTAGGCGGAGACCCGCTGCGCCTGAAAGTGGCGCTGCGCATACACGGCGATTCCGCCGAGCTGGACTTCACCGGCACGGACCCGCAGACGCTGTGCTCGATGAACGTGCCGACGGGCGGGCATGCGCGCCACTCGCTCATCCTGGTCGGCGTGTACTACGTGCTCTCGGCGCTTTCGCCCAAGATCACGCTGAACTTCGGCACCACGAGGCCCTTCACCTGCATCCTGCCCGAGGGCAGCGTGGTGAACCCGGTGCACCCTGCCGCCGTGGGCATGCGCAGCCTGACCTGCGCCCGCCTCCGCAGCCTGGTATTCGGCGTCTTCGCCCAGGCGGCGCCGGAGCGGCTGCCGGCGGCGCCCGCCGGCTCTTCCTCCATCATCAACCTGGCGGCGGAGCACCCGCGTACCGGCCGCCGCGTCATCGCCGCCGTGGCGCCCATTGTCGGCGGCGGCGGCGGCATGCCGCACCGGGATGGCACCGATGGCTCCGGCGCCGATGCCGCCTACCTGAAGAACAGCCCGATCGAGATCACGGAATCCGAGGCGCCGGTGCGCATCCTGCGCTACGGCCTGATGCCGGATACCGGCGGCCCCGGCGCGCATCGCGGCGGCCTGGCCACGGTTCTGGAATTCACCACCGACGCCCCCAATGCCACCGTCACCGCCCGCAACCGGGACCGCTCCATCTTCCAGCCCTGGGGCATCCTCGGCGGCAAGCCCGGCGACGCCAGCACCTTTACTCTTAACCCCGGTACGGCGCGCGAACACGATCTCCGCAACACGGATCTCCTGGAAGTCGCGCCCGGCGATGTTGTGCGCATCGTCTCCCCCGGTGGCGGCGGCCGTGGGGACCCGGCGACGCGCGCCCCCGCCGCCGTGCTTCGGGACGTGCGCGCCGGCCGGCTGACGGTCGCGGCAGCGGAACGGGACTACGCCGTCGCCATCCGCGACAACGCGGTCGACGCGGCAGCCACCGCCACCCTGCGCGCTGCCCGGCAACCGCGCGAGGGCTTCGATGGTGGCGCAGCCCGCCGTGGCCATGAGGCACGCTGGAACGCCAAGGCCTATGCCGCACTCGGCGAAGCGCTGGCCCGCGTACCGATCAGCCGCCGCGGCTGGCTGAAGCGCCGGCTGTTCGCCGCGGTGCGCGCGGCACCGGAGCAGGCGCCGGAAGCGGTGATTGCGGCGGCGTCTGTCTGAAGGGAAGCAAGGCTGGGGAAGGAATTCCCCAGACCCCTTCTTCGCTTTCTGTAAGTCTGGTGGGCGTGGCAGCCGTCGGCTCTTTCACACCCAAGCCAGGGCTAGGCCCAAGGCTATGCGCGCAGCCTGCGCTGCATACTTAAGGTCCTACCGCCGCGCCCGCAGGCGCCGCCCTATGCCACCGAGCCCTTTCCAAACTCGAAAAAAGAAAAGAAGGGGTCCGGGGAATTCTTTCCCCGGCCATCCCCCGCCCTATCATGACCCCCATGAACGCCCGAGACATCGAGATCTTCCGCGCCGTGATGCAGAACCGCACGCTGCATGCGGCGGCGGAGGTGCTGCATGTGTCGCAGCCGGCGCTCTCCAAGGCGCTGCGGCATTGCGAGGACCGGCTGGGCTTCCAGTTGTTCCGCCGCCTCGCCGGTAGGCTGGTGCCGACGGCGGAAGCACAGACCCTGTTGCCGGAGGCCGAGCGGCTTTACCAGGAGTTGCAGGGCTTCAAGGCTTTCGCACGGGATCTCGGCGGCCATGGCGGTGGGCTGCTGCGGCTGGGCGCCACGTCGTCCCTGGCCGTATCCGTGGTGCCGGCGGCGGTGGCGGCCCTGCGGCGGGAAAGGCCGGCGGCGCGGCTGACCGTGCAGTTGTTGCCGGTGCGGGAACTGGGGGAAGCGCTACTGGCCCGGCGGCTGGATGTCGGCCTGGCACTGACGCCGATGGCGCTGCCGGGGCTGGAGACGGTCTCACTGGGCAGCGTTGCCTGCATCGTGCTGCTGCCGGCGGGGCACCCTTTGGCGGCGGAGCCGGTGCTGCGCCCCGCCCTGCTGGCGGGGGAGCCGGAAGTCGGCTTCGCCGGCTGGCTTGATTTCGGCCACAGCCTGGACCTGGCCTTCCGGCAGGAGGGCGTGGAACGGCTGCCGGCGGTGGAGGTCGGCACCACCGTCAGCGCCGTGGCGATGGTGCAGGAAGGCGTCGGCTACGCCATCGTCGACGGGCTGGCGCAGCGGCGTCTGCCACCCGGCGTGGTGGCGCGCCCCTTCCTGCCGGAAGTGCGGCGGGACGTCCTGATGTCCCGCAGCCAGGCGATGGGAACCTCCGCCCTGCTGGACCGGCTGGGCGAGATCCTCACTGTCCTCTGCGCCGACCCCGCCGCGCCGGTATAGGGCGGGGCTAGTCGGCGCTGGCGCCGCTCGCCTTCACCAGCGGCACCCAGTAGTCGATCTCCTGGCGCAGGAACACGGCAAACTTTGCCGGGGTGTAGCCGGGCATGGGCGGCAGGCCGACCTCGTTCTCCAGCCGGCTGGCAATGGCGGGGTCGGTCAGCGTCGTCTCGGTCGCCTGTGCCAGCTTGTCGATGATCGGCTGCGGCGTACCGGCGGGGGCGAAGATGCCGAACCAGGAATAGGCCTTGTAGCCGGGCAGCCCGGCCTCGGCGCTGGTCGGCACGTTCGGCAGGATGGAGGAGCGCTGCTCGGTCGCCATCACCAGCGGCACAAGGGCGCCGCTTTCCACATGCGGTTTCATCAGCCCCGGCACGTCGGCGGTGAAGTCGATGACGCCGGCCAGAAGGTCGTTGAACACGGGGCCACTGCCGCGATAGGGCACATGCACCGCGCTGGTGCCGGTCTGCTGCAGCAGCGCGACGCAGGAGATGTGGCCGGAAGCGCCGTTACCCGCGCTGCCATAGGTCAGCTGGCCCGGCTTGCTCTTCAGCAGCGCGATGAATTCCTGCAGCGTCGAGACGCCGAGGCCCTTGCGCACCACGATGCCGATCGGCGCAAGCACCGTAGGCGCCACCGGCATCAGGTCCTTTACCGGGTCGTAGGACAGGTTCTTGTACAGACCCATCGCGAGCGCGGTGGTGGACAGGCCGCTGATGGCAAAGCTGTAGCCATCGGGCGCCGACTTGGCGATGTTGTCCACTCCCAGCGTGCCGCCGGCGCCGGGCCGGTTCTCGATCACGATGGGCTGGCCGAGCAGTTCGGAGAGCTTCTGCGCCACCACGCGGCTGCTGAGGTCGGTGGCACCGCCGGCGGCGAAGGGCACCACCATGCGCACCGGTCGCGTGGGCCAGGCGGCCTGCGCGGCGGCGGGGCGCACCAGGGCCGGCAGCGCCAGCAAGGCGGGTGCCGTGGCCAGCAGCGTGCGGCGAGGCAGGCGCAGCGTGGGAGAGCGGGGCATTCACGGAACTCCGATGCTTGAGGGGCGGGGCAGGCTTCCCGGCAACGCCAGGGCGGCCTCGATACGCGCGGCCTCCTGGCGTGCCAGGCCGAGAAAGGCGTGCCGAGCCGCCTGGTCATGGCGGCTGGCGATGAAATTCATGGCGATGGCCGCGGTGACGTTGTGGCCGGCCGGGCGGATGGCGACGCTGAGCACGGCGAGGCCCGAGATCAGCGAATCCTCGCTCAGCAAATAGCCATCTTGCTGGATCTGCTGCACGCGCCGCCGCACCTGGACGCCGCTAGTGCCGAACTGGGGATAGCGAACGCCATTGGCGGCCAGCACTTCCTCGATCTCGGCCGGTGGCTGGCTGGCCAGGATGGCGGCGCTGCCGGCACCCACGCCCAGCGGGATCAACCCGCCCACGCCATGGGTGAGGCTTTCGATGACATAGGCGCCTTCCTGCCGGTCCACCACCACGGCATTGAGGCCGCTGCGGACGATGAGGAAGGTGGTCTCCCCGCTCTCGCCGGTGAGGCGCGTGAGGGCGGGGCGGCACAGCCGCCGCAGCCCGGTGCCCTCCGCCGCCTGCCCCGCCAGCCCGATCAGCGCGGTGCCCAGGCGGTAGCGCCGCCCACCTTCCACACGTTCCACCCAGCCGTGATGCTCCAGCGCCGCCAGCAGGCGGTGGGCGGTGGAGGCACTGAGGCCGAGCCCGGCTGCGAGGCGGGAGAGCTGGGCGCCGCCTTCACTCGCTTCGCCCAACAGTCCCAGCAGGCCGACGACACGATCCAGCACCTGGATGCCAGATTCGGCCGGGTCCGGCGGGGCCGGGGCTTGGATGGGGTCAGCGCTCATGCAGGTAGCCTAGATGTGTTCACGGTTCCGCGACAATTCCATAATACGGAAAAACTACAGAAATTTTTCTGTCTTTCGGAAAAACTGCCGGCTGGATAACCTGGACTGCCCGTCAATCGGGCAGATTCGAGGAACAGATTCGTGCGACTGGTACGTTTGGCCGATCAGGATCGGCCCGAGATCACCTTCTGCTTCGAGGGCGCGGCGTGCACCGCCCGGGAAGGCGACACGCTGTTGACCGCCCTGCTAGCCGGCCTCGCCGGCTTCCTGCGCCAAAGCGAATTTGAGGACGGGCCGCGCGCCGGGTTCTGCCTGATGGGCGCCTGCCAGGATTGCCGCGTGATGGTGGAAGGCCAGGGGCGGGTACGCGCCTGCACCACGCGCTGCACCGCCGGCATGCGGGTGCGCCGGGCATGAAGGTCGCAGTGGTCGGCGCCGGCCCCGCCGGGGTGCGTGCGGTGGAGCAGTTGGTGCGGGCCGGGCTGCGCCCATTGTGGCTGGACGAGGCGCCGGATGGCGGCGGCCGCATCTACCAGCGCCCGCCCGCCGGCTTCCGCCGCGGCGCGGCTGCGCTCTACGGATTGGAGGCGAAGCGCGCCCAGGCGCTGCACGCGGCACTGGATGCGGCGAAGCCCGCCGCCGAGTGGCGGCCCGATACGCTGGTCTGGGATGTCACCTGGGCCGAGAAGCGGCTGCACCTGCTGCACCAGGGGCGGGCAGAAGCGGTAGAGGTGGATGCCGCCATCCTGTGCACCGGCGCCATGGACCGCGTGGTGCCGCTGCCGGGCTGGACGCGCCCGGGCGTCACGACCCTGGGCGGGGCGCAGATCGCGCTGAAGGCGCAAGGCTGCGCCATCGGGCCCAAGGTGGTGTTCCTGGGCAGCGGGCCGCTGCTGTGGCTGGTGGCCTACCAGTACATGAAGGCGGGGGCCAACGTGGCCGCCGTGCTGGACACAACCGGCTTCCGCCGCAAGCTGGGCGCCCTGGCCGGCGCGCCACACGACCCGGTGACGCTGGCCAAGGGTCTGTATTACGTGGCGCGGCTGCGCGCCGCCGGCGTGAGGGTGGCGGAGGGCGTCACCCCCCTGGCCATCGAGGGGGAGCAGCCCGACGCAATCTCCGCCCTGCGCTGGCGCGATGCGGCGGGGCGGGAGCACAGCACCGCCTGCGACGCGGTCGGCCTCGGCTGGGGCGTGCGACCGGAACTGCAACTGGCGGACCTGGCCGGCGTGCCGATCGGCTTCGACACCGTGCAGCACAATTGGGTGCCGCAGCGGGATGCGCTGGGGCGCACCCCGGTGCCCGGCCTGTACGTGGCGGGCGACGGTGCTGGCATTGGTGGCGCCGTGGTGGCGGAAATGGCGGGCGCCTGCGCCGCGCAGGCCGTACTGGACGATGCCGGGCTCCCGGCCGACCAGAAGCTGGTGAACCGGCTGCAACGCCGGCTGCGGCGGCAGGCCCGCTTCCGCGCGGCGCTGGAGCGAGCCTTCCCCTTCCCCATTTCCCTGGCCGCCACCATGCCGGACGAGACCATTCTCTGCCGGTGCGAGGCCGTGACAGCGGGTGAGTTGCGCGCGGCCGCCGCACCCGAAGGCCCGCACGGCGCGGCGCCGGAGGTGAACCGCGCCAAGGCCTTCACCCGCATCGGCATGGGCCGCTGTCAGGGCCGCGTCTGCGGCGCCGCGGCGGCAGAGGTGCTGGCGGCACAGCTTGGCACGGATGCCGCCGGCATCGGCCGCCTGCGCGGGCAGGCGCCGGTCAAGCCACTGCCCATGCCGGCCTGGCAGGGAGAGAGCGCGTGAGCGACAGCGCGGATGTCATCATCATCGGCGGCGGCGGCGCCGGCTGCTCGGCGGCGCTGTACCTCGCCTGGCGCGGCGCCCGCGTCATCCTGCTGGAGCGCGGGTTGGTGGGCAGCCAGGCCTCCGGCGCCAATTACGGCGGCGTGCGCCAACAGGGACGCCACGCGGCCGAGCTGCCACTGGCCCGCCGCGCCCACGGCATCTGGCGCCGGCTGCCCGAACTCATCGGCACCGACTGCGAATTTGCCGAGACCGGGCATCTGAAGCTGGCGCGCAACGAAGCCGAGGCAGCCGAGCTCTACGCCTATCTGGACACGGCCCGCGCCCACGGCCTGCCGCTGGAGATGCTGGAAGGCGCCGCCTTGCGCGAACGCTATCCGTGGCTGGGCGCGGATGCCGTCGCGGCGTCCTTCGCCCCGCAGGACGGTTCCGCCAATCCGCGCCTGCTCTCCCCTGCCCTGGCGCGCGCGGCCCGGCAGGCGGGGGCGACCATCCTGGAGCAGACCGCGGTCACCGCCTGCCGGCGGGAAGCGGGGCACTTCGTCGTCGAGGCCGGCGGCATTCGCTACAGCGCGGACCGGCTGCTGAACACGGCGGGCTTCTGGGGCGGCCAGGTGGCCGCATGGTTCGGGGAAACGGTGCCGATCCGCCACCACACGCCGAACATGCTGGTGACGGAGCCTGTGCGCTACTTCATCCGCCCCAATCTGGGCGTGGTGGGCGGCAACGTGTATCTGCGGCAGATCCCGCGCGGCAACATTATCATCGGTGGCGGCTATGGCAGCGGCGACCCCGCCGTGCCGATGTCCCGCCCCGACCCTGTGGTGACGCTGCGGGCCATGCAGCGGGCCGCCGCGCTGGTGCCGCAACTGGCGGATGTCAGCGTCATCCGGAGCTGGAGCGGCATCGACGGCATCATGCCGGACCGCCTGCCGGTGGTGGGCCCCAGCGCCACCACGCCGGGCCTGCTGCATGCCTTCGGCTTCTCCGGCCACGGCTTCCAACTGGGCCCGGCCGTGGGTGCAGTCCTGTGCGAGTTGGCGCTGGACGGGCGAACGGAGACCGCGCTGGATGGCCTTTCCATCCAGCGCTTCGCCCGCGCATAGCATCGGCGTTCAGCGACGGTACTGCTCGTCCGAGACCTGTTCCATCCAGGTCGCCACCTGCCCGTCCACCTGCTCGGTCAGCGCGATATGCGTCATGCCGGTGGTCGCGGCGGCGCCGTGCCAATGCTTCACGCCGGGTGGAATCCACACCACGTCGCCGGGCCGCATCTCCTCTACCGCGCCGCCTTCGCGCTGGATCCAGCCAACGCCGGTCCGGCTTAGCGAGGATGTCCGGCCGGCACACCACCTCCGCCCACGCATCCTTCTGCACGTCCTCGATGCTGACGGAGACGGCATCTTCGCCATTGCTGGTGGTGGCGATGATGGCCTGGCACACGGCCTCGGCAATCCGTGCCTTCTGCGGCTTGGACCGTCCGGCGAGGAGCTTGATGATGACGTGAGGTATGATGGCGGTTCCCGTTCCGTAGGCATCGCCGGCGCAATGCCGGCGATGCGTTTACACCATTGGTAAAGGCGCCTGGATCAGCGCGTGTACTGGGCGTCCGTCACATGCTCCAGCCAGTCGACCGGGGAGCCGTTGAGCTTCTCCTGGATGGCGATGTGACTCATCGCCGTCGTCGCCGTGGCGCCGTGCCAGTGCTTCTCGCCGGGCGGGAACCAGACGACGTCACCGGGCCGGATTTCCTCGACCGGCCCGCCTT
This sequence comes from Teichococcus aerophilus, assembly GCF_014490485.1. GTDB lineage: Bacteria > Pseudomonadota > Alphaproteobacteria > Acetobacterales > Acetobacteraceae > Pseudoroseomonas > Pseudoroseomonas aerophila. The sequence goes on along the minus strand of NZ_JACTVA010000001.1, from coordinate 207,161 downwards.
CCCGCTGCACCCAGCCGCAGCCGGCGGTGACGAACAACGTCTGGCCGAGCGGATGCGTGTGCCAGGCCGTCCGTGCCCCAGGCTCGAACGTCACCAGCGCGCCGGCGACGCGCGCCGGATCGCGCGGGCTGAACAGCGGATCGATACGGACGATGCCGGTGAAGTAGTCGGCCGGCCCCTTGGTGGAGGGCTCGGTACCGGGGCGTTTGATGTCCATCGCAATGCTCCATGACGTCCGCGTGGCCTTGCAAGGGGGCCGCGCCGTGTTCCTCTCCATCAGGTAAGGGGTGGATGATCCTGGGATTAGGCCGTAAACGCGGGATGGACTTTGAAGGAACGCTTCAAAATGGCCGGCGCGAACCTCAATGATCTGAAGGCATTGCTGGCTGTGGCGCGGGAGCGGAGCTTCACCGGGGCCGCCGCGAAGCTCGGTGTTTCGCCCTCCGCGCTCAGCCAGACGGTGCGGGAGCTGGAGGCCCGCCTCGGCCTGCGGCTACTGACGCGGACGACGCGGAGCGTGGCGCCGACCGAGGCCGGGGAGCGGCTGCTGCGCAATGTCGGCCCACGCCTTGCCGAGATCGAGGAAGAACTGGCCGCCCTGAGCGCGCTGCGGGAGAAGCCATCCGGCACCATCCGCATCTCCGCCACCGAGAATGCCGCCATCTCGGCATTGATGCCGGTGCTGGAACGCATCCTGCCAGCCTACCCGGACATCAAGGCGGAGATCGTCGTTGATTACGGCCTGACCGACATCGCCGCCGAGCAGTGCGACGCCGGCATCCGCACCGGTGAGACGCTGGCGAAGGGGATGATCGCGGTGCCGATCAGCTCGGAGATGCGGATGGCCGTCGTCGGCTCCCCCGCCTATTTCGCCACCCGGCCGCAGCCACGCAAGCCGCAGGACCTGACGGCGCATAACTGCATCAACATCCGCCTGCCGAAGCATGGCGGGCTCTATGCCTGGGAATTCGAGAAGGGCAAGAAGGAGATCCGGGTACGGGTGGAAGGCCAGCTGGTGTTCAACAGCACCACCCTGATGCTGAATGCGGCACTCGCCGGGCTTGGCCTGCTCTACCTGCCCGAACAACAGGTGCAAGCCTATATCGACGATGGCAGGCTGGTACGGGTGCTGGCGGATTGGTGCGAGCCATTCTCCGGCTACCACCTCTACTACCCCAGCCGCCGCCAGCCGACCCCCGCCTTCGCCCTGCTGGTCGAGGCCCTGCGCTACCGTGGCTGATGGCCCGCGCTGGGCTGAATGCGGCCGCGTGCCGCTCCAGGCACGCCGAGTCAGGCGACTGCCGGAAACAATGCGCCGTCCGCCCCGTTCAACCCGCATGTGAAGAATGGAGAAACCCATGCCGGGGAAAACCGACAAGCGTCGCGGCGGCGCGACCGTAGCCATCATCATCGTCGCGATCGTGGTCGCAATCTTCGTTGGCTACAATGTCTGGTACGTGAGCGGAGAGGCCGAGGAAGGCAGGCCACCCACAGCGCAACAGCGCTAACCAGGCGCCTCAGCGGATCTCATGCGCCGGAGGCAGCGCACCTGCCCCCGGCGCATGGCGCGCTACCGCGCGGACAGGCGGCTGAGCGCGCAGACAATCGCAACGGCGCTGGTGAGGACGATGGCGTCCTCCACCAGTCCCGTGCGCGTCTGGCCGTAGCGCGGCATGGTGGCCAGCCTGGCGTGCAGCCCGGGATAGGACGCAACCACCGCGGTGGTGCCGCCCACCGCGCCGGCCAGCCAGCGCTGCCGCCGCGGCGCCAACGCGGCACCCGCGATGGCGGAGGCGATGAAGCGCGTGAACAGCCCGATCGGCACCGTACGGTCCGGCGCCGACTTCATCTTGTCCCCCGCCAGCTCGGCCGCCGCGATCGCGACCGTGGTGCCGGCGACAAGCGGATGCGACAGGATCCGTGGCGCGCCATTATCCCATGGCAGGTCACCGCGCGCGGCCGCGACGGAGACAGCGGCCAGTGGCGTCATTCCGCGCTGGCCGCCGACGAGGCCCATCAGAAACGATGCGAGCATGTGTTGATCCCGAGGAAGCTGTCACGAAAACTCACGCCACCATGCCGAGGTTTCGTGCCAGTGCGGTCGATGCAGGCCTCGTTGCCGGGTGGAACATGGCCGCCGCGTCATCTGAAAGCGTGACCGAACGCTGCAAGGCGTGGCACGGTGGCACTTCACTGGTGAAGGCCGTGCCGATGTCGGACCATCCGATCCCTGCCGAGAGCCTGCTGGCCCTGGCCGAGCGCCACGTCAAAGACGGCGAGATGCGTGTGGCGAAGCAGCGCCGCATCCTGGAGGAGATGAAGCGCGACAATCATCCCCGCGCGGAGAAAATGGCGCAGAAGCTGCTGGTGTCGCTGGAAAAGGCGTTGGAGAACTACCGGATCCACCTGCAGGAACTGCGGGTGCCTCGCGGTAGTAACGGCCGGAACCAAGCAGGGCGGCGCGGCCCTGGGTTTAGCCCGGGCAATGGCCAAGCCGCACCTTGAGAGGCGCGTTCTTCTCCGTCTAAATCGGCTGCCGCTGTGCCGCCACGATGGAAAGCCCCCGTGCTTCAAGATGACGACGCACTCTTGCAGTATATTTCGCGAATGCGCTTCGCGGCGATCCTGATGCAGGGGCATCGCGACCGCGCCCATGAGCTCCGTCTCCAGATATCCGAAACCCGGTCCCGCGCGTTCGAGGCACGGATGATCGCTCAGTCGCTCCGTGCGCGCTTCCAGGAGCTCTCCGCGCAGCGAAGGGCCCTGACGCAGCCGTAGCAGGCGGTGTCGCCGGGCCTCACGGGCTTGAGCCTAGGCACTGGCGAGGATTCGTGGTCAGGTCGCCTACCGCAACGATCGAGGGCCCGCATCATGTGCGTCGCGTGCAGCCCGCTCATGACCGTGGTGACGAACGGGTTCTCCAAGGCGTCCCGCCGCGCCGTGCTGCGCGGCGCGGGCACGGCGGCCTTGTCGGCGGGCTTCGCCACCACGGCCGGCCGCTTCCTGTGCAGCGCGGCGACGGCCCAGGCCGCGCCGGGTGACAGCCTTTATTCCGGCGGCCCCATCCTGACCATGAATGACAGCCAGCCGGAAGCCGAGGCCGTGCTGGTCCGCGCCGGCCGCATCGTCGCCGCTGGCAGCCACGCGGACGTGGCGAGGCAGGCGGTGGGCGTACCCCGGTTGGTGGACCTCGCCGGCCGGACCATGCTGCCCGGCTTCTTCGATCCGCACGGCCATGTCGTCATGGTCGGGCTGCAATCCCTCTCCGCCAACCTGCTGCCGGCGCCGGATGGCGAGGGCAACGACATCCCGGCCCTGCAACGCCTGATCCGGGCCTGGATCGGGCGCAATGCCGCCGTCATCGCCCGCTACAACCTGGTGATCGGCTTCGGCTACGACGACTCCCAACTCAGGGAGCAGCGCCACCCGACGCGGAAGGACCTGGATGCGGTGGCCAGCGAAGTGCCGATCCTCATCATCCACCAGTCCAGCCATCTCGGCGTCGGCAACAGCAAGGCACTGGAACTGGCCGGCATCACCGCCGCCACCCCCAACCCCGAAGGCGGCGTGTTCCGGCGGGAGGCCGGCAGCCAGCAGCCCAACGGGGTGTGCGAGGAGTACGCGTTCTTCCAGTTGGCCGGGGCGCTGCTCTCCCGCTTCGACGAGGATGCCTACCTGGCGATGATCAAGGCGGGAGCGGCCTTCTGTGCCAGCTTCGGCTACACCACCATCCAGGAGGCGCGGGCCATGGGCGCCACCTCCGCCATGCTGTCCAAAGCGGCGGAAAGGGGTCTTCTGGCGGCGGATGTCCTGGTGTATCCGGATATCCTCGATCCCACCAACACCATCGAGCCGTCTCGCCGCTACCGGAACCGCTACCGCGTCGGCGGCGCCAAGATGACGATCGACGGCTCCCCGCAGGGCAAGACCGCCTGGCTGACCCAGCCCTATTTCGTGCCGCCGGAAGGTCAGGGCCCGGATTACGCCGGCTACCCCGCCATCACGAAGGAAGAGGCGGCGGCGGCGATCGACCAGGCCTTTGCCAAGGGCTGGCAGATCCTCGTGCACTGCAACGGAGATGCCGCGATCGACCTGCTGATCGCCGCGGTCGGCGCGGCCACGCGCAAGCATGGGCAGCAGGACCGCCGCCCGGTGCTGATCCACGGGCAGACCTGCCGCCTGGATCAGCTCGACCCACTGAAGGCGCTCGGCATCATTCCGTCCTTCTTCCCGATGCACACGTTCTACTGGGGCGACTGGCACCGGGATTCGGTGCTGGGCCCGGCGCGCGCGGAGAACATCTCCCCCTGCGCTTCCGCGCTGGAACGCGGCATGATCTTCACCACCCACCATGATGCGCCGGTCGCCAACCCGGATTCCATGCGGGTGCTATCCGCTACCGTCACCCGCCGTACCCGCAGCGGCGACATCCTCGGCCCGCAGCAACGCGTCAGTGCGCGGGATGCCTTGAAGGCGATGACGATCTGGCCGGCCTACCAGCACTACGAGGAAGCGACCAAGGGCTCCATCGAGGCCGGCAAGCTGGCCGATTTCGTGCTGCTGGACCGGAACCCGTTGGCGGTGTCGCCGGAGGTCCTCTCAGAGCTCAAGGTGGTCGAGACGATCAAGGAAGGCCAGACGATCTACAGGGCCTGAGGCGCGCCAGGGCCGTTCCGGGCCGAGTGGCGCCGTTACTCTGCCCAATGCCGCCCACGGGTCGTGCCGGCGCCGGCATTCGCCCCCGCCCGCGGCACGGCCGCCAAGGCGCCGCGCTCACGCCACCGTCTGCGTCACTGCCGCCACCACAGGCTTGCGATGCGCGGCGATGCAGGACACGACGCTGAGGACAACCAATACGAAGGCGACGGTCTCCAGCAATTCCGGCAGCCGTTGCTCCCACAGGAAGCCGTAGATGAGGGCGAAGAGGGTCTCGAACAGGATCATCTGCCCCACCATGGTCAGCGGCAGCAGGCGGCTCATCCGGTTCCACAGCGCATTGCCGACGATGGAGGCGAGTACGGCCACGCCGAAGGACACGGCGGCGAAATGGGCCCAGGCCGTGCCATCCGGCCGGGACGTGCTGAGCCAGAGCGCCACCGGGATCAGCAGGACCGCCTGCGCTCCAGTCACCACCCCGGTCAGCAGGTTCCAGTCATGCACGGAGATATGGTGCAGGCGCCCCAGCCAGCGGCTGTTGCCGACCGCGTAGGTGGCCCAGGAGGCCAGCGCGCCGATCGCGCAGAGCAGGCCGGTAACTTGTGCGGTGGCGGAACCGGAGGCGGGTGACGCCAGCGCCTGCCAGCCGATGCAGACGGCCCCCACCGCGCAGAGCAGCAGGGACGGCACCAGCTTGCCAAGCGGCACCGCGCCCCGGTCCCGGCTGCCGACGATGGTGACTGCGACGGGCAGGAAGCCGATGACGAGCGAAGTCATGGCGATGCCGCCGATCTGCACGGCGCTGGAGAGCAGGATATAGTAGAGCGTGTTGCCCGCCAGGGCGAGCCAGGCCAGCGCCCACCACTCCCGCCGGCCTAGGCGGGCGGAAAGCGCCCGCCAGCGCGGCGCGATCAGCGCCACGGAGACCAGGCCGTAGCAGAGATATCGGCCGATGGTGAGCTGAAGCGGACTGAACTCCCGCACCAGTTCCGGCGCCAGGAACACCAGGCCCCACAACGCGCCGGCCCCCATGCCGCAGGCGATGCCCGCCACTGTCTGCTTCCGCTCCGCCATGCGCCACTCCCCGAATGGCGACGCTATAGCGGAGCGGGGCCGCCCCGTCTTGGTCGGTGGGCAGCGGTCCCGGGCTACCCCGCCAAGCGGGCGCTAGGATCACGGCCAGGCGCCGTCCGCCTGTCCCTTCACCGGCGACCTGACCCGTCGCCGGGCGCTTTCGGACCGTCCCTGGAAGATGACGCCGGCCTGGAGGGCCCACCACACCAGCACCGGCTGCAGAGCCAGGCGCGGCCCGTGGTACCACCAGCCCAGCCCGGCATGGAGGCCCGAGAGGTCGTCGACCGCGTGCTTGATGTTCGCGGGGAAGACGCAGACGGCATAGAGGGCGAGGCCGATGCCGGCGGCGCGACGCAGCCTGCGGGTCATCAGCCCGATGGCGCCTAGGATCTCGCAGGCTCCGGTGGCCAGGATCACCGCGTGCGGATACGGCACCCAGCCCGGCACGATCCGCAGGAAGGCCTCCGGCATGGCGAGGTGAAGGATGCCGGCCGCCAGATACGCCAGCGCCAGCACCCAGCGGCCGATCCGGCGCATCATGACCGTGGCCTCCTGCCTTCCCTGCCCAACGTAACCCGCTTGGGCGCCGGGGGGTGCATCCAGGCCGTTCACAATCCGCGCCGCCGGCCTGGGCGGGGCGGTTGGCCGTGCGTCGGTCCAAAGGGTCGGTTTGCCGCCCGGTCGGTGCTAGGATGTCCCTTCCACAGGAGAGTGCCGCCCTTGATCGAGCAATATGGCTGGACCGACGCATTGCAGCTGGCCTTCGAGCCGTATGCGCGCGCCGGCTACGTCCCCGGCCGTATCGTCGTCCAGCGGCGGGAAGCACAGCTTGTGGCCACGGAGGCCGGCATCGTGAGCGCCCGCCTCTCTGGCCGCCTGCGCCACGAGGCACGGGAAGCCGGCTACCCGGCAGCCGGGGACTGGGTGGCGCTCTCGGTCAAACCGGGCGAAGGTTCGGCCACCATGCACGCCGTGCTGCCGCGCCGCACCGCCTTCGTGCGCCGGGCGGCGGATAGCGTGCAGACCCTGCAGGTCATCGCCGCCAATATTGATGTCGTCTTCGTCGTCACCTCGATGAACGCCGATCTCAACCCGCGACGGCTGGAGCGTTTCCTCGCCGCGGCCTGGCAGAGCGGTGCGCAGCCGGTGGTAGTGCTGACCAAATCCGACCTGAGCGAGGACCCGGCGGGCCAGGCTGCCGAGATCGCCGCGATGGCGTCCGGCTGCCCGGTGGTCGCCGTCTCGGTCCGCCAGGGGGTCGGTCTGGAGAGCCTGATGGAACACGTCCGGCCGGGCGAGACCTGCGTGCTGATCGGCTCCTCCGGCGTCGGCAAGTCCACCTTGGTGAACGCGCTGCTGGGCGAGGAGCGGATGGCGACCCAGGGCATCCGCGAAGCCGATGCACGCGGGCGGCACACCACCAGCTACCGGCAACTGGTGCTGCTGCCCGGCGGCGGGCTGCTGCTCGATACGCCTGGCATCCGCGAGGTCGGGCTGGTCGACGCGGATGAGGGCCTGAACGCGGTGTTCGATGATATCGAGGAACTGGCGCAGAACTGCCGCTTCCGCGATTGCACCCATGGCAGCGAGCCGGGCTGCGCCGTGCGTGGTGCGCTGGAGGATGGTAGCCTCGACCCCACGCGCTGGGCGCATTTCCAGAAGCTGAGCCAGGAGATCGCCGCCTCGGCGCAAACGAAGGACCGGGCGGCGCAGGAAGCCGGGCGCCGCCGCCTGGCCGCGCAGCAGCGCACCTACCGGTCCAACAAGAAGGATCTGCGGAACAGCTGATCCGGCGGCGATGACGTTGGACGCCGCCCCGGCACGCTGGCCCGCACCGCCCCCTGGCACCCACGCCCGATCTGCGGCAGGGCCCCGGGCCCCTTCCGGCACCGCAAGGCAGCAGGTATTTCTTCCCCATTCTGCCTGGAAAGGTGCCTGCCGCTTGTCCCTGCTGCCCCGCGCATTCTTCGCCCGCCCCGCCGCCAGCGTGGCGCGGGAGCTGATCGGCGCCACCATGCTGGTGGATGGCGTCGGCGGCATCATCGTGGAGACGGAGGCGTATGATCACGAAGATCCCGCCTCGCACAGCTATGCCGGGCCGACCAGGCGCAATGCCGCGATGTTCGGGCCGCCGGGCCACGCCTATGTCTACCGCTCTTACGGCCTGCATTGGTGCCTGAACGTCGTCTGCGGTGCGCAGCCACTGGGTGCCGCCGTCCTCATCAGGGCATTGCAGCCGGTGGCCGGCATTGACGTCATGCAGCATCGGCGTGGCCAGACCGTGCCGGCTCTGCTGTGCAGCGGCCCGGGGCGCCTGACCCAGGCGCTTGGCGTCACCGGGGCGCATGATGGCCTGCCGCTCGACGCGGCGCCCTTCTCGCTCCTCGCCGGGCGGCCGGATGGGGCGGTGGTCAGCGGGCCGCGCATCGGCATCACGCGGGGGGTGGAGACGCTGTGGCGCTTCGGCCTCGCCGGTTCCCCATTCCTCAGCCGCCGCTTCGCCTCGATCCCGTGAAGGTTTCAAGCGGCGACAGGGTCGTTGCGCGCCCTGCTACGGCGCGTCGGGCGCCAGTTGGATGGATTGCGGCGCCACGACGGTGAAAGGACGCGCCTCATGCGCCGCCTCCGCCCGGGTGAAGGCGCGCAGGAAGGCGAGGACCGCCAGCAGCAGCGTGGCACCCGCCATGACATACAGCACGCCGTCGATATCCAAATGCCCCATGATCCAGGACGCCGAGACCGGGCCGCAGGCCGACCCGATGCCGCTGATGAGGATCATCCGGCTGCTGACCAGCACCACCCGGTCCGAGGAAATGTTGTCCATGGCATTGGAGATGCAGACGGGATAGAGCGTCGACATGAACCCGCCCAGCACGGCGGCGACAGGCAGGATCGCCGCGTAGCTGCGCGGCACGACGTTCAGCAGCAACGCGGCCACGGCCAGCCCGGTGGCCAGAATGCCGAGCAGCAAACGCCGGTCGAAGCGGTCGGACAGCAGGCCGACGGGAAGCTGGAAGGCCAGGCCGCCCAGCACCGCCGCCAGCATGAACAGCGAAATCGTCGCCTGCGGGATTTGGTTCGCCAGCATCCAGGCTGGAAAGACGGCGTAGAACGTCGCGCTCACCATGCCGGCGATGAAGCACCCCAACACCGCCAGCGGCGCCGCGCGGATCAGCTCCGCATAGGCGAGCCGCCCTTCCGCCGCTATGGCGGGCGGCTCCGCCGAGGTCGTGCTGACCATCACCAACGCCACGGCAAACAGGGCCAGGATGATCTGGAAGGGCAGGCTCCCCTCCACCGGCAGCGCGCCGACCAGTAGCTGCCCGAGCGCGAGGGCGATGAAGGTGCCGACCATGTAGACGGCGAAGACCCGGCCGCGCGTGGCACTGGGCGCCTTGGCGTGCAGCCAGCTTTCCGTGGTGACGAACAGGCCGGCGCAGCCATAGCCGATCGCGGCCCGCATCAGGCCCCAGGCGGCGAGGTCGACCACCGCCGCCAGGATCGCCGTCGCCGCGATGACGATGCCGCCGAAAGCGGCGTAGGCACGGATATGCCCGATCCGTCGCAACAGCCGCCCGCAGGTGACCGAGCCGATGGTGAAGCCGATGAAGTAGGCGCTCATCACCACGCCTTCGAGCGCGGGATCAAACGATTCCAGCCCAAGGCGGAGAGACAGCACCGTGGTGAAGAAGCCGTTGGCCAGCTGCACGATGCTGGTCGCGAGAATCAGGGCACCAAGTTGCGCGCGCATGGCAGCCTCCCCGTAGACCGGGGCCAAGGCCCGGTTGCCACAGCCGAGCAGAGTGGCCGCCGCAGGGCAAGGCGGATTTCAGGCCGCTCCGGACCCTGGCCCGTCCGGTTGCCAGCTCTGCTGCCTATGCCACGCGGGTTATTGGCGAGAGGGCCAATGGCTGCCGGGTGGCCCTTTGCCCGGCACGCGGCGCAGGCTTGTGTCGCTACGGCAGGCTCGCCAAGCGGCCAAAGCGTGCCCACCGCGTCGGCTTGCGGCGGTCACGCCCTAGGTCGGGACGATGCATTCCTCGAGTGCCGCACCGATCTCGGCGGTGGAAAGTCGCCCGATCTCGGCAATGAACACGATGCGTGCGCGCGGCAGTCCGGCGGGGCCCGGGCCGGAGGGCGGCTTCATTGGCGCCAGCGTGGCGCGCCCGGCGGCCAGCTGGAACAGGAAGGGGCGGCCCGGCTGCCCCGCGGCCTCGAAGACCCCCTTGGCGCGGGCCAGGCGAGGCGAAAGGCGGCCGATCGCGGCCTGCAGGCGCGGCAGGGACAGGGCCGCATCGGCCGTCCAGCTCAGCGTCTCGAACCGGTCGGCATGCGGGCGGCGGCGGCCGGGGTCGCGCGGCACCGGTGGGCGGGTTGGGTCGTCCGGCAGCACCACTGGCAGCGGCACCTGGCCTTGCGGCGCTTCCACCACGATGGCGGAAGGGCGCTGGCGCGCGACGGCTTCGCGCACGCGCTGCTGCCCGGCGGCGTCGGCCAGGTCGGTCTTGCTCAGCGCCACCACGTCGGCCATGCGCAGCTGGGCCAGCAGCAGCGGGTCCTCCAGCGCAGCGGGCGGGGCGGTGGCATCGACCACGCACAGCACCGTCTCCAGCGGCGCTTCCCGCAGGATGACCGGGTCCAGCAGGTTGCGCACGATATCGGCGGGATCGGCCACGCCGCTGGTCTCGATGACGATGGCCTCCGGCCGCGGGTCCCGCCGCAGGATATTGGCCAGAGTGCGCAGCAGGTCACCTTCCAGCGTGCAGCAGATGCAGCCATTGGCCAGGCTGATCACGCCGTCGCTGGCGCCGGCAATCAGTTCCGCATCGATGTTGATGGCACCGAAATCGTTCACCACGGCGGCGATCCGGCGACCGCCGGCCTCCGCCAGGATGTGGTTCACCACCGTGGTCTTGCCCGCCCCCAGAAACCCGGTGACGAGCAGGACCGGAACCGGCCCCTCCGCCATCAGCGGACGGAGGCGGGGCGGCGCACCGGCTTGCCGGGCCGGGCGGCCAGATCCAGCACCCCGTCGGTGATCAGCTTCTGGCCGCTGACGATCAGATGGCGCACGCCTTCCGCCGGGCGGTTCATCGCGGTGAATTCGGACCGGTCGGTCAGCGTTTCGTAATCGAAGACCACGACATCGGCGTCCGAGCCCGGCTGCAGCCGTCCCTTGCCAAGCATGGCGGGCGTGCTGGCTTCCAGGATCTGCGCCGGGATCAGCGAGCATTTGCGGATGCCCTCGATCAGCGGCACCGTCTGCCGCTCCCGCACCCAGTGGCGGATGAAGCGGGTGAAGCAGCCGGCCGAGCGCGGGTGGGAGGTCGCTTCCTCCGGCAACGGCCAGGCATCGCCGGTATAGGTGCTGCCGTCTGGCATGCTCCAGGGCATCGCGTCCGAGGCGATGGCGCCTTCCGGGTACAGCACCGCCATGTCCAGCAACTCGCGGTGCCGCTCGTTATGCTCGGTGTCCAGCACATGCCACAGCACCAGCTGGGACGGGTCCTCGGCCTGCGCCGCCAGCAGTTCCTCCCGGTCGTGGAAGCGGTGGCCGTCCGTCACCCGTTGCACGGAATCGTAGCCGAGGCCGTTGCGGGCCTCGAACTGCGGGTCGCTGAAGAAATCGGCGGCGATGACGGTGGAGCCGGTGCCGTAGGGATAGGCCTCCACCGTGATCGGCAGGCCCTGAAGCTGCGCCTTCCGCACCAGTTCATAGCAGCGGGCGATATCCGTCTTGCTCGAGCTGTTGAAGTGGCAGATGTGCATATGCGCGCCGGTCGCGCCGGCATAGCCGATGAGGCGGATATAAGCCTCCGCCGCGCTCTTCGGATCCATGCGCGCCATGTAGGCGACATGCGTGAAGGTCGGTACGTTATGTGCCGCCGCCAACTGGCAGACCGAGGCGAGTTCCTGCACCCCGGCGCCCGGCGCGTAGGCGTTGAGGATGCCGATGCCGATGCCGCCCTCGTTCAGCCCCTGGGCGATGCGGTCGAGGATGCCGTCCACCTCGGCATCCGTCGCGATGTTGTCCATCCAGCGGCGGTCGCGCATCGCGCGGCCGAAGGCCTCCAGCGAGGATTCCTCGTTGCTGCCGACCATCGCGCCAATGCGGGCGAAGGCCCAGTTGGTGGCGGCGCCGTAGTTCAGCACCCGGCCATTCTCGGCCTGCCGCCGGTACCAGGACGCGACGGGCAATACACCGGCCTCGAGGTCGAGCGAGGTGGTGACGCCATCGAAGGCCTGCATGCGGTCGGCGGGGATGGACTGGCCGTGCGCGTGCAGGTCGATGAAGCCGGGCGCAACCACCAGGCCGGTGGCATCGATCACCCGTTCCGCCTCGCCCAGCCCGGTGCCGATGGCAGCGATCCGGCCATCCTGGACCACCACATCCGCGACAGCATCCATGCCGCTCGCCGGGTCCACCACCCGCCCGCCGCTGATCACCAAGGCACCCATGTCGCTACTCCGCCTGCCAGAATCCGTATCGTGCCGGGACGGGGGCAGCCGGAGGGCTTCGCCACCGGCCACGCGCGGCGCGGCTGCTGGCAGTAGAAGCCCATTCGCCGGGCGCCGCAATGGCACGGCGGCGCGAGCGCGCGAGGCCATGGTGATGCCAACCATGCTCAAGCGGCCACGTCGCGGGCATCGTGTCTGCTTTCGTTGCTGGGGCTGTGGCGTTGCAGACGAGACGTTTCCCTGCGGCTGTCCCGTCCCGCCGTACCGAAGTTCTGGCTGCATGTTGCAGCGCCATGGCCCCGGTTGGCATTTCCCTTCGCCATCGGGCATCACCCACCCGCACGAAGGAGACCAGAATGCAGACCATGCCGAAGCTGAAGTTTCCCGCGGGCAGCCTGCTGGCCGCCATGCTCGGCACCCAGGCGCCGGTGGATGTGCGGCGCGCGGCGCAGCGCCTGCGCGCGGAAGCCGCGCCCGCCCTGGCGGCCGATGACGGCATTGCCGGCCTGGCCCACGGGCTGGCCGCCGCCGAGATCGCCCACTCGCCCGCCGTGCTGGATGCGCTGCCGCCGATCTTCTGGCTGGAAGCGCAGCAGGCGGGCGCGGAAGACACACGCGGGACCAGCGGCTGGGTCGTGGAGAAGAAGGCTGGCGGCCTGGCCGCGCGCGGCTTCGCCATCGCCGCCGGCCGCGACGCCGTGCCGATGCCGCAGGGCGCCGTGACGCTGCCATTCGGCCCGCGCGTGCAGGCGGAGGACACGGCAACCGCCTATGTCCGCGGCCTGGTCACCGCCATCAGCTTGCCCGAGATGTTCGCGCAAATGGGAGAAACCTCCCCCGTCCTGCTGATGCCGGCCGAAGCGCCCGAAGACGAGGTGAGCACGCTGCGCGGCTTCCAGCTCTCCATCGCCATTCCACCGGACGCGGCGCCGAGTTGAGGCCGCCGGGGCGGCTGGACGAGAAGAGCCGTTCTGCGGAGCGCACGCAAGGGGCTGGAAGGGCATCGCCGCGCCGCCGCCTTCCGCACCGGGCACAACCGCGTCCTGGCCTGAAGATCGGCCACGGGGGGTAGCCCTATGTCCGCGCTCAGGGCGCGGCGGCGCCCATCGCCGCGCCCACCTGCCGCACCATGCGCAACAGCCTCGGGCCTACGGCTTCCAGGCTTCGTGCCTCCACCGCGAAGCCGAAGGCCGAACAGCTGAAGCTGAAGATGCCGCCGCCGCGCGGGTCGACAAAGGGCGCGCCGATCGCTGCGACATCGGCCCGCAACTGGCCGATGACGATGCAGAAGCCCGTCTGCGCCAACTGCGCGAAGGAGGCGGCGATCGCAGCGTCCTGCGCCGCCCAGTCGGCACCGGCCACGTCTCGCAGCCGCCGCAAGGTCTGCTCCCGCCGCCGCGCCTCCATGGCGAACAGCGCCGCGTGGCCGAGCGCGGTGCGGGCGATCGGCAGCCGCGCGCCCATCTCGCTGGCCACCACCACCTGCCCGGCCTTCTGCGCCAGTTCGAAATGCAGCATCTCATCGCCGACCGGCATGGCGAGGTCCACCGGCAGGTCCACCTCCTCGCTCAGCGCCCGCATCAGCGGCGCGGCAATGCCGCGAATGTCCAGATTCGCCAGCCGCGCCAGCCCCAGCCGCAGCGCCGCCGGCCCGAGCTGCCACCCCAGGCCTTCCACCCGTTCCAGATAGCCCAGCGCCGCCAGGCTCAGCGCGAGGCGGGAAAGCGTGGAGCGAGTGAGGCCCAGGCTCTCCGCCAACACCAGGCCGGAGACGGGGCGGGGCGAGGCCGCCAAGGCTTCCAGGATCTGGAAGCTTTTGCGGACGGCGGTGGGAACGGTGTCGGTGACGGTCATGCCGGAGGCTAGGCGCCGCACGGCGCTGCTGCAATCCTGTATTTTGGGATTACATCCTGTATATTGACATCGCCACCAAAGCATCATGTGCTCCGGTTCCGCCTGAGGCGCGTGTCGCCCCTCGGCATCCGGGAGCATCTGCCATGAGCCGCATCCTCCACCGCAGCCTGCGCAAGGACCCGCTGCTGGCCGTCTCCGGCCGGGGGTTGATGGTGCAGGGGGCAACCGGCGCCCCGGTGATCGATGCCTCCGGCGGCGCCGCCGTCGCCTGCATCGGCCATGGGGACGAGCGGGTGGTGCAGGCCATCACCGAGCAGGCGCGGCAACTCGCCTACGCGCACACCGTGTTCTTCACCTGCGCGGCGGCGGAGGAACTGGCGGATCTGCTGGTGGGGGAAATGCCGGGCGGGCTCAGCCACGCCTATTTCGTCTCCTCGGGCTCCGAGGCGATGGAGGCGGCGCTGAAGCTGGCGCGGCAATACTTCCTGGAGATCGGCCAGCCCCGGCGGCACCGCTTCATCGCCCGGCGGCAGAGCTATCACGGCAACACGCTGGGCGCGCTCGGCCTCGGCGGCAACATGGCGCGGCGGGCGCCGTACGAGCCGATCCTGGCCAGCTGCTTCAGCCATGTCTCGCCCTGCTTCGCCTATCGCTTCCAGGGGCCAGGGGAAAGCGACGCGGACTACGTCGCCCGCCTCGCCGCCGAGCTGGAGGCGGAGTTCCAGCGCCTGGGGCCCGACACGGTGGCCGCCTTCGTCGCCGAGCCCATCGTCGGCGCCACCGCAGGCTGCGTCACCGCCCTGCCCGGCTACTTTCCCGCCATGCGCGCGGTATGCGACCGGCACGGCGCGTTGCTGATCCTGGATGAGGTGATGTGCGGCATGGGCCGTTCCGGCACGCTGCATGCGTGGGAGCAGGAAGGTGTCTCCCCCGACATCCAGACCATCGCCAAGGGCTTGGGGGGCGGCTACCAGCCGATCGGCGCCGTGCTGGCGCAGGGCCGCATCGTGCAGGCGTTGTCGGAAGGTTCCGGCGCCTTCAAGCATGGCCACACCTACCAGGCGCACCCGGTGGCCTGCGCGGCGGCACTGGCCGTGCAACGCATCATCCGGGATGACGGGTTGCTGGCCAATGTGCGCACGATGGGCGCGCGGCTGGAAGCCGGGTTGCAGGAGCGCTTCGGCAACCACGCGCATGTCGGCGACATCCGCGGGCGCGGCCTGTTCTGGGCGTTGGAATTCGTCGAGGACCGCGCCAGCCGCCGCAGCTTCGACCCCGCCCGCAAGGTGAACGACGCGGTGAAGGACGCCGCCATGGCCGCCGGGATCATGATCTACCCGATGGGCGGGACCATCGATGGCGAGCACGGCGACCACGTCATCATCGCCCCTCCCTACACGGCGCGGCCGGAAGATATCGACCGGATCGTCGAGCTTCTGGGCCAGGCGGTGGACACGGCGCTTCGCTAAACCGATAAGGGCCAGCCGAGAGGCGTCATTCCAGCGTCAGCCTGCCGCGGCCCCTGGCGCCCTTCCGGCCCAGCACGGGTATAGCCTGGGCCGCCGGGTCGCCCTCGAACCGCATCTCGCGCAGCAGGACCACGGTCGCGTCGTTGATCTCGGCCTCCAGCTCCGCGGCGGCGGCGGCGGCGTCGCCCCGGCGCAGCGCCTGCAGGATGGGTCCGTGCCGGTGCGCCGTCTCCTGCGGCCGACCCATCAGCACCCACCGTGCCTCCCAGAATAACGGGCCGCGCCGCAGCCACAGCGCCTCGATCATGCCAAGCAGCATCGGCGCGCCGGCCTGCCGGTAGAGGGTGAACAGAAATTCGCGGTCCACGCGCAGGAAATGCTCCGGCTGGCCGCTGCCGCGCACTTCGCCATGCTCGGCCAGCAGCGTCTCCAGCGCCTCCAGCGTGGCGTCATCCAGCCGCGCCGCCGCAAGCCGGATGGCCAGCGGCTCCAGCGACGCACGGATGCTGCTGAGTTCCAGGAAGGCGGCGCGCGTCAGGCGCGGCACGATGGCGGTGCCGGAGGGCAGCACGTCCACCGCCTGCTCGATCGCCAGGCGCCGCAGCGCGGTGCGGGCCGGCATCGGGCTGGTGCCCAGCGCCTCCGCGATGCGGCGGATGGAGAGCTTGTCACCCGGGGCGAACACGCCAGCCACCAGTGCCTGCCGCAGCCGACGATAGGCCTGCTCCTCCAGCGGCAGTTCGGCGGAAGGCGGCTGGTGCGGTGTCATCGTCATTGTCATGCCAGCAATTTTGTGATCACATTTCATGGCGAATCGAGATGCCGATAGCGTCCCTACCGTGGACACATACAGCGAGGTCAACCGCATGGCACCCCCTACCGCCCCCGCCGGTACCCTGGCCCAGCCCGAGACGTTGCGGCGCAACAGCGACCTCGACAGCGCGGTGGCCGAGGCCCGGGCGCGCTACACCAACCGCCGCCCCGCCAGCGCGGCGCTGCACCAGAAGGCGTTGGAGGTGCTGCCTGGCGGTAATACGCGCTCGGTCCTCTCCTACGGCCCCTTCCCCACCGCGATGGAGCGGGGCGAGGATTGCCGGGTGTGGGACCTGGATGGGCAGGAATACCTGGACCTGTGCGGGGAATACACCGCCGGCCTGTTCGGCCATTCCGAACCGCGCATCCACGACGCGCTGCACGCCGTGCTGCGCCGGGGCACCAACCTGGCCGCCGTGGGCGCGGGCGAGGAACGGCTGGCCCGCCTGCTCTGCGGCCGCTTCCCCTCCCTGCAGCAGGTGCGCTTCACCAATAGCGGCACCGAGGCGAACCTGATGGCGCTGACCGTGGCCCGCGCCTTCACCGGGCGCGGCACCACGCTGGTGTTCCGCGGCGGCTACCACGGCGGCGTGCTGACCTTCCCGCTGACCGGCAGCAGCATGGCCACCCTGCCCCTGCCCTTCGTCCTGGCCGACTACAACGACAGCGAGGATGCCGCCGCCGTGGCCCGCGCGCATGCGGGCGACCTGGCGGCCATCATCGTCGAGCCGATGCAGGGTTCGGGCGGCTGCATCCCGGCGACGCCGGAATTCCTCGCCAGCCTGCGGGCGCTGGCGGACGAGACCGGCGCGCTGCTGATCTTCGACGAGGTGATGACTTCCCGCATGTCGGCCGGCGGCATGCAGGCACGGCTTGGCATCACGCCGGAGCTGACGACGCTGGGCAAGTACATCGCCGGCGGCATGAGCTTCGGCGCCTTCGGTGGCCGCGCGGACATCATGGCCCTGTTGGCGGAGAAGCTGCCGCATGCGGGGACGTTCAACAACAACGTGCTGTCCATGGCCGCCGGCGGGGTGGCGATGGGCGAGATCTTCACCGCCGATGTCGCGGAAGCGCTGTACCAGCGTGGCGAGAAGCTGCGCGGGCGGCTCAACGCGGTCGGCACGGCGGCAGGCCTGCCACTGTGCTTCACAGGCATCGGCTCGATGATGACGGTGCATTTCCGCCAGCCGGCGCCCCGGCGTGGCTACGCCGCCACGCCCGGGGAGGAAGCCCTGCGGGAGCTGTTCTTCCTGGATATGCTGGAGGCCGGCATCTACCTCGCCCGGCGCGGCATGGTCGCGCTCAGCCTGCCGGTGGGCGAGGCGGAGATGGACCGCTTCGTCGATACCGTCACGGAATTCGCCGAAAGCCGCAGGCCGCTCCTGCTGGCCGGCGGCGTGGCGGGCTGACCCGCGCCGCGCCCGCACCGGGCGCGGCCGCGCAAGACACCACAAGAAACACCGAGGAAGCGCGGCTGACCCCGTCCGGAACGGACGGGGCCAGGCTGCGGCGTGAGAACCCAGGAAATGGAGACCGCAGATGCATCGCCGTCGCTTCATCGCCACGTCCGCCGGCTTGGTCGCCGCGGCCGCCGCCCCGCCGATGCGGGCCCGCGCGGCCGACAACAAGGTGCTGCGCTTCGTACCGCAGGCCAACCTGACCTCGCTGGACCCGATCTGGACCACTGCCGCCGTCACCAGCAACCACGGCTACTACGTGTTCGACACGCTGTACGGCCTGGACAACGACCTGCGCGTACGGCCGCAGATGGCGGAGGGCCACACCGTCTCCGCCGACGGGCTGACCTGGCAGATCCGCCTGCGCGACGGCCTGCGCTGGCACGATGGAGAGAAGGTGCTGGCACGCGACTGCGCCGCCAGTCTGGAGCGATGGAGCAAGCGGGACACGTTCGGCCAATCCCTGGCACCGCGTGTGGAGGAATGGGGCGCGGCGGATGACCGCACCCTCCGCATCCGCCTGAACAAGCCCTTCCCGCTGCTGCTGGACGCGCTGGCCAAGACCTCTTCCCTCACCCCGTTCATGATGCCGGAGCGGCTGGCACGGACCGATCCGTTCAAGCAGGTGACGGAGATGGTGGGCTCCGGCCCCTATCGCTTCCTGAACGACGAGTATGTCTCCGGCAGCCGCGCTGCCTACGCCAAGTTCGCCGGGTATGTGCCGCGGCAGGAGGAGGCGCAGCGCACCTCCGGCGGCAAGGTGGCGCATTTCGAACGCGTCGAGTGGCACATCATGCCGGATGCCGCGACCGCTGCCGGCGCCTTGCAGACTGGCGAGATTGACTGGTGGGACCAGATTCACCCCGACCTGGCGCCACTGCTGTTGCGGAACCGGGACGTGAAGGTCGCGGTCAACGACCCCGCCGGCTACATCGGCACGCTGCGCTTCAACTGCCTGCACGCCCCGTTCAACAAGGCCGCCATCCGCCGCGCCATCCTCTACGCCGCCAGTCAGGACGATTACATGCGCGCGGTGACGGCGAATGAGCCGGAACTGTTCCGCACCTGCTATTCCGTCTGGCCCTGCGACACGCCCTATGCCAACGAAACCGGCGCCGAGCCGATGCAAGGCGCGCGCGACCTCGGCAAGGTCAAGAAGATGCTCGGCGACGCTGGCTATAATGGCGAGCGCGTCGTCGTCATCAATCCGTCGGACATGCCGAGCATGTCGCCCTTCGGCCTGGTCACCGCCGATCTGCTGAAGCGCCTGGGCATGAATGTGGAACTGGTGGAGACCGACTGGGGTTCCGTCGTGCAGCGGCGTGGCAGCCGCGCGCCGGTGGAGCAGGGCGGCTGGAGCATCTTCCACACCTGGTGGCCGTCGCTGACCGTCTACACGCCCGCGATCAACCCGACCCTGCGCGGGCAAGGCGATCGCGGCTGGTTCGGCTGGTACGAGAATGCGCGCGTCGAGACGCTGGCGGCCGATTGGCTGGATGCGCCGGACGACGCATCGCGCGCCGCCATCGCGGAGAAGATCCAGGTCGAATCCTTCCAGGAGGCGCCGATCGTCCCGCTCGGCCAGTTCTTCATGCGGACGGCTTACCGCGCCAACCTCAGCGGCTTCCTGCAAGGGGCCGCGCCTTATCCCTGGAACGTGCGGCGCGCCTGAAGCCGCAGCCAACACACCATAAGGAGACAGTGACCATCATGACACGGCTGACGCGCGACCAGATGCGGGGCAAGGCACAGACGGTGCTGGGCCTGATCGACCCCGCCGACCTGGGCTCCACCCTGATGCACGAGCACCTGATCTGGAACATCACGCCGCCGGGGCAGCGGAGCGACCCGCCGCCGCCCTCCAGGCTGGACCTGCAGCAATGGTGGAACCTGGAAGTCTCCGAGATCAAGGTGGAGAGCAACACCACGCAGCTCGATGTCGGCGTCGCCACCCGCGCGGCGGCCGAGGTGGTGCAGAAGGGGGGGCGCACCATCGTCGAGCTGACCATCGGCGGGTTGATGCCCAACCCCGAGGGCCTGGCGCAGGCCTCGCGCGACAGCGGCGCGCATATCGTCATGGGCTCGGGCCACTACGTGCATGACTACCAGGACCCGGCCAATGCCGACCGCAGCCTGGAGGAACTGGCGCAGGAGATGGTGGACCAGGTGCAGCTCGGCGCCTGGGGCACCGGCATCCGCGCCGGCCTGCTGGGCGAGATCGGCTGCCAGTGGCCGTGGACCGATCTGGAGAAGAAGATGCTGCATGCCGCCTGCCTGGCGCAGCAGGAAACCGGCGCGGCGCTGACCATCCACCCGGCGCGGCACCAAGACCATCCGTGGATGCTGGTGGAGTTCCTGCGCGCGCATGGCGCCGACCTCTCCCGCACCATCATCGACCATATCGACCGCACCATCTTCGATGACGACCGTCTGTTCCGTCTGGCCGATGCCGGCGTCGTGCTGGAGTGGGACCTGTTCGGGCAGGAGAGCTGCTACTACGCGCCGAACATCGATATCGACATGCCGAATGACGGCCAGCGGCTGCGCGACATCCGCAAGGTGATCGACCGCGGGCACGGCGGCCAGGTCGTCATCAGCCACGACATCTGCCACACGGTGCATATGTCCGAGTTCGGCGGCTGGGGCTACGCGCATATCTACAAGAA
Organism: Teichococcus aerophilus; assembly: GCF_014490485.1. Classification (GTDB taxonomy): domain Bacteria; phylum Pseudomonadota; class Alphaproteobacteria; order Acetobacterales; family Acetobacteraceae; genus Pseudoroseomonas; species Pseudoroseomonas aerophila. The sequence goes on along the minus strand of NZ_JACTVA010000001.1, from coordinate 186,710 downwards.
GGTGCTGCCCCTGGCCCGCCGGCGCGGCTTCACCGAGGCGGAGCTGGACAAGATCATGGTCGGCACGCCGCGCCGCCTGCTGACCTTCATCTAAGGTGACGGAGGCGCGGCACGGAGGGTGGCCCCTCCCTTCAATGCCGCGCCTCCTGCGTATTGAACGGGAGGCTCCAATGAAAAAAATCATCCTGACCTGCGCCGTCACCGGCAGTGCGCCGATGACGGACCGGCACGTCAACGTGCCCGTCACGCCACGGCAGATCGCGGACCAGGCCGTCGATGCCGCACGGGCCGGCGCCGCCATCGTCCACCTGCATGTGCGGGACCCGGAGACGGGCGCGCCCAGCATGAAGCTGGAACTGTACCGGGAGGTGGTGGAGCGTATCCGTGACAGCGGCGTGGACATGGTGCTGAACCTGACCACCGGCCCCGGCGCCGTCTTCGTGCCGGGGGCCGAGAACCCGGCCTTGCCCGGCCCCGGCACCACGCTGTGCGCCCCCGCCGAGCGCATCCGCCACGTGCTGGAGCTGAAGCCGGAGATCTGCACGCTCGATCTCAACACCATGTGGTTCAACACGCGGGCGGCCATCAACATTCCCGCGCACGCGGCGGAGATGGCCCGCGCGGTGCAGGCCATCGGCGTTCTGCCGGAGCTGGAGGTGTTCGACAGCGGCGACATCCAGTTGGCGCATCACCTGATCAACGAAGGGGCGTTGCAATCTCCGACGTTGTTCCAGATCGTGCTGGGCATCCGCTTCGGCGCCATCTCGACGCCCGCTTCCATGCTGCATATGCGCAGCCTGCTGCCGGCCGATGCCAATTGGGCGGCCTTCGGCATCTCGGCGCAGGAATACCCGATGCTGGCGCAGGCGCTGCTGTTGGGCGGGCATGTCCGCGTGGGGCTGGAAGACAATCTGTACCTGGAGCGCGGCGTACTGGCGCCGCACAACGCCGCGTTGGTGGAGAAGGCGGTCGGCCTGATGCGCCTGCTGGGGGCCGAGCCGGCGACGCCGGCCGAAGCGCGCCAGATTCTCGAGCTGCGCGTTGCCAACCAGGCCTGAGCCGGAGGGCGGCCAGCGTGAGGTGACGCGACGGGCGGGGCATCGGTCACGCCCGCGCTTCACTGCTTCGCCAGTTGCGATACCGCGTGCGCCCATCGGCGTTGTCTCCCGAAATGGGGGATCACGTGACGACTGCATTGGAACCCGAAACGCTCCTGGCTGCCTGGCTGACCGAGCAGGCATTCCGCCACACGACGCTGCTGCAGGTCACCCGCAGCGAGGCCCGCGCCAGCCGGTTGGCCGAGGCCGCCCAGGCGCTGGCGCCTGGACTGCTGGTGGTGCAACTGCCGGGGTGGGATTGCCTGCCCTATGACCGCACTTCACCCTCCCGCCTGGTGATGGGGCGCCGCATGGCCGGCCTGGCCGCCATGGCCGCGCGGGACGGCCGGCCTTGCCTGGTGGTCGCCAGCCTCGCCGCCGCGACGCAGCGCTTGCCGACCTCAGCCGCTGAGGACGCCCAGACGGCGCCACGCCTTCACGTGGGCGACGCCTTCGAGGCGGAGGCAATTGAGCAGCAGCTTGGCCGCCTCGGCTATGTGCTGGATGACAGGGTGGACGAGCCGGGCGAGGCCGCGCTGCATGGCGCCGTGCTGGATGTCTATCCCCCCATCGACGGCGCCAGGCCCTGCCGCATCGAGCACCATGACGGCCGCATCACCGCCATCCGCGCCTATGACCCACTGACCCAACGCAGCCTGGCGGAAATCGACGCCGTCACCCTGCCACCAGCCTCCGAGCTGGTGTGGCCGCCCGAGGCAGAGGGGGTGCACCAGCAGGGCATCGAGCACGCCTTGCCCGAACTGCGCCCGATGGCGACGCTGTTCGAGCTGCTACCCGATGCCGCCGTCGTACTCGACGCGGAAGTGCCGGCGCTGCTGCCCCAGCGCGCCGCCGATATTGCCGATGCCTGCCGGGCGCGGGCGGCGCTGGCGCCCGTGGAGGACGGGGCGCCCCCGCCTTCCCCGCCCGGCGCGATGTATCTGGACGCGGATGGCTGGGCCGCCGCGCTGCGGGGCCGCGCGGTCACCACGCTGGAAGAGGCGGATGAGGAACCCGCCGGCACCCTGCCGCCGCTGCGCGATGCGGCGGAGCCGGAGGACGCGTTCCTCGACCTGGTGGAGCAACACCTCGTGGCCGGGCGCCGCGTGGCCCTGGCGGGAAGCCCCGGCCGCCGCCGCGCGGCGCTGCTCGCCCTGCTGGCGGAGCGGCTGCAACGCGAGCCGGCGCCGTTGGAGGACTGGGCCGCGTTGCTGGCCAGCCCGGCGGGTACCCTGGCCGTGCTGCCGGCCGCCTTGCCGAGGGGCCTCGCGACCGAGGAGGCCGTCGTCATCGCGGTCGACGATGTGCGCCGGCCCCGCGCCCGTCTCGCCGCCACGGCGGGTGGGACGTTGCCGCCGATCGTAGGCACCGGCCTGCAACCTGGCGACGCCGTCATCCACCTGGACCACGGGCTCGGCATGCTGCGCGGCGTGGCCCCGGTGACGTTGGACGACACCACCCTGGATTGCCTGGAACTGGAATATGCTGGCGGTGCGCGGCAACTGGTGCCGCTGGACGAGATGGACCGCGTCTGGCGCTATGGCGCCGAGGCCGCCGGCGTGACACTGGACCGTCTGGGCAGCGATGCGTGGGACAAACGCCGCGCCGCCGTGGAGGCCGAGATCACCGAGACCGCCGGTGCCCTGCTGCGCCTGGCGGAAGCCGGCGGGCAGCGCACCGCCCCGGTGCTGCGGGCGCGCGGCGGCGCCTATGACCGTTTCGCCGCCGGCTTCCCGCACGCGCTGACGCAGGACCAGGCCGAGGCGATTGACGACGTGCTGGCGGACCTCGCCTCCGGCCACCCCATGCACCGGTTGGTCTGCGGCGATGTCGGCTTCGGCAAGACCGAGGTGGCGCTGCGTGCGGCGGCGGTCGCCGTGCTGGCCGGCCGGCAGGTGGCGATCCTGGCGCCGACCACGGTGCTGGTGCGCCAGCATCTGACCACCTTCCGCCGCCGCTTCGCCGGCCTGCGCGTCCATGGCGCGCCGGTCCGTATCGAGCAGCTCTCGCGCCTCTCCTCCCCGGCGGAGGCGCGGGCGGTGAAGGCCGGGCTCAAGGACGGCAGCGTGCAGATCGTCATCGGCACGCAGGCGCTGGCTGCCAAAGGCGTCGGGTTCCGGGAGCTCGGGCTGGTGGTGATCGACGAGGAACAGCGCTTCGGCACCCGCCAGAAGGCGGCGCTGCACAAGCTGGCCGATGGCGTGCACCTGCTGGCGATGACCGCCACGCCCATCCCGCGCAGCCTGCAGGCCGCGCTGGTGGGGTTGCAGACGCTGAGCGTGATCGCGACCCCGCCCGGCCGCCGCCAGCCCATCCGCACCACGCACCTGCCCTTCGATGAGCTGGTGCTGCGCCAGGCGCTGGCGCGCGAGCACCGGCGCGGTGGCCAGAGCTTCGTGGTCTGCGCGCGCATCGAGGACCTACCAGCGATGCGCGACCGCATCCGCCGCCTGCTGCCCCGCCTGCAGATCATCGAGGCGCATGGCGAGTTGCCCGCCGCCGAAGTGGACACCGCGCTGGTCCGCTTCGCCGAGGGCGAAGGCGATGTGCTGCTGTCCACCAACATCGTGGAGACCGGGCTGGACGTGCCGCGGGCCAACACCATGCTGGTCTGGCGCGCGGACCGCTTCGGGCTGGGGCAGTTGCACCAGCTGCGCGGGCGCGTCGGCCGCGGGCGGGTGCGCGGCAGCATCGTCCTGCTGACCGACCCGGCGCAGCCGCCCACCCCGGCGACGCTGAAGCGGCTGAAGGCGCTGGAGGCTTTCGACCGCATCGGCGCCGGCTTCGCCATCAGCGCCCGCGACATGGACCTGCGCGGCGCCGGAGACCTGCTGGGCGAGAGCCAGGCCGGGCACATGAAGCTGATCGGGCTGGATCTGTACCAGCACCTGATGCAACGCGCCTTGCAGGTCGCCCGTGGCGACACGCCGGCCGAGGAGTGGATGCCGCAGCTATCCATCGGCGTCGCTGCGGGCATTCCGCGTGAGCATGTGGAGGACGAGACCCTGCGCGTGGAACTGCACGCACGACTGGCTGCCATCCTGCGCGGCGGCGATACCGAACGCCTGGAGGACTTCGCCGAAGAGATTACCGACCGTTTCGGCCCGCCGCCGCCGCTGGTGGAAAACCTGCTGGCACTGGCACGGCTGCGGTTGCGCTGCCGCCGCCTGGGCGTCGCGCGCCTGGAGGTCGGGCCCAACGGCGCCGCGGCACGCTTCCGTGGCCGCCCACCCGCCATCCGCCCGCCGATGGAACAGCGGGAGGGCCGCGTCCTGCTGAAACAGCCGAGCCAAGGAGCGGAGGCGTTGCTGGCGACCGCAGAGGCCATGCTGACCGCATTGGCCCACGGAAGGCGGGCCGTACGGGCCCGCGAATATGCATGATGCGGCCGGAAGGATGAAGGCGGGGAAATCCGGCTTCATCCTGACGCGTCAGTTCAGTGGGCGCTGTCGATGATGGACGAGAAGGGCGCAGACGGATCGAAGGCATTGTTGACCAGGATGCCGATCCTTGGCGGCCTGCCCGACCGCAGCCTGAATCTGCCCGGCGTCGCTGATGCTGCAGACAACGCTCAGCGCACCGCCGCCTGCGGCTTCGATCTCCGCCACCACGGCCTGCACGTTTGAAGCGAGCCAAGGCGCGCAACCCGGCGGGCCAAAGAGCTCAGTGGGAAACGGCTAACCCTCAGGTCCCGGCTGTTACGTCGCCCATTACTCAGGGGCGCGGTGCGTTCAGCCGCTTGGTGATGCGCTGGATGGTGCCATAGCACTCGCACGCAGCCTTCTCGAGACCAGGCCGGTCCAGAATGATGATCTTGCCACGGCTGTAGTCTATCAACCCCGCACTTCGTAGGGCGCCGGCGGTGACGGTGACACCGGTGCGGCGTACAGCCAGCATCTGGGACATGATCTCATGGGTCAGCGGGAATTCGTCGCTGCCAGCACGATCATGCGCCATCAGCAACCAGCGCGCGAGGCGGTGCACGATGTTATGGGTCGCGTTGCAGCCCGCGGCCAACGAAACCTGCGTATGAAATGCCTGTGCATAGCGCAGCAACATGGACGTGAGAGCCGGGCTCTCCTGAAGCACTCGCCGGAATGCCGGCGCCGCGACACGCAGAGAGCGTCCAGGAATCTGCACTACGGCATCCGCCGGCGAAATGGTCGTGCCGAAGACGAAAGGCAGTCCTGCCATGCCGTCTGATCCCACCATGCCGATCTCGACCAAATGGCCGCCTTCCAGGTGAGCCAGCATGGAAATGGTACCTGTCTCGACGAAATAGGCGGCCTCCACCTCTTCTTCGGCACGAAACAGGGTCTGGTAAACCGCGAGATCGACGGGCGCCAGCGCCGGGGCGAGACGAGCGAAATCAGCAGGCGGTAACGCCGCGAGCAATTGGTTGGCAACCTGGCGTTGTTCGATAATAGACACGGAGGCTCCGTCATCGCCCAATCACCCATAACGCGACCGCTGGCGATGGGTTATCGGCGTAACGCCTCACTTTCTTGTCCATGCTGATTGAAGCCAGGAAGCACCGTGCAAGCGCGAGCAGACATCCAACCTTAACCCCCGACCCTGCCGTCGGTCGCGGCTTCGGTATCGCGCTGGTATAGGCCAGTCTCTGGGCAGGTCTACGAGCTTTGCCGGTGCTCCTGGCCGTCGCCTTGCAGCCACCGCTCTGGTGTTGATCTCCGCCGCGTCCCCTATCGCGCTGTGGTTAGCCGCAGGGTTTTGCTGCGGAAGCCAGGCCGGTATTCGCGCCCGCATCGGGTTGCCGGCCTATCCGAGCCTTCTGGGCCAGCTTCTACCGAAAGCCGGCGAACGCGCTGGGGGCTGATGATGATGGGACTGGCGGTCGCCTATGCGATGGCGGTCCTCGCGCTGGTATGCCGCCGGCGAAGCGTGGCCGTGGCAGGACGTTCCAATTGCCAGGGATTCGCTGCCAGCATGGCTTTCAAAATCGTCATGTTCAGGCTCTGAAGCGCCGTGAACATAGGCTGGGCCAAGCCGACCTCCCGACGCGTTCAGGCCGCCTGCACCTGTTCGGTGATCACAGAAAATCCCGTCATGGTGCAGGGTCCGAACGTGGTCGCAAGCGCTACGTCCGTCGCGTCCCGGCCGCGCGCCATCAGGATACGGCCGACGCGGGGCGTGTTGTTGCGGGCGTCGAAGGTGTACCAGCGATCGCCGAGCCAGACCTCGAACCAAGCGGCGAAATCCATCGGGCCGTACGGCGGCGGTACATCGATGTCGCCGAGCCAGCCCGTGCAGTAGCGGGCGGGAATGTTCAGGCAACGGCACAGCGTCACGGCCAGGTGCGCGTAGTCCCGGCAGACGCCCCGCCTTTCCGCGAAAGCCTCGGACGCACTTCGCGTGGCACTGGCGTGGTCGTAGCCGAAGGCGATGTGGTTATGGGTGAAATCGCAGATCGCCTGCACCAGGCTCCATCCGGCCGGGAGATGGCCGAAGGTGGACCATGCCGTCGCCATCATCTTGTCGGTGTCGCAATACCGGCTTCCGAGCAGATAGAGCAGCATCTCATCCGGCAGATTCTCGACCGGATGCTGGAACGCGGCCGGCTCGATGACATCGGGCCGCCCGTCGTCGCGCAAAGTCAGGCGGCTGGTCATGCTGAAATGGCCGGCTGGCGCGACGATCCGTGTGCAGAAATTGCCGAAACTGTCGTGGTAGCTGCGCTGCGGCACCGGCGGCGTGAAGTAGATCTGCTGCGGAGCCACGAGATGCCCCATACGGGAGGCATGCGGGCTCAACATCAACAGCATCGGCGTGGGTTGCGGGCACTCATAGGCAATGTCGAAGCCGGCATGAATCAGCATGGGGTGCCCTGAGAGGAAGCGTGAGGCCCGGTCTGGGCGGTGGGCACTGGTCGAGAAACGAATCGATCATACCATGGCGGCCTTCAGAACCCACAACCTTTACAAAAGGCGGCTTAGCGTCAGCCCGTGACGCCTGGCTTGCCGGCAGGCTGGCCCGAACAACACGTAGCGAAACGCTTGGGCGGATACAGGATCACGATGGGGGCGCCCTTCGGACCTGCTGCAAAGCACGAGGTCAAGCCGCCTGGCGTTTAACCCGGGTGGTTTGCTCCAATGGCGTGGCAGCGGCCACTGTTCAGCCCCAGTACAGCGCCGTCGGGTTGTCCACCAGCACGCGCTTCACCGCCTGCTCATCGGCGTATTCGCGCAACAGGTCGGCCAGGGTACCGTCATTCGGCATGGGCGTACGGATGTTGGAATGTGGCCAGTCGGTGCCCCATACCAGCCTCTCCGGGGCCCGTTGCAGCAAGGCTTGCGCGAAGGGGACCGCGTCTAGGAATGGTGGGCCGGCGGAGAGGCGGTCCCCACCCGAAATCTTCGCCCAGGCCTGCGGCTGTTCCAGCAGGCGCAGCACCGATTGGAACGCCGGCTGCTGCACGCCGCCCGCGGCTGGTACCCGGCCCATGTGGTCGATCACGAAACGGCTGTTCAGGGCGGCAATCCACGGTTCCAGCTCCGGGATGTCCGGTGCGTCCATGTGCAGTTCCACATGCCAACCACGTTCCGCCACGCGGCGAATGAGGCGCGCGGCATCCGGCAGTTCTGGACGCTGCGCCAGATGGCGGACGAAGTTCAGGCGGATGGCCCTGACGCCGCCCGCGTGCAACTCGTCCAGCGCCGCGTCGGTGACGTCGTCCTCCACCATTGCCACGCCGCGCCGGCGCTGCGGGTCGGCGGCGATGGCATCCAGCATGGCGGCGTTGTCGTAGCCATGGCAGCTGGCCTGCACCAGCACCACGCGCTCGATACCCAGCACCTGGTGCATCCGTGTCAGGGCGGCGACGGGCGCGTCCGGGGTCTGGAAGGTGCTTTCGGCGACATAGGGAAAACGATCGCCGGGGCCGAAGACGTGGCAATGGGCGTCGCAGGCACCGGCTGGCAACGGCCGACGCGGCGGCCTGGTCGCGGGATCGGGGCCGGGAATAGGCTGTGCGCTCATAGCCGCTCGATCCTCGCATCGGTGACGATGCGACTGTAGCGCGCGATCTCCTCCTGCATCAGTTCGCGCAACGCTGCCGGCGTGCCCGCGGCGGTCTCGACACCCAACTCAAGTAGGCGGGAGCGGATCTCCGGCAGCGCGGCCACCCGAGTCAGCTCCTGGTTCAGCCGCTCAACCAGTGGTTGCGCCATGCCGGCGGGGCCGCAGACGCCGTTCCACGACCGGATGAGATAGCCAGGCAGCCCGGCCTCCGCCGTCGTCGGCACCGCTGGGAGGCCGGGGAAGCGCGCGGCGGACGGGATGGCCAGCGCGCGAAGCCGGCCGCCGAGTTGCGGCAGCACCGGGGCCAGCGTCTCGAACCCTGCCTGCACCTCGCCGGTCGAGATCGCGTTGATCAGTTCCGGGGTGCTGCGATAGGTGACGATGGCGGCTTCGATCCCTGCGATGGACTTGAACAGCTCCACCGAGAGGTGCTGCGCGCTGCCGACGCCGATCGAGCCCAGGTTCAGCCCGTTCGGCCGTGCCTTGGCAGCGGCGATCAGCGAGCGCAGGTCCTGGTATGGCCCATCCGAAGCCGTGGCGATGACGTGGTCGAACGCCGCCAGTTGGCCGATGAAGGTAAAGTCCCGCATCGTGTCGTAAGGCAGCGTGCGGTACATGGCGGCGGCCGTGGCGGTGGTGGTCGTCACCAGCAGCAGCGTGTGCCCGTCCGGCTCCGACCGGGCCACCGTTTCCGCCGCGACGATACCGCCGGCACTGGGACGGTTCTCGATCACGATGGGCTGGCCGCGCAGACCTTCCGCCAACTTGGGCGCGACCAGGCGCGCCGTTAGGTCCCCCACGCCACCGGCACCGAAGCCCAGCACCCAGCGGATGGGGCGGGAAGGATAGGTCTGCGCCCGCGCACCACTGCCCATGGTCAGGGCCGCCGCCGCGCTGGCGGATGCGAAGGCACGCCGTGTGATCGAGGCCATGTCGGCTTCTTCCTTGTTTCGGTGCAGCATCAGGCGGGCAGGAAAGTGCCGTGGTAGCGCTGCATGGAGCGGTCCCAGCTTTCCGGGTTCACCAGCGCCAGCGGCTTCTGCCCGCGCAGGATACGCAGGGTTTCCTCGGCGGACTCCACACTCATCCGCCGCCCGCTTTCGTCGCTGCCGCCCGCGATGTGCGGGGTGAGGAACAGGCCGGAATGGGACAGGAAGGGGTGGCCAGGCGGCAGTGGCTCCGGTTCGAACACATCCAGCGCGGCGGCGCGCAGGCGGCCATCATTCAGGGTGGCGAGCAGGGCTGCCTCGTCGATCAGGTCGCCCCGTGCGGCGTTGATCAAGACAGCACCGGGCTTCACCCCAGCCAGCAGCGCCGCATCGACCATCCGGCGCGTCTCCGGCGTCGAGGGAGCATGCAGCGTGATGACATCCGCTTCGGCGAACAGCTGCTGCAGCGAAACGGGCGTAATGGTGCCGGACGGCACCGCCGCATGCGGGTCATAGCCCAGCACGCGCATGCCGAAGGCAGCATGCATCGTGGTGGCGACAGCGCGCCCGATGCCGCCGCAGCCCACCACGCCCAGCGTGCGGCCTGCGAGTTCAAAGCCCGGGTGGCGCGTGCGGGAGGCCCAGCCCTGCGTGCGGAAATCTAGTGCCAGGCGGTGCAGGTCCCGCGCCAACAGCCCCGCCACAGCCACGACATACTCCACCACTGATTGCCGGTTGGCGGCGGGCAGGTTGGCGACGGGAATGCCGGCACGGGTGGCGGCCTCGACCGGGATGAAATCCAGCCCGACGCCGTGCCGCACGCAGGCACGCAACTTGGGCGCATGGTCGAAGATATCGTCCGGCAGCTTGGCGCGCACGATCAGCGCGTCCGCGCTGGCCGCTGCCTGACGCAGGCTGTCGGCGCTGGCATCTGCGGGCAGCACCAATTCGCAGGTTTGCGCCAGCAGGGCGGTGGCATCATCATGCAAAGCGCTGGTCGCCAGCACGCGCGGGCGCCAGGAGGAAGTGTGGGGCATCAGTCGCTCCGCCTGCGGGTGGGGTCGAGCACGGCGCGCAGGGATTCGCCTAGTGCGTTGAAGGCCAGGGCCGTGAACAGGATGGCGAGGCCGGGCGCGTACATCTGCTCCGGCGAGATTTCCATGTAGCCGTAGGAGCGCGCCAGCATCTGCCCCCAGCTCGGCTGCGGCGGTTGCACACCAAGGCCGAGGAAGCTGAGGCTGGCCTCCGCCAATAAGGCCGTGGCAAGCAGCAGCGTCACCTGCACGATGAAGGGCTGGATGGCGTTGGGAAGGATGTGACGCCAGACGATCCGCAGCGGCGACATGCCGAAGGTGCGCGCGGCGTCCACGTACAGGTCGTTCTTCACCACGATGGTCTGCACGCGGATCAACCGCGCCAGGCCGGGCGAGAACACGATGCCGACCGCGATCATGCTGTTTGTCAGCCCGATGCCGAGCGCACCGGTGACGGCGATGGCCAGCACGATGGAGGGGAAGGACAGCAACGCATCGATGATACGCCCCGTCAGCCCATCCACCCAACCGCCCAGATAGCCCGCCATGATGCCGACCGGCAGGCCGATCAGCGTACCCACGCCCACCGCCAGGAAGCTGGCATAGAGCGTCATCGGCGCGCCGTGGATGAGGCGGCTGAACACGTCCCGCCCAAGGTCGTCGGTGCCGAGCCAATGCGCTGCGTCCGGCGGCGCCAGCATGTCCATGCTCTGCGCGATGGGCGAATGTGGTGCGAGCACATCGGCGAAGACCGACAGCGAGAACAGCACCAGCAGGTAGGCCAGGCTGACCGCCGCCCGCAGGTCGGACCGCAGCCAGGAAAGAAAGCGCCGCGAAGCGGAGGGCCGGCGCACGGCCCGCACCGGTTGCAGGGCCGCGCTCATCGCCGGTTCACCCGCGGGTCGAGCAATGAGTATAATAGGTCGATCATCAGGTTCAGCCCGATCACGATCAGCACCAGCACGAACACGACGCCCTGCACCACCGGAAAGTCCTTGTTGGTGGCGGAGGCGACGACGAGCGAGCCGGTACCGGGAATGGCGAAGACGGCTTCGATGGCGACGGTCGCGCCCAGGGCGCGGTTGAACACCAGCCCCACCACCGTCAGCAGCGTCAGCGAGACATTCTTCAACCCGTGCTGCCACAGGATGCGGGCGTTGGAGAGGCCCTTGGCATGCAGCGTGCGCACATACTGGGAGGACAACACCTCGATCAACGCGCTGCGAAGCTGGCGGGTGATCTCCGCGATGCCGCCGGTGGCCAGGGCCAGCGCCGGCAGCGCAGCATGGGAGAGCGCGCGCAGCGGGTCCTGCGTCAGCGACGCCGCCCCTGTGGTCGGGAACCATCCCAGGCCGAGGGCAAAGAACCCGACCAGGATCATGCCCAGCCAGAAATTCGGCACGGCGACGCCGAGCGATGCAATGGTGGTGACGATGCGGTCCGTCGGCCGGTCCACCCGCGTCGCGGCCAGGATGCCAAGCGGTACGCCGATCAGCACCGCGAGCACGAGCGCCAGCACCGTGATGAGCAACGTGTTGGGCAGGCGCCGCAATACCTCATCCAGCACCGGCTGGCCGGTGATCAGCGAAGCCGACAGATCGCCCTGCACGGCGTGGCCGAGCCAGACGACATATTGTTCCCACACCGGACGGTCGAGGCCCAGCATGCGGCGGATATCGGCGATGCGCTCGGCCGTCGCGTACTCGCCGGCGATGACTGCCGCCGGATCGCCCGGCACGAGTTGCAGCAGACCGAAGATGGCGACGGTGGCCAGGATAACGACCGGCACCACCTGCAACAGGCGGGAGCCGATGAGAAGCAATTGACGGCGGTTCATGCCACGACCTCCGCCACGCCGTGCACGGGACTGGAGGTAACCGGCAGCGTACCGGCGAAATGGCAGGCTGCCCAATGGCCAGGCTCCACCTCGCTCCATTCCGGTTCCTTCGCGGCGCAGAGATCCTGTGCGAAGCGGCAACGGGTGCGGAAGCGGCAGCCGGAGGGAGGCGAGACCGGACTTGGCAGTTCCCCGCTCAGGATGACACGCTGCGAGGTACGCATATGCGACGGCAGCGCCACGGGCTCGGCCGAGAGTAGTGCGTCGGTGTAGGGATGCAGCGGGCGGGCAAGGACGGCTTCCGTCTCCCCCATCTCCACCAGCCGGCCCAGATACATCACCGCCACACGGTCGCTGATATGGCCGACAACGCCGAGATTGTGGGTGATGAAGATGTAGGTGAGGCCGAACTCGCGCTGCAGATCGGCCAGCAGATTCAGGATGTCGGCCTGGATGGAGACATCCAGCGCCGCCACGGCCTCGTCGCAGACAATGACGGAAGGCCGCAGTGTCAGCACGCGCGCGATGCAGACGCGTTGCTTCTGGCCGCCTGACAATTCATGCGGGTAGCGCGCCGCAAAGTCGGGGCTGAGGCCAACGCGCTCCATCGCCTGCATCGCCACCTCATCCCGCTGCGCCCGCGGCATGGTGGCAGCAACGTCCAACGGTTCCCGGACGGAGCGCAGGATGGTCATCCGCGGGTCCAACGCCGCGTTCGGGTCCTGAAACACAACCTGGTAGTTGCGCCGGTGCTGCCGCAACTGCCGGCGTGAGAGTGCATAGGGGTCACGCCCCTGGTGCAGCACCTGCCCGGCAGAGGGCGCTTCCAGGCACACCAGGGCACGGCCCAGCGTGGTCTTGCCTGAGCCGGATTCGCCGATGATGCCGAAAGTCTCGCCGGGCAACACGTCGAAGCTGACACGGTCCACCGCCTTCAGCACAGTGTTGCGGGAGAGGCGGAAATGCACGCCCAGGTCCCGCGTCGCCACCAGCGGCTGCTGCGCCGTCATGCCGCGCGCTCCACCGGCAATACGCCGGGCAGGATGAGTTCCTCCGCCCGGCAGCAACGGACTTCGCCTTGCGGCTGCACTGCCCGCAATGGCTGCGGCGCCGTGCATGGCGGTTGCGCATGGGCGCAGCGGGGCTGGAAGCGGCAGCCCGGCGGCATGTCGCCCCGCACCGGCACGCGGCCGGGAATAGCCGGCAGCCGGGCCTTACGCTGGGTCAGGGCGGGCAGCGAGCGCAACAGGCCTGAACTGTAGGGATGGCGCGGACGCAGCAGAATGTCGTCCACGCGCCCTTCTTCCACCACCTCACCCGCATACATCGTGACCAGACGGGAGCAGGTCTGGGAGACGAGGCCGAGATCGTGGGTGATGAACAGCATCGCCATGCCCATACGGGTGCACAGCTCGCCCAGTACATCGACGATCTGCGCCTGCACGGTCACGTCCAGCGCGGTGGTCGGCTCATCTGCAATCAGCAATTGCGGTTCGCAGACCAGGGCGATGGCGATCATCGCGCGCTGCCGCATGCCGCCGGAGAGCTGGTGCGGATAGGCGTCGTAGCGCAACGTCGGCTCGGGGATGCCGACGCGCGCCAGGGCCTCGATCGCCCTGTTGCGCGCCTCGGCCCGGCTGACATCCTGGTGCGCGCGCAATGTCTCGCTGATCTGGTGGCCGATGGTGAAGACCGGGTCCAGCGCGCTCATCGGCTCCTGGAAGATCATGCTGATGCGCCGGCCGCGCAGGCGGCGCTTGGCGGAAGGCGGCATGGCGATGAGGTCCTGGCCCTGCAGCAGGATCTTCCCTTCCAGCCGGCTGCTGGCGGGCGGCAGCAGGCCCATCAGCGCTAGCCCGGTCACGGTCTTGCCGCAGCCACTCTCGCCCACCAGGCCAACCATCTCGCCCGGCGCCATGGTGAAGGACACGTCGCGCGTGACCTGCACCTCGCCGCGTCCGGCACGGAAGAAGGCGCTGAGCTTGTTCACCTCCAGCAGGGGCTGCTTCACGGCGTGATCCATGCGACCCTCCTGCCTCAGCGGTTCGGTGGGCGGCGGCGCACCGCGGCCTCGTCCACATCCGTGCCCCAGCCGGGGCGGTCCGGCACGATGAACTCGCCATTCTCGATGACGGGCTGGTGCGTCACGAACTCACCTTTCCAGGGCACGTCGTCGATATCCATTTCCATGATGCGCAGGTTCGGCGTGGCGGCGGCGAAATGGGCGCTGATATGGTCCGCCAGATGCCCGTAGAAATTATGCGGCGCCACGTTTACCTCGTAAGCCTCTGCCATCGAGGCGATCTTCATCGACTCCAGGTAGCCGTTCCAGATGACGTCGACGATGGCGACATCCATGGCATAGGCATCCAGAAACGGCCGATAGCTGCGGCGGGCATAGAGGGATTCGCCGCTGGCGATGGGGAAGCCAGCTTCCCGCCGCAGCAGAGCGAGGGCGGCGGGGTCATAGATATCCAGCTCCAGCCAGGCAAGTTTGTGCGGCTCCACCGTCCGCACCAGCTGCAGGTAGCCCTCCGTGCGGAAATGGAAGTTGGCGTCAAGCATGATCTCGACATCCGGGCCGGTGCCGGCGCGCAGCGCCTCCAATTGCCGATCGAGATCCCGCATGATGCCCGGCTGCGGGTTCAACGCCGGGAAGCCCGGCATGGTGCCGAAGCCTGGGCGAAAATTGGCGAGCTTGCCATCCTCCATCATCATGATGTTGGTCTTCAGCGCGCGGAAGCCACGGCTGCGCACTTCCTCGCCCAGCCGCTGCATGTCGTCGTAGTTCCGCAGCGGCGCGACGCCCAGCGTCTCCGGGAACCGCACGCGGTAGCTGCCGCAATGGGACCAGTAGACCGGCAGCCGGTTCCGCACCGCGCCGCCGAACAGCGCGTGCACCGGCACGCCGAGTGCCTTGCCCTTGATATCCAGTAGCGCGTTGCAGATGGCGCCCATGGCATGCTGGTTGATGCCGGACCATGCCGGCACAGCATGGGTATACAGCACGGCCATGATCCACTCGACCTGCCGCGGGTCCATGCCGATCAGCCGTTCCGACAAGGCACGGATGGTCGCCGTCAGGCCACGATTGCCGACATCCTCGCTATACTCGGACCAGCCGACGATGCCATCGCTGGTAGTGATCTTGAGGAAGGATGTGGTGCGCCAGCCAGCGGCGGCGTGCAGGTCTTCGATTTTGGCGATTTTCATGAAGGGTCAGTCCGCCAGGAAGATGTCGTTGAATTTGGGCTTGCCGAGGAGGTTCGGCACATAGCCTTGCACGTTGGGCGTGAAGACCTCGATGCCCGGCACGAAGGCCAGCTCGGCCGAGAGCGCGTGCTCCAACGCCGCGCGTTCCAGTTGCGCGAAGGCGCGCTTGCGGGCCTCCTGGCTGCTTTCCGATTGCGATGCCGCCTGGGCGCGCACCATCTCGGGCGGCGGCGGCACCTTGCCGGCATTGTTGAAGCCATTCTCGCCATAAACCAGCAGGAAGGGCTGGCTGGGGTCCGGCCGCCCGGTCCACAGCGCCAGCAGCATGTCCCCCTCGCCCTGCACCATGAAGCGCTGGTACATGTCGGCGCTGGAACCCACCATCATCTGCGCGCGGATGCCGGATTGGCGCAGCTGCTCGATGATGATCTCGTGCCGCTGCTGCGAGGCCTGGTCCGAATAGCCGAAGAAGCGGATGTCGATGCCGTTCGGGTGCCCAGCCTCCGCCAGCAGCTTGCGTGCGCGGGCGGGATCGTGGGTGTAGAAATTGTTCAGCGATTCATCGTGGGCCCAGTAGCCGGGCGGCAGCATGGTCTGCGCTGGTACGCCGAGGCCGAGCAGCGCCGCCTTGTTGAAGCCGTCCCGGTCCAGCGCGAAGTTGATCGCCTGGCGCACGCGGACATCCTGCAGCGGCGCCCGGCCATAATTGAACAGCAGATGGTAGTCGGCGATCGTCGGCGTGCTGCTGACGCGGACGCGGCTGGCCATGCGATCCGCCACGATCTTCTGCTGCGGGTTCAGGCGATAGGCAAAGTTCGTCTCGCCCGCCAGCACGGCGCGCAGGCCGGTGTTCAGATCCGTGATGATGCGGAAATGGATGCCGTCCAGATAGGGACGTTGCTTGTCCCAATAAGCCTCGTTCCGCACCAGCACGACGGCGTCGTTGTCGTTCCATCGCTCGAAGCGGAAAGGGCCGGTGCCGACCGGGTTGCGGTCATGCTGCCGCCCGCGCTCCGCAATGGCCTTGGGCGAACACATCATGCCGGCCCGGTCGGCCAGGATCAGCGGTAGTGCCGTATCGGGCCGGCTCAGGCGCAGGGCCACCTGCAACGGGCCGACCACCTCCACCGATTGCAGGGACTGCAGATCGCCCTTCACGGCGGAGCGCTCATCGGTGCGCGCCCGGTCCAGATTGGCCTTCACCGCCGCCGCGTCCATCTTCGTACCGTCGTGGAACAGCACGTCGGGGCGCAGCGCCAGCACCAGCGTGGTCGGGTCGGTGAATTCCCACGACGTTGCCAAGCCGGGACGCGGGGCCAGCGTCGCCGGCTCGAAATCCACCAGCGTGTCGAAGATCGGGTACAGGACCATGTGGTCCGAACCCAGCCCACCGGTGATCGGGTCGAGCGTCGAGGGGTTGAACGGGGCGGAGACCTTCAGGATGCCGCCCCGCCGCTTCTCGGCGCGGGCAGGGCTTGGCACGGCAAGGAACGGCGTGGCCGCGAGGGCCCCGAGCGTGACAAGGGCGTGGCGTCGATGCATGCAAATCCTCTGGTCTGTGGCGCCTGAATCGCGTTCCAGGCCTTTGTTGGATCGCGCGATTCACGCCTTCCGGTGCTGCCACCCTGGGCGATCGCGCCCTTGCGTCAGGCGGCGAGGAAGACGTCGCCGAATTTCGGCTTGCCCAGCAGGTTGGGCGTGTAGTTGCGGACTTCGGGCGAGAACACCTCGATGCCGGGCACGAAGGCCAGCTCGCAGGAGAGCGCGTGCTCCAGCGCCAGCCGTTCCAGCTTGGCGAAGGCGCGCTTGCGGCCAGCCTGGTCGGTGGCCGATTGCGCTTCCGCCTGTGCGGCCACCATCTCAGGCGGCGGCGGTACCTTGCCGGCGTTGTTGAAGCCGTTCTCGCCATAGACCAGCAGGAAAGGCAGCGCCGGGTCCGGGCGGCCGGTCCACAGCGTCATGATCATGTCGCCTTCCTGCTGGATCATGAAGCGCTGGTACATGTCGGCGTTCGACCCCGCGGTCAGCCGTGCGCGAATGCCGACCTGCCGCAGTTGCTCGATAATGATCTCGTGCCGCTGTTGGGAAGCCTGGTCGGCATTGCCGAAGAACTGGATGTCGACGCCGCTGGCATGCCCGGCCTCGCGCAGCAAGGCCCGCGCCCGGTCGGGGTCGTGGGTGTAGAAATTGTTCAGGGATTCGTCATGGGCCCAGTAGCCGGGCGGCAACATCGTCTGTGCCGGGACGCCAAGGCCGAGCAGTGCGGCCTTGTTGAAGGCATCGCGGTCCACCGCATAGTTGATGGCGCGGCGCACGCGGACATCGTTCAGCGGCGCGCGGCGGTAGTTGAACACCAGGTGGTAGTCGGCGATGGTCGGCGTGGAGCTGACCACGACCTTCGCGCCCATGCGGTCCGCCACCAGCTTCTGCTGCGGGTTCAGCCGGTAGGCGCCATGGTTCTCCCCCGCGATGACGGATCGCAGGCCGGTGTTGAGGTCGGTGATGATGCGGAAGGTGATGCCGTCCAGATGCGGCAGGTCACGGTTCCAGTAGTCATCGTTGCGCATCAGCTCGACAACATCGTTGTCCGCCCAGCGCTTGAACTTGAACGGCCCGGTGCCCACCGGCTCCCGGTCATAGGCGCGGCCGCGCGCGAAGCCCTGGGGGGAGGACATCATGCCGGCGCGGTCGGCCAGGATCAGCGGCAGGGCGGTATCCGGCCGGCTGAGATGCAGCGCCACGCGGTCCGGCGCCAGCACCTCCACCGAGGCGAGCGACTGGATATCGCCTTTCACCGATGAACGGTCATCCGTGCGCGCACGGTCCAGGTTGGCCTTCACGGCGGCCGAGTCCATCGGCGTGCCGTCATGGAAGCGGACACCCGGGCGCAGCGTCAGCACCAGTGTCTTTGGGTCCGGGTAGTCCCAGGCCGTGGCAAGGCCGGGCCGGGGCGCCAGCGTGCCGGGCTCGAAATCCACCAGCGTGTCGAAGATCGGGTACAACACCATGTGGTCCGAGCCCGCGCCGCCCGTCACCGGGTCCAGGCTGGACGGATTGAACGGCGCCGCCAGCCGCAGCGTGCCACCCTTGCGTGGCGGGGCCTGGGCTTCGGCCAGCCCTGGCGCCGCACTGGCCAACAGCAAGCCGCCGGCCGCGCCGAGCAGATGCCGCCGGCACAGATGGAGAGCGGGCGCGGCCAACGGGCCGCACGGTCCTGGCGTGACAATCATCCGACATTTCCTCCGCTGGCCTGACTGGCCTGCTGTGCGCCCCTGCCGGGTTGGTCCCGATCCGGCGCGTTCGTCTTGGATTTCGATATTATATATGATAGCTAATCGGCAGGCGCAACACGCAAGTGCCGAGACCGCCGGCCGGCCATCCCAGCCCGGCCCGGCGGTGCTAGAGTGAGAGGATGAAATCGATGGAATTCGCGTCGTCCGGCGATGTCGCCAGCACGATGTCAGCGCGGATCGAGCGCGCCATTCGCAAAGACATCCTCAGCGGCGCCATCGCGCCGGGGGACCGGCTGCGCGTGGCGGAGCTCAGCGCCCGCTACGGCGTCAGCCACATTCCGGTGCGCGATGCCCTGCGGCAGTTGGAAGGCGACCGCCTGGTCATCATCGAATCCCACAAGGGCGCGGTGCTGCGTGGCGTCAGCCGCAAGTTCGTGGCCGACATGCATGACACGCGCGAGGCGATCGAAACGCTGCTGGTGCGCAATGCCACGCTGCGGGGTGCGGCGGCGGATTTCGACCGGCTGGAGAAGCTGGCGCTGGATTACGAGGCCGCCGCCGCCAGCCGCGTGGCCCACGCCATGGTGGAGGCGAATCTCAGCTTCCACCGCTTCATCGCCGTGATGGGCGACAACCCCGAGGCCGCCAACATCCTCGACCGTGGCTGGGAACTGGTCATCGCCATCCGCAACCGCTTCGGCTTCGGCGAAAACCGGGTGGCCGAGATCATTCAGCAGCATCGCGCGCTGGTTACCGCGATGAAGGCGCGCAATGTGGACCTCGCCCTGGAAGCCGCGCGCATCCACTGCGAATCCGCGAAGAACGACCTGCTATCCCGCATGGCGGAGGACGGCGCGGCGTAGCGACCCTTCAGGCCGGGACGAGCGTTACCGCCAGCGGGCTCCACGCCGCATGGCGCAGGTCACGGCGCATCGCTTCCTCATCCGTCCAACGGGTATCGGCGGGCAGGCGGATCGCCTCGCAGCGCAGCGTCAGCGTGGGGTCACGGAACGGCCACGGGTCCAGCGACCAGCGGGCCTCCGCCTGCCGGACCAGCCGCATGCTCCGCTTGCTGCCATCCTCCATCGGCGCCTCCCCCGCCTTGGACGGATCAGCGAAGCAGAGGGCGAGGGAGAGCGCGTCGGTCACTGCGACGAGGTCGGAATTCCGCTGCACCTGCTCGGGCGGCGCGCCCAGTCTGGCCCGCCATTCCGCCTGCAGCGCATCCTCCTTGGCGGCGTTGCGGTCGATCGCCGCGTGGTCCTCCGGCGGCAGGCGTTCCGGGTCCATGTACTGCGTGTAGATGCGGGTGCCGTGCAGCGAGATCAGCAAAGCGGGCCAGAGGCCCCAGGCGGCGCAGGCCATCTCCACCCCCCTCGCCCACATCGGGGCATGGACCGCCGGGCCGAGGGCGGTGAAGGCGTGCGGCATGCCCGTCTCCGGGTCCAGCGTCGGGGCGGTTTCCCAGGACAGCCAGGCCAGGTCGTGCTGACCGGCGGCCAGGATCACTTCCGGCGCCGGGTCTGGCCGCGCGAAGCCGGGGGCGCCCCAGGCGGCCATCATCTGGCCGGAGAGCAAAGCATGGGAAGGCTGGGGGATGAGGAGGCGGATGCCATCCTCCGGTTCTCGCAGGATCATGCGGCGTCAACGCATGAAGGGCGTCCTGGGATACGCCGCTGCCGTCGCGGCAATGGCGGGACGGCCGGAAGCCGCCCCTCCGGCTGGCTCAGGCCGCCTTGGCGGCAGACCGCGCGGCGAGCTTCTCGGCCTCGGTCCAGACCTTGCGCTCGCGCTTCTCCTGCGGCTTGACCTCCTTGATCCGTGCACCGCCCAGGATGGGCGGCCGCATGGTGGAGTTGCGCGCCGCTTCCGAATGCCACGGATGGTCGGCCTGCACCGTCAGCGCGCGTCCGATCTCCCGCTCCACGTCGCGCAGCCAGGCGCGCTGCTCCGCATCGCACAGCGTGATGGCGAAACCGCTGCGCCCGGCACGGCCGGTGCGGCCGATGCGGTGGACATAGCTTTCCGGCAGGTTCGGCAGGTCGTGGTTGAAGACATGCGTCACGGTGTCGACGTCGATGCCGCGCGCCGCGATGTCGGTCGCCACCAGCACCTGCACGGTGCCGGCGCGGAACGCATCCAGCGCCCGCTCCCGCTGGCCCTGGGACTTGTTGCCGTGCAGCGCCTCGGCCGTGATGCCGGCCTCGGTGAGGAAGGCGCAGACCTCGTTGGCGATGTTCTTCTGCAGGGTGAAGACCACGGCCTGGCCGATGCCCGGTGTCCGCAGCTGCGCCAGCAGCGCCGCCTTCTTGTCCGCCGCATCGACGAACATCACCGATTGCTCGATCCGGTCCACGGTGGTCGAGGGCGGCGCGATCTCGACCTTCGCCGGGTCGCGCAGCAGGCTTTCGGCCAGCGCGGCGATGGATTTCGGCATGGTGGCCGAGAAGAGCAGCGTGTGCCGGTCCCGCGGCAGCGTGGCGACGATGCGCTCGATCGGCTTGGCGAAGCCCATGTCCAACATCTGGTCGGCCTCGTCCAGCACCAGCGCCTCCAGCTGAGACAGGTCGCACAGGCCCTGGTTGATCAGGTCCAGCAACCGGCCCGGCGCGGCGACGACGATGTCCACCCCGGCCTTCAGCGCGTTGACCTGATGCATCTGGCTGACGCCGCCGAAGATCGTCGTCACGCTCAGGCGCATGTGACGGCCGAAGCTCTCGAACCCATCGGCGATCTGCGAGACCAGCTCGCGCGTCGGCGCCAGCACCAGCACGCGGGCACCGCCACGGGGCGCCGGGCGGGGCGATGCAGCCAGGCGGTGCAGCAGCGGCAGCGCGAAGGCGGCGGTCTTGCCCGTGCCGGTCTGGGCCATGCCCAGGAGGTCCCGCCCCTGCAGCAGCATCGGGATGGACTGGGCCTGGATCGGCGTAGGAGTGGCGTAGCCTTCCTCGGCCAGGGCGCGCAGCAGGGCGGGGGCCAGGGAGAGGTCGGCGAAGGTGATGGACATGGTCGTGCGGCGCCTCCGGCGCGGGGTCAGGCTGCGCCGGTTCAGGCATCGCTGGTTTGGGAAGGCCCGGCTTTTAATGGCGATGCTGCACTGCGTCAACGCGAAGATGCGGGTGCCGACGGGATGGCTGCCCCTCGCTCCTGCTCACTTTCCCCAGGCTGCTGCGCGCTCAGCCAGCCGGCCCAGCGGCGGTGGCCGGAGGCAGGGATGCCTCGCCCTCAAGGGCGCCATCATCCGCTGGCGCGGCGTCCAGGAACACGTCGCGGTTGAACAGCAGCATCAACACGAAAAACGCCCCGCCAAGCACCAGCAGCCCGCCGACGATCAGCACAGGCACCCACGCTTCCGGCGGCGCGACCAGCACGAACAGCGCCATGCATGACCAGGCCAGCGCGGCGATGGCCACCGGGAGCTCCAGCCGCCCAAGATCGAATGCCCCCTCCCGCCGGCCAAGCCGCCGGCGCACCGCCAGGTACAGCACCACCGTCGCCGCGTAGATCAGCACCGGCAGGATCGTCGAGGCCGTGATCAACTGCAGTAACGCATCGCCCGGCAGCGCGACCATCAGCAGGATGCCTCCTGCCAGGATCAGCAGCGTGGCTGGTACCGGCGTCCGCGTGCGTGGGTCCACCCGGCGCATCAGCCGGTGGGCCGGGAAACGGGCATCGCGCGACATCGCGAATACCAGCCGCGCGCCCGTGGCCATGACGACCATGCCGCAGGCGAAGAACGCGTAGGTGACGACCGCCAGCAACGAAGTCTCCGCCAGCGGGCCGAGCTGCTCGCGCAGGATCGTCGCCACGGCGGCGCCGCTGTTGCTGATGCGGGCGATGTCCGGGATGGCGACGGTGAGCGCGACCAGGAACAGCAGCCAAAGCACCCCGGCCGCCACCACGGAGCCGACGATGGCGCGCGGCACATCCCGATACGGGTTCTTGGATTCCTCCGCCAGATTTGCCGCGGCATCGAAGCCGACCAGGGTGGAGAGGCCCATGATCATCGCCGCCATCAACCCGCCGCCGAGTGCGAAATAGTCCGCACTGCCTGTGGCGACGCCGCGCGAGGCCAGGTTGCCCGCCGACCCCATCCCGGTGAACGCCACGGCGGCGGTGAGCGCCAGCACGAGCACGCCGACCACCACGACCTCCACCAGCACCGCGCTGGCATTGATCAGGCTGACGATGCGGGTGGAGGCGATGGTCAGCAAGGCCTGGACCAGCAGCACCAGCACCGTGATCAGCCGCGCGGTGCCCTCATCCGGCTCCAGCCCGGCGAGCGGCATCAGCGCCTGGCTCGCCAGCGCGCTGTCCACCGCCACGACGGCGATGCCGAGATAGCAGAAGCCCAGCCAGCCGAACCCCCAGCCGATCTTTGGGTCGGCCAGCCGCGAAGCCCATTGGTAGGAAGAACCGGTGAGCGCGATGCGCCCGGCGAACTGCGCCATCACCAGCGCCACCAGCGTTTGCCCGACGGCCGCGATGACCCAGAGCCAGATCCCCGCCGGCCCCGCCTCGTGCAGCACGATGTCGTAAGTGCCGAAGATGCCAACGGCGACCGAGATGAACGCGAAGGAAATCGCGAACACCTGGAAGGGTCCGAGCGTCCGCCGCAGGGCCGGGCGGACGGTTGCGGGAATGTCATGTGTCTGAGGCATGGCGCTGATGGCTCCCGGCACCCCGGGAGGTCCGGTGCAAGCCGAAGCCGGCGCCGCCGGTAGAGCTTACGCATGGGCAACGGTCAGAGGAAGCAGAATGCCATGAGTGTTCCGCAAGTCGTGCTGGCGGAAGGCAGTGGCATCTGGACCCGCCAGCCTGGACCCGCCCCCGGCCAGGCCGTGCCATCACCATGGCGCTTAAATCCCAATACGAATCGTCTTTTCTTATTTGAACATATTTCAATGTGTGTTTACTCTATTCCCGAGCGCGGCGGATGCCGTCGCCAGCCCCACCGTCGGAAAGCGAGATGAGCGTGTCCTGCCCTACCCCTTCCGGCGCCATGACCCAGTGCTCCCGCACCGGCGGAAGCTGTCGAGGCTGCTGACCGGCCTTCGCGCCACCTGCCCATTCTGAACCGCGCCATGCCGCCTTGAAGGCGTGGCTGATACTGGCCGCGCAGCCGCGCGACCCCTTACGCGCGCCGTGGCGCGCCTTCCTGCAGACCGAGGAGATACGCCCATGAGCGTCGAATTCATCGGCTATGTCGGCCATTTCAATTCGTCCGAGACCGTGCGCCGCACCGGCCCCGCCGTGGACGTGCAGCACATCGAGACCGTGGCGAAAGCGCATGAGGAGGTGGGGTTCGACCGGGCCCTGGTCGCCTTCCACTCCAACTCGGCGGAAAGCATCCTGATCGGCCAACACATCGCGCATGTGACGGAGCGGCTGGGGTTGATGATCGCGCACCGGCCGGGCTTCACCGCGCCGACCCTGGCGGCCCGGCAGCTGGCGACGCTGGACCAGTTCTCACGCGGGCGCGTCGCCGTCCATATCATCACCGGCGGCAACGACGTGGAGCTGGCGCAGGACGGCGACCATCTGACCAAGGACGAGCGCTACGCCCGCACCAGCGAGTACCTGGACGTGGTACGGCAGGAATGGAGCGCGACCGCGCCCTTCGACTATGAGGGCCACTATTACCAGGTGAAGCGCGGCTTCGGCGACGTGAAGCCGTACCGGGCGGAAGGCATCCCGGTCTATTTCGGCGGCGCCTCGGCAGCGGCTATCCCGGTGGCCGGCCGCCATGCCGATGTCTACGCCCTGTGGGGCGAGACCTATGAGCAGGTGCGGGAGCTGGTGGCGCGCATCCGCGCCGCCGCCGAACCCTTCGGCCGCAAGCCGAAGTTCAGCCTGTCCCTGCGCCCCGTGCTGGCCGATACGGAGGAGAAGGCCTGGGCCAGGGCGGATGCCATCCTAGAACAGGCGCGGCAATTGCGCGAGGGCGGCGGCAATGGGCGTTCCCCCCACAACGCGCGGCAGTATGACGGCAACACGGCGCCGCAGCCGGCCAATGAGGGCTCCCGCCGCCTGCTGGCCGCCGCCGCGCAAGGCGCGCGGCTGGACAAGCGGCTCTGGACCGGCATCGCCGCGCTGACCGGTGCCTCCGGCAACTCCACCGGCCTGGTCGGCACGCCGGACCAGGTGGCGGAGGCGCTGCTGGACTATTACGACCTCGGCATCTCCACCTTCCTGATCCGGGGGTTCGACCCGCTGCAGGACGCCATCCAGTATGGCCGTGAATTGCTGCCGCGCGTGCGCGCGCTGGTCGCGGCGCGCGAGAAGGCACAGGCGGCATGAGCGACCTTGGCAATCGGCTGGGCAGCCGGCGCGGCCTGCTCGGCCTCGCCGCCGGCCTAGGCGCAGCGGCCGTGGTGGGGCCGGAGCTGGTCACGCGCGCCCTGGCGGCCCCCGCCGTGGTGGCGCAAACCGGCAGCCTGGACAAGGTGCGCTTCACCTGGAACCAGAGCGCCCTATGCCTGATCTCCTCCGCCGTCGCACAGGATGACGGCATCTTCCGCAAGCACGGCCTGGATGTGGAGTTGCTGAATTTTGGCGGCTCGACCGACGTGATGCTGGAGACGATCGCGACCGGCAAGGCCGATGTCGGTTTCGGCATGATCCTGCGCTGGCTGAAGCCGCTGGAACAGGGCTTCGACGTGAAGCTTGTGGCCGGCATCCATGCAGGCTGCTCCTACGTCGTCACCACCCGCGCCTCCGGCATCACCAGCATCGAGGGGCTGCGCGGCAAGACCATCGGCATCGCCGATATCTCCGGCACCAGCCGCAACCTCTACGCCATCATGATGCAGAACGCCGGCATGGACCCGGAGCGGGACGTCACCTGGAAGGCGTATCCGGACGACGTCATGCCCATCGCCATCGCCAAGGGCGAGATCGACGCCTATGTGGCCGGCGATCCCGTCGTCTATTACCAGGTACAGGCCAGCAAAGGGGAATTGTTCCGCCTCGCCTCCAACGCCACGGGGGATTGGGAGGCACGCACCTGCTGCGTGCTGGGCATCCGTGGCCGGATGATCCGCGAGAACCCCGATATCGCCACGCGTATCCGCCGCGCCATCCTGGAAGCCGCCCAGGCCACGCACAACAACCCGGACCGCGCGGTGGAGCTGGCGTTGCAATACTCGCCGCGCCAGCGCACCAGCAATCCACAGGACGTGCGCAACATGCTGCAAAGCCTGCCCTACTACCACCAGCCGATCGGCGACGAATTCCGCGCGCAAGTGCTGGCCTATGCGCAGGAGTTGAAGCGCGCCGGCGTGCTACGCCCCCGCACGGACCCGGCGCAATACACCGACCGCATCGTGGCGAGCATCCCGGTATGAACCGCCCGACCGGGCGCGCGGCGGCAGTGGCGATGCGCGGGTTGCTGCTGGGCGGTGGGCTGTTGCTTGCCGCCGGCCCGGCGCTGGCCCACGCGCATCTGCACAGCAGCCAGCCGGCGGCGGATGCCGTGCTGGCCGCCGCCCCCGCCGAGTTGCAGGTGGCCCTGACCGAACCGCTGGAGCCCCGCTTCTCTGCGTTGGAGTTGCGGGACGCCGCCGGGCAGGCCATCGCCCTGCCCCCGCCCCGACTGGCGGAGGGTGACACCAAGCGCCTGGTAGTCAGCCTGCCGCCGTTGCAGCCCGGTCGCTATACGGTGCTATGGCGCGTGACCTCGGTCGATACGCACCGCACCGAAGGCCGTTTCGCCTTCACCATCCGCCAGCCCTGAGATGGTGTGGGACCTGCTGCTGGTCCCGGCCAGGGTGCTGCATCTGGGCGCCTCGGTCTCGCTGGCCGGGGCGCTCGTCTTTCATGCGGCCGTGGCGACGCTGCCATCGCGACGCTGGTTGAACGGCTGCCTGCTGGTGGCGCTGGCCGCCGGCCTGCTGCGTCTGCTGCTGCTCGCCGTTGCCTTCACCGGTGCGGACGGTCCAGGCGCGGCGCTGGTGGCCGTGCCGGATGTCGCGCTCGGCTCCCGCATCGGACAAGCTCTGCTGGTTCAGTCAGCGCTGCTGCTGGGCGCGACAGCCCTGGCGGGTTGGCTGTCAATCCTGGCCGCCTTGCTGGCCCTGTTGGCGCAACTGGCACCGCTTCTCGCCAGCCACGCGGCGGCGATGCAGGATGGGGTGCTGCTGGTGGCGCTGGCCCTGCACGTGCTGGCAGGCAGCATCTGGCTGGGCGGCCTGCTGCCGCTATGGCAGGCCGTGGGCGCGCTGGATCTTGCGCAGGCCCGCTACGTTCTGCTGCGCTTCTCCAGCCTCGCCCTGGCCATGGTGGTGGTGCTGGCAGCCACGGCGCTGCTGCAGGCCGTGGTGATGAGCGGCGGCCTGCCCGGCCTGCTGGGCACCACGCACGGGCTGCTGATGCTGGGCAAGGCCATGCTGATGCTCGCCCTGCTGGGGCTGGCGGCGTTGAACCGCGTCGTCTTCCTGCCACGGCTGCCGGCACACCGCACCGCTCTCCGGCGCAGCATCCTGGCCGAGGCGGGGCTGGGCGCGCTGGTTCTCGCCTTGGCCGGCTGGCTGGCTTCCGTGCCGCCCGGGCTGCACGAGGTCCCGGTCTGGCCGCTGCCCTGGCGGTTGCTGGGCTGGGGCTGGGTGGCGCCACCGGGCTGGGCGCTGGCGTTGCTGGCGGTCCCGTTGCTGGCCGCCCGGCCGCGGTACCTGGCACTTCCCCTCGCCACCTGTGTGCTGCTGGCGCTGGGCGGTGCCGCCTGGGGCGTGCGGCTGGATTGGGTGCCCGCCACACCCACAAGCTTCCAGACCTCGCCACAACCTTTCACCACCACCGCCATCCTGCGTGGCGAGGCGCTGGCTAAGACGTCGCCCGGCTTGCGTGCGTTGCTGCACCCCACACCGGCTCCCACCACGGAGGGCGACCTGTTCTGGCACGCCAGCCTCGCCGCGCCCGCGTTGGATGACGCGCAGCGCTGGGATATCGCCCAGTTCCTGTACGCCCGCCAGGCAGGGCTGGCCTTGCGGGAAGAAGGCGCCTGGCCCGCGCCAATGCCGGCGCCGGACCTGGCGCTGGTCTGTCACCACGGCGGCGACACCCGCCTCTCCGCCCTGCGCGGCCAGGTGCTGCGCCTGGCCATCGGCTTCGCGCCCACCGTACCCGGCACGCTGAGCGTGAGCCTGGACCCCGGATCTCCCAATGCCGACTGCACGGCGCGCGACCCGGCCGCACGGCACGCCTATGCGTTGCTCGCCGGCCTCGGCGCCGAGCCCCGGTTGGACGGGCTATGGCTGCTGGTGGATGGGCAAGGCTGGCTGCGCGGCAGTGGCTTCCGCACCATGCCCGATATCCTGGAGGAAGCGGCGCTGGCCATCGGAGCCACGCCGCTGGGGCCTGCTCGGGCGCATCACTGAGGAATGGGCGAAAGGCCGGGGAAAGAATTCCCCGGACCCCATCTTCATTGTGCGAGTTTCAGGTGGGCAGTGGCAGGTGGCGTAAGCGAATGGTGAAGCCGGAAAGCCATCGGTGCCGCGAACAGCCTCGGAAAATTAGAGCCGGGCCACAGCCCAAACCTACGAAGGCAAACGCCACGACAGCCAACAAACTGGCAGAAAAAAGATGGGGGTCCGGGGGAGTTCCTTCCCCCGGCCTACCTTCACGCCGCCTGTGCCGCCCGGCGCGGCTTCCAGCCCAGCGCCGGGGCAATCTCCGTCGCGATCAGTTCCAGCGCCCGCAGCGTGGCGTCGAAGCCCGGCACGCCGGGATTGACCTGGCAGAGAATGTCCGTCGCGATCGGCAGGGTCTGCTCGTCCTGCAGGGCGGTGATGATCTCGTCCGGGTGGCCGTAGAAGGCGTGCAGCCGCGCCAGGTAGCCTTCCAGATCCAGCCCGGGCGGAAAGCGGCCCTGGGCCACCATCTTCTGCGCCATTCGCAGCGCCCCGGCTTCCAGCTGCGCCATGGCGGTGCGCTTGTCCTGCGCCGGGAAGACCAAGCGGGAGAGGCCGATGCGCGGGGTGCGCCCGGTCAGGGCGGGGTTGGCCTTCCAGGCGCCCAGGTAGCTGTCGGCCCAGGGGCGCTGCACATGGTCCGTCCGGCCCTCATAACCATAGGTCGCGCGGTTCAGTAGCAGGTTGGAGCCCGCCTGGGCAGCAAAGCGCGCGCCTTCATGGCTGAAGATGCCTTGCCACAACCGGTTCGCGAGATCTGGTGAGCGCGGGTGCACCAGCGGGCCACCTTCCCACAGCGGCTCACCCCTCCAGGCCCGAGTGAGTTGCGCGACGCCGGCCGATGTCAGCTCCCGCTTCTGTTCCAGCTTCACGCCGAATGCCTGGAAGGAAGGCGCATCGAAACCGCTGCTGACCCCAAGCTCGACCCGCCCGCCGCTGAGCACATCCAGCGTCGCGGCATCCTCAGCCAGGCGGATCGGGTTCTCCAAGGGCACGGTGACGACGGCGGTGCCAAGACGGATATGCCGCGTGTTCTCCGCAACCGCCGCCAGGAACACCAGCGGGGACGCGGCGGCACCGGGGCCGTGGCGGCCGTCCTCGAAGTGGTGCTGCGCCACCCAGCCGGCATCGAAGCCCAGTTGCTCCGCCGCCACGAACAGGTCGACGAAACGGCGGAACAGCTCGCGCGGCTCGGCGTCGTTCTCAAGGTGGGTGAGGAAGCCGAGGCGAAAGCCGCTCATGCCGCATCCTCCATGGCACCATGGCCGACGCCGAGCCAGCCCAGCAACCGGGCGCGCAACTCGGCCAGATAGGCATCCTCCACCGCACGAGGGCGCGGGCGATCCACGCGCACCTCGTGGGCGATGACGCCGTCCTTCATCATCAGCACGCGGTCGGCCAGCAGCAGGGCTTCCTCCACATCATGCGTCACCAGCAGGATGGCGCAGTTGTGGCGCTGCCACAGCTCGCCCACCAGTTCCTGTGCCTTGATACGGGTCAGCGCATCCAGCGCGCCGAATGGCTCGTCCAGCAGCAGCAGGTCCGGCTCCCGCACCAGGGCGCGGGCCAGGGAGGCACGCTGCGCCTCGCCGCCCGAGAGCACCTTGGGCCAGACATTGGCACGGTGGCTGAGGCCGACCTCGGCCAGCGCCGCCTCCGCCCGCCGGCGGTCCGGCAAGCCGGGCAGCCCGAGCACGACGTTGCGCCAGACCTTCTTCCACGGCATCAGCCGCGGCGCCTGGAAAGCGACGGCGCGCTTCACCGGCACCTCCACCTCGCCTTCGATCTCGTGATCCAGATCGGCCAGGATGCGCAGCAGCGTGCTCTTGCCGCAGCCGCTGGCGCCGATCAACGCGACGAATTCACCCGGCGCGATATCGAGGTCCAGCCGGTCGATCACCGCGCGGTCCCCGAAGCGGCGGGTGAGGCCGCGGACGGAGACGGCGGCGTTTTGGGTGGCGCTCATGCGCCCGTGAAGGCCGGTCGCCATGCCAGCAGCACCTTTTCCAGAAGACGGACGATGAAATCGACAGCGAGGCCGAGCAGCGCGTAGACGACGAGGCAGACGACGATGACGTCGGTCTGGAAGAACTCGCGCGCATTGCTCATCAGGTAGCCGATGCCCTCGGTGGCATTGACCTGTTCGCCGAACACCAGCGCCAGCCAGGAGATACCGAGGGAGTAGCGCAGCCCGACCAGTGCGTTCGGCAACGCCCCGGGCAGGATGACGTTGCGGATCATCGCCGCGCGGGACAGGCCCAGCGTGCGCCCGGCTTCCACCAGTGTCTGGTCGACGTTACGGATGCCGGCATAGACGTTCAGGTAGAGCGGGAAGGCCGTGGCGAGGGCGATGAGCGCGATCTTCGGCTCCTCCCCAATGCCGAACCAAATGATCAGCAGCGGGATAAGCGCGACATTCGGCACCGTGCGCAGCATCTGCATGGTGGAATCAATCAGGTCCTCGCCCAGCCGGAACAGGCCGGAGAACACCGCGAGCGCCACGCCGATGCTGCCGCCGATGGCCAGCCCGCTCAAGGCCCGGCGCAGGGAGGCGACCATGGCATCCGGCAGCTCGCCCGTGCCCCATAGTTTCGCGGCGCTGGAGAGCACGGTACCGGGCCCCGCGAGCACCTCGGCCGGCAAGGTGCCGGTCACTGAGAGGAGGTGCCAGATGCCAACCAGCAGCACCGGCCCCGCCATGCGGCGGATACCACGCGGGATACCGCGCCGTTCGGCCGAGGCCGGAAGGATGCGTTGCCGTGCGATGCGCGGGTTCTCCGGCAGCGCCGGCGGCGCGGCCGCCCGCGTGGCGGCCTGGCGGGAGGAGAGATCCAGGGCGGTGCTCATGCTGTTCCTCAGGCGACCGGAATGTCGCGGAAGACGTACCGGTTGAAGTCGATGTCGCCGCTCAGCACGCCGGCGGAGCGCCAGGTGTCGAAGGTCTCCCGCAGCCGGGCAACGAAGCGGTCATCCATCGGCGTGCGGCGGTAGGCGGCGTCCTCGTCATAGAGCAGCGCGGAGATGGCCTCATCCTGGCGGGAGAAGCCGGCATACCAGCGGATATGCTGCTCCCGGTTGGCGCGGGTCCAGTCATAGGCACGGTCCAGCCGCGCCGCGTACTCGGCGATGGCGGCGACCTTGGCCGGATCCTGCAACACCTTCTGCGTCGCGCTCAGCACCAGCTGGCCGGAATTGAGCCCCGCACCCTCCGTTACCACCCGCGCGCCGAGCGCGCCCAGTGCCCGCGCCTTATAGACACCCCAGGTGCCCCAGGCATCGATGCTGCCGGCGGAGAAAGCGGCGCTGGCGTCCGCGGGGGAGAGGAAGGCCAGCTTCACCTCATCCAGCCCGATCCCGGCCTGCTTCAGCGCCGCCACGACCAGGTAGTGCGCTACGCTGCCACGCGTGCTGGGCGAAATGGTCTTGCCGCGCAGATCCGCCAGGGTGCGGATGGCGCTGTTCTTCTGCGTCAGCAGGATGGCACCCTGCCCATTGTACCAGCCGGCCACGGCGGAGATGCGGGAGCCGCCGGCCATCGCGCTCACCGTCGGTGAATCGTTGGCCGAGCCGATATCGACGGCATCGGCCTTGAGCGCCTCGTGCAGATTGACCGCCGCGGCGTGGACGGACCAATCGATATTGTAGGGCACATCCCGCAGCAGACCGGCGGCCTGCAACTTGCTGCGCGTGGCGCCGGTCTGGTCGCCAATGCGCAGCGTGACCTTGCTGAGGTCGAGCGGCGCTGCCCGCACGGGCCGCATCGCCGCGCCCAGCGCCAGGATACCCGCGGACAGCGCCAGCGAACGGCGTGTGACAATGGTCATGCATTTACCTCAAGATTCGCGTCTTCGCCGGTCAGGCGGGGTCGGGATGGTCCAGGGCCTGGCGCACGGCCTGGATGATGGGTCCGGACTCGGTGCGCACCAGCCAGTCGGGACTGGCGTCGATGAAGCGAAGCCGACAATGCTGGTCGAGCACGATGGCGGCGGGCATGGGCAGCTCCCAGGTCGCCGTGCCGGTCACGTCACCGATGAACTGGCCCTTGCGGCGGGACGCCTCGCGCGCCTTCTCGTCATAGCTGAACAGGATGCCCAGACGGCGCGCCACGACGTTGTCGAGGTCCGAGGCCACGGCGAAGGGCAGCGCGTGCCGGGTGTGGATATCCCGCAACCGCTCCGGCACCTGCGGGCTGACGGCGACCAGGGGCACGCCAAGGGACGCCAGCACTGGCGCCAGCGTATCGCGGTAGTGCGGAATGGCGATGTTGCAGGCCGGGCAGCCGGCGAACCGGAAGAAGACGAGGACCGCCGGCCCGTTCGCGACGAGATTGGCCAGGTGAAGCAGGCCGCCCGCCGTATCGGTCAAGGAGAACGGCGTGATGGCCTGGCCCGGCTGCAAGGTCTGGCCTGGCCGGAAGCGCGCGGCCAGACGCTGGCGCTGGCCGATATTGTCGGCCAGATCGTCAGCGCTCCAGCTTCGGACCCGCTCCGCGTGCAATGCGGCCAACTTGGCCTGCAGCGTTCCCTCCGCCAAGGCTCCGGCTGCCATGGTCGGCGGCCGGCCAGCCGGGACGGCTTGCTCGGTGGGCCAGGCGGCTGCGGAAGCGGCGGCGAGGGAATTGCTCATCCATAATGTGCTATTTCCTATTTACCGATTGAGTCAATGGTTTTCAGCGTTGCACCTCTCGGCGGCCTTTAGGCTCAGCGTCTTCGCACACGGGACCTAGGCGATAACGCCGACACGAGGCCTTCGGGCAGCCCCCCTGGGTCGGCACGGCAGATGCTCTGGAAGCGGCAAGTCTATTCTACGTTAATTATCTGCATTTATAGGGCTGGACGTCCGCAGCACTGCACCCAGGATTGGCGCCTTCTGGCCACGTGCCGCAGAGCCACTCCCGTAGGCGCACGAACCGCCCCCAAGGCCGGTCCAGGAACACATCCTGCAACCTGCCGCGCGATATGCCGCGCAGCCTCCAAGATCAGCAGATTGTCCCTCCCACACCGCGACGGCTCGGGTTTTTATTGCGCCCGACGCCCCTAGAATGGACCTGTCGCCGGCCTCCGCTGGACCTATCCAAAGGACATGCAATGCCCCGCCTGCAGCCCAAGTTCATCACCTTTGACTGCTACGGTACGCTGACGAAGTTCCGCATGGACGAGGTCACGCGCAAGCACTTCGCGGACCGTATCCCCGCCGCGCAGATGGACAGCTTCATCAAGGATTTCAGCGCCTATCGCCTGGACGAGGTGCTGGGCGCCTGGAAGCCCTATTCCGAGGTGCTGGACAACGCCTTCGGCCGTACCTGCAAGCGCCACGGCGTTCGCTACCAGGAAGGCGACGGGCTGGTCTTCTATTATGCCGTGCCGACCTGGGGCCCACATCCCGATGTGATCGAGCCGTTGAAGCGCGTGGCGAAGGAATTCCCGCTGGTGATCCTCTCCAACGCGTCGGACGAGCAGATCCAACAGAACGTGGCGCTACTGGAAGCGCCCTTCCACGCCGTGTTCACGGCGGAGCAGGCGCAATCCTACAAGCCGCGCATGCAGGGTTTCGAATACATGCTGGACCAGCTCGGCGCGAAGCCGGAGGAGCTGCTGCATGTCTCCTCCTCCTTCCGCTACGACCTGATGACGGCCTACGACCTCGGCATCACCATGAAGGCCTGGGTCAATCGCGGGCACGAGCCACCGAACCCGTACTACCAGTACAACGAGATCCCCGATATCGGCGGCCTGCCCGGCCTGCTGGGCCTCTGAGCCGTCGCCGCGGGCCAGTCGTCCGCGGCGCGCCGTCATGAGGCGCGGTTATGGAGCGTGGACCTGCATCCGCCCACGCTGATATGCTGGCGGCATGAATGCCCGTCAGCTCGAAGTCTTCCGTGCCATCATGCGGAGCGGCACGCTGACCGCCGCAGCACAGCTGCTGCACGTCTCGCAGCCCGCGATCAGCAAGGTCCTGCGCCATATGGAGGACCAGCTCGGCTACCGGTTGTTCGAGCGTGCCGGCGGCCGGCTGCACGCGACGCCGGAGGCGGAGCTGCTGTTCGTCGATGCCGACCGGGTGTTCCGGGAAATCGAGACGGTGCGCGACCTCGCCATCCGCATCCGGGAACGGCGGGTCGGGCTGGTCCGCATTGGCGCCAGCATACCGCCGATCTTCTCCGTGATGCCGCATGCGCTCACCGCTTTCCAAGGCCGGCACCCGGAAGTGCGCGTGGTGGTGCGCGCCCTCTCGGCGGAGGAATTGAGCGAGGCGATCCTGGTGGGGGAGGTTGATCTCGGCCTGACCCTCTCCGCCATCCGCGTACCGATGGTGCAGGCGGAAGTGCTGGCCACCACCCCCGTGGTCGTCGTGATGCAAGAGAGCTCACCGCTCGCCGGCAAGGCCGTGATCGGCGCGCCGGACCTGGCGGGTGAGCGGCTGATCTCCTACGGATCGCACGCCGATATCGGGCCCTTGCTGGACAGTGCCTTCGAACGTGCCGGCATGGTGCGGCAGGTACAGACCGAGATCGCCATGGCCATCTCCGCCCTGCCGCTGGTCCAGGCGGGTCTGGGCGTCGCGCTGGTGGATGGCATGCTGCCATGGGCCAGCTTCCCCGGCGTCGTGGCGCGCCCGTTCCAACCGCAGGCGCTGATGAGCCTCAGCATGGTCACGTCCGGCACCCGCCCGGCCTCCCGCTTCGTGCGGGAGATCTCGGACGACATCCGCGCCGCCGCCGCGCACTGGTCGGCGGCAGCGCGGCCTTAGCGGGCGATCCGCCTACGCAGTCGCGCCGATGATCGCCTTGGTCTCCAGGTATTCTTCGAAGCCCAGCACGCCATATTCGCGGCCGTTGCCCGAACGCTTGTAGCCGCCGAACGGCGCCAGCGGGTTCCAGTTCGGGTGGTTGATATGCACCTGCCCGGCCCGGATGCGGGAAGCCACCTGCCGCGCCGCCTGCGGGTCCGCCGACTGCACATGCGCGCTAAGTCCGTAGGGCGTGTCGTTGGCGATGGCGATCGCCTCCTCCACCGTATCGTACGGCATGAGGCAGAGCACCGGCCCGAACACCTCCTCCTGCGCGATCGACATACCGGCGGTGACCTCCGACACCACGGTCGGCCGCACATAGAAGCCGCGTGCGAATCCCTCCGACCGCCCAGGTCCGCCGACGATCACCTTGGCGCCCTCGCGGATCGCGGCCTCGGTCATCTCCTGCACGCGGGCGAACTGCGCCGGGTTCGCGACCGGCCCCAGCACCGTGTCGGTGGAAGCCGGGTCGCCCACGGTCATGAATGCTACGGCCTGGGCCGCCAGGGTCTCTACCTGCGCCAGCGCGGCGCGGGGCACGACCATGCGCGTGGGCGCGCTGCAGGATTGCCCGACATTGCGGAACGCCGATGCGACACCAAGCGGCACCACCCTCTCGAAATCCGCATCGTCCAGCAGGATATTCGGGGACTTCCCGCCCAGTTCCTGCGTCACGCGCTTGACTGTGGCCGCTGCCGCGCGTGCCACCTGCACGCCGGCGCGGGTAGAGCCGGTGATGGAGATCATGTCGACATCCGCATGCGCGGCGATGGCCTCGCCGACATCGGGGCCGGTGCCGTTGACCAGGTTGAAGACGCCGGGCGGCAGCCCGGCTTCCTCCAGGATGCGCGCGAAAAGCAGCGCGCTGACCGGCGACAACTCGCTCGGCTTCAACACCACGGTGCAGCCGGCGGCGAGGGCCGGCGCGACCTTGGCGGTGATCTGATAAAGTGGCCAGTTCCACGGCGTGATCAGCCCGCAGACCCCGATCGGCTCGCGCGACACCAGGAACCCGTCCTCCTCCCGCGCAAAGGGGTAGGAGGCAAGCAGGTCGCGCGCCACCCGCACATGCTCGGCCGCCAGCGGCACCTGGGAGGCGCGAGCGAAATTGATCGCCGCCCCCATCTCCAGCGAGATCGCCTGGGCAAGCAGTTCCGCCCGTTCCAGGATCAGCGCATGCACGCGGCCGAGCAACGCCGCCCGCTCCGCCACGGCGGAGACCGACCAATGGGCGAAGGCGGCCCGCGCGGCGCGCACCGCCTCGTCCACATCCCCGGGCGAACCGAGGGCAAGCTGGCCGATGACGGCCTCCGTCGCCGGGTCGACCACATCCACGCTGCGTCCGCCTGCGGGCACGCGCCATGCACCGTTGATGAACAGGCTACGCTCCAGGATGCCGCTTAGACCGAGCGCTTCCAGCGAGCGCGACGTCACTGGCGGAGACCCGCCTTCCGGCTTTGGCATGTCCATGATCGTTCCCTCTTTCTTGCGTGCGCTCAGCGCGCTGCCGGCAAGCCGGCCGATTGCAACAGCGCCGATCCGATCTGCTGCATCTGCGCGGCCAGGCGGAGCTCCGCACCCTGGCCCTCGGCCACGGCCGCGAAGAAGCGCCGCTTGAAATGATGCCGCCAGCGGATCGGCTGGGCCATCAGGAACTCGGTGAGAAGTGCGTAACGTTCCTCGGACCATACGGCCTCGAACGCCGCACGCGCCGTGCCGACATCGAAATGCGCCGTGCGGGCGGCGCGGCCGGGCGCGGCGCGCAGGGCGCGGGTCGCATCCTCATCCACCACGCCGTCGCGCAGCGCCACGCCGTAATCCTCCCTCGCCCGCTCGGGCGAGACGAAGCCCTGGCGGATATCGTCGGCCACTAGGCGCGGGTCCCGCGTGAACGGGTCGCCATAGCCACCGGCCCCGGCACCGACCACACGCACCACGTCCCCCGGCTCGCAGCGCAGGATGTCGGTATTGCCCAGGCTCACTTCCTGCGGCGTGCCGGGGTTGCGGATGAAGTGGGACAGCGTGCCCGCCCGCCCGCCCAGCACACCCCAGGAGGAGAAGACGGAGCGGTTGCGGTTGCGCGCCGTCACCACCGTATCCGGGGCGAAGACCTGGAACTCCATCACCGCCGAGAGGCCGCCTCGGTAGCGCCCCGCACCGGCGCTGTCCCGCCACAGACCGTAGCGGCGGAACAGCACCGGCACCTCGGCCTCGCTGATCTCGACCGGGGTGTTCTTTAGGAAGGCCTGCGCGCCGCCCGCACCGTTCGGCCCATCCGAGACCGGCGTGCCGCCGCCGCCGCCGCCCACCGGGCCGATGGAGGCCATGACGGGCCGCCCGTCCCACCCGGCGGTGCGCAGGTTCATGATGGAATTGCCGCCAGGCGAGGTTGCCGGCATGCGGTCCGGCAAGGCGAGCGAGAAGGCGCCGAAGGTGACGATCTGCGTCAGCATGCAGGTCAGGGACCGCATGCCCACGGCCGCCGGTGCAACGGCGTTCAGCAACGTGCCTTCCGGCATGATGGCGCGGGCGGCGCGCAACGTGCCGGCGTTCATCAGCAGATCGTTGTTCAGCGTGTAGAGCACGTAGGTCAGGCCGACGAGCGCGAGCGGATGCCGTTCCCGCCCACCGGTCGGCATGTTGAGGGAGGACGCCACCTGCGGGTCGCTGCCGGTGTAGTCCAATTCCACCGCGCCGCCCTGGATGCGCAGCGTCAGCGCCACGCGGCAAGGCACGCCGCCTTCCCCGTCCTCATCGGCGAAATCGGCGAAGAAGTATTCGCCGTCGGGGATGCCGCGGAGCACGGCGCGGGCCTGTTCCTCGGCATAGTCCAGCATCTCGCGGATGCCGGCGCTGAAGGTCGCCACGCCGAAGCGGGCGATGATCTCGTGCACCTTGCGCTCGCCGATATTGACCGAGGCGATCTGCGCCTTCAGGTCGCCCCAGTTCTGCTCCGGCGCGCGGACATTTAGCTTGATGATCCGCAGCACGTCCTCGTTCAGCCGCCCCTGGCTGACCAGCTTGAGCGGCGGCACGCGGATGCCCTCCTGCTCGATCTCGGTGAGGGAGCGGGAGAGCGAGGCCGGCACGGCGCCGCCGACATCGGTGTTGTGGATGTGCCCGACGACGAAGCAGACGATCTGGCCATCGTGGAACACCGGCTTCCAGATATGGATGTCCGGCGTATGGGTGGCGACGTTGCCGCTATACGGGTCGTTGGTGATGCAGATGTCGCCCGGCTCGTACGCGCCGATCATCTCCAGCACCGGGCCGTAATTGATGCCGCTGTACCAGGGCGCGCCGAACTGGCGCGGGGAAGCGAAGGCCTCGCCCTCCGGCGTCACCAGGGTGCAGGAGAAATCCTCCGTCTCCTTCACGAAGGCGGAATGCGCGGTACGCATCAGGGCGAAGGCCATCGCATCGGCGGCGGCGCCGCAATGGTTGGCAAGGATCTGCAGGCTGCGGCGTTCGATCGGCATGCTCTGCGTCCTCAACGGGCTTGCGGGGTGATGATGAGGTTGCCGAAGCCATCCACCGCCACGGCGAAGCCGGCCGGAATGCAGGTGGTGCTGTCGGGCTGGGCGACGATGGCGGGGCCGAGGAAGGTGTGGCCGGCGCGCAGCGCGTCCCGCGCATAGAGCGGCACCGGCTGCCAGGCGCCTTCCAGGAAGGCCTGCACCGTCGCCTGCGGTGCCGGCTGGCCCGTGGCCTCGGCAATGCGCCGCAGCTGGGGTTTTGGCGTTTCGCCGGCAATGACCAGCCGCAGCGTCACCACCTGCACGGCTTCCTCGGCATCGGCATGGCCGTAGAGGCGCTCATGCTCGGCGTCGAAGGCGGCGCGCAGCGCGTCGATGTCGCCAGCCTCGACCCAGGCGGGGTCCAGCGGCGTGTCCACCTCGAAGGACTGGCCGCGATAGCGCATCTCGGCCGAGAGGGTCAGCACCGGGGTGCCGGCGAAGCCCTGCTCGTCGACCAGCCAGGTGGTGGCATCGCGCCGCATCGCCGCCAGTGCCTCCTGCAGCGGGGCTTCCGCACCTAGCTGCAGCGTGGCGTAGATGGTGCGGATGAAGTCGCTGCGCAGGTCGGCCACCAGGCCGCCCAACGCGCTCAGCACGCCCGGGGTGGGGGGCACCACCACGCCGGCCATGTTCAGCTCCCGCGCCAGGAAGCAGGCCAGCATCGGCCCGGCGCCGCCGAAGGCCAGCAGGCTGTATTCCCGCGCGTCCAGCCCGAAGCGGGAGATCAGGCCACTCGCATCGGCGTACATGGCCGAGATGGAGAGATCGAGGATACTGGCCGCCGTCTCCTCCGTCCCCGTACCCAGCTTGGTGGCGAGCCGCCCGACGGCGGCGCGCGCCGCCGCCACGTCCAGCCGCACGGCGCTGTAGCCTAACTCGCTATGCCCGATCAGGCCGAGCACGGCAACGGCATCGGTGATGGTGGGCTCCGTGCCGCCCTTGCCGTAGCAGGCGGGACCGGGGGAGGAGCCGGCGCTGCGCGGCCCCACCTGCAGCACGCCAAAATCATCCACCGAGGCGATGGAACCGCCGCCCTGGCCGATGGAGGTGACGGAGACGGAGGGGATGTGGATCTGGAAGTCGCCGATCACCTCGCCGGTGCCGTATTGCGCCTCGCCATCGGTCAGCACCGCGAGGTCCGCGCTGGTGCCACCGATATCCAGCGTCAGCAGCTTCGGGAAACCGCATTCGCGGGCGATGAAGCCGGCGCCGATGACGCCGGAGGCGGTGCCGGAGAGCACCATCTGCACGCATTCCGCCTTGGCCTGCCGCACCCCCATGACGCCACCGTTGGAGCGGGTGATGCGCGGCGCCGCCGGCACACCGAGCCGCGCCAGCGTCGCCTCGAACCGGTCGAGATAATGCGCCACGCGCGGCTGCACGTAGCCACTGATGCAGGCGGTGATGGTCCGTTCGTATTCGCGGATGATCGGCCAGATGCCGCTGGCGCGGAACACCGGCAATGCGGGGTCGGCCTCCAGCAGGATGGCCTCCGCAGCACGCTCGTTCACGTCGCTGCGCCAGCCATGCAGGAAGGCGAGCACGATGCCTTCCGCCCCCGCGGCGCGGGCGGCACGCTGCGCGGCCAGCAGGCTGTCGCGGCACACCGGCATCGGCACGCTGCCATCGGCGCGGATGCGCTCCTCGATGCCGAACACACGGTCGCGCGGGATCAGCGGCTCCGGCCGGCGGGCATACAGGTTGTGGTAGCGCTGCATCTTCAGCCGCGCCATCTCCAGCACATCCTCGAACCCCGCCGTCGTGAACAGCGCCAACCGCACGCCGGAGCGCTGGATGACGGTGTTGATGCCGACCGTGGTGCCATGGGTGAAGTAGGCCACATCCTGCGGCGCCACGCCGTGCTGCGAGGCCAGCAGGCCGAGGCCCTGCTCGATCTCCGCGCCCGGCGCATCGGGGCGGGAGAAGACCTTGAGGGTGACGAGGCGTCCGTCCGCCTCGTCCAGCGCCGCGAAATCAGTGAAGGAGCCGCCAACATCGACCCCAACGCGCCAGCCCATGCCATCTCTCCTCTTGCGGCACAGATCACTGGCACGCGGCGCATAGGGCGGGCCAATGACTTCTCGGGCGTCCCCGCAAACCCCGGGTTATGGCCCGCCCGGCAATAACCCAAGGTTCTGGAGGCTGGCACAGAAGCGATTGGACCTGCCGCCGCGCCCGTCCGATCCTGCCCCCCCAGCAGCGAAAGGGGCGCACCGATGACATGGCAGATGCGGGCAGTCGGATCATGACGACCCCTCCCGCCGCCACCGCGCCCCTGCTGCGGCGCCTGGGCGAGACGCACCGCGCCCCG
Organism: Teichococcus aerophilus; assembly: GCF_014490485.1. Taxonomy (GTDB): domain Bacteria; phylum Pseudomonadota; class Alphaproteobacteria; order Acetobacterales; family Acetobacteraceae; genus Pseudoroseomonas; species Pseudoroseomonas aerophila. The sequence continues at coordinate 146,301 of NZ_JACTVA010000001.1, read as the reverse complement.
GTCGCCTTCACCATTGATGGCCAGCCCGCCACGGCGCTGGAGGGGGACACGCTGCTGACCGCGCTGCTGCTGAATGCCGGCGCGCTGCGCCAGTCCGAATTCGGCGACGGGCCGCGCGCCGGCTTCTGCCTGATGGGCGCCTGCCAGGATTGCTGGGTCTGGACCGAGGACGGCGGCCGGCTGCGCGCCTGCGGCACTCCGGTCCAGCCCAGCCTGCGCATCGTGACGCGGGAGGCACCATGGCCGCCCCTCGGGTAATCGTCGTCGGCGCCGGCCCGGCGGGCACGCGCGCGGCGGAGCTGCTGGCCGCCGCCGGGCTGCGCCCCACGGTGGTGGATGAAGGCCGCGCCAGCGGCGGGCAGATCTATCGCCGCCAGCCCCCCGGCTTCCGCCGCGACGCCCGCACCCTCTATGGCACCGAGGCCGGGCGGGCCACCGCCCTGCACGCCACCTTCGACGGGCTGGGCCCGGCCATCGAGTACCTGCCCGAGACCCTGGCCTGGAACATCCACGGCGGCGCCCTGTACGTGCAGCGGGAGGAGCGCGCGCGCCGCCTGCCTTTCGACGCACTGCTCATCGCCACCGGTGCCACCGACCGGATGATCCCGCTGCCCGGCTGGACGCTGCCCGGCGCCTTCAGCCTGGGCGCCGCGCAGATCGCGCTGAAGGCGCAGGCCTGCGCCATCGGCAGCCGCGTCGTCTTCCTCGGCACCGGGCCGCTGCTCTACCTGGTCGCTTCGCAATACGTGAAGGCCGGGGCGCAGGTGGCGGCGGTGCTGGACACGGCTCCACCGGGCGCACGCTGGAAAGGCCTGCCCCTGATGGCCGCCCGCCCGGCGCTGCTGGCCAAGGGCGCGGTGCTGATCGCGCAACTGATGCGCGCGGGCGTGACGATGCGCCGCGGCGTGGTGCCGCGCCGGGTGCTGGCCGATGCCGCCGGCACCCGCGTGGCGGGCGTGGCCATCGCCACGCCGGATGGCGGCGAAGAAGTCATCGCCTGCGACGCCGTCGGCATGGGCTGGCACCTGCGGGCGGAGAGCCAGCTCGCCGACCTCGCCGGCTGTGCCTTCGATTTCGACGCGGATAGCCGCCAGTGGCTGCCGCGTGCGGACGAGGACGGCCGCGCCAGTGCCCCTGGCATCTACCTGGCCGGGGACAGCGCCCGCATCCTCGGCGCGGATGGTGCCGAGATCGCCGGGCGGCTGGCGGCCCTGGCCGTGCTGAAAGACCTCGGCCTGCCGGCACCGCCCGGCCAGGACGTGGCGGCCCTGCGGCGGCAGCGCCAGGTGATGGACCGGTTCCGACGCGGCCTCGCCCTCGCCTTCCCCTGGCCCGCCGGCCTCGTTGCCAGCCTGCCGGACGAGACGCTGGTCTGCCGGTGCGAGGCGATCACCGCCGGCGCGCTGCGCCAGAGCGCGACCGAGCTGGACGCGCCGGAGATGAACCGCGCCAAGGCCTTCAGCCGCACCGGTATGGGCCGCTGCCAGGGGCGCTTCTGCGGCATCGCGGGGGCGGAAATCGTCGCCGCCGCGCGCGGCGTGCCGGTCGAGGTGGCGGGGCGGCTACGCGGCCAGGCGCCGGTAAAGCCGTTGCCCGTCGCCGCGCTGGCGGACGACGCCTCTACGCTGGAAAGCACCTGATGAGCGAGAACCGCGCGGATGTGCTGATCCTCGGCGGCGGCCTGATGGGCGCCGCCACCGCCTTCTTCCTGCGCCAGCGCGGCCTCTCGGTCATCCTGCTGGAACGCCGACTGGTCGGGCAGCAGGCCAGCGGCATCAATTTCGGCAATGTGCGGCGGCAGGGCCGCTTCCTGCCGCAGCTTCCCCTCGCCAACCGCTCCCGCGCCATCTGGGGCCGCCTGCCGGAACTGTTGGGGGAGGATGTGGAATTCCTGCCCAGCGGCCATCTTCGCGTCGCCTACACGCCGGAAGCCGTGGCGACGATGGAGAGCTACCGCGACGGCGCCCGCCCCTATGGGCTGGACCTGGAACTGCTGAGCGGCAACGCCGTCCGCGCCCGCTTCCCATGGCTGTCGCCCGAGGTGATGGCCGGCTCCTACTCCCCCCATGACGGCCACGCCAACCCACGCCTTGCCGCCCCCGCCTTCGCCCGTGCCGCCCGCCGCGCCGGCGCGCGCATCGAGGAGGAGGCCGAAGTGCTGACGATCGAGCACGAGAGCGGCGGCTACCGGCTGAACACGGCCGATGGCCGGGTCTGGCGCGCCCCCGTGCTGCAGGTCTCGGCCGGGGCCTGGGGCGGGCGCATCGCCGCACGGCTGGGCGAGCCGGTGCCGATGGTGGTGCGCGGCCCGCAGATGGGCGTGACGGAAGCGGTGCCCTACGCATTGCTGCCTGTGCTGGGCGTCACGACGAAGGAAATCCGCGAGGTGCTGTATCTGCGCCAGGTCAAGCGCGGCAACATCGTCTTCGGTGGCACCGGCCACGGCCCGGCGGAGCTGGACGCGCCGCCCCACCGCGCCAACCCGGACATCACGCTGCACCAGTTCACTCAGTTGCGGCGGATGGTGCCGGCACTCGGCGCCCTGCGCATTATCCGCACCTGGAGCGGCATCGAAGGCTACATGCACGACGAGATCCCGGTGATGGGCCCGAGCGCGAAGTGGCCAGGCCTGTTCTACGCTTTCGGCTTCTGCGGCGCCGGCTTCCAGATCGGCCCCGGCGTCGGCGACGTGATGGCCGAGCTGATCGCGACCGGCACCACCACCACCCCAATCGAGCCCTTCCATATCGGCCGCTTCACATGACGCCCGCCGCCATGCTGCCATTCGAGACGGCACCCTTCGAGCATCCCCACGGCGCCTACCGCCTCTCCACCGACCGGCGGTGCCTGGACATGGGGCGGATCTGCGCCTTCCTCATCGAGGAATCCTACTGGGCCCTGGGGCTGGACCGCGCGCTGATCGAGCGCTCCATCGCCGGCTCCCTGCCCTTCGGCGCCTATGCGGCGGATGGCGCGATGGTCGGCTTCGCGCGCGTGGTCACGGATGGCGCCCTGTTCGCCTATCTGCGGGACGTCTTCGTGCTGCCGCCGCATCGCGGCCAGGGGCTGGGCCGCGCGCTTGGCGCCGCCGCGCTGGCCCACCCGGATCTGCGCACCGTGCGGAACTGGATGCTGGCGACGCGCGACGCGCACGGCGTCTATGCCTCGCTCGGCTTCGCGCCGGTCCGCGACCCCTCGATCTACATGCAGCTGCGGCCCTCGCCGCCAGACCAGGAGCCCATGCCTTGAGCGATGACCTGCGGTGCCGGGACGCCCGCACCCAACGTGCCGCCCTGGCGCTGGCCGCCCTGCTGCTGGCCACCCCCGCCGCCGCGCAATCCGTGCTGACCATGGGCATCAGCGCCGCACCCAGTTCGGTCGACCCACATTTCAACCAGGGCACCTCGACCCAGACGCTCACCTACAACATCTTCGAGACACTGACCGACCGCCGGCCCGATTCCAGCCTGGCGCCGGGCCTGGCGCTGAGCTGGCGGCCGGCCGGGGACGCGGTGTGGGAATTCAAGCTGCGCCCCGACGTGCGCTTCAGCGACGGGCGGCCCTTCACCGCCGACGACGTGGCCTTCACCATCGGCCGCGTACCGAACGTGCCGAACGCGACGGCCAGCTTCGCCGGCCAGGTCCGCTCCATCACGCGGGTCGAGGTGGTCGATCCGCTCACCCTGCTGCTGCACACCGACGGCCCCGCGCCTAACCTGCCGATCGACCTTTCCGTGGTGGCCATCATCTCCCGCCACGCGGGCGAGGGCGCGACGACGGATGACTACAACGCGCTCCGCGCCGCCATCGGCACCGGTCCGTTCATCCTCCGCTCCTACACCCCCGGCAACAGCGCGGAGCTGGAGCGGAACGAGAACTGGTGGGGCCCGCGCCCGGATTGGGACCGCGTCTCCTTTCGCTACCTGCCCAATGCCGGCGCCCGCTCCGCCGCCCTGCTCTCCGGCGGCGTCGATCTGATCGACCTACCTTCCGTCAACGACCTGCCGCGTTTACGCACCTCGCCCGGTTTCACGGTCACGTCCAGCCAGGGGCTGCGCCTCGTCTACCTGGCCCCTAACCAGTCCGCCGAGGTGGCACCTGGCGTCACGGACAATGACGGCAAGCCGCTGGCCGCCAACCCGATGCGGGACAAGCGCGTGCGGCAGGCACTCTCCCTCGCCATCAACCGCGCCAGCCTAGCCGAACGGGTGATGCAGGGCACCGCCGAGCCCGCCGGGCAGTTCCTGCCGCGCGGCCTGTACTCGCACGACCCGTCCATCCCTGTGCCGGCGCAAGACCCGGATGCCGCCAAGCGCCTGCTGGCCGCCGCCGGCTATCCGGACGGCTTCCGCATGACGCTCAACGTCGCCTCCAACGCCCGGCCGACCGACCCCGTGGCGGCACAGGCTATCGCGCAGATGTGGACGCGCATCGGCGTGCAGACCACGGTGGAGCTGATGCCGCTCTCGGCCTACGGACCGCGCTCCGCCCGGATGGAATTCCCGGTCAGCCTATGGGGCTGGGCCAGCCCGGGCCATGCGGGCCACCCGCTGGTCAACGTCGTCGCCAGCTACGACCGCAGCAAGCTGACCGGCAGCTTCAACCGTTCGGGCTATTCCAACCCAGCACTGGATGCACTGATCGCCCGCGCGATGGCGACGCTGGACGATGGCGCGCGGGAAGCGCTGATGAACCAGGCCACCTCCACCGCCATGGATGACGTGGCCATCATCCCGCTCTACCACCTGACCAATTATTGGGCGACGCGCCGCGGCATCACCTACGAAGCCACGACCTACGACTACACCCGCGCGGTACTGGCGAGGCGGGACCGGTAGAGGGTTCCATTCAGAAGCAGGAAGGCTGGGGGACGAGTTCCCCAGACCCCTTCTTTTTTTCTGCTGTTTTTTTGCAGCACCGTTGATGCGACGTTCTTCTCCTGGCACCGGATTCAGCTCTTGTGGCTGTGTCTGGAAAGCCTGACGCCAATATCGAAGGCGGATAAACGCGAGATCAGAGCTGCCGCTTCAGTTAATGACGACCGTTGGCGGTCTTCCGCTGCATCAGCCTGAATATGAATCTATGGCGTGGCTTCTTCGTCCTTGAACGACGGCGGCAAAGCGAAGGTCAGGAAGAAGGTACCGACCATACCACAGGCTTGGTGAATTCACTGTCGGTCGCTTGCAATGTCACCGCAGAACTCATGCCCTTCACCCTTGCAACGGTCCCGGGATCCCGGCCAACCAGGGGTAAAATCGGCCCCTCTGTCTCGCGCACCGCCCCACCCCCTCCCGGAAAACTTGCAGAAAAGGAGGGGGTTTGGGGGAGTTCCCTCCACCAACCTTCCGCCCAGATCACCCCCGCCAAGGCACCGGCCGCAGGGCTTGCCCCAGCACCTGCAGGAACCGCTCCGTCCGCGCCATCCGCCCGTTGCGGGCGCCGAGCAGCGCAACCACGTCCGCCGGCGGCGGCGTCCAGTCCGGCACCAGCGCCACCAGTGCCCCGCTGCGCAGGTCCTCCGCCACATCCCATTCCGAGCGCAGGATGATGCCGAGCCCGGCCAGCCCCCATTGCCGCACCACCGCGCCATCGTTGCTGGCGAGCGCCGGGTGGACGCGGATGGCCGTGCCGTGCCCCTCCGCATGGGTGAAGGGCCATAGGGTGGTGTCGGCCTGGTTCTCGCGGATCACGGCGCAGGCGTGGTGCCGCAGGTCCTCCGGCTGGGACGGCGTGCCATGGGCGGCAAGGTAGGCGGGCGCGGCGCAGAGGATGCGGCGGTTGGGGGCAAGCCGGCGCAGCACCAGCCGGGAATCCGGCAAGTGCCCGACATGGACCATCACGTCCCACTGGCCATCCCGCAGGCTATGGGCCGGGTCCTCGAACAGGATCAGGCTCATCTCCAGCCCGGGGTGCGCCTGCCGCAGCGCCACCATGGCAGGCGCGACGTAGGCGCGGCCGAAACCGAAGGGAGCGGCGACGCGCAGATGGCCGGTGACGGCGCCGCGCCCGGCCGCCAGCGCTTCCGTCATCGCTTCCAGCTCGGCCAGCACGGCGGCGCCGCGCTCGGCCAGCATCGACCCCTCCGCGGTCAGTTGCAGGCGGCGGCTGGAACGGTCCACCAGCCGGACCTGTAGCCGCTCCTCCAGATGCCGCAGGCGCTGGGTGACGGCGGAGGGTGAGATATCCAGCCGCCGCGCTACCGCAGCCAGGGAGGATGCGGCGGCGATCAGGGCAACGAAGCGGAGGTCCTGTGGGGTCATCATGAAGCTGCAGCTTAATGCAGGATTCAGAATGCTTGAATGGCGCCTGAATGTGCTGGTCCCTAGGCTCCGTACCATGACCCATGCCGAATGCCTCGACGCCCTGCCCACCCCGCGACTTGTGCTCGACGAAGCCCGGATGCTGTGTAACGTCGCCCGCCTGCGGACACGGATGACCCCGCATGGGGTGACGCTGCGCCCGCACCTGAAGACCGCCAAATCGGTCGAGGTCGCCCGGCGGGTGCTGGAAGGCGGCACCGGCCCCGCCACCGTCTCGACATTGAAGGAGGCGGAGGTATTCGCGCGGGCGGGGGTGCGAGACATCCTCTACGCCGTCGGCATCGCGCCGCAGAAGCTGGCGCGAGTGCTGGCGTTGCGCGCCACCGGGTGTGACCTCAGCGTGATCCTGGACTCGCCCGAGCAGGCGGCGGCGGTGGCCGAGGCCTCCCGCATCGCCGGCAACGCCATCCCAGCCCTGATCGAGATCGATTGCGACGGCCACCGGGGCGGCGTCAGCCCCGAGGACCCGGCCTTGGTCGAGATCGGCCGGATGCTGGGCGCGTCGCTGCGCGGCGTCCTTACCCATGCGGGGGAGAGCTACAACGTGGTGGGGGAGGCAGCGCATGCCGCCTTCGCCGCGCGTGAATGCGCCGCCGCCGTGGCCGCCGCCGGGGCGCTACGGACGGCTGGACTGCCCTGCCCCGTGGTCAGCGTCGGCTCCACCCCCACCGCGCACGCGGCACGTGACCTGACGGGCGTGACGGAGATGCGCGCGGGCGTCTATGTGTTCTTCGATCTGGTCATGGCGGGCATCGGCGTCTGCACCACCGGGGATATCGCGCTCTCGGTGCTGACCACGGTCATCGGCCACCAGCGGGAACGCGGCTGGATTCTGGTTGATGCCGGCTGGATGGCGCTCTCACGCGACCGCGGCACGGCGCAGCAGGCGGTGGACCAGGGCTACGGCCTGGCCTGCGACATCGAGGGCCGGGTGATCCCCGGCCTCATCCTCTCGGCCGCCAACCAGGAGCATGGCATCCTCGCGCTGCGCCCAGGCAGCGGCGAGACACTACCGGAGATCCCGGTGGGGACGCGGCTGCGCATCCTGCCCAACCATGCCTGCGCCACCGCGGCGCAGTTCGACGCCTATACCGTCCTGCCCACCGACCCGGACGCGGCGCTGGCCGAGTGGCCACGCTTCGGCGGCTGGTAGGCCGGGCCTGGCCGCCTTCAATATCCCGCCACCCGTCCCCACGCCGAACCGGCCAGCCGCGCCGGCGCATAGGGCACGGGGTCGACGATCGGCGGCGCGCCCGTGGCCAGGTCTGCGGCCAGATGGCCGGCGCCAGGGCCGATGCCGAAGCCGTGGCCGCTGAAGCCGGCGGCCAGGATCAGGCCGGGCATGCCCTCCACCGGGCCGATGGCGGGCACGGCGTCCGGCGTGCTGTCGATATAGCCGGCCCAACGCGCCGTGACCGGCTGCCCCTCCAGCGCCGGCAGCAGGCGACGGGCACGCGCCAGGGTTTCCTCCACCTGCCTCGGGTCGGGAGTGGGGTCGAGGATGCGGCACGCCTCCATCGGCGTCGGTGCATCCAGGCGCCACCGGCGGCGTGTCTCGTGCCCCGCGCGCCAGCCCTGCAGGCCACCGGGCGCCAGGCTGCGGCGCCGGCTGATGAACAGCGGCACGAATTGCCTGGCGAAGGTCAGTTGCTGCGGCGTCGGGTCGACCCGCGCGCCACCGCTGATGGAGAGGGCGAAGCTGTTCCTGCCCCGCCGCGTGACCGAGACATTGGTGGTGTGCAGCGCATCCGGCAACGCCACCGCCGGCGCGGCGACCGAGAGGATGGAGGCCCGCACCGAAGCCTGCGGAAAACGCAGCCCGTACTGGTTGAGGAAGGAGGAAGCCCAGGCGCCACCCGCCATGATGACGGTGGAGGTGCGGATCGTCCCCGCCTCCGTCACCACGCCGCTGACGCGGCCGCCCTGCGTCTCCAACCCACGCGCGGCACAGAACTGATGCACGCTGCCGCCCGCCTGCCGCACCCCGAGCGCGATCAGCGGCGCCGCCCGGCCAGGGTCCGCGATGCCATCGGTGGGCGAGAACACGCCACCCTTCCAGCGCCGGCCGGTGGCGGCACCACGGGCGGAGGCCTCGTCGGCCGAGAGCATGTGGGTGACGACGCCATGGCCGGCGGCGAAATCACGCCACTGCGCCCAGCCGGCGAGTTGCGCCTCATCGTCGCTCAGATACAGCAGGCCGCAGCGGTTGAAGCCGAGGTCGCTGCCCGTCTCTTCCGCCAGCCGGTCCCACAGCGCGAGGCTGGCGGTCGCCATCGGCAATTCCCGCGCATCCCGGTTCTGCTGGCGGCACCAGCCCCAGTTACGGCTGGATTGCTCGGCGCCGATCCGCCCCTTCTCGACCAATGCGACGGAGACACCCCTGCGTGCCAGATAATAGGCGGCCGAGGCGCCGACGATGCCGCCGCCGATGACCACCACATCCACCTCCGCCGGCAACACGGCGTCGGTCTCGATCTCCAGTAGCGGCACAGGCATGCACGTCTCCCTTCCTGCCGTATTCTATCGCGCGGCGGCGCAGCGCGGACGCCGGGCTTCGCCGCGACGCGGCAGAATCTCCTGTCCCTGCGTGGCATTCCGCAGCATTCTGCGCCCAGGCACGGGGGTGGCACTGCGGCCAGCACCCGCGCCCTGCCCCATTGATGGCGCGGCGGAATGCCCTGCCCCGCCCCCCCTGAAAGCGACGACCCACCGATGAAGCTCGACCAGATCGACATCAAGATCCTCGTGGAGCTGCAGAAGAACGGCCGCATCACCAATGTGGAGCTGGCCGAGCTGGTGAACCTCTCGCCCAGCCCCTGCCTGATCCGCGTCAAGAAGCTGCAGCAGGATGGCTACATCACCGGCTATTCTGCGCGCATCAACATCGCCAAGCTCGGCCAGGCACTGACGGTGTTCACCGAAGTGACGCTGAAGAACCACCGGCAATCCGATTTCGCGCGCTTCCTCGCCGCCGTCGAGCGGCTGGACCAGGTGGTGGAGTGCCATCTCATCTCCGGCGGCTACGACTACCTGGTGAAATTCATCACCAGCGGTATCGCCGAGTACCAGTTGATCATGGAGCGGCTGGTAGAGCTGGATGTCGGCATCGACAAGTATTTCAGCTTCGTCGTGCTGAAGTCGCCGATTATCAAGGCACACATGCCGCTGCGCAGCCTGTTCCCGCAGGAGCGATAGCACGGCCTCACCCCGGCGGAGCACGCCCCAGCTGCGGGTGATGGTCCAGCCCATCCAGCCAGCTGGGATCAAGGCGTGGGACGGAGGCCATGAGCAGCTGTGAATACGGGTGACCGGACGGGTCCCCCACCTGCATCGCCAGGCATTGCTCCAGCTTCTCGCCGCCGCGCATCACCACCACCTCGTTGCAGATTGCCTGCACCGTCGGCAGGTCGTGGCTGATGAAGACATAGGACAGGCCAAGCCCGTTCTGCAACTCGCGCAGCAGCTCAATAATCGCGGCAGCGACGACGGTATCGAGCGCGGAGGTGATCTCGTCGCACAGGATCACGCTGGGGTCCGCCGCCAGGGCGCGCGCCAGGTTGACGCGCTGCTTCTGCCCGCCGGAAAGTTCCGCCGCGTGGCGGTGCTTCAGCGGGCGGGGCAATTGCACCATATCCAGCAATTGGTCCACCCGGGCCTCCCGCGCCGCGCCGCGCAGGCTCTGGTAGAACGTCAGCGGCCGGCCGATGATCTCGCCGATCTGCTTGGCCGGGTTCAGCGCCGTGTCGGCCGACTGGAACACGATCTGCAACCGGCGCAGCTGTTCCCGGCTGCGCTGGGCAGCCAAAGGCGCCAGGCGCTGCCCCTCCAGGCTGATGCCGCCGCCACAGGCCGGCATGATGCCGGCGATGGTGCGAGCCAGCGTCGATTTGCCGCAGCCGGATTCACCGATGATGCCGATATTGCGCCCGCGCTCCACCCGGAAGCTGACATTCTTGACCGCGCGGATCAGCGGCATCGCCCGGCCCGGCACCCAACCATAGCCGGCCGACACGTCATCCACTTCGAGCACCGGCGGCGCGGCGGCTTCCGCTTCGGGCGCCGCCGGCTGCGCCGGCACCGTCTCCGGCCGGAAGGCGGCCAGCAGTGCCTTCGTGTAGGGGTGGCGCGGGGCGGAGAGGATCTGTGCGGTCGGGCCTTCCTCCTGCACCTCGCCATTCTTCAGCACGACGATGCGGTCCGCCACCTGCGCCACGATGGCGAGGTCGTGCGACACATAGACACCGCCGGCACTGGTGCCGCGCATCACCGACTTGATGGCGCGCAATACCTCGATCTGCGTGGTGACGTCCAAGGCCGTCGTCGGCTCATCGAACACCACCAGCCGTGGATCACCGATCAGCGCCATGGCGGCAGCGAGGCGTTGCAACTGGCCGCCGGAGAGCTGGTGCGGGTAGCGCGCGCCGATCCGCTCCGGCTCCGGCAGGGACAGCGCACGGAACAGCGCGACGGCGCGCGCCTCGGCCTCCGCACGCGGCATCAGGCGGTGGATGCGGGTGATCTCGATCACCTGGTCCATCACGCGCAACGACGGGTTGAAGGCCGCGGCGGCGCTTTGCGGCACGTAGGAGACGACGGTGCCGCGCAGCTTCGCACGCTCGCGCTCCGACAGCTTCGCCATGTCCTGCCCCGCGACCAGAATGCTGCCGCCGGCAATGCGGCAGCCATCCCGCGCATGGCCGAGCAGCGACAGCGCGATGGTGGTCTTGCCCGACCCGCTCTCCCCGATCAAGGCTACCATCTCGCCTTCCGCAACGGTGAGGCTGATGCCCTTGATGATCTCGATGCGCCGCCCGGCATCGGTGGTGGCATCGACGCGGAGGTCACGGATATCGACCAGCTGGGTCATCAGGCGCTCCGGTCGCGGATCTTGCGCGGTAGGTTGTCGATCAGCAGGTTGACCGAGATGGTGAGGCTGGCGATCGCCAGGGAAGGTGCCATGACCGCCGGCGCACCGAAGGGCAGGCCGCCGATATTCTCCCGTACCAGCGCACCCCAATCCGCATTCGGCGGCTGTACGCCGAGGCCGAGGAAGGACAGGCCCGAGAGCAGCAGCACGATAAAGACGAAGCGCAACCCTATATCGGCGAAGACGGGCCCGATGATGTTGGGCAGGATCTCGGCGCCGATCAGGTAGCGCGTACCCTCTCCCCGGATGCGGGCGGCGGTGACGAAATCCATGGTGCTGACATTCACCGCCAGCGCGCGCGCGAAGCGGTAGGCGCCCGGCATGTAGATCACCGCCAGCGTCATGATCAGCACCGGGATGGAAGAGCCGACGGCCGCCACCACCACCAGCCCGAACAGCTTGCTGGGAATGGAACTCAGCGCGTCCAGCCCCCGGCTCAGCACCGTATCAAGCCACCCGCCGGCCGTCGCCGCCGTCATGCCCAGCACCACGCCGGTGGTGCAGGCGATCAGCACGGCGGCGAGCGAGATGCCGACAGTGTAGCGCGTGCCGTAGATGATGCGGGAGAGCATGTCCCGCCCCAGATAGTCGCTGCCCAATGGCAGCGCCCAGCTGATCGGGCCGAAATAGTCGTCGTCGACCATGTCGCCGACGCCATGCGGCGCGAAGGCGGGGGCGGCGATGGCGGCCAGCGCCCAGAACAGGATGATGGCGAGGCTGACCCAGCCCACCAGGTTGAAGCGGAAGGCGGGCCGGCGGCTGGGCAGGGCTTGGGGGCGCATGGTCACCGCAACTTCGGGTTGGAGATGATGGCGACCATATCCGCCGTCGTGATCAGCAGCAGGTAGACGAAGCAGAAGATCATGGCACAGCTCTGGATCAACGGCAGGTCCCGCGTGGCCACGGCATCGACCATCAGCTTGGCGATGCCGGGATAGTTGAAGATGGTCTCGACGATGATGACGCCGCCCAGCAGGTAGGAGAGCGAAAGGGCCACGGCATTGACCACCGGGCCGATGGCGTTGGGCAAGGCGTGGCGCAGCACCATGCGGCTGCGGGAGGCGCCTTTTAGCAGCGCCATCTCCACATACGGCGTGCCCAGCGCCTCCAGCACCGCGGCGCGGGTCATGCGGATCATCTGCGCCGAGATCACGAAGCTCAGCGTCATCACCGGCATGGCATAGACGCGCAGCAATTCGCCAAAGCTCTGCACATCGCGGGAGAAGGAGAGCGCGGGCAGCCACTGCAGCCACACGGCGAAGATCAGCACGCCCGACGTCGCCACCATGAACTCCGGCACCGAGATGACGGTGATGGTTGCGACCGTGACGGCACGGTCATAGACGCTGCCGCGCAACATGGCGGCGGTGATACCCAGCGTCAGCGCGACGGGTACCGAGAACAGGGCCGTCGCCCCCGCCAGCTTGAGCGAACTGACCAGCCGGCCGCCGATCAACGTCGTGATCGGCAGGTTGTTGGCGTAGGAGGTGCCGAGGTCGCCGGTGACCAGCCCGCCGAACCAGCGCAGGAAACGCAGGAAGGCAGGGTCATCCAGATGCATCGCGGTGCGCAGCCCGGCCACGGCTTCCGGCGTTGCGGCCTGGCCGAGCAGGATCTGCGCCACGTCGCCCGGCAGCACCTCGGTGGCCATGAAGACCACGAGCGAGACGACGACCAGCGTCAGCAGCGCGATCAGCAGGCGATGGCCCAGCATAAGCCAGAGGGTGGGATGCATGCGAACTCCCGCAAAGGGGCGTGGTGTGCCCGCCATGAGGCGGACACACGGTCGGACAAGCTGGTACGAAGCCTACCGTTCCAGCCAGACGTACTCGGCGAAGGCGTAGCCCATCATGCCGCCGAGCGGGCTATAGGCCAGGCCTTTCAACTTCTCCGAGATGGCATCGACGCTGGACATGTAGACCGGGATGACGGTGCCGGCATCGTTCGCCACCATCGCCTGCATCTCGCCATAGATCTGCTTGCGCTTGCCCTGGTCGAGCGACCCGCGCGCCTCCAGCAGCATCGCATCGAATTTCTCCGACTGGTAGCGGCTTTCGTTCCAGGGCGCGGTGGAGGCATAGAGCAGGGAGAACAGGATATCCGGCGTCGGCCGCGGGTTGATGTTGCCGAAATGCACCGGCGACTTCAGCCAGTAATTGGACCAGTAGCCATCGGACGGCACCCGCTGCAGGTCGAACTTCATGCCGATGGCGTTACCCGCCTGCTGCACGATCACCGCCATGTCCAGCGAGGAACCGGCGGCCTCGGATGCCACGATGGGGATGCTCTGCCCCAGCACACCGGCTTTCTGGAAGAGGGATTTCGCCCGCTCGGGGTCGTAGGGCTTCGGCGCCAGTTCCTCATTGCGGTAGACATTGCCGGGCGGCACCGGCTGGTCGTTGGCGATCTCGGCCAGGCCGCGCATCGCGGATTTCTGGATCTGCTCGCGGTTGATCAGGTACTTCATGCCTTCGGCGAAGCCCGCCTTGTCCCCGGGCGCGAGGTCGAGCCGGATGTTCAGGTCGGTATAGTTGCCGGAGGTGGTGCGGGACTGCACGATGTTCGGCGCCCGGTCCAGCAACCGGATGGAACGCGGGTTGATGGCGGCGGCGAGCTGGATATCGCCGGAGAGCAGCGCATTGACGCGCGCCGTGTCGTCCGCGATGGCGAAGAACTCGAAGCTGTCCAGGTAGGGGTGGCCGTTCTTGAAGTAGTTCGGGTTGCGCCGGCCGATGGAGCGGATACCCGGCTCGAACCGCTCGCAGATGAACGCGCCGGTTCCGTTGCCCTTGGAGAAATCAGTGGTGCCGTCAGCCACGATCATGAAGTGGTGCATCGCCAGGATGGTCGGCAGATCGCCATTGGGGGCGGAGAGCGTGACCTCGACCGTCAGCGGGTCCACGGCCCGGAAGCCGGCCATCTGCTTGGCGATGGCATTGACCTTGGAGCCGACGGCGGGGTCCAGATGCCGCTGCAGCGAGAACACCACGTCAGCCGCGCTCAGCGTCTTGCCGCTGTGGAAGGTGACGCCGCTGCGGAGCTTGATGGTCCAGGTCTTGGCGTCGTTGGTTTCGATCGTCTCCGCCAGCTCCATCCGTGTGACGCCCTTGTCATCCAGGAAGGTCAGCCGGTTGTAGTGTGCGCAACAGCGCACATAGTCGGTGGACAGCGAGGCCTTCGCCGGGTCCAGCGTATCGGCGGTGGAAGACGACCAGCCGGCCGCCTTGACGTGGCCGCCGGAGACCGGGGTCTGTGCCAGCGCCGTGCCGGCACGGCCGAGGATGGTGCCGGCGGCGGCAAGGCCGACGCCGCCGGCCATCAGCATCCGCAGCAACTCGCGCCGGCCAGCACCGTGGCGCAGCGCGTGCTCGACCATCGCGTCGTCGGATTTGGTCCAGTTGCAGGCATTGTTGTTGGTCACGGCAGCGTCCTTTTCTGTCGCGGTGCAGCGGGTCACGGCCAGGGGCCGCGATCGTCGTGTCAGGCCGTAACACTGGCTTCCAGCGCGTCGGCCAGGGCCGCCAGGCTGGTGAAGTGGAAGTCCGGCTTCGTGAAGCTCTCCGACGCGATGGTACCGCCATGGCCGGGCTGGGCGTGCCGGCGTTCGATCCAGCAATTGGCCAGGCCCAGGTGGCGGGAAACGCCGATATCGTGGTACTGGCTCTGCGCCACATGCAGGATCTGGTCGCGGCGTCCGCCCTCGGCTTCCACGAAGGCGAAGACCTGCTCGAAGAAGGCGGGGTCGGGCTTTTCGGTCCCGGTCTCGTCCGGGGTGAAGCCGGCATGGAAGGGCTCGCCCAGCGCCGCCGCGAAATGCGTAAAGGCCCAGCGGCGCGCATTGGTCATCGCGATCAGCCGCGCATGCCGGCCGAGCCGTGCCAGCGCCTCCACGCTATCGGGAAACGGTGTCCAGGCGGCGGCCGAATCCCGCAGCCGCGCGGCCTGCGCCTCCCCCTGTGGCAGGCCGAGCTGCGGCGCGATCACGCCGTAGACGCGCGCCAGGTCGTCTGGGAACAGCGTCGCCTCCGGCATGTAGCGGGCGGCGCGGTAGTGGCCGAGCGCGGCCTCGCCATCCACCACGACGCCGGTCTCCGCGCCGATGGCGGCGAGGCATCCGGTGATGCCCGCCTCGAAATCGATCAACGTACCGACCACGTCGAAGGTCAGGTAACGGAATTCATGCAGCTTGTTCACCACGTCACCCCCTGTCATCCGCTTCGCACGGCGCCAGGCCGGGCGCGGCCGGAGCACGCGCCAGCCCACCGTCCGGCGATGGCGGCCGGCCGGTCGATGTCCAACAGTTCCGTGTGAGGCGGTTCCGCCGGTTCTATGCCGGCTGATTGTCACCAGTGTTCCGGCAACGGCCCTGGCGAGGTGGCTGAAATGGGCGGGGCGAACCGCAGAAAATACCGAAATTGCCGCTTTGCCGGAATTTTCGCGGAAGACCCCCTTTCCGCCCGCCGCCCTCAGGCCACGGCGGCGCGCACATCCGGGTCCGCCAGCGTCTGGTCCAGCGTCCGCCGCGTACGTTCGACGATGGCATCAATCTCCGCCTCCGTGCAGCAGAGCGGCGGCGCGTAGCCGATGACGCCGTTGGCGAAGGCGCGGATGATCAGCCCGTTGTCCCAGGCGCGGTCAAAGATGCGGCGGGCGGGCTCGGCAGTGGCCGGCAGCGGGGTCTTGCGGGCCTTGTCGGTCACCAGTTCCACCGCCGCCAGCATGCCGCGCCCGCGCACGTCGCCCACCAGCGGGTGGTCGCGCAGCGCTTCCAGCCCGGCCATCAGGCGGGCACCGGCGCGGCGGCCATTCTCCAGCAGCCCGCCTTCGTACAAGCGCAGCACCTCCAGCCCCACGGCGGCGCTAACCGGGTGGGCAGAATAGGTATAGCCATGGCCGATGGCGGCGGCGCCAGCACTGTCCGCGATGGTGCCGTACACCGCGTCCGAGAGGAACACCGCACCCATCGGCACGTAGCCGGAGGTCAGGCCCTTGGCGGTGGTCATCAGGTCGGGGACGATGTCCTCCTCCTCGCACATGAACAGCGGGCCGGTGCGGCCGAAGCCGGTGATCACCTCGTCGGCCACGAACAGGATGTCCATCGCGCGGCAGGCCTCGCGCATCGCCTTCAGCCAGCCCGGCGGCGGCACCAGCACGCCGCCCGAGCCCTGGATCGGCTCGCAGTAGAAGGCCGCCACCCGCTCCGGTCCGCCCAGCGCCTCGACTTTGCTCCGCAATGCGTCGAGCGATGCGGCAATGATCGCGCCGGCGTCGCCGCCCACCGGGTTGCGGTAAGCGTAGTGGGACGGAATCTTATGCTGCCAGTCGAACGGCACGCCGAAGCCCGCGTGGAAGGCCGGCAGCGCCGTCAGCCCGGCGCCGACGGTTGAGGAGCCGTGGTAGCCCTGCTCGACCGAGATGAACTGGTCCTTCTCCGGCTTGCCGCGCGCCTGCTGGTAGTAGCGGATGAACCGCACGGTGCTGTCCACCGCGTCCGAGCCACCCAGCGTGAAGAAGACGTGGTTGAGGTCCCCCGGCGCGCGCTCCGCCAGCGCGGCAGCCAGGCGGATGGCCGGCTCCGAGCCCAGGCCAAAGTAGCCGGTGGCATAAGGCAACTCGCGCATCTGCGCGGCGGCGGCCTCGACGATACTCTCCTGCCCATAGCCGGCATTGACGCACCACAATCCCGCGAAGCCATCGACCATCTGGTGCCCGGCGCTGTCGGTCACGGTGGCACCCTTGGCCGAGCGCAGCACCCGCACCCCCGCCTTCTCATGCCCCCGATACGAGGCGACCGGATGCACCCAATGAGCGCGGTCAAGCTCGACGAGCGAATTGCTGAGCATGGAAGGTTCCTGGTTACGGAGTGTTGAAAGGTTCGGCTTGGCCAGTAGCAAAGGTCAGGGGAATGAATTTCCCTGAAACCCCGTCTTTCTTCTGCGGCACTTGGGTGCGCGGGCGGTCGGGTGGCGCGTTGACTGGCGGCGCCCGCACGTCACGTGCGGCCGCGAAAACATTCCAAACAAAAGATGGGGTTCGGGGAATTTGTTCCCCCACCTTGCCTCCTGGCGGCGCGCAACCAGCACGGGCAGCCATCCCTACCCCAGCGCCTGGCTCGCCAGCGCGAAAACCCGCAGGGGGCCCGCCGCCGCTGGCGCCCCCTCGCCCCGCATCATGGCGGTGCCGCCGCCGGCATGGGCCAACCCGTGCGCGTCCAGCCAGGGCGCCAACCCGGTGGCGGCGGGAACGTCCACACGCAGGTACTGGCCAGTACCGGCGGCAGCGAACAGGAAGCTCAGAATCGCCTGCGCCTCCGCCACCGTGCCGGCGATCACCGGGCCGGCGACCTGGCCGCGGCCGAACGCGCGCAGCGCGCCGTAGCCCAGCACCTGGCCATCCGCCGGGCTGCGAAGTACCGCCAGCCGGGCATGGCCGGCCAGCCACTCCAGCAACGTGGCACGGTCCATGCCAAGCGCGGTGGCATCCATCGCCGCGAAGGTGCCGACATCACCGGGCTGCGCCCAGGCGACGGCGGCGTCCGGCGCTTCGGGCAGCATCAGCGCGCCCTGGTGCTGGCGAATCTCGTGTGTCACGCGGAAGCCCAGCGTCTCGTACAGCGGCAGCCCGTCCCGCGTGGCCACCAGCCGAACGGCGCGTTGCCCGCACAGCGCCAGCGCCTCCCGCATCAGCCGCCGGCCGAGGCCGCGCCCGCGCAGCGCGGCATCGACGATCACCAGGCTGATGGTGGCGGTCTCGCCGAACGGCGTCACCATCGCCGTGCCGGCTACCCGGCCATCCTCGCCCAGCGCCACGATGCCCTGGCCAAGGGAAAGCGCCATCGCCCAATCCTCCCGCCGATGCGGCCAGCCCAGGGCCTGCGTCAGCCCGTAGGCTTGATCGAGATGGGTGGCTTCGAGGCGGCTGAGGACGATTGCATCCGACATCACGTAACCCTGTGCGGCACTGATTGCATCAGGCGCCGTTGTAGCGCGGCCGCCGGCGCAGGTACGGCCGAGATGCGCCGCGCGGTGCTATCTTCCGCCGTCGGCACGGCGCGCCACCGCAGGTCCTGCCGTGGCGGCGCGGCACAACTCTCTGCCGAACGGCCGCGCCGATATGGAACAATCTGCTTCCCACCATGCCGCAAGCGGCCACGGGCCGCGCGGCGCGGCCGCTATGATGCCAGCCGCATCCACGAGGATTCCGCCAGCATGACGCCCTTCCGGCCCAACGAGACCGCCGCCATCCCGGTGGCCGGGCAGTGAGCGCCCCCGGCATGCGCTTCGCCTCCTACTGGCAGGAGACCGCACCCCCCTTCGCAGGCGCCACGCCCGGCCCGGCCTCCGGCCGCTACGACGTCGCGGTGGTGGGCGGCGGCTTCACCGGGCTGGCGGCGGCGCTGACCCTGGCGAAGGCCGGCGCCAGCGTGGTGGTGCTGGAAGCCGGCAAGGTCGGCGGCGGCGCCTCCGGCCGCAACGGCGGGCATGTCAATAACGGGCTCGCGCACAGCTTCATCGCCGCCAAGGCAGAACTGGGGGCGGAGCGCGCGGTCGCGCTGTACCGTGCCTTCGACGCCGCGGTGGATACGGTGGAGCGCATCGTGACGGAGGAGGCGATCGACTGCGCCTTCCGCCGCTCCGGCAAGTTGAAGCTCGCCTCCAAGCCGAAGCATCTGGAGGCGATGCAACGCAATTTCGAGGTGCTGCACCGGGAGGTGGACCCCGACACCGCCATGCTCACCCGCGCCGAGCTGGCGCCCGAGATTGGTACCGAGCAGGCGCATGGCGGCATGCTCTCCCGCAAGAGCGCGATGATGCATATGGGCCGCTTCGCCGCCGGGCTGGCCGGCGCCGCCGCGCGGCATGGCGCCGTGATCCACGAGAACGCCGCCGTCACCGGCCGCACGATGGCGGATGGTCAGCATGTGCTGCAGGTCGCGGGCGGCGAAGTGCGGGCGCGCGAGGTGATGCTGGCCACCGGCGCCTACACATCCGGCCCCTTCGCCTGGTTCCGCCGCCGCATCGTGCCCGTAGGCAGCTTCATCCTGGCCACCCGGCCGCTGAGTCCGGCCGAGGCCGCCGCCTGCGTGCCGGGCAACCGCACCTATGTGACCTCGCTCAATATCGGCAACTACTTCCGCCTGGCACCGGACAGACGCCTGATCTTCGGCGGCCGCGCCCGATTCTCCGCCCGCTCGGACCAGAATTCGGATGCGAAGAGCGGCGCCATCCTGCGCGCCAGCCTGGCGCGGATGTTCCCGCAGCTGGGCGATATCGGCATCGACTATTGCTGGGGCGGGTTGGTGGACATGACACAGGATCGCTACCCCCGCGCCGGGCGGCAGGACGGCGTCTGGTACGCCATGGGCTATTCCGGCCACGGCACGCAGATGTCGACCCATATGGGCGTGACGATGGCGGAGACGATCCTGGGCCGGCCGGACCGCAACCCGGTGCAGGGGCTGGCCTGGCCCGCCGTGCCGGGCCATTTCGGCCAGCCCTGGTTCCTGCCGCTGGTCGGGCTGTACTATAAGGCGCTCGACCGCCTGAAATAAGGCCTTCGGGCCGGGACCTAGCGTCCCGGCCCGAAGGGTCAGCCGACGGTGACGTAGACCTTCCGCACCGTCTCGATCGTCTTCCAGATGCCCTTGAAGCCGGGCTTCAGGATCAGGCTGTCCCCGGCGCGGAACACGCGCGGCGCGGCGCCTTCCTCGGTCAGTTCCACAACGCCGGAGAGGATCTGGCAGAACTCGAAGGTGCTGCCCTTGGCGCTGCGCGTCTCGCCCGGAGTCGCTTCCCAAACGCCGCTGCAGATGTCGCCGTCATTGGCCTCGTCCTGCGCCCAGGTCTTGAAGTGTGGATCGCCGGCGATCAGCTTCTCCGGCGCCGGGCGCCCAAGCACCGGCTCGGTCGTGGGATTGTGGTCGATGGCGACGAGGAGGGACATGTCGGTTCCTTACGGTGAGAGGGATGGCGTGCAGCCGAGCCATTGTGCCCATGATAGCCTCAGCTGCGCCGATTCCGCGCCGGATGCCAGGGCGAAGGCAGCGGAAGCTACCGAATCGGCCGGGCAAAACGACGCTTCATGTGGGGCGGTGCCGGTATAATGGCGCCAACCGGGTGGGACGGCAGGCTTGCCGCGCCGCCGCCGAAAGGGACCAGGACGTGACGGGCGATGTACATTTCCGGCTCGACCCCTTCGAGCTGAGTCTGCGGGACATCGCCGAGGTGGAACTGGCGCAGCTGCATGCGCTCACCGTCGGCGTCTCCTGGCCCCACCGTGCGGGCGACTGGCAGATGCTGCGCGAGCTCGGCCAGGGCCTGGTGCTGGTCGATGAGATCGGCCGCGTCGTCAGTTCCGTGATGTGGTGGCATTACGGCCCGGCCTTCAGCATGGTCGGCATGCTGGTCACCTCCCCACGGTTGCAGGAGCAGGGCGCCGGGCATTGGCTGATGGCGGAGGTGCACCGCCGCAACCCGGGCCGCCGGCTGGGCCTGACCGCCACCCGCGCCGCGCGCCGCCTGTACCGGTCCCTGCATTACGGCTTTGGGCAAGAAGTCTGGCAGTGCCAGGGCATCGCGCAGCGCCCGCCCGGCTCGGACGCGGACGCGGACGATGCCGGCCTGCGCGACATGACCCCCGCCGACCTGCCCAGCCTGCTGCGCCTCGACCAGACGGCCATGGGCTGCGACCGGTCGGAGGTGCTGGCGCGGCTGCTGGCGGAATCGGCGGGTCGCGTGCTGGAGCGGGAGGGGCAGGTCGTCGCCTACGCCCTCTGCCGCCCCTTCGGGCGCGGGCATCTGGTCGGGCCGGTGATCGCGGCCACGCAACAGGATGCGATTGCGGTGACGCTGCCGCATGTGCGGGCGCATGAGGGCCGCTTCCTGCGCGTCGACGTGCCGGCCACCGCCAAGGCCTTCGCCGCCGAAATCCACCTTTGCGGCCTGCCGATCTATGATTCCGTGACTGCCATGGGCCTGCACGGCCCGCCCCTGCCGGCCCCGATACCGGGCGAGGCGCGGCGCTTCGCCCTGGCCAGCCAGGCGCTGGGCTGAGCGGGCAGCCTGGCGCGGCGCCTGGCCGCGCTACTCCCCGCACCGGCAAACGGATTGTCCGCGCACCCCGGCGCTAGCCTGGGTCATCCCGGTGCCGGCAGCCAGCACGATACGCGGCAAATAAGCCATTGTGTGTCGATCGGCGTCAGGCCGAACGGCGCTCCGCACGATCCGGCACCGTATCCAAGCTCGGCGCCTGTCCGTGATGCAGCCGCAGCATCTGCTCCAGCACTTGTTCCATCTGCGGCTCCGACGGCACAGGGCTGCGTCGGTGCCGACACACCGCCAAGCGCACCTGTCGGCACCCCCCGGCCGTCACGGGCCAAAACGTCCGCGCACTGCACGGACGTCCATCTGCCACATCCCTGGCCTCCCAAGATGTACGCAGTAGGCCATTACAATATATCAAATTTGACAGCATTCTGCGCGAATCCGGCCATTTAATCGCACTTGCGCCCATAATGGCTTTAGTTTGATATACGATAATAGCGTCTGGCCCCTGGCTCGGCCCGCGCGTTTCCACAGGAGCGCCTTCCCATGCCACAACGCCGAACCGTGCTGACATCCGCCCTCGCCGCCGCCGCGGCGCCGCTCTTCAGGCCAGCCATCAGCCACGCACAGGCCCGCTCGGTCCTGAAATTCATCCCGCAATCGGACCTCGCCCTGCTGGACCCGGTGCAGACCACCGGCCTCACCACCCGCAACCACGGCGCCATGGTGTTCGACACGCTCTATGGCCTGGACGGCAACTTCGTGCCGCAGCCGCAGATGGTGGCGGGCCATACGGTGGAGGATAACGGCCTCACCTGGCTGATCACGCTGCGGCCGGGCCTGACCTTCCATGACGGCACCCCCGTCCTGGCGCGGGACGCCGCCGCCAGCATCGAACGCTGGTGCCGCAACGACGCGCTGGGCCAGACGCTGCGCGCGACGGCGGATGAGATCACCGCAGCCTCGGACAGCGTGATTCGCATCCGCCTGAAGAAGCCCTTCCCGCAATTGCCCTTCGCGCTCGGCAAGGCCTCCAGCGTCTGCTTCATCATGCCGGAGCGCCTGGCGCGCACCGATATCTCCATCCAGGTGACGGAGATGGTGGGCAGCGGCCCCTTCCGCTTCCTGGCGGGGGAACGCATGGCCGGCCAGCGCGCGGTGTACGAAAAGTTCACCGGCTACGTGCCGCGCAGCGAGCCGCCAAGCTTCATGGCCGGCGGCAAGGTGGTGAAGCTGGACCGGGTGGCATGGCACACCATCCCCGACGCCTCCACCGCCGCCGCCGCGTTGCAATCGGGCGAGATGGACTGGTGGGAACAGCCGATTCCCGATCTGCTGCCCATGCTGAAGCGCAGCCGAAACATTACCGTCGCGGTGAAGGACAAGGGCGGCTACCTCGGCATGATCCGGTTCAACCAGTTGCATCCGCCATTCGACAACCCGGCCATCCGCCGCGCCTTCCTCGCCGGGATCAACCAGTCGGACTACATGACCGCCACCATGGGCGACGACACCAGCCTTTGGCAGGACAAGGTCGGCTTCTTCACCCCCGGTTCCCCGTTGGCGAACGATGCCGGGATGGAGGCGCTGACCTCGGCCCGCAGCCTGGACCGCGTAAAGCGCGCGCTGGAAGAAGCAGGCTACAAGGGCGAGAAAGTGGTGTTCATCGTCCCCAGCGACCTGCCGGCACTGAATGCGATGAGCGAGATCACCGCCGACATGTTCCGCCGCACCGGCATCAACCTGGACTACCAGCCGCTGGATTGGGGCACGGTGCTGCCGCGCCTGTCTTCCCGCAACGCACCGGACAAGGGGGGTTGGAGCGTGTGGTGCAACTACCTGCCCGGCGTGGTGGCGGTGAACCCGGCGGGCAATTCCTTCATGCGCGGCATCGGCCAGCGCGGCCCGGTCGGCTGGCCCACCAGCGAGCGGATCGAGCAACTGCGCGACAGCTTCCTGGTGGCAACGGACGAGGCCGAGCAGAAGCGCATCGCCACCGAGATGCAGCGCCAGGCCTTCCAGGACCTGCCGTACATTCCCACCGGCTTCTACTACCAGCCCACTGCATTCCGGGCGAATATCCGCAACATCGTCGACGGCTTCCCGGTCTTCTGGGGGGCGGAGAAGACGTAGCGCAGGCCGGGCGTTCACTCTTGTTCCAGTGACGGAGGCGCTGTTTGATGCCAGCGTCTCCTCATCGCCCTCTCTCAGCCAGGATCAGCCCGTGCTGCAAGATCAGACTCAGGAAACGTCACCGCCCCAGCCTTCGGTAAGCGCGTTGCTGCAGCACAGCACGCCGCTCATCGCCATCCTGCAGGTGGACCGGCTGGAAGATGCCGCGCCGCTGCTGGATGCGTTGGAAGATGCCGGCATTCCCGCCATCGAGGTGACGCTGCGCACGCCGCAGGCCTTGCCGGTGATCGAGGCCATGTGCCAGCGCGCCACCCGCGCCGTCATTGGCGCCGGCACGCTGACCCGCCCGGCGCATTTCACCGCCGCCCGGGATGCCGGCGCCCGCTTCCTGGTCAGCCCCGGCTTCACGCCCGCCCTGGCGCAGGCCGCGCAGGAGGTCAGGCTCCCCTTCATCCCCGGCGCCGTGACGCCGGGCGAGGTCCTGGCGGCCCGCGAGCACGGCTTCCTGGAACTGAAGTTCTTCCCGGCCGAGTTGCATGGCGGCCCCGCCTGGCTGCGCCACATGCAGCCGCTGTTTCCCGATATCCGCTTCTGCCCCACCGGCGGCGTCTCCACCGCCAACCTGCGCGAGTATCTCGGCCTGCCCAATGTCTTCGCCGCCGGCGGCGTCTTCATGGCACCACGGCAGAGCATCCAGGACAGGGACTGGGCCGGCATCCGCACGCTGGCCAAGGCGGCGATGCAGGCGGGCGCTCAGTAGGGCGACACGCGAAGTGCTTCGGTGGGATGGGCGATGGCCGTCCCGCCGAAGGTGCTAGCGGCGCCCTTACCAATCGCCGATCAAATCATGCCGGGCTGCCGGATCGGCGATCCATCGATGAGCCGGTCCAGGCGAAACTCCTCCGGCGCGACGATGGGCGAAACGCCGAGGATCAGGTCCGCCGCCAGCCTGCCCGCCCCTGGCCCGATGCCGAAGCCGTGCCCGCTGAAGCCGGTGGAGAGGAACAGGCCCGGCAAGGCATCGATCGGCGCGATTACCGGCACGGCGTCTGGTGTGGAATCGATCCATCCCCCCCAGGTGGCCTGCGCCCGCGTCCCCGCCAGCGCGGGCCAGGAACGGGCGAGCTGCGCCAGAGCGGGCTCCTCCACGCCCTGGCTCGGCTTCGGGTCGAGGATGCGCATGTCCTCTGCCTCGAACAGCGTTGGCCGGTCGAAGGACCACCGCCCCATATGCGCGTCCGGCCCACGGAAAAAGGAAGCTCCCATGCCGAAGGATACGCTGTTCCAGCGGCTCACCAGCGTCGGCCAGAACTTGCGGGCATGCCGGAGGCCGGCCGGCGTCAGCTCGATCCGGCCGCGGTTATTGGCAGCGACGATGTAGCCACCATTCTCCCGCCGGCTGATGGTGATCTCGGGCGTGTTCATGCCACCCGCCGTTACGTTGGGGGCTTCCTGGGTCAGGAAGACGGTGGAGCGGATGCTGGCCTGTGGCAGGTCCACGCCGTGCCGCCGTAGCATCATGGAGGACCAGGCGCCGCCGGCCAGCAGCACCGCGCCGGCACGGATGCGCCCCTTCTCGGTAATGACGCCGGCGACGCGGCCGGCGGTCATATCCAGGCCTCGCACGGCGCAACGCTGGTGAATGGTGGCACCGGCGCGTCGCGCGGCCTTCGCCAGGGTCGGCACCGCGATGAAGGGATCCGCCATCCCATCCGTTGGCGAGGCGACGCCGCCGATCCAGGCCCCGTCATTGCCGGGTGTGGCGGCGCGGGCCTCCTGCGCCGTCAGCATACGGCTGTGAACCTGGTACTGGCGAGCCATGTCGACCCAGCCCTGCCAACGGTCCATATCAGCCTGGGAGCGGGTGACGTAGACCAGCCCGTCGCGGCGGAAGCCGTAATCGCCGCCGGTCTCGGCGCGCAGCCCATCCCACAGTTCCAAGCTGCGCTGCATCAGCGGGATTTCCCGCTCGTCGCGGTTCTGCACGCGGCACCAGCCCCAGTTGCGGCTGGATTGCTCGCCGGCGATCACACCCTTCTCCAACACGGCGACGGACTGGCCCGCCTTGGCCAGATAGTAGGCGGCGGCAACGCCCGCGATGCCGCCGCCGATAACGGCGACATCCACAGCGTCCGGAAGGGCGGCATCGTTCTGCACCGGCATAATCGGCGGAAGGGCCATGTGCTTTCTCTCTTCGTCAGTCGGGCTACATCGCCAGGGCGTAGGCAGGGCGGCGCGGGTCGGCGCCGGCCATCTTCGTCCCGGTCACCGGGTCGTAGCGCACGGCCTCGACACTGCCGGCCAGGTAGGTCCAGTCGGGCCAGTCCTGGATGTCGTGGCCACGGGCCCGCAGGTCGTCGCGGACCGAGGCGGGGATGCGGGCCTCCACCGCCAGCCGCGCCGGGAAGTAGTCGTAGGGCGCGAAGGAGGAGGGGAAGGAGTAGGTGGCGACGCGGGGCGCCTCGATCGCTTCCTGCAGGTCCATGCCGAAATGCAGGTGGTTCAGCAGAACCTGCATCATCGCCTGGATCTGGACATCGCCACCCGGCGTGCCGAAGGGAATGATGGCGCCCTCCCGCGTCACCGCCAGGGCGGGGTTGGGCGTCAGCCGCGGCCGGCCACCAGGCCGCACGCCGCTGGGATGCGCCGGATCGGGGCGCGACTGCGACCCGCGGCCGGAGGCGACGAAGCCAAGGCCAGGAATGACCGGCACGTTCCAACTGCCGTCGCTGGGCGTGGCGGAGAAGGCATTGCCCTCCCGATCCACCACCGCGACATAGGAAGTGTCAGGCTCGATGGCCGCGACCAGCCGCTCGCTGGGGTCGTGCGGGCCGGTGCCACGGTTCAGCCGCGGCGGGGGCATGCCAGCATGCGCGCGCGCCGGGTCGATCTCCGCCACGCGAGCGGCGAGATGCGACGCGCCGAGTAGCGCGTCCAGCGGCACATCCGTGAAGGCGGGGTCGCCGAAATGGTATTCCCGATCCGCCATCGCGACCTTCAGGCATTCGGCGACGAGGTGCAGGTAGTCGGCGCTGTTATGCGCCATGTCCTGGAACCCGGCCTGCTCCATCAACAGGAGCGCTTCCAACAAGGCCGGGCCCTGGCACCAGGGGCCGGAGGTCGTCACCTGATGCCCCTGCCACTCCCGCGTGACCGCCGGCTCGATCCGCGAGCGGAAATTCGCGAGATCCTCGGCGGAGAGATAGCCGCCTTCCTGTTGCATGAAGGCGACGATCTTCTGCGCGATATCGCCCCGGTAGAATGCAGAATGCGCGGCCTCCAGCCCGACCTCACGGCCGCCCTTGGCACGGGCGCTGCGATCTTCATCCGCCATGTAGCGGATGGACGCCGCCAGGTCGGACTGGATGAACAATGCACCAACCGGGTGCGGCTTGCCGCCGGGCAGGAAGATCGGGCGGTTGGATGGCCAGGAAGCATAGTCCTTCCGGTGCAGCTCGATGCTCTCGGCGAACATGGGATACACCGGGAAGCCTTCGGCGGCGAAACGGATGGCGGCCTCGGCGACTTCGGCGAACCCCATGGTGCCATGGCGGCGCAGCGCCGTGATCCAGGCATCGGGCGCGGCCGGCACCACGGTGCGCAGCACGCCCTTGGGCATCTTGCCACCATGCTCACGCATGAAGAGGTCCGGCGGCAGCGACATCGGCCAGTGGCCCAGGCCCGCGATGCTCTCGATACGGCCATCAGCGCGGCGGATCAGAATAGGCGCGACACCGCCGAAATTTACGATATCCGGCTGCACGACACCCAGGACGAGGCCGGCCGCGACGCCGGCATCGATAGCATTGCCGCCGGCTTCCAGGATGGCGAGCCCGGCGGCGGATGCAAGGTAATGCCCGGCGCTGATCGCGTGCCGAGGGCCGCCGACAAGGGGGCGGGTGGTCGTGGTCATTGGGCCGGCCTCGCGTTCTGCGCCACCAGTTGTTCGTCCATGCGCGGTTCATAGACCACGCCCCTGCGGGCGGCGACGACGGTGACCTGATTATACATCGGGATGATCGGCACCTCGTCGATCGCGCGCCGCATCACTTGGCGCAGCCTGTCTTCGCGGTCCGGCCCGGAATAGGACACGGCGGCCTGGATGGCCCTGTCCATCTCCGGCTGCGAGAAGCTGCCACGATTGCCCTGGCCATAGGCTTCCCGCACGTTGCGAGAATGCACCGACGTGGAGAGGATATAGCTGGCATCGCGCGAGGATGAGAGCGACAGGCCATAGAGCATGACCGGAAAGTCGTTCCTGCCTTCGACCGTGCGGGGAAAGAAGACACTGCCCGGCATGGTCTCCACCTTCGCCTGGAAGCCGGCGCGGGTGAACATCTGACCTACCACCTGGCAGACGCGCGCATCATTGACGAAGCGGTTGTTGGAACAGCCGACGGTGAGGCCGAACCCGCGCGGATAGCCGGCTTCTGCCAGCAGGCGGCGCGCACCCTCAGGGTCGGCGGCGGGGGGCATGAAGCTGGGGTCGAAGGCGCCGAATTGCTGCGGCACCATCTGCCCCGTCGGCACCGCCTGGCCGTCCAGTGCCCGTTCGGCCAAAGCCGTGCGGTCCAGCGCCATGGATAGCGCCCGGCGCACGCGCACGTCGCGCAGCGGGTTATTGGGCAGCGGCTTGCCATCCGCGTCCGTCAGCATCGCCAACCTCTCGGCGCCGACATGCGGGATCAGGAACATGATCCGGTCCGAGTTGCGCCGGAAGACGCTGACGCGGTTGTCACGCTCCAGCCGGGCGACATCGCCGGGCGGCACGCTCTCGATCACATCCACATCGCCAGAGAGCAAGGCGGCGAGCCGGGAGGCATCGCTGCCGATGACGCGGATCTCGACCTTCTCAAAGCCCGGCGCGACGCCCCAATAGGTCGGGTTGCGCACGAGCGACATGCCTTCCGAGCCATGCAGGGCCACCAGCCGGAAGGGGCCGGTGCCGATGGCGGCCTTGCCACTGTTGAAATCGGCGGTGCTGGACCCGGCGGCCGAGCCATCTCCCCGCGCAGCGATATGGGAGACGACGAAGATATTGGTCAGCTGGCCCATCAGCGTCGGGTTGGGCCGGTCCGTCTTGATGCGGACGGTATGGGAATCAACCACCTCCACCGCGGCAATGGTACGGAGATTGGAGATGTAGGGACCTGGATTATTCGGGACCGCTGACACGCGGGCGATGGAGAAGGCGATATCCTCAGCCGTGAACGGGCTGCCGTCCTGGAACTGCACGCCCTCGCGCAGCTTCAGCACCCAAGTGGTGGCATCCGTCGCTTCCCAGGATTGCACCAGGCCGGGGATGAAGCGGCTCTCGGCATCGCGGTTGATGACGCTGTCGTAGATCTGGCGCGCTGCGGCCATGTTGGGGCCAACGAAGAGGAAATGCGGATCGACCCCGAAAGGCGCCTCCACCGCGACCGTCAGCGTGCCGGGCGGCGAGGCCGCCTGCACCGGACCCGGCTGCAGCAGCATTCCGGCCCCCAGGGCCGTGCCGAGGAAGAACGCCCTGAAGCCTGGAAATCGGTGCATGATGGGTATCCTCAGGCTTCGGCGATGCAGTCGATGGAGACCAGGAAATCCGGATGCGCCAGGCGGGCGGATTCCGTGGTCTGCCGCGCCGGGAAGTTGTCTTCATCGAAATAGGTACGGAACGTCGCGTCGAATTCCGCGTAGCGGGTCATGTCGGTCAGTGCGACATTCATCTTCACCGCGCGGTCGAGCGAACTGCCTGCTTCTGCCAAAATCGCCTGCATATTCTGCATGACCTGATGGATCTGCGCGACCAGATCGCCCTTCGCGATCTCGGCCTTCATCCGCTCACTTCCCTTGAACGGCGTGACGCCGGTGACGAAGACAAAGCCACCTGCCTTGACCGCGTGATTGACCGCGGAACGCATCGGCGTCACTCGCGCCGAGGTGATGATCTCTCTGGCCATGGCTTCCTCTTTTCTTTTCCGGTTCAGTCCTGCGTCAGGCCGATCGCGGCGATGAGCTTGCCGAGCCGTTCGTGGTCCTGGCGAATCTGTGCCGTGAGCTGCGTCGCGCCCAGCGGAAACGGCGCGACGCCCAGCGGCAGCAGGTCGGCGAAGCGCGGATCATTGACCGTCGCCTGGATCTCCTCAGCGGCGGCCTGGGTCACTGCGGCCGACGTCCCCTTCGGAAAGAAGGTCGCCGACCAGGCGTTGAGTAGTTGCACGTCCGGCGCGACTTCGCGGAACGTGGGAACGTCCGGAAAATCGGCGCTGCGACGTACACTGTTGAAGGCGATGGGGCGCAGGGTGCCCGCTTTCATATGCGGCACGGTGATGCTGGCGGAATCCATCGTCACCTGAACGCGGCCGGCCAGCAGGTCGGTATTGGCTGCGGCGCTGGTGCGATACGGAATATGCTGCAGCGGAAAATCCAGCGACCGGCGCAAGGTCTCGATATTCAGGTGCGGCACCGTCGCATTGCCGGGCGAGCAATAGAATAGGGGATCATTCGCCGGGCGTGCCCGCGCATATGCCACAAGTTCCGCAAGTGTCCGTACCGGCAGCGACGCATTGACCGCCAGGAAGGCGCTGGACACCGAGACGCCCGCCACGGGAACGAGGTCGGTAAAGGGGTCGTACTGCACGGCCTGCTTGGCGGCGTGCGGCGCGATGGCCAGCGCGGCGACGGACACCATGCCCAGCGTGCTGCCATCGGCTGGCCCGCGGATGAGGTTGTAGGTACCCAGCATGCCGCCCGCGCCAGGCTGGTTATCGACCACAAGGTGCTTGCCGCTGCGGGCCGCGAAGGCATCGACGAAGACCCGCGCGACCTGATCGGTGATATTGCCGGCCCCGTAGGGAACGATCAGCTTGGTCAGGCTGCGGGTGGTTTGGGACAGAGCCCCTCGGGGCATACCCGCAACGCCCAGCATGGAGAGTAGCAGGAACCGCCGCCGGTCCGCGCCCGGCGCTGCACGGCGGTGCAGGGCTCCGGCACTCCCCGGAAGCGTTTCCTCATCCCGGAGCGCTGGCTCGGAGGACTCGCGCATACACGCCATGGTTTCACCTGCATTAATATGCTTGCCTCGATAGTCACTGCAACTAAATGATCATGTCAACAACGTTCCGGGTGGGGTGCTTGAAAGCCCGGCGGCTTCGGGACGTGATATCACGAGGCGCGAACAGCGAACCTAAATGAGGAGACAGCTTGGTGGCAGGACCGTCGGATGGAGTTGATTCACCAGGCACGGCCGAGTTCGACGACGGGCGCGACAGCGACCGCCGCCTTGGCGAGTGCATCCGTGCCATCCGGCTCAGCAGGAACATGTCCATCCAGGAGCTGAGCCGCCGTACCGGCCTGTCCAACGGCATGGTCAGCCAGCTGGAGCGTGGCCTCACCACCCCCTCCGTCAGGTCCCTGCGGCTGATGAGTCAGGCGCTGCTAGTGCCGATTTCGCATTTTTTCGACCCGGAGCCGGTGCAGGCGCCCAACCCCCACATCGTCCGGCGCGGCGAACGTCATTTCCTGCGCCTGACGTCGAGCGGCGTGCTCAAGGAACTGCTCTCGCCCAAGGACGCCGGGTCGGTCGAGATGTACGAGTTGACGATTTCCCCGGACGGTTCATCCGGCTCGGACTTCCTGACCCATGAAGGCTGGAAGGCGGGCTACATCCTGGCGGGACGAATCAGGCTGTGGCTGGATCAGTCCCCGCATAGTCTCGAACCCGGCGATAGTTTCCTGTTCCCGGGAACCATGCCCTACATGTTCGACAATCCCGGCCGGGAGACTGGAAGAATGCTCTGGTTCAGCATGAAGGCATGAGGCGGTCCGGGCGCTCTGGAATTGCCGGCGCCGACCTAGCCGCCGCTCCGCATTCGTGAGACGATTCCACCACGCTCATGATCGCGTCACGAACACACTGAGGAACGTTGAATGCTCTCCCGTCGTCTTCTGCTCGGGTCCGCCGGTGCCGCCGCCCTTTCGGGTGCGGCCAGCGCCCAGGGCGCCTATCCCAACCGCCCTGTTCGCCTGATCTGCCCCTACCCCGCGGGCGGCGCGACGGACGTGCTGACACGCATCCTGGCGGAAGGGCTGCGGGAGCAGCTGGGCCAGCCCGTTGTGGTCGAGAACCGGTCCGGCGCCGGGGGCAATATCGGGGTGGATGCGGTGGCGAAGTCCACGCCCGATGGCTACGTGCTGGGCACCGCGCCCGTCGGGAACTTCGTCATCAATCCCTTCCTGTACCGGGACATGCCGTATGATCCGGTGCGCGACCTCACCGCCGTGTCGCTCACCTGGGAAGTGCCGAACGTCGCGGTCGTGGCCGGCAAGTTCGTGCCTGCCAAGTCGATGAGCGAGTTCCTTGCCTGGGCCAAAGCGAAGCCGGGCGGGGTGGTGTACGGCACTTCAGGCGTCGGCACCTCTGCGCATCTGTGTTCGGAGCTGCTGTTCAAGCGCGCCGGCGTCGCCTGCACCCACGTGCCGTTCCGCAGCGCCGCCCAGGTCATCCCGGCCATGCTGTCCGGCGACGTGGATTTCGCCATCGACAACCTGGCTTCCTATGCGGGCATCATCCAGCAGGGACAGATGACGGCGCTGGGCATCACCACCGCCCAGCGCTGGCCGACGATGCCTGAGATTCCCACCATGGCGGAAGCCGGCGTTCCGGATTTCGTGGTCACGGCCTGGTCCGCGCTGATCGGCCCCGCCGGGCTTCCGGCCCCGATCCAGGAACGGCTTGCCACGGCGGTGAAGAACGTCGCTGCCGACGCGGCGGTCCGCCAGCGCTTCCTCACCGCCGGCGGCCAGGCGCTGGCCACCACACCCGCCGGCGCCCGCGCCCGCATGGACCAGGAGCGGCCGATGTGGAAGGAGATGGTGGAGCTCTCCGGCGCCCGGATGGAGTAGCCACTCCCGGCCGGCGGTCTCTAGCCCTGCCGGCAGCGGACGGATTGCTTCCAGCATGTCCCCTACACGGTACAGGCATAGCAAGGCCGGAAGCGCCACGCCGGGCCCATCCCAACGTCCAGCCGGGTGGCGCGCAGTGCGTGTCAGGTCCATGTGGAGGCCCTTCCCGGCACGATTCACGCGGGACCTGATATTTCCGGCGCGGCACCGGCGTAGTCCTAAATCCTCCTGTTCCATCCTGGCGGGGCGCCAGGGTGGTTCGTCCCATACGCCCACGGGTCGCGATAATGCCCAAGAACCTATCGTGCCCTCCGCGCCAGGAGGGCACAGCCAGCCTGCGGCGCGCCCTGGCTCTGTTGAGGGAGCTCGGCTCAGCCGACGAGGCCGGGCTCCGGCTGACAGAGTTGGTCAGCCGCACCGGGCTGGAGACATCGACGGCGCATCGCCTGCTCGCCTGCCTGGTCGAGGAAGGCTTCCTGCAGAAGCTGGACAGCAAGCGCTACATGCTGGGCCCGCAAATGTTCGAGCTCGGCCTCGTCTCCGCCGTGCGAATGGACCGCCACGCGGCGGCGGAGGAACCGCTGCGCGCCCTCGTCGCCCGCACCGGTACCATCGCCGCGCTCAATCAGCGCAGCGCGTGGGAAACCATCTACCTGAAGCGGGTGTCCTGCCCGGACCCTGGCATCACCATCCGGGGCGCGGTCGGCACGCGCCTGCCCATCGGCATCGGCGCCGGCGGCATCGCCCTGCTGGCGAGCATGGAGGCCGGAAAGGCCGAGGAACTGCTGCAGGCCAATGACCGCCGCTACCGCCGCTTCCATCGCCATGCGCCGGACCTGCTGCGCCGCCGGCTGGATCGGGCACGCCAGGACGGCTTCGCCGTGACGGAGAGCTTCCGCCATCCCGGCGTCCACGCCCTCGGCCTCGTCATCCCGGCGGCGGCGGGGCGGGAGGAACTTTCGCTCGGCCTGGTCGGCCCCGGCATCGATGCCGGCCGGCCGGACCGTCTGATCGCCGAGATGCAGCGCACCGCGCGGGAGGTCGCCGCCGCCTGCGGCAGTTGAGCCATGCCGCCCATCTCCGCCACGGTGCTTCCTTCCACATAGTGGGAAGAATTGGCGCTGCGCGCCCCTTCCGTAGCCCCACGGCCAGGCAGACTATGCGGGCGCGGATCGCACGCCGCGATGACGAAGGAATCAGCCATGGCCGAGACATTTGCCCCACGCCGCCGCTGCACGGCGGTGACACCCCCGGCCCCGCACACCCTCAGCCGGACGGTTCTGCCCCTCTGCCGCGGCCGTCAGGCGGAGGTGGCGGCATGAGCGAGCGGCAGACCATCGTCATTGCCAGCCCGGTGGAGGCGGAGCACGTCGCCGCCCTGCGACAGATCGCACCGGACCGCCTGGAGGTGCTGCACGAGCCCGCCCTGCTGCCGCCGGTCCGCTACACCGCCGACCACAAGGGGGCGCCCTTCACGCGTGATGCGGCGCAGGAGCAGGCGTGGCGTGCGCTGCTGGCCCGGGCCGACATCCTGTGGGACTTCCCGCCGGCCGAGTTGCTGGACACCATGCCGAAGCTGCGCTGGATCCAGGCGACGAGCACCGGCGTCGGCCCGCTGGCGGAGAAGCTGCGCCTGGCGGAGCGGGGCGTCACCGTCACCACCGCGCGCGGCGTGCATGCCGGGCCGCTGGCCGAATGGGTGTTCATGGCGCTGCTGCAGCATGTCCGTGGCCTGGACCACCTGCGGCAGGAACAGGCGGCACGTCGCTGGGTACGCTATTGCGGGGAGGATCTGGCCGGCCGCACCCTGCTGCTGGTCGGCGCCGGCGACCTGGCGCGCGGCTGCGCCCGCATCGGCAAGGCGCTGGACATGCGCGTCGTCGCCCTGGCCCGCCGCCCGGGGCTGGAGCGGTCCCATGCCGGGCTGTTCGACCAGATCGCCCCGGTCTCCGACCTGCTGGAACAGCTGGCGGCGGCGGATGCGGTGGTGATCACCGTGCCGCATACGCCGGAGACGGAGGGGATGTTCGGCGCCGCCGCCTTCGCCGCCATGCGGCCAGGCGCGGCCTTCGTGAATATCGGCCGCGGCCCCGTTGTGGATCACTCGGCGCTGCGCGCGGCGCTGACCGCCGGGCAAGTCGGCTTCGCCGCGCTGGACGTGACGGACCCCGAGCCGCTGCCGCCGGAGGACCCGCTCTGGGCCATGCCCAACGTGCTGATCAGCCCACATTCCGCCAGCACTGTCGCGCGTGAAAATGCGCGCATCGCGGCGATCTTCCGTGAGAACCTGCTGTGCTGGCTCGACCGGCGGCCGGACGACATGCGCAACATCCTCGCCCCCGGCCAGCTCTATTGACCGGACGGCAGAGGCACGATGCGAGGAGACCGGCGCCATGAACAAGGAAATGATGGCATGAAGCTGCTGCCGAGACTGGCCCTGGGCCTGTCCATGCTGCTATCCGCACCGGCCATGGCGCAGGACCTGCGCATCGGCATCCAGGCGCCACCCAGCACGCTGGACCCGCACTGGCTGCTCAACCTGTCCAACACCGGCGCCCTGCGCAACATCTACGAGACGCTGGTCACGCGCGATGCGCAGATGCAGCTCAAGCCCGGGCTGGCGCAGTCCTGGCGCGTGGTGGACGACACCACCTGGGAGTTCAAGCTGCGCCCCGGCGTCCGCTTCCACGATGGCGCGCCGCTGACCTCGGCGGATGTCGCGGCCTCCTTCCAGCGCGTGCCGAACGTGCCGGGCAACCCGAACCCGTACACCATCTACCTGGCCGGCGTGGCGGGCGTGGAGGTGGTGGACGACCTGACGCTGCGCATCCGCACCAGCGGCCCGCTACCGATCCTGCCGACCAACCTGACGCAGATCTCCATCGTGCCCCGCTCGGTTGCGGAGAAGGGCAATGCCGAGTTCAACAGCGGCGCGGCCGCCATCGGCACCGGGCCCTTCCGCGTCACCAGCTGGTCCACCAGCGCGCCGCTGGTGATGCGCCGCAACGAGGCCTGGTGGGGCGGCACCGTGCCGTGGGAAACGGCCAGCCTGGTGCCGATCCCGGTGGACAGCGCCCGCGTCGCCGCGCTGCTGGCGGGCGATGTCGATTTCATCAACAACGTTCCGTTGCAGGACGCGCCGCGCATCAAGGGCGACCGCCGCTTCGCGCTGTTCGACGGCCCCTCCGTCTACGCCGCCAACCTGTACCTGGACGTGGAGCGGCCGAACCCGCCGGGCGTCGAGGCAGAGGGCCGCAACCCGATGCGGGATGTCCGCGTCCGCCGTGCCATGTCCCTCGCCCTGAACCGGGACGGGATCGCGCGCCAGATCATGGAAGGCTATGCCGACCCGACCGACCAGCCGGCGCCGCCCTTCATCTTCGGCGCCATCCCTGACCGCACGGTCCCGGCCGCGGACCCGAACGCCGCCAAGGCGCTGCTGGCCGAGGCCGGCTATCCGCAGGGCTTCGGCCTGAACCTGTTCTGCTCGCCAAGCCGCACGCCGAGGATCTGCCAGGCCATGGCCGCCGCCTGGACGCGCATCGGTATCCGCACCACGGTCGAGATCGTGCCGCAGGCCACGTTCCTGACCCGCCGCAACAAGCGCGAATACGGCGCCTTCGTCACCGGCTTCGGGTCCTTGACCGGCGAGACCTCGTATCTGCTCGGCTCGCAGTTGCACTCGGCGGGCGTGGTGCCGGGCCTTGGGACGCTGAATTTCACCGGGCTCGGGACGCCGGAGACGGATGCGCTGATCCAGCGCGCGCGCGCGACGCTGGACGATGCCTCGCGCGGGCAGCAACTGCGCGAACTGATGCAGCGCACCGTGGATGAAAGCCTGATCATCGGCGTCGGCCTGCTGCGTTCGGTGAATGCGGGGCAGGCCCGCCTCAGCTATCAGGCACGGGCCGACGAGGAAGTCCTGGCGGTCGAGATCAAGCCCCGCTGACGCCATCCGTCGCATTGCGCCGGCGGTCGCGGTGGGGGAACGCGCATCGGCGCTCCCCCACCCGGCTCAGGTCACGACGACCTTGGCTTCCTTCACCACCTTGGCCCACTTGATGTTCTCGGCCCGCAGGAAGGTGGCGAAATCCTCGGGCGTCGAGCCGAGGGGCTCGCTGCCCTCGGTCGCCAGCCGGGCGACGACGGCCGGGTGCTGCAGCACCTGCCGGATCACCTTGTTCAGCGCCATGATCTGCGCGGGCGGCGTGTTGGCGGGCGCCACCAGCCCGGTCCAGTTCACCGCCTCGTAGCCCGGGAATCCCAGCTCGGCGACGGTGGGCACGGAGGGCATGGCGCGCATCCGCTGCGGCGATGTCACCGCCAGCACGCGCACCGAGCCCGCCTCCAGCACGCCGCGCGATGCCAGCGGGTTGGCGAAGAACAGGTCGATCCGTCCGGCGAGGAGGTCCGTCAGCACCGGCGCGGCACCGACATAGGGCACCACCACCATCTCGATCCCCGCCTGCACGGCGAACATCTCGCCGGAGAGATGCCCGGTCGTCCCCGCGCCGGAATGGCCGACATTCAGCACGCCCGGCCGCTTGCGCGCATCGGCCACCAGCGCTGCCAGGTCTTGCCATGGCGCCTCCTTGCGGACGATCAGCAGGTTCGGCTGCTGCGCCACGGTGGAAATCGGCGCCAGGTCTCGCAACGGGTTGAAGGGCATGGATGGATAGAGGCTGGGGTTGATGGCGAGGTTCGCCGTCTGCCCCATCCCGATCGTGTAGCCATCCGGGTCCGACTTGGCGACGAGGTCCAACCCGATATTGCCGCCGGCGCCGGAGCGGTTCTCCGTCACCACCGTCCAGCCCGCGATCTCGGTGATGCGGTGCGCCACCTCGCGCGAGATGGCGTCGGTGCCACCCGCCGGCGGATAGGGAATGATAAGGCGCAGCGGCCGGTCCGGCCACGTGGCCGCGCGGGCCTGCCCGGCCAGGAACGGCGCCGCCAAGGCGGCCCCGGCGCCGATCAGGCCGCGCCGGCTGAGGTTGATGGTCATCCCTGTGCTCTCCCTGCGCCCGCCGGTTCATGCCCGGCGGGTCGTTGATGGCTTCTGCAGGCACGCGAACTATTCGGCGGCGTCAGCAACCTTCCTGAACGGGCCGAGGATCTCCTGGGTATGCGCCCCCGCCTGCGGCGGGTCGCTCCGCTTGCCGAGGCGGGCATCGCCGAACTGGATCGGCAGGGCCGGCGTCGCGGTTTCCATGCCATCGGGCAGGGTCAACGGTACCAGCCCGCCCGCGTGGCGCATATGCGGGTCCTCGAACAGGTCCCAGGGCTTGGTGATGCGCGCGAAGGGCAGGCCCGCTTCCTCGCACATCGCCTCCAGCTCCGCGATGCTGTGCTTGCGCAATAGCCGCCCCACCAGCGGTATCAGCTCCGGCCGCCCCTGGGAGCGCAGCGTGTTGCTGGCCCAACGCGCATCGCCCAGTTCCGGCTCGTTCAGCCGCTCGGTGAAGATCTGCCACTGCCGGTCCGTCACCACGCCGATGAACAATTGCACGCCGTCGCTGGATTCGAACACATCGTAGACGCCCCAGGCCCGCTTGCCCGACGGCATCGGCAGCGGCTCCTTGCCCGAGATAGCCTCCTGCAGCATGTGGGTGGAGACGAGGTAGGCCGAGGTCTCGAACAGGCCGGACTGCACATGCTGGCCGCGCCCCGTCATCTCCCGCTGCCGCAGCGCCGCCATGATGGCGACGGAGCCGAACAGGCCTCCCATCATGTCGTTGACCGGCGCACCCGCCCGCAGCGGCCGCCCCTCCGGCCCGGTCATGTAGGCCAGGCCGGTCATCATCTGCACCACCTCGTCCAGCGCCGTGCGGTTCTCGTAAGGCCCGGTCAGGAAGCCCTTCAACGAGCAATAGACCAGCCGCGGATTGCGGGCGGACAGCGCGGCATAGCCCAGCCCCTGCGCCTCCAGCCCACCCGGGCGGAAATTCTCGATCAGCACGTCGGCGGTGTCGATCAGCCGCAGCAACGCTGCCAGTTCCTCCTTGTCCTTGATATCGACCTGCACGCTCTTCTTGTTGCGGGAGAAGGCGGCGAAGAAGCCGGTGCCGGAATTGGTCAGCACGCGGGTGCGGTCCCCCACGCCCGGTGGCTCGACCTTGATGACCTCGGCACCCAGGTCGGCCAGTACCATGCCGCAGCTCGGCCCCATGACCATGTGGGAGAATTCGACGATGCGGATGCCGTCCAGCGGCAACGGGTCGCGTTCGGTGTTCATGCCGCGCGTGCCCGGGCACGGTAGGAACCCAGCCCGCCGCCGCGCAGCATGGCGCTTGGCAGGGCGTGGCCGACGATCTCCTCCGCCAGGGCGGAGGCCGCCAGCAATGCCTCGACATCGACGCCGGTGCGCACGCCCAGCTCCTCACACAAAAACACCAGTTCCTCCGTGGCGATGTTGCCCGGCGCGCCGGGATGCGCCGCGAAGGGGCAACCGCCAAGGCCGCCCGCCGTGGCATCGTATTCCCGCACGCCGAGGCGCAGCCCGGCATGGGCGCAGGCCACCGCCATGCCGCGCGTGTCATGCAGGTGCAGCCCGATGCGCTGGTCCGGGTAGCGTTCCCGCACCGCGCCTACCACGCGTTCCACCTGTGCCGGATTGGCCCAGCCCATGGAATCCGCGATGGCGATCTTCTCGATGGTGCAGCCCGTCTCCTTGGCCAGCGCCATGGCGCCCGCGAGCGCGGCGAGCGACTGGGCCACGGTGACATCGCCGGAGAAATTGCAGCCGAAGGCCGCCATCAGGCTGATGCGGTTGACCGGCACGCCCGCCGCCTGGTGCGCGGCCACGTGCTTGCGCATGGCCTCTATCTGCCCGGCATGGTCGCGGTTGAGGTTCTTCAGCGAGAACGCCTCGGAAGCACTGACGGTGATGGAGCCTTTCACCGTCAGCCGGTCCTTGAACGCCAGAGTACGCTGCAGCCCGGCCGGGTTGAACCAGAGCGCGATGTACTCGACGCCCTCGCGAGGCGTGAAGCCCGCCACCACCGCTTCCGCATCCGCCCAGCCCGGTACCATCTTCGGATTGACGAAGGACGCCACCTGGATGCGCTTCAGCCCGGTGGCGGAGAGTGCGTCGATCAGCGCGATCTTGCGTTCCGTGCTGATAGGGCCTGGCTCGATCTGGAAGCCCTCGCGCGGGCCTTCCTCGGTGATGTCGACGCTCTCCGGCAAATCGCTCATGCTGCTCTCTCACTGGTCTGGGCGGCGGGGTGGTCCCACGCCGCCTGGAGGATGGTTCCCGTGGTGGAATCGGTTATCACGACGCCGCCTTCCGGGCGGAACGCCACATTGGTGGTGAAGCTGCCCCGGCAGGAGCGCAGCGCGGCGATGAGCTGGCCCTGCCCGCCCAGCACCAGCACATGGCCCAGCCCGGCATGCGCGATCAGCAGGTTGCCCCGTGCATCCACCGCCATGCCGTCCGGCCCCGTCGCGCCATGGAAGAATGCGAAGCGGTGCACCTTGGCCGTGCCGCCCTGCGGCAGCAGCGGCACGCGCCACACCGCGTTGTCACGCGTCATGGCGACGTAGAGAATATCCTCCTCTGGCGAGAGGGCGAGACCGTTGGGGCTGGGGCCGTTGCCGATCAGGCAATCCAGGCGCCCGTCCCGTGTCAGGCGGAACACCCGGCCGGTCGGGTCATGCAGCCCGGTCTGGCCCTGGTCGGTGAAGAACAGGTCGCCATTCGTGGCGAAGGTCAGGTCGTTGACGCCCTTGAACCGCTCGCTGTTGCAGCGGGTCAGGATGGGCTCGATCCGCCCGCTCTCGCCATCGAGCGCCAGGATGCCGTTCTTGTAGTCGGCGATGTAGAGGCGGCCATCCGGCGCCAGGGCCAGGCCGTTGGGCTCGCCGTCATACTCGGCGATGCAGTGCCACTCCCCCGCGTCGATGCGGAAGATGCGGCCATGCGGGATATCCGTGACATGCAGCCGCCCGCGCGCGTCGTAGCATGGGCCTTCGATGAAGCTCTCCACCGCCTGCCCGCGCTTGTTGGCGCGCGACCACTCGCTGACCACCGTCCGCCGCAGCGCCGGCGGCATCTCGGTCAGCACGGTGGTGTCGGTGATGACCGGCAGCGGAAACAGGCCCATCACTGCACGGAAACCCCGGCTTCGCGCAGCACGCCTTCCCAGCGTGCCACTTCCGCCGCCACGTAATCCCGCGCCTCGGCCGGATTGTTGCCAACGATGCGGTCGACGCCGAGCGTGGCGAGTTGCCGGCGCACCGCATCCTCCGCCAGCACCGCCGCCGTGGCGGATTGGAGGGTGGTGATGACGGCGGGCGGCGTGCGCGCCGGGGCCATCATCACCTGCCAGACGCTGAAGGTCGCGTCCGGCAGGCCGGCCTCGGCCACGGTGGGCACATCGGGCGCGACGGGGCTGCGGTTCGGGGCGGAGACCACCAGCGCCCGCGCCTGCCCACCCTGCGCGCTGGCGAAGGCGGTGATGCCGGCGTCGTAGAGCATGTCGATGCGCCCGGCGGCGATATCCAGCACGGCGGGGGCGCTGCCGCGATAGGCCACTTCCTCCATCTTCACGCCCGCGGCGCGGAGGAACAGCAGGCTGACCAACTGCAAAGCGCCGCCATTGCCGGCACTGGCATAGCGCAGCCGCCCCGGCTCCCGCTTCGCCCGCGCCACCAGGTCCGCGACGCTGCGGTCCGGCGAGTTGGGCGGCACCAGCAGCACCATCGGGCTTTCCGCCACCACCGTCACCGGCACCAGGTCCGCCACCGGGTCGTAATCCAGGTTGTTGTAGAGCACCCGGTTCACCGCGTGGCTGGTGTTGGTGAACAGCAGCGTGGCGCCATCCGCCTCCGCATGCGCCACGGCGGAGGCGGCGATATTGCCGCCCGCGCCGGTGCGGTTCTCCACCAGGACGCGCTGCGGCAGGCGCCGGCTGAGCCCATCGGCCAGCAGCCGCGCCACCAGATCGGTCGGCCCGCCGGCGGATGCGATCACCACCAGCTTGATCGGCTTGTTCGGCAGGTCCGCCGCCCGTGCCGAGAGAGGCGTGGCCAACGCGGCCAGGCCGGCCAGCAGCCACATTCCTCGCCGCCAGGGTGCCTTCGCAATCATGTCCGTTCTCCTCCTCCCGCCGCGCCCTCTGCCGGGGTCGCTGGCCTGTCTTCTGCGCGGGCCGGTTATCCGGCTGCCGCCACTGAATCGGCGGGCTGGCAGGCGGCGCTGCCGCGCGCGCGGCCGGTGCCTTCCGGCGCCTCGCCACGCCGGGCGTAGCGGAACCCCTTCTCCGTACCGACATCCGGCAGATAGCCGTACAGCGCCTCGCCCGGCAGGCCCTCGGCCAACACGCGCCGCGCCTCGGCCAGCAGGTCGAGGTCGATGCCGGTGTCGAGGCCCATGGCC
Source organism: Teichococcus aerophilus (assembly GCF_014490485.1). Classification (GTDB taxonomy): domain Bacteria; phylum Pseudomonadota; class Alphaproteobacteria; order Acetobacterales; family Acetobacteraceae; genus Pseudoroseomonas; species Pseudoroseomonas aerophila. The sequence goes on along the minus strand of NZ_JACTVA010000001.1, from coordinate 104,619 downwards.
TCCAGCATCCAGACTAGGTCCTCGGTGACGATGTTGCCGGTCGCCCCTGGCGAGTAAGGGCAGCCGCCGATGCCGCCCTGCGAGGAGTCGAAGGTCGTCACCCCCGCCTCCAGCGCCGCGGCGACATTGGCCAGGCCCTGGCCGCGCGTGTTGTGCAGGTGCGCGCCGCCCGCGCGCTCCCCCAGCTCGGCGCGCAGGCGGGTGAACATGCGCTTCACCTGCGCCGGGTTTGCATAGCCCACGCCGTCCGAGAGGCCGATGCTGTCCGCCCCCGCCCGCGCCAGCCGCGCCGCCATGGTGAATACCCAGTCCTCCTCCACCACACCCTGGATGGTGCAGCCGAAGGCGGTGGAGATACCGATCTCGATCTCCGGCCGCTGCGCCTCCGGCAGGCTGTCGCGCCAGGCACAGACCCGCGCCACTTCCTCGATCGCCTCGTCGCAGCTCATGCGGATATTGGCGAGGCTGTGCAGGTGGGACGCCGAGACCGGCATGGTGATCTTGCGCGTCCCGGCCTCCACCGCCCGCATCACCCCCTTCATGTTGGGGGCCAGCGCCAGCACGGTCAGGCCGGGGATCTGGATGGCGTCCCGCACCACCTCCGCCGCATCGGCCATCTGCGGCAGCAGCTTGGGGTGGACGAAGGAGCCGACCTCGATCTCCCGCAGGCCAGCGGCGGCCAGGGCGCGTACCCAGCGCTGCTTGGCGGTGGTGGGCATGGTGCGGCTGATGCTTTGCAGGCCGTCGCGCGGGCCGACTTCGCTGACCAGGACATCCATCGGCCTTGTTTCCCTCCTGCCCATCGGCGTCTTGCAATTCTATCTAATAGAACGCTATTTCTATTGATAGAATAAGCCTTGCCGTGTCCTGTCAACCGGAAAGGTGGCCGAGGAGCCTCGCCATGCCGCGTTACCAGTCCCGCCAGCTGCCCCAGCCCGCCGCCGATGGCGGCGTCGCGGCCGTCGACCGGGCGCTGATGCTGCTCAAGGCGTTCGGCGCGGGGGATAGCGTGCTGGGCCTCGCGGAACTCGCGGCCCGGACCGGGCTGGTCAAAAGCACGGCGCTGCGGCTGCTGGCCTCGCTGGTGCATGCCGGGTTCCTGCGGAAGCAGGGCCAGGGCTACGCGCTGGGCAACGAGGTCAGCCGCCTGCACGCAGTCCATGCTGCGTCGTTCAACCTGGGGGAAGCGGTGATGCCCGTGCTCCGCCGCCTGAGCGCGGAGACGCGGGAGAGCGCTGCGCTGCATGTGCGCCAGGGCGAGCAGCGGCTGTGCCTTTACCGGGTCGACTCGCCCCAGCCCCTGCGCGATCACGGCCGGGTTGGGGACCTGTTCCCGCTGGACCGCGGCTCCGGCGGGCGCGTGCTGATGGCCTTCAGCGGCGCGGAGGGCGAGATCTACGACCGTATCCGCCGGGACAAATCCGTGATGATCAGCGCCGACCGGGTGCCGGACCTGGCGGGCGCCTCCGCCCCGGTCTTCGACGCCGCCGGGCAACTGGTGGGTGCGCTGACGCTGATCATGCCGACCACCCGCAGCCACCCTTCGCACCAGGCAGCGGTGCGGACGGCGGCCCTGGACCTCACGCAACGCCTCGGCGGCCTGCCGCATCTGTTCAGTTAGCGGCGGCCGCCTCGGTCGGGCCGCCAGCCGAAAGGACGTTCCGCCGGACGTTGGGGAGGGGACATGCCCCTCCCCGCCCACATCAGCTCGCGGCGGTCCCCGGCGCCTTGCCTTCGCGCCGGCTCATCCGCAGCACGGCATACCCGGCCACCCCGGCGACCAGGGAGCCGGCCAGGATGCCGAACTTGACGCGGTCCTGCATCGCGGGCGCGTCGAAGGCCAGCAGGCCGATGAACAGACTCATGGTGAAGCCGATGCCGCAAAGCAGCGACACACCGAACATCTGCCCCCAGCTGGCACCCGCCGGCAGGTCCGCGGCACCGAGCCGGACCATCACGGCCGCCGCGCCGAACACGCCCAGCACCTTGCCCAGCACCAGCCCGCCGGCCACGCCGAGCGTCAACGGCTCCGTCAGCACCGATGCGCTGACGCCGGAGAAGGACACGCCGGCATTGGCGAAGCCGAAGATCGGCACCACCAAGAAGGCCACGGGCAGATGCAGCGCATGCTCCAGCCGGTGCAGCGGCGAATCGACCGGCGCGGCTTCCGGCTTCCCGGGCGTCAGGCGGATCGGGATGGTCAGCGCCAGCAGCACGCCCGCCAGGGTCGCATGCACACCCGAGCGTAGCATCAGCACCCACAGCACCGCGCCCAGCGCCATGTAGGGCAGCAGGCTGCGCACGCCCCGCCGGTTCAGCGCCATCAGCACCACCAGCAGCGCCGCCGCGCCCGCCAGGTCCGGCAACGAAAGGTCGCTGGTGTAGAAGATCGCGATGATGACCACGGCGCCCAAATCGTCGATGATGGCCAGCGCCGCCAGGAACACCTTGAGCGAGACAGGGACACGCGGCCCCAGCAACGACAAGACGCCCAGCGCGAAGGCGATATCCGTGGCGGCGGGAATGGCCCAGCCGCGCAGTGCCGCCGGATCGCCGCTATTGAAGGCAACATAGATCAGCGCCGGCGCCAGCATGCCGCCAGCCGCCGCGACGCCCGGCAAGACGCGCCGCCCCCAGGTGGAGAGCTGGCCGTCCAGCATCTCCCGCTTGATCTCCAGCCCGACCATCAGGAAGAAGACGGCCATCAGCGCATCATTGATCCAATGCTGGAGGCTGAGCGGGCCGATATAGGCGTGGAGCGCGCCGAAATAGCTGCCGGACACCGGCGAGTTGGCGGTGACGATGGCGAGCAGCGCCACGGCCATCAGGACCAGGCCACCGGAGGACTGGCCATCCAGAAAACGGCGAAAGACGTTGGGGCGGGCGTGCGGGTGCTGAACCATCAATGGGCCTGTCGACAGGTGTGTCCACGCTGGCGGCCCGACCAACGATTAACCCTGCCCGTCCGGATCGGAACGAACACCCGGCCTCTGTATTGCACCGCACGCTACACCCCGCAACCGTAAGCGTGCTGCGGCGCTGGCCCGGCAGGGTGGTTCCGGAACGGCCCGGAGGTCCCGGCCGCCTGCCCATCCTCCGGACGCCGCCATGATCCCCGAGGCGGCCTTTTGGGTGCCCTCCCACGATCAACGGCGAAAGGCGGCCGACCGCCCAGGCCTCACGGCAGGTTCTCCCGCAGGATAATTTCCCCGACGGGCCGGCCAATATTCAGGTCGGGGGCGTTGCCGGCGCGGATGTTGTCGAAGATCGCCGCGCAATCCATCAGCAGGGCGCGCGGGTTCTGCGTGATCACCACGTCCATCGTGCCGTCGATCAGCAGGGCGCGGGTATCCGGCGTCAGGCCGTGGCCGATGAACACCACATCCTGGTCCCGCCGCGCCTCCCGCAAAGCGCGGGCGATGCCGGCCGCGGCACCGCCGATATTGTACAGGCCCGCCAGGTCCGGGTGGCGCATCAGCAGCGTCTTGGCCTGGCGGTAATTCTCCGCCTCGTCGTCATGGCCTTCGCGCAGCCCCAGCACCTCGATGGACGGGAATAGCTCGGTGAACAGGTGCAGGAAGCCCATCTCCCGCTCCTCATGCGCGCGGTAGCTGAGGCTGCCGGCGATCATCGCCACCTTGGCGGGGCGGGGGCCGATGAAGCGCGCCATCAGGGAGCCGGCAGTCCGGCCGGTGGAGCGGTTGTCCAACCCGACATAGGCTGCGCGCCGCGTGTTGGCGATGTCGGAGATCAGCGTCACGGTGGGCGTACCGGCTTCCGCCAGCGCATCCACCGCTTCCCGCACCGCCGGATGTTCCAGCGCCATGAACGCGACGCCATCGGCCTCCCGCCCCGCATCGCGCAACGCGCGCGCCAGCAGCGCCGGGTTGAAGGAGCGGATGAACTCCACCCGGGCGGTGAAGCCGAAAGCCTCGAACCGCGCCCGCGTCTCCGTCACCAGCTGCCCGAGCATGGCGAGGAAGCGGTTGGAGCCTTCCGGCAGCAGGAACACCAGCCGCTGTGGCCGCCGCGCCTGCGCGATGTAGGGGCTGCTGTCCAGGATGTAGCCGAGAGCCGCCGCCGCGCGCACCACGCGTTCCACCGTCATGGCGCGCACGCCGGTACGGCCGTGCAGCACGCGGTCCACCGTCGCGGTCGAAACGCCGGCCTCCCGCGCCACATCGGCCACGCGCATCCGAGCCAGGGGCTTATCCATCAGAATCCATCAGAAAACGGGTTTGACGCTGCATATTTGATGCATATAGCGTGGGGTCACCTCAAAACGCATCAAATCATATCAAAAAATGAGGGGAGGTTCAGGACATGACGATCATCACCCGCCGGGCAGCACTCGGCCTCGCCGCCGGCATTCCGGCAGCCCTGCTCGCCACGCCGCGCCTCGCCCGCGCGGCGGAGTTCGAGTGGAAATACGGGCACAACCTGCCCGTAACCCACCCGCTGCACATCCGCGCGCAGGAGGCGGTCGAGCGCATCGCGCGTGAGACCAACGGCCGCGTGGACATCAAGATCTTCCCCAACAACCAGCTCGGCGGCGATACCGACATGCTGTCGCAGGTGCGCAGCGGCGGCATCACCTTCTTCACCCCCTCCGCGCTGGTCATCGCCACGCTGGTACCTGTGGCCGCCATCAACGCGGTGGGCTTCGCCTTCGCGGACTACGACCAGGTCTGGAAGGCGATGGATGGCGGGGTCGGCGCCGCGGTGCGGCAGGCGATCAGCAAGGTCAACCTGCACGCCTTCGAGAAGATGTGGGACAACGGCTTCCGCCAGATGACCACCAGCGGCCGCGCCATCACCGACGCCGCCGCGATGGACGGGCTGAAGATCCGCGTACCGGTCTCCCCCCTGTCGATCTCGATGTTCCGCGGCCTCGGCGCCTCCCCGGCCAGCCTGCAATTCAGCGAGGTCTATTCGGCGCTCCAGACCAAGATCGTCGACGCGCAGGAAAACCCGCTGCCGATCATCCAGGTCGCCAAGCTCTACGAAGTGCAGAAGAGCTGTGCGCTGACCAACCACATCTGGGACGGCTACTGGTTCATCGCCAGCGGCCGCGTGTGGCGCGGTGTGCCGGCGGACCTGCAGGCGATCGTGTCCAACGCCATCAACGAGGCCGGACTCGCCCAGCGCGGCGACATCGCGGGGCTGAATGCCACCGTGCAGGCCGACCTGCAATCCAAGGGCCTGGCCTTCAACCGCACGGACCCGGACAGCTTCCGCGCGAAGCTGCGTGCTGCCGGCTTCTACGGCGAATGGAAAACGCGCTTCGGCGACGAGGCCTGGGGCCTGCTCGAAAACGCCGTCGGCAAGCTGGCCTGAGGACCGCACCATGGCCGGCCAGCTCACCGCCGTCGATCCCGTGGCGCTGCCCAGCGGCATGCTCGCGCGCGCCGCCTTCGGCTTCGACCGCGCGCTGGGCGGCGTGCTGGAAGCCACCGCCGCGGCCCTGGTGCTGGCCGAGATCCTGATCCTCGGCGCCGGCGTCACCGCGCGCTACGTGTTCCACGCGCCGATCATCTGGACCGATGAGCTGGCCTCCATCCTCTTCCTGTGGCTGTCCATGCTCGGCGCCGTGGTGGCGCTGCGGCGGGGCGAGCACATGCGGATGACCGGGCTGGTCAGCCGCGTCGGCCCCGGCACCCGCGCGGTGCTGGAGGCGCTGGCGCTGACCGCCTCGCTCGCCTTCGTGTTGCTGGTGCTGCACCACGCGATGGAATACGCCAGCGAAGAATCCTTCATCGTCACGCCGGCGCTGGAAATCAGCAACGCCTGGCGCGCCTCGGCGCTGCCGGTCGGCCTGGCGCTGATGATCCCGGTGGGGCTGGTGCGCCTGCTGCGTCTCGGACAGCCGCTGGCCGTGCTGCTGGCGGTGGCGCTGACGGCGGGCACCGTGCTGGCCTTCTGGCTGCTGGGGCCGACGCTGAAGCCGCTGGGGCAAGTGAACCTCATCATCTTCTTCGTCGGCCTGGTGGCGGTGAACGTCTTCGCCGGCGTGCCCATCGCCTTCTCCTTCGCGCTCGCCACCTTCGCCTATCTCGCCTGCACCACCTCCACGCCACTGCTGGTGGTGGTGGGGCGGCTGGACGAGGGAATGTCGCACCTCATCCTGCTGGCGGTGCCGCTGTTCGTCTTCCTCGGCGCGCTGATCGAGATGACGGGCATGGCGCGCGCCATGATCGGCGTGCTGGCAGGCCTGCTCGGCCATGTGCGCGGCGGCCTGTCCTACGTGCTGATCGGCGCGATGTACCTGGTCTCCGGCATTTCCGGCTCCAAGATCGCCGACATGGCGGCGGTGGCCCCGGTGCTGTTCCCGGAAATGAAGGCGCGCGGTGCCAAGCCGGGTGACCTGGTGGCGCTGCTGTCCGCCACCGGGGCGCAGACCGAGACCATCCCGCCGTCGATCGTGCTGATCACCATTGGCTCCGTCACCGGCGTGTCCATCGCGGCGCTGTTCACCGGCGGCATGGTGCCGGCGCTGGTGCTGGGCGCCTGCCTCTGCTTCGTGGTCTGGCGCCGCTACCGGCACGAGGACCTCAGCCACGTCACCAGGCCGTCCTGGCCGCAGGTGGGGCGGTTGGCCATCGTGGCGCTGCCGGCCATCGCGCTGCCCTTCATCATCCGCGCGGCGGTGGTGGAAGGCGTCGCGACCGCGACCGAGGTCTCCACCATCGGCATCGGCTACGCCACGCTGATGGGGCTGTTCGTATACCGGCAGTTCGACTGGCGGCGCCTTGGCCCCATGCTGGCGGATACCGCGGCGCTGACCGGCGCCATCATTTTCATCGTCGGCTGCGCGACGGCGATGGCCTGGGGCCTGACGCAATCCGGCTTCAGCCAGAGCCTGGCACGCATGATGGGCGCCATCCCCGGCGGCGCCTATGGCTTCCTGGCGGTGTCCATCGTCGCCTTCATCATCCTCGGCTCGGTGCTGGAAGGCATTCCCGCCATCGTGCTGTTCGGCCCGCTGGTCTTCCCGCTGGCCAAGGCGGCGGGGGTGCACGAAGTGCACTATGCGATGGTGGTGATCTTCGCGATGGGCATCGGGCTTTTCGCGCCGCCCTTCGGGGTTGGCTACTACGGTGCCTGCGCCACCAGCAAGGTCAACCCGGACGAGGGGCTCCGCTACATCTGGGGCTACATGGCCGCGCTGCTGGTCGGGCTGGTGCTGGTCGCCGCCATTCCCTGGTTCTCCATCGGCTTCCTCTAAGCCGTTTCCTCCTTCCGCAAGCGAGACACGAACGATGAGTCGCTTCTTCGGCGAGATTCGCCAGCTTGGCTACGTGGTGCCCGATATCGAGGCCGCCATGGATTACTGGACCCGCGAGCTGGGCGTCGGGCCCTTTTTCTACAACCCGCGCGTGCCCATCGAGAACTACCGCTACAAGGGCGAGAGCTACGAGCCGCACAACTCGGTGGCGCTGGCCAATTCCGGCGCCTTGCAGGTGGAGCTGATCCAGTGCCGCAACGCGGTGCCGTCCATGTACAAGGACTTCACCGACGCCGGGCATAGCGGGCTACAGCATGTCGCCTACTGGACCAGCGACTATGATGCGGACCTGGCGCGCCTGACCGCCGAGGGCTTCAAGCCGGTGATGAGCGGCGAGGTCGGCACGCGCGGCCGCTTCGTGTATTTCGACACCTACTATCACCCGGGCACGGTGATCGAGCTGTCCGAGGTTGCGGGGCCCAAGGGCGAGATGTTCCGCCTGATCCGCGAGGCGTCCGAGGGCTGGGACGGCAGCGACCCGGTGCGCCCCTTCCCCGACCTGTCGAAGCTCTGAACCGATGCGCGACGACCGCTTCCAGGCGACCTACCTGATCGAGACGCCGCTGGACCCCGCCAAGGTGGCGGAGGTCATGGCGGGCGAGCAGTCCTGCGGCACCTTCACCCGCGTGGAAGGCGAGACGGACGCGCTGCGCGAGCGCGCCCGCGCGACCGTCGTCTCGGTCGAGCGGCTGGAAGCGGCGGAGGCGCCGTCCCTCTCCAACGCCTGGCTGGAGCGGCGCGGCGTGCCGGGCCCCTGGCAGCGCGCCCGCATCGTGCTGGACTTCCCCGTGGCCAATGTGGGCGCCAACCTGCCGGCGCTGGCCTCCATCGTCGCCGGCAACCTGTTCGACCTGGGCGAGGTCACCGGCATGCGGCTGGAGCGGATCGACCTGCCACCCCCCTATCGCCGCCGCTTCGCCATGCCGGCGCAGGGGCTGGCCGGCACGCGGCGGCTGGCGGGCGTGCCGCAGGGTGTGCTGGTCGGCTCCATCATCAAGCCGAATGTAGGGCTGAGTGCCGCCGAGACCGCGGAGCTGGTCGGCCGGCTGTGCGACGCGGGCCTCGACTTCATCAAGGACGACGAGATCAACGCCGACCCGGACCACGCACCGTTGCGCGAGCGCGTCCCCGCGGTGATGGCGGCGGTGCGCCGGCACCAGGACCGTACCGGCAAGCACGTCATGGTCGCCTTCAACATCACCGATGAGACGGACGCCATGCGCCGGCACGCCGACCTGGTGGCGCGCGAAGGCGGCTCCTGCGTCATGGCCAGCCTGAACTGGTGCGGCTTTTCCGGCATCGAGACGCTGCGCCGCTCCACCGACCTGGCGCTGCACGGCCACCGCAACGGCTATGGCGCGATGTCGCGGCACGCGTTGCTCGGCATCGGCTTCCAGGCCTACCAGGTGCTGTGGCGGCTGGCGGGCGTGGACCACATGCACGTGCACGGCCTGCAAGGGAAGTTCGCCCAGGAGGACAGCGAGGTCGTCGAATCGGCCCATGACTGCGTCACGCCGCTCGCGGGCGAGGTGGACGACCGGGTGATGCCCGCCTTCTCCTCCGGCCAGTGGGCCGGCACGGCGCCCGCCACCTTCGCCGCCATCGGACATGAGGACCTGCTGTTCATGGCGGGCGGCGGCATCATGGCGCATCCGTCCGGCCCCGCCGCCGGCGTTGCCAGCATCCGCGAGGCCTGGGACGCCACGGCGCGCGGCGAGCCGCTGGAACGGGCCGCCGCCGGGCATCCGGCACTGCGCGAGGCGCTCGGCTTCTTCGGTGGCCGATGACCGCGCCTGAATACGGCTGGTTCGGGGACGATTTCACCGGCGCGACGGACACGCTGGCGGAACTCGCCGCCCGCGGAATGCGCGCATTGTTGTTCCTCGGCCTGCCCGATGCGGCACGGCTGGAACGCGCCGGGGCGCTGGATGCGGTGGGCATCGCCGGTGCAACCCGCACCATGGCGCCGGACGCCATGGCGGCGGCGCTGCGGCCGGCGGGCGCCTTCTTCCGGGCGCTCGGCGTGCGGCTGATGCACTACAAATGCTGCTCGACCTTCGACAGCGCGCCGCAGGTCGGCAATCTCGCTGCCGCCATGGCGGCACTGGCGCCCGGCTTCCCGCACGGCTTCCGGCCGGTCATTGGCGGCCAGCCGAACCTCGGCCGCTATCTGCTGTTCGCCAACCTGTTCGCCGCCGCCGGCACCGGCGGCGCCGTGCACCGCATAGACCGCCACCCGACCATGAGCCGCCATCCCGTGACTCCTATGGGGGAGGCGGACCTGCGGCTGCATCTGGCGGCCCAGGGGCTCACCGCCGCGCACCTGCCCTATCCCGCCTACCAGCAGGACGGGGCGGCGCTGGAGCAGGCGCTGGAGCGGTTGCTGGAATCTGCCCCGCAGGCCGTGCTGATGGATGTCAGCCGCGAGGATGACCTGGCCGCGATCGGCGCGCTGCTGCGCCGGCAGGCGGCGCGGGCCCCGCTGCTGGCGGTGGGGCCGAGCAGCGTGGCGCAGGCCTGGTGCGCCGACCGGGCCAGGCTGCCCGGCCGCCCGGCGCTGGGCCCGAAGCCCGGGCCGGTGCTGGTGCTGGCGGGTAGCCTGTCGCCCGTCACCCGCGCGCAGGTGGAGGCGGCCTCGGGCTACCGCCACCTGACCTTAGACCCGGCGCGGCTGGCCGCGGATGCCGGCGCGATCCAGGCCCTGGTGCGGGAGGCCGGCCGGCTGCTGGATGCCGGCCAGGACGTCCTGCTGCTGACAGAGACCCCGCGCGACACCCCCCTGCCCCCGGGCGAGGCCGCGGCGGCAACCGCCCGGCTGCTTGCCGCCGCCATGCGTGAGCGGCCGGTACGGCGCCTGGGCATCGCGGGCGGCGATACCTCCAGCATCGGCGTCCAGGCGCTGGATCTGTGGGGCCTGTCCCACGCGGGGACGATCGCCCCCGGCGTCGCGCTGTGCCACGGCCATAGCGACGACCCGGCGCTGCACGGCGTCGAGATCATGCTCAAGGGCGGGCAGATGGGCGCGCCCGACCTGCTGGCGCAGTTCCGGGCCTAGGCAGCCGGAGGCGGGACACGCGCCGGCCTTTCCGCCAATGGCGCGATTCGCGGGGCGACAACCGTGGCCAGCGGCGCAATCATGCATGCTTCCGCAGCAGCCGCAGGAACAGCATGGGCGAGCGCCGCTACGCAGGGCCGATCATCGACGCCCACCACCACCTCTGGGACCTCTCGCTCGGGCGGCATCCCTGGCTCGCCGGCCAGGGCATCGGCGCGCTGGGCGATATCGGCTACCTGCGGCGGGACTACCTGATCGCCGACCTGTTGGCCGACATGGCGGGACAGGGCGTCACCGGCTCCGTGCATGTCGAGGCGCTGTGGGACCGCTCGCGCGACCCCGCTGAGGAAACCGCCTGGCTGGAAGGGCTGGATCGCCCGGGCCAGATCGCCGGGCGCTACATCGCCTCCGTGCCTCTGGCGGCGGCGAATGCCGAGGCCACGCTGGAACGCCAGCTCGCCGCATCGCCCCGCGTCATCGGCGTGCGGGAAACCATCCGCTGGCACCCCGACCCCGCCCGCCGCTGGACCGAGCATCAGGTACTGGCCGACCCCGCCTGGCGCCGGGGCCTGGCGCTGCTGCGCCGCCACGGCCTGGTGCTGGAGCTGCTGATGAACCCCTATCAGGCGCAGGACCTCGCGGCCCTCGCCGCCGAGCATCCCGAGCAGCGCTTCATCGTCAACCATTGCGGCTCGCCGCTCGACCGGGACGCCGAGGGGCTGGCAAGGTGGCGGGACGGCCTGCGGGCGATGGCGGCACGGCCCAACATCGCCATCAAGCTCTCCAACGCCAGCGCCTACGCTCCGGACACGAGCGTGGAGGCGCTGCGGCAGGTGGTGCTGCCTATCCTGGAGATCTTCGGCCCCGCGCGCTGCCTGTTCGGCACCGACTTCCCCGTTGCCCGCCGCACCATGACCTATGCCGCCATCTGCGACAGCATCCGCACCATCCTGCAGCCCTTCACCGCCGCTGAGCAGCGCGCGGTGTTCCACGACAATGCGGCCCGCATCTACAACTTCCCGGAACAGGACCTGACATCATGAAACGGCGTGACCTCATCGGCGCTTCCGCCGCGCTGCTGGCCGCACCCCTGGCCGCGCCGCGCCTTGCCCGCGCCCAGGCGGCGAAGCCGCTGCGCTTCGTGCCGCAGGCCGACCTCGCCGTGCTCGACCCGGTCTGGACCCCCGCCTACGTCACCCGCCACCACGCCTACATGGTGTTCGACACCCTGTATGGGCAGGACGAGCAGTTGCGCCCCGTGCCGCAGATGCTCGTCGGCCACCAGGTGGCGGCGGACGGGCTGCGCTGGACGCTGACGTTGCGCCCCGGCCTCAAGTGGCACGACGGCACCCCGGTGCTGGCCCGGGACTGCGTCGCCAGTATCGAGCGCTGGAGCAAGCGGGACACCTACGGCCGCACCCTGATGGCGGCGACCGAGGAACTCTCCGCCCCCGACGACAAGACCATCCTGTTCCGCCTGAAGCGCCCCTTCCCGCAACTGCCCGCCGCGCTGGCCAAGACCGCCAACAACATGGCGGCGATGATGCCGGAGCGGCTGGCGCGCACCGATCCCTTCAAGCAGGTGACGGAGATGGTGGGCAGCGGCCCCTACCGCTTCCTGGCGGATGAGCGGGTGCCCGGCGCCCGCGTGGCCTATGCCCGCTTCGATGGCTACGTACCGCGCGAGGAGGGCACCCCCTCCGGCACCGCTGGCCCCAAGCGGGCGAGTTTCGAGCGGGTGGAATGGCTGGTGATGCCGGAACCGTCCTCCGCCGTCTCCGCCCTGCAGGCCGGCGAGGTGGACTGGTACGAGCTGCCGCCGCCGGACCTGCTGCCGCTGCTGAAGCGGGACCGCCGCATCGCCGTCGAGGTGCTGGACAAGTCCGGCTATATCGGCTGCATGCGGATGAACCATCTGCAAGCTCCGTTCAACAATCCAGCCATCCGCCGCGCGGTGCTCTCCGCCGTCACGCAGTCCGATTTCATGCAGGCCGCCGCGGGGACCGATCCCGACCTGTGGGGCGAGGGCGTCGGCATCTTTTGCCCCAAGACGCCCATGGCGACCGATGCCAGCCTCGAGGCCCTCACCAGCCCGCGTGACCTGGCCGCCGCCAAGGCCGCCATCCTCGCCGCCGGCTACAAGGGAGAGCCGGTCGTCGTCCTCGGCGCCACGGACCTGCCCATCCTGAAGGCCGCCGGCGACGTCACCGCGGACCTGATGACCAGGCTCGGCTTCACCGTCGACTACCAGCCGACGGACTGGGGCAGCGTCGTCCAGCGCCGGGTCAGCAAGGAAGCGCCGGCCAAGGGCGGCTGGAGCGTGCTGAGCAATTTCTGGGGCGGGCTGGACCAGGCGACCCCCGCCACGCATGCGCTGCTGTGGAGCAACGGGGAGAATGCCTCCTATGGCTGGCCCGACAGCCCCCGTATCGAGGAGTTGCGCGGCCAGTGGCTGGATGCGCCGGACGTCGCCGCGCAACAGCGCATCGCGGCGGACATCCAGCGCCAGGCCTTCCAGGATGTGCCCTACATCCCGCTAGGCCAGTATTTCTACGCCACGTCCTACCGCAAGGACCTGACCGGCGTGCTGCCGGGCTTCCCGGTGTTCTGGAACGTCCGCCGGGCCTGATTGACGGACGCGCGGCGAGGTCAGGCGCTCAGGGCCGGGTAGTCGGTGTAACCGTTGGCCGTGCCGCCATAGTAGGTGGCATGGTCCGGCACGTTCATCGGCGCATCGGCCTGCAGGCGCGCACTGTGAGGCAGGGCCGCGCCCTCAGGCCCGCATCACCTCCAGGAAGGCGCGGAACGCCGCGCTCGGCTGGCGGCGGCTGGGATAGTACAGGTGGTTGGGGGCCAGCATCGGTGCCCATCCCGCCAGCACTTCGGTCAGCGACCCGTCCGCCAGATAGGGGGCGGCCTGCACCCGCAGGAGGCACACGATGCCAAGCCCGCTCAGCGCCGCGTCCCGCATCACGTCTACATCGTTGGTGATGAAGGTCTCGGGCACCGCGCGCCCGAACATCTCGCCCTCCCGCACGAAATCCCAGCGATGGAGCGCGCCAGAGGAGGTATGGCGGTAGCTGATGCACCGGTGGGCACCGAGGTCATCCGGCGTCGCCGGCGCGCCATGCGCGTCGAGATAGGACGGCGATGCCGCGAAGACGAGTTCCATGGGTTCGCTGATCCGGACCGAGATCATGTCCGCCTGCAGCCCGCCGGAATGCCGCACGCCGCAATCGAACCGCTCGGCCACGATGTCCACCAACCCGTCGCTGACGACGAGGTCCACCGCGACGTCCGGGCAGCGCCGCGCGAGCGTCGTAAGACGAGGCAGCACCGCGTGGACGGCGGCCGACCGATGCGCATTGACGCGGACCAGCCCCACCGGGCGGTCGCGCGCCAGGTCCAGCTCGGCCAGCATATCCTCCACCGAGGCCATGGCCGGGCGCAGCCGCAGCAGCAACTGCTCGCCGGCGCGGGTGGGTGAGAGCGAGCGGGTGGTCCGGTCCAGCAGGCGGATGCCCAGCCGGCCCTCCAGAGCGCGCATGGCATGGCTCAGCGCCGATGCCGAAAGCCCAAGGCGCGTCGCCGCCTTCGCGAAACTGCCGGCTGCCACGATCTCGGCGAACACGGCCAGGCCCGACCAAAGCTCGCGGTCCATTGGTGAAAATCCTTCAGCAACCCATGCGCCGTTCAGGCACTAATCGACCCTCCGGCCACAGTCCATCTTTGCGGCGTATCCGGGAGAGATGTGATGCCGATGAACCTTCAGACCTACCGCCCGCTCGGCCACTCGGGCCTGCTGGTCAGCCCGCTGGCCCTGGGTACGATGACCTTCGGTACCGCGCGCTGGGGCGCGGACGAGGCCGGCAGCCGCACCATCTTCCAGCGCTATGCCGAGCTGGGCGGCAATTTCATCGACACCGCCGACGCCTATTCCGCCGGAAGGTCGGAGGAGCTGGTTGGCCAGTTCGTCGCCGAGCAAGGCTTGCGCGACCGGATGGTGATCGCCACCAAATCCGGCTTCGCGACCGGCCAGGGGTTCCACCAGGGCGGCAACGGCGCGCGGCACATCCACGCGGCGGTCGGGCGCTCGCTCCAGCGGCTGCGGACCGACTTCATCGATCTCTACTGGGTCCATATCTGGGATGGCATCACCCCCGCGGAGGAGCTGCTACAGACGATGGCGGCGCTGATCCAGGCGGGGAAGATCCGCTACTGGGGCATTTCCAACACCCCGGCCTGGTATGCCGCGCAGCTGGCCACGCTGGCGCGGCTGCGTGGGCTGCCCGCCCCCGTCGGGCTGCAGTACTTCTACTCGCTGGTCGAGCGTGGCGTGGAGAACGAGCACGTGCCCCTGGGCCAGGCGATGGGCATGGGCCTGGTGCCGTGGAGCCCGCTGGCCTACGGCCTGCTGACCGGCAAGTACGACCGCGCCGCCGTCGAAGCCGCCGAGCCGCGCCAGGGCGGTGTGCCGAACCAGGCGGAGGCGGGCGGCCGCGCGCGCGCCGAGGACGACAAGCGGCTGGATGGCGACAACCCCTTCGGCGACAGCCTGTTCACCGAGCGCAACTGGACCATCGTCGCCGGCCTCAAGCAGGTGGCGGACGAGATGGGCGAAAGCCCGGCCCGCGTCGCGCTGGCCTGGGTGGTGGGACGGCCCGGCGTCGCCTCCACCCTGATGGGTGTGAGCCGTGCCGGGCAGGTGACGGACAATGTGGCCGCGCTCGGCCTCGCCCTTTCACCCCAGCATCTGGAGCTGCTCGACACGGCGAGCGGGGGCGGCCGTAATTTCCTCTACAACCTGTTTCAGCCGCAGCTCCGCAACCAGATCGTGTTCGGGGGTGCCGACATCCGCACGTGAGCCCGCTTCCCGTTTGAATCCATCGCACTCTGACGGCAGGGAGGGGCAGAAAGGCGCAGCCCTCCCGCCCCCGTGCCCGGCCTCCGCTCAGTCGACGCGGATGCCGGCGCGTTGCACCAGGGCGCCGTAGCGCGCTGCCTCGCGCCGCACCAGATCCGCCGCGTCGGCGGCGCTGCCGCCACCGGGCAGGAAGCCGGCCTCTTCCAGCCGGGAGCGGTTGGCAGGCTCCTGCAACGCCTTGTTCAGCGCCTGCACGCAGCGTTGCGTCACCTGCGGCGGCAGGCCGGCCGGCCCGAGCATCATGTACCAGACGGTAATCTCGAAGCCCGGGAAGCCGCTTTCCGCCACGGTGGGGATATCCGGCAGGGCCTGCACGCGCTGGGCGGTGGTCACGGCCAGGGCGCGCGTGCTGCCGCTGCGCAGATGCGGCAGGTGCGTCGGCAGGGTGTCGATCGCCAGGTCCAGCGTACCGGCCATCAGGTCGTTCAGGACCGGGCCGGTGCCGCGATAGGGCACATGCGTCATCTGGATGCCGGCAGCCTGGCACAGCATCTCGGCCGCCAGATGCTGCTGCGTGGCGATGCCGGAGGACGCGTAGTTCAGCTTGCCGGGATTCTGCCGGGCGAACTCGATCAGGCCCTTCAGGTCCTGGTACGGCGCCCGCGCCGGCACCACCGCCGCCAGGGGCACCGTTCCGGCCAGGCCGATCGGCGTGAAGTCGTTGTTCTGGTCATAGGGCGGGTTGCGCATCAGCGGCGCCACCACGGCCTGGGTCGACACCGTGCCCATCAGCAGCGTGTAGCCATCGGGCCGCGCGCGGGCGACCGCCGCGGCGGCCAGGGTGCCGCTGGCGCCGGCCCGGTTGTCCACCGCGACGGCCTGGCCGAGCTCGGCCTGCAGCGATGGCGCCAGCAGCCGCGCGATGATGTCCGTGCCACCGCCTGGAGCGAAGCCGACCAGCATGGTCACGCTGCGGCTGGGATAGGCGTCCTGCGCCCGAAGGCCGGCCGGCAACAGCCCGCTGGCGCCGGCGAGCGCTGCGAACGCGGTGCGACGTGTGATCATGCGACGTTCCTCCCGGACCTGTTTGTCCAGTTCTTTCTTGGAGGCGAAAGAATGCGGAGCTTTGACCCGCATGGCTAGTCGCTTTCCCACGGAACAGGGCCACCGCGGGCCCGATTGGGCAATCGCGGGCGCCAGCGTCCTGCCCCACCCCTGTGGCAATCACATCGCTTGGCGGCCCTCTTTAATAGTTGTATCGTGCAACTTTATTGCCAAGGGGATGGTATCGTGGCTATCACGTCGGTCGAGCCCATCCGCGACGCCTCGCGCCGCCTGGTCCGTGAGCTTGGCTTCATGCGGGAGGGCCTGGCCGGCGTGGACCTGCCCCCTTCCGCCGTCCATGCCTTGCTGGAGATCGAAGCGCGCGACGACGTCACCGCCGCCGCACTGTCAGGCCTTCTCGGCCTGGAGAAATCCAGCGTCAGCCGCATGGCGCGAAAGCTGGTGGAGGCCGGAGAGGTGGCCGAAGCGCCGGCCGGCAACGATGGCCGGGCCAAGCTGCTCTCCCTGACGCCGCAGGGTCGCGCCACGGTTGCCGCCATCAACGGCTTCGCCCGCCGCCAGGTGGCGGGGGCGTTGGAACATCTGCCCCCGGCCCAGCACCGGGTAATCGTGGAGGGGCTGCGGCTCTACGCGGATGCCCTCGCCGCCAGCCGGGGCGCGGCTCCAGCGCCTGCTTCCATCAGCATCGACGCCGGATACCGCCCCGGCGCCCTGGGGCGCTGCGCGGAGATGCATGCCCGCTACTACGCACGCGAGGCCGGGTTCGGCGCATCCTTCGAGGCTCTGGTGGCGTCCGGCCTCGCCGAGTTCTCCGCCCGGCTCGACCGCCCCTGCAACGGCCTGTGGCTGGCGCGGCGGGGCGACCGGATCGTCGGCACCGTGGCGATCGATGGCGAGGACATGGGGAACGGCATCGCGCATCTGCGCTGGTTCATCGTCGACGACGGGGCGCGGGGTAGCGGGGCCGGGACGCGGCTGCTGTCGGCCGCGCTCAGGTTCTGCGAAGCGCAAGGCTTCGATTCCATCCACCTCTGGACCTTCCAAGGCCTGCACACCGCCCGGCGCCTCTACGAGGCGCAGGGCTTTCAACTGGTGGAGGAGCGGACGGGCCAGCAATGGGGCAAGGAGGTGATGGAACAACGTTTCGTCAAAGCACTCCGCACGCAGTAATCCGCCGCGCCTTTGCCCGCGGGCACCGCTTCCCTGCCCATTTCACCAGTGACGCGCGCCCCAGCCGCCGCTGTCCGCACCCGGTGCGCGGCAGGCCCTGGCCCTGTGCACGCTACGCTTCGGGCGCAGGCTCATAGACGGGCGTGGCCATCCCCTCGAACCGCGCCTTCAGTTGCAGGGCCAGGTAGCGGGAGTAATGGCGCGACTGCGCCAGGTTACCCCCGTGGAACCAAAGGTTCGGCTGCGCGGTGGGCTTCCACATGTTGCGTAACTCGCCCTGCCAGGGCCCCGGGTCGCGGGTGGTGCCGCTGCCCAGGCCCCAGCACGGCCCGACCCGGTCGGCGACCTCTTTGGAAATCAGCAGTTCCGCCCAGCCATTCATCGAACCGTAGCCGGTCGCGTAGATGATAACATCGGTCGGCAAAACGGTGCCATCGGCCAGCCGCACGCCCTCCGGCACGATCGCCTCGACCGCGCCCTGCGCCAGCTTGATGTGGCCGTCCGCGATGAGTTCGGACGTACCGACATCGATATAGTAGCCGGAACCGCGGCGAAGGTACTTCTGCGAGAGGCCCGAGCCGTCCTCGCCAAAATCCAGCAGGAAGCCCGCCGCGCGCAGGCGGTCGTAGAACGGCGCGTCTTCCTGTGCGATGTCGTCCCAGACCGGGCGTTGCAGCGCCGGCTGCACGCGGTAGGGCATGGAGGCCGCCAGCAGATCCGCCGTGTCGGTGTCGATCCCGGCCTCGGTGGCTTCCTCGGAATACAGGGCGCCCCAGCCACGGCGCAGCATCGTGTCCGTCCGCACCACCAGGGTAGAGGAACGCTGCACCATCGTCACCTTCGCGCCGTGCTCCCACAGATCGGCACAGATGTCGTGGGCGGAGTTGTTGGCCCCGATCACCACCACGCGCTGGCCGCGATAGTCGCCGCCGCCGGCGTGGCGGCTGGAATGGTGCTGCTGGCCCCGGAAGGTCTCCATGCCGGGAAAGCTGGGCAGCTGCGGCAGGCCGGCCATGCCGGTGGCCAGCACCAGTTGCCGGGGGTGCAGCGTCACCGCCTCGCCATCGCGGTCCAGCGTCACTGTCCAGCGCCCGGCTGCGTCGTCGAAGGCGGCGTGGGTGCAGCGTGTCCGGTTCCAGCAATCCAGTTCCATGACGGTCGCGTACATCTCCAGCCAGTCGCCCAGCTTGTCCTTCGGCGTGAACACCGGCCAGTGCGCCGGGAAGGGCAGGTACGGCATGTGGTCGTACCAGACCGGGTCATGCAGGCAGAGCGACTTGTAGCGCTTGCGCCAGTTGTCGCCGGGCCGCTCATGCGTATCGACGATCAGGGTGGGCACGCCCAGCCGCTTCAGCCGCGCGCCCAGCCCAAGCCCGCCCTGGCCGCCACCGACGATCAGCACCTCCGGCTGTTCCGAGCGCCCCAGGGCTTCGGCCTGCCGTTGGCGCCGCTCCAGCCAGCTCGGCCCGCCACGTTCGTCGGGCGATGGGGCGCCACGTTCGCGGCGGTGGCCCTCCCGCTCCTCGAACCCTTTCAGCTCGCGGGCGGCGGTCAGCAAGGTCCAGCACAGCCCGTCCCGCAGCCGCACATAGCCACGGCCGCGCATCGTGGCGGTCTCGAAGGTCATCCAGCCCTCGATGCCACCATCCACGCCCTGCTTCGCCTCGCCCTCGACCGCGATGGCGGCAGGGCGAACCAACCCGGCCTGCCGCGCCACCATCGCGCCGATGGCCTCGCGGCCTTCCAGGGTGCACAGCGTCCAGGTGAAGGCGACCAGGTCCCGCCAGTAGCACTCGGCGCCGAACAGCGCGGCGGTGCCGCGCGCATCCCCCGCCGCCAGCGCCGCGCCGAAGCGCTCCACCCAGTGCTGCAACGCGGCGGTGGCCGGCATGATCCCGGTGATCTCAGCGTGCGACATGACGGAACCCCGCATCGGCGGCATCGAGCACCCGGTCGATATCCGCCTCGGTATGGGCGCAGGAGAGGAACATGTTGTGCTTGGGGTGCAGGTAGGCGCCTTGGCGCAGCGCTTCGGCGCAGAAGGCGAAGCCGCGCTTCCACTCGGGGTCGTCGGCGAACAGGATGGTCGGCATCTGCGGTGGGCCGCTCTGGTCGATCCGCAGCCCGTGCCGCGCCGCGCGCTCCGCCATGCCGTCCCGCAGGCGCTGTCCGAGGGCGCGCATCCGCCCCGGGCCATCGACGCGGCGCAACTCCGTCAGCGTCGCCACCGCCGCCGCCATCGGCGCCGCGCCGCACCAGAAGGAGCCGGTGGAGAACACCCGTGACGCCGCCTCTCGGAATCGCTCGCGCCCCGTCACGGCGGAAAGCGGGTGGCCGTTGGCGATGGCCTTGCTCCAGGCCGACAGGTCCGGCTGCACGCCGAGCGGTTCCCAGGAGCCGCCGAGGTCGATGCGGAAGCCGGCGCGCACGTCGTCCAGCACCAGCGCCGCGCCCGTTTCGTCGCACAGCGCGCGGGCGGCACGGGCGAATTCCGGCGTCGGCATGACCTGCGGTTGCCCCATGTCGTGGCGGAAGGCGGAGGCCATGATGGCAGCGAGGTCATCGCCCGCCTGCTCCGCCGCCGCATGCAGGCTGGCGACGTCGTCGTAGTCGTAGAACAGCAGGTGCGCGCGGTCCTCCGCCGTCACGCCCGCCACGCTGGGCGAGCACCAGGGCACCGCGCCGTGATAGGCGCCGCGCGCCACCAGCACCTTGCGCCGGCCGGTGGCGGCGCGGGCGACGGTGACGCAGGTGGTGGTGGCGTCCGTGCCGTTCTTGCCGAACTGGCACCAGTCGGCATGCGGGATGGTGGCGACCACCAGCTCCGCCAGTTCCACCAGCACCGGGGCCGGGCCGTTCATGCAGTCGCCCCGCGCCGCCTGCGCCGCCACGGCCGCATCCACCGCCGGGTGGTGGTGGCCGAGCACGATGGGACCCCAGGAGCACATCATGTCGACGAAGCGCCGGCCATCGGCATCGACCAGGTGGCAGCCCTCGGCACGGTCGAAGAATTGCGGGTAGCCTTCGGGCAGGATGCGCGCTGTCATGTGCCCCCAGAGGCCGCCGGGAATGACGCGTTCTGCCCGGGCGCGCAGGGCCTGGTCGGCGCTGTTCGGCTGCGGGACCACGTGGCTGTCAGTCATTCCGCGCCTCCTTTGCTGGGCTATTCGGATATATCATATAGAAAGCATCTGGGTGGCGCCAACGCCTAGTTTTGCGGGGGTGTGGTGGGATATCCTGGCCGCCATGTCCCCGACCGTCTCTCTGCCCGTCCTGACCCGCACCAGCCTGAACGACCGGGTCTACGAGACCCTGCGCGCCGCTTTGCTGGAAGGCCGGCTGCGGCCGCACCAGCGCCTCAAGATCCGCGACCTCGCCGCGGCCATGGGCGTCTCCGAGACCCCGGTGCGGGAGGCGGTGATGCAGCTGGTGCGGGAGCGCGCCCTGACGTTGCAGACCAGCCGCTCCCTCACCGTGCCGCGCCTGTCCGCCACCCAGTACCTGGAGCTGCGACAGATCCGGCTGGAGCTGGAAGGCCTGGCCGCCGCCCGCGCCGCCACGCAGGTCTCGGCGCGAGACATCGCGGCCCTCGCCAAGCTGCATGACCGGCTGCTGAAGGCGGAGGAGACCGGCAACGCGGCCGAGGCGGTGCGCAGCAACTGGCACTTCCACGCCCGGCTGTACGAGGCCGCGGCGATGCCGGAGTTGTTCCACCTGATCCAGGGCCTGTGGCTGCGCAACGGCCCGCTGCTGACCTACCTCTACCCGCACGCGGCGCCCCGCTATCCCGGCCGCCACCGGCACCTGGACGTGCTGGACGCGCTGCGGGCGCGGGACGGCGCCGGGGTCCGCGCCGCCATCCAGGCGGACATGATCGAGGGCGGCACGGCCCTGCTGCGCCTGCTGCAGGACCTGGATGCCGGGCGGCTTAGCGAGGCCCCCTTCACCGATGGGCCGGACCCCGATCCTCTGCAGGCTGTGGCCTAGCAGGGGCGCGTCCCGCCCAGCCGGCCAGCGGCGCGCGCGGGGGGTCAGGCGGCTTCCGGCGGGCGCCGGCCGGCCCAGGGGCGCGCCTCCTCCAACACCGCGCCCAGCCGCAGCAGGTCCAGCTCCGCACCCCAGCGGCCGACCAGCTGCACGCCGGTCGGCAGCCCGGCATCGTCGAAGCCGCTGGGTACCGTCAGCGCCGGGTGGCCGGTCAGGTTGAAGGGGTAGACGTAGCTGCTCCAGCCCTGCCGCGTGATGCCGCACAACTCGCCCTCGACCTCCACCTCGTCATGCGCGGCGTCGAAATCGGCCGGCAGGGCGGTGCGGCTCAGCGTCGGCGTGACCAGTACGTCGAACTGCCCGAACAGGCGCTGAACGGCGTGGAACAGCCGCGTGCGGGCATACTGGCCCTCGCGGAACTCGGTCAGGCTGAAGCCCTCGCCGCGCTCCATGAAGGCCAGCAACGTCGGGTCCATGCGGTCCCGCCATTCCGCCAGGTGGCGGCGCTGGGAGATCGCGAAGTTGGCCTGGTACATCACGCGGCCCGGCATCTCCATCCAGTCAATCTCGCTGCCGGCGGCCTCGGCACGGGCGCCTAGTGCCTCGAACACCGCGATGGAGACGTGGAGGTTCGCCGCCATCTCCCGCTGCAACCGCGCATTGGCCGCATGCTCGATCACGCCAATCCGCAGCCCATGCAGGTCACGCCCCGCCAGGACGGGCGAGAGCGGCAGGTCCGCTGCGCCCAGGCTCCAGGGGTCGGAGGCATCGGGCCCGGTCAGTACCGCCCGCATGGCGGCGAGGTCCGAGACGCTGCGCGCCATCGGCCCTGCATAGGTATAGTTGCCGAAGGCATCCGCCCCCTGCTGCCAGGGAATGGAGCCCAGCGTCGGCTTCAGCCCCACCACGCCGCAGCAGGCGGCGGGGATGCGGATGGAGCCGGCGCCGTCCATCCCCAGCGCGATCGGCCCCACGCCGGTGGCCAGCGCCACCGCAGCCCCGCCGCTGGACCCGCCGGCGGTGCGCGACGGGTCCCACGGATTGCGCGTGGTGCCGAAGGCGGGCCCGTCCGTCAGCGCCTTGTGGCCGAATTCCGGCAGCGTGGTCTTGGCGAAGATGATGGCCCCCGCCGCGCGCAGCCGGGCGACGGTGACGTCATCCGCCGCCGCCTCGGCACTGCCGGCGAAGATGGCGGAACCATTGGTGGTGCGCACGCCGCGCACATCCACCTGGTCCTTGATACTGACCGGCACGCCGTGCAGCGGGCCGAGCGGCGTGCCCTGCCGCACCGCCGCCTCCGCCGCGCGCGCATCGGCCAGCGCCTGTTCCTCCAACAGCACGACGAAGGGGTTGAGCCGTGGCTGTACCCGCCTGGCCGCCGCCAGCACCGCCTGCGTCAGCTCGACGGGCGAGAGCGCGCCGCTGCGGATCAGGGCCGCCGCCTGGGTGGCTGGCATGAACGAAAGGTCGTCGTCGGACATCGTGGGAAGCCTCCTGCGGGCGGAGGGCGCGGAAATGTCTTGCCCTGCCTGATATCGGATATATCGTGTATCAACAGCGGGCCGCGATCAAGCAGGGCGCCGCAAGACCGGAGGGGCGTTATGAGCACCATCACGGCATCGAGGCGGGGCGTTCTGGCCGGCATGACCGCCCTCGCATTCCCGGCGGCACTTCTGCCCCGCCCGGCGGCGGCCCAGCAGAAGCCACTCACCGTCATGCTGGAATCCGAGGTCGTCATCCTCGACCCGCACATGACCACCGCCGCCATCACGCGGACCTTCGCCTACCATGTGTTCGACATGCTCTACGGCAGCGATGCCAAAGGGCAGATCCATCCGCAGATGGTCGAGACGCAGGAAGTCTCCGCCGACCAGTTGCGCTGGCAGTTCACCCTGCGCCCCGGCCTGCGCTTCCATGACGATACGCCGGTCACGGCGGCGGATTGCATCGCCTCCCTGGCCCGGTGGGCGCCGCGGGACTCGCTGGGCCGCATGCTGCTGGCCGCCGGCGCCACCATGGCGGCGCAGGGCGAGCGCGTGTTCACCATCACGCTGACCAAGCCCTTCCCGCTGATGCTCAACGTGCTGGGCAAGCCCAACGCGCCGCTGCCGGCCATCATGCCGGCGCGCGTGGCCGCCGCGGCGGGGGATGGGCGGATCAAGGAGGTCATCGGCTCCGGCCCGTTCCGCTTCGCCGCCGACCGCTGGCGGGTGGGCGACAGCATGGTGCTGGCGCGGTTCGCCGGCTACGTGCCCCGGCCGGAACCGTCCGACTTCCTCTCCGGCGGCAAGACGGTGCAGGTGCCGGAGGTGGTGCTGCGGACCATCGGCGACGACACCACCGGCGCCAATGCCCTGGTCGCCGGCGAGATCGACTACATGCAGTACCTGCCCTTCGACCTGGTGCCGATGCTGGCGCGCTCGCAGGGCGTGAAGGTGATGACGCTGAAGGGCCTGGACATGTTCCAGGGCAATTTCCGCGTGAATGCCGCCAGCGGACCCTTCGCAGACCCGGCGGTGCGCGCCGTGCTGTGGCAACTGGTGGACCAGAAGGAGATGCTGCAGGCCGCCGGCATCGCGCCGGATCTGCGGATGGACCATTGCGCCGCCTTCTTCATGTGCGACGCCCCGCTGGGCAGCAATGCCGGCGCCGCGGCCGCCACCTTCGACCCCGCCGCCGGCAAGGCCGCCCTTGCCCGCACCGGCTACAAGGGCGAGCCGGTGGTGATGCTGCAGGTCTCGGCCTCGATCTCCCAGGCGGCGGGCAGCATGCTGGCGCAGCGGATGCGCGAAGCCGGCTTCACCGTGGACGAACAGGTGATGGACTGGGGCACGGTCCTGCAGCGCCGGGGCCGGAAGGAGGGCTGGAGCATCTTCCCGGTCTATTCCAACGGCGTCGACATGGCCTCCCCGCTCACCCATTTCTACATCTCCAACAATTGCGGCGACTACCCTGGCTGGAGCTGCAGCGAGCCGATGTCCGCCCTGCTGACCCAGTTCGCCGCCGCGCCGGATGACGCGGCCCGCGCGCGCATCGCCGCCGCCATCCAGGAAGATGCCTATCGCACCACGCCCTCGGTGATGTGGGGCCAGTTCTCCCGCCCGGCCGGCTACCGCACGCGGCTGCAAGGGCTGGTGGCATCCTCCTACCCCATCTTCTGGGGCGTGCGGCTGGGGAACGCCTGATGATCGACGACACCACGCTGCGCGCCGCGCTCTCCGACACCCGTGGCACGCAGATGCTTCCCGGCTTGCGGGACGACGTCACGGTGCAGCGGGACGAATGGGGCATCCCGCACATCAAGGCCCGCACGGCGGCGGACGCGCATTTCGCGCTCGGCTTCGTGCATGCGCAGGACAGGCTCTTTCAGATGGAGCTGACCCGCCGCCGCGCCCTGGGCCGGGCGGCCGAGTGGCTCGGCGCGGAGGCGGCCGGCAGCGACGCGCTGTGCCGCCGCCTGGGCATGGAGGCCGCCTGCCGGCGCGACTACGCCGCCCTGGGCGACGAGGCGCGGACGATGCTCGACCGCTATGCGGAGGGCGTGAATGCCTTTCTCGGCGCCCAGCCGCCGCTTCCGGTCGAGTACGCATTGCTCGGCGCCACGCCGGAACCGTGGGAGGGCTGGCACCCCATTGCGGTGATGCGCCGGTTGGGCCTGCTGATGGGCTCCGTCTGGTTCAAGCTGGCGCGCATCCTGGCCCTGCCGCTGGTGGGCGCCGAGAACGCGGCCAAGCTGCGCTACGACGATGGCGAGAACGAACTGCTCTGCATCCCGCCCGGTGCCACGGGGGCCCGCATGGCGGCCGACCTCGCCGCGCTCCGCCCGGCGATCGAGGCGCTGCTCGGTGCCATGGGTTCGGACGAGACGGGCGGCGGCAGCAACAACTGGGCCGTCGGCCCCGGCCGCAGCGCCACCGGGCGGCCGATCCTGGCCGGCGACCCGCACCGGGTGTTCGAGATTCCTGGCATGTACACGCAACACCACTTGGCCTGCGACGAGTGGGACGCGGTCGGCCTGACCGTGCCGGGCGTGCCCGCCTTCCCGCATTTCATGCACAATGCGCGCGTCGCCTGCTGCGTGACGCACGCCTTCGTCGATATCCACGACCTGTTCCTGGAACGCTTCGAGGATGGCGACTGCCTGTTCCGCGACGGCCGTGAGCCCGTGCGCAGCCGCACCGAGACCATCCATGTGCGTGGCGGGGCCGACCGCGTCGTCACGATCCAGGAGACCCGCCACGGCCCGGTCGTGGCCGGGGACCCGGCTTCCGGCGCCGCGCTGGTGCTGCGCTCCGTCCAGTTCGCCGATACGGACCTGTCCTTCGACTGCCTGCCCCGCATGCTACGCGCCACCAGCGTGCCCGAGCTGTTCGAGGCGACGCGGGGCTGGGGGCTAATCGACCACAATCTGGTCGCCGGCGACGTGGAAGGCCGCATCGGCCACCGCGTGCGCGCCATGGTGCCGCTCCGCCCCCGCGCCAATGGCTGGTTCGCCGTTCCGGGCTGGACCGGCGAGGGCGAGTGGGACGGCTACATCCCGCACGAGGCCATGCCGGAAGTGATCGACCCCGCCGGCGGCACCATCGTCACCGCCAATAACCGCGTCGTCGCGGATGCCGAGCCGTATCTCTGCACCGATTGCCACCCGCCCTACCGCGCAGCCCGCATCGCCGAGTTGCTGGACGCCCTGCCGCGCTTCGGGGTGGAGGACGCCGCCGCCATCCACGCCGACGCGCTGTCGCCCAACGCCGCGCTGTTCCAGGCCCGGCTGCGCGCGCTGGCCACCCCGCCCGACCCGCGTGCGGCCTCGCTGCGCGAGGAGCTGCTGGCCTGGGACCGCAGGATGGAAGCGAACTCCGTCGGCGCCGGGCGCTACAACACGCTGCGCCGGGCGATGACCGCGATCCTGGCCCGCCGCTCCGGCCTGCTAGGCCTGACCGCGCATGCCTGGGCGGCGGTGCCGCCCGGCATCTCGGCGGTCGGGAATTTGTGGTGGGTGCTGCCGACCCTGCTGCGGAACGACGACGCCGCCATGCTGGATGGCTGGAGCTGGGACGACGTGCTGCGGGCGGCGCTGGAAGAAACCGCCGCAGCGCCCGCGACCCCGTGGGGCGAGATGCACCGCCCCACCTTCCAGCACCCGCTCTCCCCGCTGTTCCCGCAGGCGGCGGCGCTGCTGGACCCGCCCGCCATGCCACTGGGCGGCGATGGCGATACGGTGATGGCGATCGGCCTTGTCCCCACCGCCGGCCCGGCCGCGACCTATGGCGCGCTGTGCCGCTACGTCTTCGATGTCGGTGGATGGGAGAACTGCCGCTGGGCCGTGTTCCACGGCGCGTCCGGCCAACCGGGCAGCCCGCACTACACAGACCAGGCCAGTGAGTGGGCAGCCTGCCGCATGGTGCCGATGCGCTACGACTGGGCCGCGATCGGGCAAACGGCGACGACCACGCAGCGGCTCTCCCCCGCCTGACCCACGGGCGCCGTGTGTGCGTTGGTACGGCACGACGCTCGCGTGATCCGGCTTGCGGCCACTGCTGGCGGCTTGGCAATCCGGATCATCCGGCCGGAGGTGCGTGGAGTGATGCCGGAACTGTTCAGGCCGTCGATCGCCGGATCTGCTGTGCCGCAGCGGTCAGCAGTGGGTCCACCTCCCCGCCAGCAGGCCGCGCCACTGGGTGGGGCCGGCCGCCACGCCGCTTACCCGGCGGACTGCGCGGCGGCGTCCAGCGCCTGTCTCAGGTCGGCCAGGATATCATCCGCGTGTTCCAGCCCGACCGAGAGCCGGACATAACCCGGCGTCACGCCCGTCGCCTTCTGCTCGGTCTCGCTCAACTGGGAATGCGTGGTACTGGCAGGATGAATCGCCAGGGAACGCGCATCGCCGATATTCGCGACGTGGTAGAACAGCTTCAGCGCATCGATGAAGCGCCGGCCGGCTTCCGCCCCTCCCTTCAACTCGAAGCCCACCAAACCGCCATGGCCCCGCGTCAGGTACCTGGCGCTGCGCGCGGCGGCCTCGCCCTGGTGGTGCGCCGGGTGGATGACGCGGCTCACCGCCGCATGGGCCGCCAGCGCATCGGCCACGAGCCCGGCGTTGCGGCTGTGCTCACGGATGCGCAGCGGCAGCGTCTCCAGACCTTGCAGGATCAGGAAGGCGTTGAAGGGGCTGAGGGCCGGGCCCAGGTCCCGCAACAGCGTCGTCCGTGCCTTCAGCACATAGGCCACCGGGCCCAGCGGCTTGGCGGCTTCCACCCATCTGGCGCCGTGATAGGACGGGTCAGGCTGGTGCAGGGCGGGCTGGCGCGCCGGATGGGCTTCCCAATCGAAATTGCCCCCATCGACGATGATACCGCCGATGCTGCTGCCATGGCCGCCGATATACTTCGTCAGCGAATGCACCACCACGGCGGCGCCGTGGTCGAAGGGCCTGATCAGCAACGGTGCCGCGGTGTTGTCGATGATCAGCGGAATACCGAGCGGCCGGCCGATGGCCGCGACCTCGGCGATGGGGAAGACCTCCAGCTTCGGGTTCGGCAGCGCCTCCGCGTAATAGGCCCGGGTGCGGTCATCGGTGGCGCGGCGGAAATTCTCCGGATCCGTGGGGTCGACGAAGCGTACCTCGATACCCTGGCCCTTCAGCGTGTTGGCGAAAAGATTCCAGGTGCCACCGTACAAGTCGGTGGAGGCAACGATATTGTCGCCCACACTCGCCAGGTTCTGCACGGAAAGCGCGGAAGCCGCCTGGCCCGATGCGACGACCAGCGCGGCCGAGCCGCCCTCCAGCGCCGCGACGCGCTGCTCCAGCACGTCATTCGTCGGGTTGCCGATGCGGGTATAGATGTTCCCCAGCTCCTGCAAGGCGAACAGACGCGCCGCCTGGCCGGTGTCGTCGAACTGGTAGGACGTGGTCTGGTAGATCGGCACCGCGACGGCCTTGGTGGCTTCGTCCCGCCGCCAGCCGGCATGCAGAACAATGGTCTCGGGATGGCCCTGGGTCATGCTGCGTCCCCTGTGATGTTCGGGGGGAGCAAGGCTCCGGCACCCGACATTCTTACGATTTAATTGAGTTATTTGATCTTAATCACTGAAAATAATCTCCGCAAGCTGCGGGGCCTCCACTGCCTGGCAGGGCATGCGCGCCCGCCAGTCCGGCCTCGACGCATTCCGGAAGGGCGATACGGCCTGCATCGGGCTGCTGCCCACCGCGATCCGGTCCACGGCAACCACCGGAACTTACAGCAGATCCGCCAGCGCCAAGTGTCTGAAATCATCTGAGATAGCAGCAGCGGACAGGACCTTCGCACCAACCTGTCCGCGGGATGTCCCGGCTGGCACATGATGCCAGCGTGCGGGCGTCACCTGTCCGCAGCCGCTGTGTGGGAAACCAGCCGGTGACCCTGCCAGGACCGCCGGAGTTGGGTCATTCACCGGCCAGGCGTATCGGCCGCCGCCAGGGCATCCAGGTTCTTCTTCTGGTGCCACAGCATGTATTGCATGAGCGTGATCGGCTCATAACGCAGCGGATTATCCGGGCTGCTGCAATTGGGCAGGCAGGACATCGGGTCATCCAGCGTCGTGTCGAAGAACAACGGAATGGAATATCGCTCCTTCCCCGAGCGGTTGATCACCCGGTGCGGTGTGGCCAGGAAGCGGTCATTCGTCCAGCGCCGCAGCATGTCTCCGCCGTTGACGATGAAGGTGCCGGGAATGGCCGGCGCGTCAATCCAACGCCCATCCCGCGTGCCGATGTTCAGCCCCGGCACATCGTTCTGCGCCAACAGGGTCATGAAGCCGGTGTCGGTATGCGGGGCTAGGCCGAACTCATTCTCCTCCATGTTGTTCTTGTTCAGGCCGGAATGGCGGATCGTGTTGCCACGCATGGGCAGGTAGCCGAGGTTATGCGTATTGATCCGCAATTCCAGCTTCTTCTCCAGCGGCTGGTCATGGAATTGCCTGGCTGCGGCGAGGGCGCCGTCGATCACCGCCTGCGGCACGCCATGGTTGATCGAGTGACCCTTCGACCGGAGTGCCGTCTTAAGCGTCGCGCGCAGGATCGCACAGAGAACCGACGGTTCAGAATATTGACACCGGGAAGACTTCCGCCGACAGTAGAGGCCGTCAAGACTGAGGCTTCCTGTGACCCATGCCAGCCTGTGCGAGCTGACCTCAGCCGTCTCCGCCGATGAGATGATGCGGAACCTCGGCGTCATGGCAGAGCGCGTGAAGCTGGCGGGCACGCCGGAAGAACTGGAAAGCCTGCGCTTCGTCGAAGCACGGATGCAGAGCTTCGGCTACCGCACCACCGTGCTGCACCACCCCGCCTATATCAGCCTGCCCGGTGCCGCGCGCGTCACGGCCGGCGGCATGGCGCTGCCCTGCATCACCCACTCCTTCTCCCTCTCCTCCGGCCCGGACGGGCTGACGGCGCCGCTGGCCGATCTCGGCACGGGGCGGCCGGCGGATTTCGCCGGGCAGGATGTGCGCGGCAAGATTGTGCTGATCGAAGGGATGGCGACGCCCGCCACCACGGCCCGGGCCAACCGCGCCGGTGCCGCTGGGCAGCTCCACATCTCGCCCGACGACCAGTTGCACGAGATGTGCATCTCCCCCGTCTGGGGCAGCCCTTCGGACGTTACGAGGGCGCATCTGCCGACGACCGTCGCCGTCACGGTGGAGCGGCAGGCCGGGCTGGCGCTGCGAGACAGGCTTCGGGCAGGCGGCCCGCTGGACGCCACCCTCTTCGCCGAGGTCGATACCGGCTGGCGCGAAACCCCTCTCCTGGTCGCGGAGCTGGACGGTCCCGATGCAGGCGGGGAAGCTCCCTTCGTGATGTTCTCCGGCCATCACGACACATGGCATCAGGGCGTGATGGACAATGGCGCCGCCAACGCCACCATGATGGAAGTGGCGCGTCTCTGCGCCGGGCGGCGCGGCGAATGGCAGCGTGGCCTGCGCTTCTGCTTTTGGTCCGGCCATTCCCAGGGCCGCTATTCCGGCTCCGCCTGGTATGCCGACGCGTATTGGGACGAGTTGGACCGCCGCTGCGTCGCGCATGTGAACACCGATTCCACCGGCGGCCGCGGCGCTGACGACCTCGCCCATTCCGGCGCGGGGTCGGAACTGTGGGCACTGGCGGCGGAAGCCGTTTCGGCCCAGGCCAGGCAGGACTATGCGCGCGTCCGCTCGGGCCGCAATGGCGACCAGAGCTTCTGGGGCATCGGCATCCCTGCCATTTTCAACAGCCTGAGCCGGCATGCGCGGCCAGAAGGCACGGACCCGCAAGCCCATATGGCCCTGGGCTGGTGGTGGCATACGGCGTCCGATACGCTGGACAAGATCGACCCGGAGCGGCTGGCACGGGACACGCGCGTCTTCGTGCATGTCGTCTGGCGTCTGCTGACGGCACCGCTGCTGCCGCTGGATTACGCGGACCATGCCAGGGCGATGCGCGGCGAATTGCAATCCTTGCAGGCGCGGCTGGGGGATCTGCTCGATATCTCCCTGCTCCTGAAGCGTACCGACGCTCTGGAGCATGCCGCTGCCGCACTGGCCTCGAGCGCGGCCGGAGCCATGGAACTGTCCCGTTTCAACGCGGCGTTGATGCGCGCCTCCCGCGCCCTGGTGCCGCTGGATTACACGCAGGGTGACCGCTTCCGCCACGACCCGGCGTTGGAGCAACACCCCTGGCCCAGCCTGCAGCCCCTGCGCCACCTGGCGGATGCCGCAGGCACGGCGGAGGCGCCGTTCCGCCGTGTCAGCGCGTTGCAGGCCAGCAACCGCGCCGCCCATGCGCTGCGACTTGCGATCGAGGCGCTGGAAGCCCCCTGACCTCCACAGGCCGGCCCGCCTCTGCTACGCCCATGCGGAACCACGAACGGGCCGACGAGACATGGCGACCACGACACAGCCGCGCAGCGCGCCGCCCGAGCCCGCGGATAACGGCGAGGACGGCTCCCACAGCTACCTGATCGCCGCGGCCGACCGTGCCCTGCGGTTGCTGATCCTGGTCGGCGACACGCCCGGCCTGGGCTTGTCGGACCTTGCGCGCGCCTCGGGCAACAGCAAGGCCCGTACCTTCCGTCTGTTGCAGACCCTGGAGGCTACCGGCTTCGTGCGCCGCAAGGGCAGCGAGGCGACCTACTGGCTCAGCTACCAGGCGGTGCGACTGGCGGCACGGGCCGAGCAGCAGATCGACCTCGTGCGGCTGGGCCAGCCGGTGCTGGAGGAGATCGGCAAGCGCTGCGACGAAACCGTGCAGATCCGCGTGCGGCAGGAGTTGGAGAGCCTGTGCCTGAGCAAGTGGGAAACCAGCCGGATCGTGCGCTACCACGCCACGGTGGGAGGCACCTCGCCTCTTTACGCCGGTGCCAGCAAGGTGCTGCTGGCGCATGCACCGGACGCCGTGCAACGCGCGGTGCTGGCGAGCCAGCGCCACAGCTTCACCACCGAAACCCCCACCGAGGCCACGGCCTTGCTGCGGGAGTTGGACCGCATCCGGGATAGCGGCCACTGCTTCAGCCGGGGCGAGGTCTCGCCCGAAGCCTTTTCCGTTGGCGTGCCCGTGGTGGATGCGGGCGGCCAGGTCGTCGCGGCGCTGCTGATCGCGGCACCGCTAGTGCGGGCGGCGGGTGAACGAGCCTCCGAGTTGCTGGCCCTGGCACGGGAAGGCAGCCAGAAGCTCTCCCAGGCACTGGGCCACGGCTAATAGCGGACCCCTCCGGACGGTGACGGCGTCCGGTCTGAAAGAATCGATGCGCCATCACTGAAAGCGGATTGCTGGCCCGCTTACCGGCTGGTACCAATCTGCCCGACGACAAAAATGAACCACCGGTTCATTACCGGGAAATGCCCTGTTGGGTGCACGGTACCAATTCCTCTTCCGGAGGCGTGTCTGATGGCCCCACTCGCTTTCCGCAGCCTGCGTTCGGCTGCTCTGCTGGCGGTTCTCTCCTGGCCCTGCATGGCGGCGGCGCAGGAGTTGCGGATCGGCATGAAGGCGGCGATCGACAGCGCCGACCCGCATCTGTTGTTCACCCCCAGCCGGAACGTGCAACTGCATGTCTGGGAACCCCTGGTGGTGCAGGATGCGCAGGTGAAGCCGACGCCCGGCCTCGCCCATTCCTGGCGTCCTGTCGATGCAACGACCTGGGAATTCAAGTTGCGGGAAGACGCGCGCTTCCACGATGGCTCGCCCCTGACGGCGGAGGACGTGGTCTTTTCCATCCGCCGGGCGCAGACCATCGAGGGCGTGCGAACCTACCGCGCCTACATCCGAGACATCGCCTCAGTCGAGTCTGCCGGGCCACACACGGTGCTGATCCGCACCAGCGTCCCCTCCCCCCTGCTGCCGAACAATCTTTCGACCTTCGGCATTGCTTCCGCCCGCGCGGCGCAGGGCGCCACGGGCGAGGATTTCAACGGCGGTCGCGCCGCCATCGGCACCGGCCCCTATCGATGGGGCCGCTGGACACCCGGCCAGGACGTGACGTTGGAGCGGAACGAGGATTACCGCGCCGGCCCGCAGCCCTGGTCCCGCGTCAGCTTCCGCTTCCTGGGCAATGACAGCGCCCGGGTCGCCGCGCTGCTCTCCGGCGATGTCGATGTCGTCGATGCCGTGCCCGCCGGGCTGTACGACCGCGTGCGGAACAGCGGCGGAAAGACGCACTTGGAGGCAGCGACGTCCCTTTTCGCGCTGAACCTGACGTTGGACAGCCGTGCGCGATCCAACTTCGTCACCGGTCCCGACGGCAAGCCCATGGCCGAGAACCCGCTGGCCCGGCGGGAAGTGCGGCAGGCGATGAGCCATGCCATCAACCGCACCGCCACCGCTGAGCGCGCCATGGAAGGCGGCGCCGTGCCGGCCGGGCAATACATGCCGCCGGGCTTCCTCGGCCACGTGCCAGATGTGCAGCCGGCGAGCTACGACCCTGCCCTCTCCCGCCGCCTGCTGGTGCAGGCCGGGTACCCGCAGGGCTTCGGCCTGACCCTGCACTGCCTGAACGACCGCTTCTACGGTGATTCCAAGACGTGCCAGGCCATGGGGCAAATGTTCACCGCCATCGGTATCCGCACGACGGTGGAGGCGCTGCCTTCCTCCATCTTCTTCCGCCGCGCCCTGACCGGTGCGAATGGCCAGCCTGAATTCTCCGCCTCCATGAGCATCTTCGGCAGTGCCGCCGGCTTGCCCGACAATGCCTTCACCTCCCTGGTCCAGACATTCGACCCGGCGCGCGGGCGCGGCACCTCCAATCTCGGCCGCTTCAGCAACCCGCAATTGGACGCCCTGATCGACAAGGCCGCCGCCACCTTCGACCCCGCAGAACGGCAGGCGGTGCTGGAACAGGCGACGCGCATCGTGTTTGAGCAGGACCTCGCTACCATCCCGGTGTTCTACCTGAAAGGCGCCTGGGGCCTGCGCCAGGGACTGACCATGGAACCACGCGGCGACCAGTACACCCTGGCCACTGGCATCCGCCCGGCACAATGAACATGCAACACACTATCTCCCCCGACGAACTGCACGGCACCGTCCGTGAGCTGTGCGCCTTCGGCCGCAAGCTGCCTGGCTCGGCCGAGGAAGAAGCCGCCTGCGCCGCCATCGGCGCACGGCTGGACCGGTACGGCGTACCGTATGAGGTGCACCGGTTCGAGGCGTATATCAGCTGGCCCTTCCGCTCCGCCGTCACGCTGGATGGCGCGGTGCTGGAGGCGACCGGCGTGGCCTTTACCGCCGATACCGGCGCGGCCGGCGTCACCGGTCGTCTGGCCGAGTTGAAGGCGGGGCGCGACCTCACGGGTTGCGTGGTGCTGGTCGACGGGCTGGCGCGCTACGATGCCTGCATGGCGGCGGCGAAGGCTGGCGCGGTCGGGCTGATCGCCATTTCCACTGGCCCGCAGCGGCACTTTGTTCAGGCCTCCCCCATCTGGGGCGCACCTGCGGGGGCGGAGCAGGTCGCGTTGCTGCCGCCCATTCCCGCCGTGCAGGTCTCGCACGGGGACGGGGCGGTCCTGCGCGCACGGCTGGGCACCGAGGTGCATATGCTGGCGGAAACGCGCCGCGAGTGGCGCGACGTGCGCATGCCGGTGGCCGAGATCGCTGGTCGGGAGCCGCACTTCGTACTGCTGGGCGCGCATTACTGTACCTGGCAGGATGGCGCGACCGACAACCTCGCCGGCGTGGCGCTGCTACTGGAACTGGCGCGGCTCTACGCGAAGGGCGAGAAGCCCCGCTACGGCATCCGCTTCGCCTTCTGGACCGGGCATGAGCAAGGTGGCTATGCCGGTTCCTCCTGGTATGCCGACCATGCCAGGGCGGCGCTGTATGACCACGCCATCGCCTATCTGAATGTCGATATCGTCGGTGTGCGCGGGGCCACCACCAAGGCGCTGCGTAATGTGACGGGTGAGTTGGCCGATTACTCTGCCAGTGTCGTCGAGTCAGTCGCCGGTAAATTGCCGGATGAGGAAGAGGCGTTCGTCCGCTTGGCACTGAAGCGGCAGGACAAGTATGTGGACCCACGGCGTTCCTCCCGCGGGTCGGACCAGAGCTTCAGCGGCATCGGCCTCTCCGGCGCCCAGGTCAGCAGCTTCCTGCCCGCCGCCAGCGCCGAGCACCTGCCGCAGAGCGGGCTGCCCTGGTGGTGGCAGACGGCGCAGGATACCGCCGAGCGGTGCGATCCCGCCATCCTGGCGCAGGACACGCTGGTGTACCGACATCTGGTGGAAGGGTTGGTCAACGCCGAAGCCCTGCCCTTCGACTACACCGCCACCGCCGCCGATATCCTGGCCAGCCTGCGTGAGTATGCAGAAGCGGCGCCGGAGGCGCCGGGCATCGTGGAACTGATCGCCCAGACGCGAGTGTTCCAGCAAACCGCCGCCCGTTTGCGGCAGGCCGCCCCCAGCGCTGCGCTCAACGACACCCTGCTGCGCATCGCCCGACACCTCAACCCGGTGCTGCATCATGCCGGCAGCGACTTCACCTATGACCTCGGCCGGGCCACCCGCCTGTTGCCGGGCCTGGCTCCAGCCCTGCGCCTGGCCTCCCTTCCCGCCGACGAGGCACGGATGGCAAGAGTCGTGCTGCGCCGGCAGGCCAACCGTGCCTTGCAGGCACTTCGCCTCGCCACGCGCGAGATCGAAACTCTGCTGCCCGAGAATCAGACTTCCTGAAACGGCGACGCCACTGGCAACTGGAGTCAGGCTTATGCAACGACGTCACTTTCTCGCCGGCGCTGCGGCCGCCGGTGCCGTGCTGGAGCGCCCCGCCCTGGCGCAGTCCGAGCGCCAGCGCGTGCTGCGCTTCGTGCCATATACCGACCTCGCGATCTTCGACCCGATCTGGACAACGGCGGACATCGTCCGTGACCACGGATACATGGTCTATGACACGCTGTTCGGCATGGACAGCGACTTCAAGCCGCAGCCGCAATTGGCGGAGGGCTTCGTCTACGAGCAGGATAACCGCGTCTGCACCATCACCCTCCGGACTGGGCCCATCTTCCATGATGGGGCCCCGGTGCGGGCGCAGGATTGCGTCGCCAGCCTGAAGCGCTGGATGGCCGTGGCGCCCATGGGCCAGACGCTCAACGCGCTGACGGACGAGCTCTCCGCGCTGGATGACCGCCGCATCCGCTTCCGCCTGAAGCGCGCCTTCCCGCTGCTGATCCAGGTACTGGCACAGGTCAGTGCGCCCGTACCCTTCATCATGCCGGAGCGCGTGGCGCAGACCGATCCCAGCAAGCAGATCACCGACCTGACCGGTTCCGGCCCTTTCCGCTTCAAGCAGGATGAGTTCCAGCTCGGCAACATCTCCGTC
The DNA here is from genome assembly GCF_014490485.1 of Teichococcus aerophilus. Lineage (GTDB taxonomy): Bacteria > Pseudomonadota > Alphaproteobacteria > Acetobacterales > Acetobacteraceae > Pseudoroseomonas > Pseudoroseomonas aerophila. The sequence continues at coordinate 68,375 of NZ_JACTVA010000001.1, read as the reverse complement.
TATGAGAAGTTCGCGGGCTACAAGCCCGCCAACGGCGCTGCCAGCCTGACGGCCGGCGCGAAGCAGGTGCATTTCGACCGCGTGGAATGGCGACGCATCCCCGATGCCTCCACCGCCGCCGCCGCGATGCAGACGAACGAGGTGGACTGGTATTCCGACCCGCCGGCGGAAATCCTGGAATTGCTGCGCCGGAACCGCAATGTCGATATCAGCCGGATGGAACTGCTGCCGCTGGTCTGCGTCATGCGGCTGAACTGGCTGCACGCGCCGTTCAACAACAAGAAGATGCGGCAGGCGTTGCTGCCCGCCATCAACCAGGCCGATTTCGTCATGGCCGCCACGGGTACAGACGAAAGCAACTTCCGCATCGGCACCGGCTTCTTCCCGCCCGGTTCCCCAATGGCGAGCGATGCCGGGCTGGAGCCGTTGATGGGGCCCCGCGACATCGACAAGGCGCGACGCCTGATCAAGGAAGCCGGCTACAACAACGAAGCTGTGCGGCTGCTGGGCCCCACCGACACTGTCGCCACGGCGGCGATGGCACAGGTGACGGCGGACCTCTTCCCCCGCCTCGGCTTCAACTTCGAGCCGACCCTGCTGGATTCCGCCAGCGTGACGCAGCGCCGCCGTTCGATGGAGCCGGTGGAGAAGGGTGGCTGGTCCGTCACCAACTGGTCCTTCCCCGGCCTGTGGTTCGAGAATCCGGGCACGCATATCCTGCTGCGCGGCAACGGCCGGGATGCCTGGTTCGGCTGGCCGGACGTGCCGAAGCTGGAGGAACTACGAAACGCCTGGCTGGGTGCCACCACTCTGGAAGACCAGAAGCGTCTTGCGCGGGAGATGCAGGTCGTTGGCATGGACGAGCTGCCCTGCATACCGCTCGGCGCCATCTACAAATCCACCGCACTCCAGAAGAGCCTGCAGGACCGGGTGGCGGGCTTCCCAATCTTCTGGAGTATCCGCCGGCGTTCCTGACCGCACGGCCGCGTGTCCAGCACCGCACAGCGTATCGTTCCAGGGAGAACAGATCCCTGTTGCTGGCGGTGCCTATCCTGATCCAGGCCTGCTTCAGAGCGGGGCTGGCCTATGCGCTGAACCGCCAATGCGGTTCGGCGCACGGCGTAGCCGGCCCCCACCGTCCTGATCGGCGCCTCAAGTTGCAGTCGCGGCCGCCATTGTCCTGTCCGGGTTCGAAAGCGGCGCCGCGCTGGCCACGGTGGTGGGCACCCTGGTCGAAGTGCCCGCCGTGCTCGCGGTGGTCTCCATCGTGATGCGGACGAAGGAATGGTAGGCGCGGGCATGAGGCGGTGCCGTGTGGCAATCACCGCGCTCGGCATCAAACCCTGGCCTGGGGTTCCATCCACGACCATGTTCCCAGGCTGACCAGCATGCGCATCCGGCAACCCGCCGACCTGTGCCAGCCCCGCAGATGGTCAATTGCGGAAGAGTTTGAGAGGACACCGCCCTCTCAGAAACCGCGTCAGCGCGGATGTGCCCGCATCGCCGAGGTCATCTCGGAACTGCCGCTGGTGCCGACGTCGTAGCGGATGCCGTTGCGGGAGGCGAGGACCACGGGAACGCTGAACAGTGGCAGCAACACACGGGATTCCATACCGCGCTGCCCGGCACCCTGCAGCAACGCCAGCCGCCGCGCCGGATCCGCCTCGCGCAACGCGGCATCGATCATCCGGTCGGTCTCGGCATCGGCGTAGCCAGAGCGGTTGGCACTGCCCATCTTCGCCGCGCGGTCGAAGCTGTGGTACAGGTTGTTCAGGGTGTAGCCGGCATCCCCCATCACGTTGCTCCAGGCGGTCAGGAACAGCGGCGCGGAATTCGCCCCCGTGCGGATGCGGCTGAAGAAGACCGAGGCCGGCAGCGTCTCGACGCTCGCCTTGATGCCGATCCGCGCCAGCATCTGCCCCACTGCCTGGCAGGTCTGCGCATCCGCCACGTAGCGGCCGTTGGGGCAGACCAGGCTGGTGGTAAAGCCGTCCGGATAGCCCGCCTCCGCCAGCAGCTTGCGCGCTGCGTCGGGATTGTAGGGATCGGGGCGCAGGTCCTCCAGATAGCCGAGCATCCCCGGCACGCCGACCTGCGTGGCGACGCGGCCATAGCCCTCCAGCGTGCTGCGCACCAGCCCGTCGCGGTTCAGCGCCTGCGAGATGGCCTGCCGCACCCGCGGGTCGCGCATCGGCGCGCCCGCCGCTTCCAGCTTCGGATCGACATTGACGCCGACGAACATCACGCGCGGCGAACCGCCGCTATGCACAGTGATGCCCGGCGTCTTCGCCAGCCGCGCCGCGTCCTGCAACGGCACGAACTCGATCAGGTCGACGTCGCCCGAGAGCAGCGCGGCGCTGCGCGCGCCCTCCGACGGCAGGACGCGGAACTCGACATTCTCCCAGTCCGGTTTCTGGCCCTGGTAGTTCTCGAAGCGCGAGAGGAAGATCCGCTCGCGCCCTTCCACTCGCGTGACGCGGTAGGGGCCGGTGCCGATGGCGGCGCGGCCCTGGTTCATGTCCTCCGTCGTGCGCCCTGCCATGGCGCGCTCGGACAGGATGGACAGCTTGGCGATCTGCGCCGGCAGTAGCGGCAGGAAACCATCGGTGACGATGTCGACCGTGAAGTCATCGACCTTGCGGACCTCGGTGACGCCGAGCAACTGGCCGCTATAGGGCGAGGGATTGTTCGGCACGTTCGGCACGCGGTTCAGGCTGAACACCACGTCGTCCGCCGTGAAGGGCGAGCCATCGTGGAAGGTGACGCCGCGCCGCAGGGTGAAGCGCCACGCGTTGTCGCCCTGCGGCCGCCATTCGGTCGCGAGATCCGGCACCAGCCGGCCCTGCGCGTCCGTCTCGGTCAGCGCACCATAGATATGCTGGTTGTAGGCGATGTTGGAGTCCAGCAGCAGGAAGTGCGGGTCCAGTACCGGCACATTCTGCGTGCCGATCCGCAGATCCGCCGCGCCGGCGGGGGCCGCTCCGGCGAGCCCCACCATGGCGGCGAGGGCGAGGGCGATGGGAAGGACGCGGACGGGCATGCGCGGCGGCTCCGGCGAGGTTCTTCCGCAGTGTCAAGCGCCGGCTTCGCCTCTGTCGAGCAACGATGCGTCGACGACCGATAACATCCGGTTATGATCTGCGCGCAACAGAGGGGCAGGCCGATGACTTCGCGCGAGCTGGAGATCTTTCACGCCGTCATGTCGTCACGCTCGCTGACGGAGGCGGCGGCATCGCTCGGCGTATCGCAGCCGGCGCTCAGCAAAGCGCTGAAGCGGCTGGAGGACAAGCTGCGGATGCCGCTGTTCCGCCGCATCAAGGGCCGCCTGCACCCGACGCTGGAAGCGGAGAGCCTGTTCCCCGAAAGCGCGCGGCTGATGCAGGACATCGCCCGCCTCAGCACCACGGCGACGGAGATGCGGGACGGCGAGAGCGGATTGCTCCGGGTGGCCGCCTCCTCCTCCATCGGCATCGTCATCGTGCCGCAGGCCGTCGCGAGCTTCGCGCAGGTGCTGCCGAAGGTGAAGGTGGTGTCGCATTTCGTGCCCGCCAGCGCGGCGGCGCAACTGGTGGCGGGCAACCATGTGGATGTGGGGCTGTGCCTCTCGCCGGTCGTCACGCCGGGCACGGTGCTGCACAGCCTGGCCACCGTGCCCATCGCCTGCGCCCTGCCGCCCGGCCACGCCCTGGCGGCACGCAGCGTGGTACGCCCGCGGGACCTGCGCGGGGAGCGGCTGATCTCCTTCAGCAGCAGCACCTATTTTGGCCAGTTGCTGGACGAGGCCTTTGCCACCGACGGCGCCGAGCGGCGCGTGATGATCGAGCTGGCCACGGCCATTCAGGCACCGGCGCTGGTGCTGCGCGGCGCCGGCGTGGCGTTGGTGGACAGCTACATGGAAGGCGCCGGCTTCCCCGGGCTGGTGTGGCGGCCCTTCGCGCCGCAGGTGATGCTGCCGGTCAATGTCGTGACCTCCACGCTGCGGCCTACCTCACGCCTCGCCAACCGCTTCCTGCAGCATGTCGCGGACGCGCTGCAGGCGCATCGCATCACGCCGGCATCCGCTCCCGCCGGTCCTGCCACTGGTACCAGCTCCCGAGCACGGGCATGAACCAGGGCGTGCCGTCATACAGCGGGTGGTGCGGCGGCAGCCCGTCGTCGTAGGCATTCACCGGATCGCTCCGGCCGGACAGGATCTTCTCCGCCAGGCTGTGGCCCAGATAGGTCATCATGGTCACGCCGCTGCCCTGGCAGCCGGCCACGAAGAAGCGCCCCTCGCCGCCGCCGAGATGCGGCAGGCGGTCCAGCGTCATCGCCACCCGGCCGCCCCAGGCGTTGCTGATCCGCACGCCGGCGAGCTGCGGGAAGCGCGCCACCATGGCCCGGTGCAGCAGCGCCGCCGTCCGCCGCTCCTCCAGCGGAAAGAACGAGGCGCGGCCGCCGAATAGCAGCCGCCGCCCGTCCGGCGACAACCGGTAGTGGCTGATCACCCGCCGCGTCTCGGACACGCCGCGGTTGGCCGGCAGCACGGTTCGCGCCAGTGCCTCCGGCAGTTCCTCCGTGGCGATCATGTGGGTGGTCACCGGCACCAGGCTGCGCCGCAGCTCCGGCGCCAGCCCGCGCGCGGCCGCGCCGGTATAGGCATTGGTGGCGAAGACCACACGCGCCGCCTGCACGGTGCCGCGCGGCGTCTCCACCCGGTAGCCGCCGGGCAGCCGCTGCACCCGCAGCACCGGCGTGCCGCCCGCGAAGCACGCGCCCGCCCGCATCGCCGCCGCCAGCAGCCCGCCGAAGAATTCCGCCGGCTGGATGTGCCCGGCACGGTTGATCAGCACGCCGCCATGGTAGAACCGAGTGCCGAGATCCGCCGCCGCTTCCTCCCGGTCCAGCAGCCGGGCGTCGCTGCGCGCGTGCTCGTTCAGCTCCGGCAGGCGGGCGGCCCAGCCGGCGGCGTGGGCCGGCGTCCAGAAACCGTTGATGCGGCCGGTGCGGTGGTAGCCGCAGCGGATCTGGTGCCGCTCCAGCAGCGTCTCGAACAGCGTGAACCCGGCCGCCGCGTCCCGTAGCAGCGCCGCCTTGCGGTGCCCCGGCACCGGCTTGCGCGACGCCCCCTTGCCGACATTGACCCCACCCGAGACCTGCCCGCCCGAGCGCGTGCTGGCCCCCTGGCCCAGCGCGCCGGCCTCGACCACCAGCACCTCCTCCCCCGCCTCGGCCAGGCGCAGGGCGCAGGCGGTGCCGGCATAGCCGGCGCCGATCACCAGCGTGCCGACCCGGGCGGGCAGTTCACCCGTCGCCTCGGGGGGACGAAAACCCTGCCACCACCAGGGGTCGGTCGAGAAATCCTCCGTGAAGATGCTCATCGGGTGGGGCGCCTGTCCTGGGATGTTGCGGGAAGGTCGGGGAAAGAATTCCCCGAACTCCATCTTCTATTTGATCTTTGTTGCGGGCGCGTCGGGCACGCTAGCGCCACCGGCTGGGGTAACGACGCTGTTGCCGATGAGTGACGCGACACCGAACCGCCCGCACGCCCAAGAACTCATCGGAAAAAAGAAGGGGTCTCAGGGGAATTCATCCCCTGACCTTTCCCCCGCTAGCCTGGGGGACGCCCCCCTACTCCGCCGCCAGGGCCTGCTCCCCCGCGAGAATCCGCCGGATCACCGCCTCCGCCGCCTCCTCCGGCGCCGCGCGAACGGCGGCGAAGAGCGTCGCCTTCATGGCGGGGCGCCATCCAGGCGGCAGAGTCGCCAGCCCCTCGTGCATGGCGGCGTAGGCGGCGGGGGTCCAGCGCGCCTCGTGCGCGACGCGGAAGGCGCCGGGGGTGAAGGCGGGGGGCGCCACCCGGCCGGCGCGGAGGTTTGCGGTGGCCGCCTCATCCACCGCGTCCTGCACGATCGCCACGCCGTAGTCGCGGGCGGCGCCCGCGGTGGAGACCAGACCGGCGCGGTGGTCGCGCAGCACGGCGGCCGGGTCGCGGGTGAAGGGGTCGCCGCGGCCGCCGCCGGCGGGGGAGACGATGCGTAGCGTATCGGCGGCGGTCAGGCGCAGAGCGTCGGTGTTGCCGAGGTCCTGCTCCCCCGCGGTGCCGGGGTTGAGGGTGAAGGAGCCGGCGGCGCCGGGCTGCCCGCCACCGATGCCCCAGGGCTGGAACAGCGAGCGGTCGCGGTTGCGCGCGGTGACGAAGGCATCCGGCGCGGTGGTGCGGAACTCCATCACCTGCGCCATGCCGCCGCGATGCGCGCCGGGGCCGCCGGTATCCGGCATCAGGCCGTAGCGCAGGATGCGGACCGGCGCCTCGGATTCCGTGATCTCGATCGGGCTGTTCTTCAGGTAGGCGGCGTCGGCGCCGGAGCCATCGGTGCCGTCCCGGTGCGGCATGCCGCCGCCGCCGCCGACGATGGGCGCGATGGCGGAGATGCTGCGCTGGCCGGTGCGCGGGTTCTCCGCCGCCATGTTGACGATGCAGGTGGCGCCGGCGGGCGCGGCCGGCAGCCGGTCCGGCGCCGCGCGGGCGAAGGCGCCGAAGATCAGGCTGCGCAGCCGCCCGCAGGTGAGGCTGCGCATGCCGACGGCGGCGGGGAAGCGCGGGTTCAGCACGCTGCCTTCCGGCACGTGGCAGGTGAAGGCGCGGGTGGTGCCGAAGTTCAGCGTGATGCCGGGATGAAGCGCGGACAGCACGTAGTAGGCGCCGACCAGCAGCAGCGAGTGGCGCGGGTGCCCGCCGGTCGGCACGTTGAGGGAGGACAGCGTCTGCGGGTCGGTGCCCGCGAAGTCGAGATCGGCCGAATCGCCCCGGATGGAGAGGCGCAGGCACAGGCGCAGCGGGTTGCCGCCAGCCGCGTCCTCGTCGGCGTATTCGGTGAAGTCGTAGTCGCCGTCGGGGATGCCGGCCAGCACGGCGCGCGCCTGCGCCTCGGCGTAGTCCAGCAGGTCGGCCAGCCCGTCCACCACCGTGTCGACGCCGAAGCGTCGCACCAGGTCCAGCACGCGGCGCTCCCCGGTGTTGACGGCGGCGACCAGCGCCTTCAGGTCGCCCCAGTTCTGGTCGGGCACCCGCACGTTGGCGAGCATCACGCGCACCAGCCCCTCGTCCAGCACGCCTTCGCGGTAGAGCTTGGCGGGCGGGATGCGGATGCCTTCCTGGTGCACCTCGGTCAGGGTGCGCGACAGGCTGGCCGGCACCGCGCCGCCGACATCGACGTTGTGGATGTGCCCGCCCGCATAGGCGATGATCCGCCCCTCGTGGAACACCGGCTTCCACATGACGATGTCGGGCGAATGGGTGGCGAGGAAGCCGGAATAGGGATCGTTGGTCATGGCGATGTCACCGGGCTGGTAGCCGCCCTGCACCAGCGGCAGCGCGCGGCCGTAGTCGAGCCCCGGGTACCAGGTGGCGCCCAGGTCCACCGGCACGGCGCAGGACTTGCCCTCGGCGTCCAGCAGCTGGATCGTGAAGTCCTCCGTCTCCTTCACGAAGGTGGAGTGGGCGGTGCGGTAGAGCGTGGTGGCCATGCTCTCGGCGGCGGCGCGCGCGTGGTTGCGCAGCACCTGCAGCATGACGGGATTGGTGCGCATCAGCCGTGCCCTCCGGCGCCGTGTTGCAGGATCAGGTTGCGCAGTCCGTCCACCTCCGCGTCCCAGCCGGGCGGGACCAGGATGGTGCAGTCGGACTGGCTGACGATGGCGGGGCCCCGGAAGGCGGCGCCGGGTGCCAGGCCGTCGCGGTTGAACAGCGCGGCCTGCTGCCAGTGCCCCTGCGCGAAGAGGCGGCCCTGGCCCTGCGGCACGGCGGCATGCGGCACCGCCTCTTCCCGCGGCATGGCGATCGGCGGCGCGGCGCGGGAGGCGGAGGCACGCAGGCTGACCACCTGCAGCGCCGCGCCCGCCTCAGCATGGCCGAAGTTCTTCTCATGCGCGGCGTGGAACAGCCGGGCCGCCTCGGCGAGGTCGGTGTCCGCGTCCAGCGGCACCGTCAGCTCGAAGGACTGGCCGCGGTAGCGGATGTCGGCGGCGCGGACCACGGTGGTCTCGCCCGGCCCGGCCATGGCCCGCACCGCCTCGGCGGCCTCGGCGGCCAGCGTGTCCAGCGTCGCGGCCATGCCGGCCCAGTGCGCGTCGTCCAGCGGCAGCAGCACGGTGCGCATGGTGTCGCGGCGGATGGCGGCCGCCAGCGCGCCGAGGGCGCAGAGCGTGCCCGGCACCGCCGGCACCAGCACCCGGCCGATGCCAGCCGCCTCCGCCGTCAGCGCGCCCAGCATCGGCCCGGCGCCGCCGAAGGGCATCAGCGTCAATTCGCTGGCATGCATGCCGGCGCGGGCCAGCAATTGCTCCACCGGCACCAGCATGCCGCTGATGGCGACACTGAGCACGCCCTCCGCCAGGGTGTGGATATCGAGGCCGAGGCGTTCCGCCAGTGGCCGCGCCGCTGCCTCGGCCAGCGCGAGTTCCGGGCTGATGGCGCCGAAGCCGAGATCGCCATGGCCGAGGATGCCGCAGAGCAGCGCCGCATCCGTCACCGTCAGGCCGGTGCCGCCGCGCCCGAAGCAGGCGGGGCCAGGGGTGGAGCCGGCGCTCTCCGGCCCAACCTGCAGCACGCCCTGCGCGTCCACCCGCACCAGCGAGCCGCCGCCCTGGCCGGAGGAGGAGACGGCGACGGTGGTGATGGCCAGTGGGAACTCGCCGATCGCGTGGCCCGTGGCGAAGGAGGGTTGGCCGTCCTCCAGCAGCGCGATGTCGGCGCTGGTGCCACCGATATCGAGCGTCAGCACCGCCGCCTCCCCCGCCGCGCGCGCCACCACGCCGGCGCCGACGACGCCCGAGGCGGTGCCGGAGAGCAGCATGCCGACGCAGTCCCGCCGCCCGGCCTGCGCGGTCATGGTGCCGCCGGCCGAGGTGGTCAGCAGCAGCGGCGCCGGGATGCCGGCGGTACGCAGTTCGTCGGCCACGCGGTCAAGATAGTGGGAGATGCGCGGGTGGACATAGGCGTTGAGCACGGCCGTGGTAGTGCGCTCGTATTCGCGGATCGCCGGCCAGACCTCGCTGCCGCGGAACACGACCAGGCCCGGCTCCAACTCCGCCACCAGGGCGGCCACCTGGTCTTCATGCGCCGGGTTGCGCCAGGCGTGCAGGAAGGAGACGACGATGCCCTCGCAGCCGGCCTGCCGGGCGGCGGCCAGGGCGGAGGCGACCTCGGCCCGGGCCGGGGCCTGCAGCACCTCGCCGTCGGCGCCGATGCGCTCGGCAATGCCGAAGACGCGCTCGCGCGGGATCAGCGGCGCCGGGCGCTCGCAGAACAGGCTGTAGGGATCGGCCATGCGCAGCCGCGCGAGTTCCAGCATGTCCGTGAAGCCGGCGGTGGTGAGCAGCGCCAGGCGGCAGCCGCGCCGCTGGATGATGGTGTTCACCCCCACGGTGGTGCCGTGCACGAAGCGCGCGATGGCACCGGGCGCGATGCCCTCGCCGGCCAGCCGCCGCAGCCCCGCCGCCACGTCCTGGCCCGGCGCCTGCGGCGTGGTCAGGACCTTCAGCGTGGTGATGCGGCCACTCTCCGGATCCAGCGCCACGAAATCGGCGAAGGTGCCGCCGATATCGACCCCGACCATCATGGGCATGCGATGTTCCCTGCTGCTGGCCGGCAGTCTGTGGCGCCGGGCGAGAGGCGTCCACGGCAGTCATAGCCAGGGGTCATGACATGCGGTTATGGGTCAGGAGACAGCGCCTGCCCGCGGGAATTCGCGGCTATCGCGATCGCAGCACGCCTGCCGTCGTCGGCTGCGCCCCTCAACCCTGATATGGCCGGAAGACCTGGATCACCCAGTCCACGAAGACCCGGACCCTCGGGGAAAGCTGTCTGCTCTGCGGATACAGCGCCGATACCGGCGTGGGAGAGGGTGGGAAATCCGGCAGCACCTCGACCAGCGTACCGGACGCGAGGTCCGCCTCCACCCCGTAGCGCGGCACCTGCAGCAGGCCATAGCCGAGCCGCGCGAGCGCCACGGTGGTCTCGGATGCCGTGACGGTAAAGCGGCACGGCAGCTTGATCTCCACCTGCCCGTCCCGCGTGAACTCCAGCGGCAGGACATCGCCAGTGGCCGAGGACAGGAAGCCGATCATCTCATGCCCCGCCAGATCGTTCGGGGTGCGCGGCGTACCGTGGCGCGCCAGATAGTCCGGGCTCGCCACGGTTGTCTCCCGCAGCAATCCCAGCCGGCGGACGATCATGCCGCTATCGGCCGGGGTTCCGGCGCGGACGACGCAGTCCACACCCTCGCGCACAAGGTCCACCAGGCGGTCGCCCTCGCCGATGCGCAGCGCGATCTCGGGGTAGCGGGTCAGGAAGTCCGGCAGTGCCGGCAGGATGATCTGGCGGAACATGCGGCCGTGCACGTCGATGCGCAGCAGGCCGCGGGGCTTGCGGTCGGAGAAGCTGCCTTCCGCATCCTCGACCTCAGCCAGAATGGCCAGGCAGCGCCGGTAATAGGCTTCCCCGTCCAGGGTGGGCGATACGTGGCGGGTGGTCCGGTCCAGCAACCGCACGCCAAGCCGGGCTTCCAGTTGCTTGATCGCCTCGGTCACCGTGGATCGCGGTAGGCCCAGGTCGACCGCGGCGGCACTGAAGCTGCCGCGCTCCACGATGCGGGCGAGAAGCCGCATGACGTCCAGCTTGTCCATAGTCGATTGTTCGCTCCAGACGAATCGTGATGTCGATTTCGGGTGAATTGTGCCGTCCTGACGAAGATGTACGCTTTTCCATGATGTGTGGAGTGGAGAGATGCGCGACCACGACAATGCGGCAGCACCGACGGGTCATCGAGCCCACGCCTTACCGCCGGGCGATATGGCGGCCGCCCGGCACCGCCGCGTGACCCGACATACAGCGGAGGAAACGACGATGGACGATGACCCGGCCGGCGTGCCCCCGGCCATAAGCCCCTGCCTCACTCGGCGGGAGGCCGGCCTGGGCGCCGCCTTGGTGGCCGGCCTGGCTCCGGCGGCGGCGCAGGCGGCGCAGGCCACCCCCGGCGCCACCTTGCGGCTCGTGCTGCGCGTGAACGGCAAGGCCGTGGACACGATGGTGGACCCGCGCACCTCGCTGCTGGACCTGCTGCGGGAACAATTGCATCTCACCGGCGCCAAGAAGGGCTGCGACCACGGCCAGTGCGGTGCTTGCACGGTGCATCTGGACGGCCGCCGCGTCGCCTCCTGCCTCACCCTCGCCGCCAAGGCGCAGGACCGGCGGGTGCTGACCATCGAGGGGCTGGCGCCGCCGGGCGGCGCGCTGCACCCGATGCAGCAGGCCTTCATCGATCACGACGCCCTGCAATGCGGCTACTGCACCCCGGGCCAGGTCATGGCGGCGGTCTCCTGCGTGCGGGAAGGCCACGTCACGGACGCGGCGCAGATCCGTGAGTATATGAGCGGCAATATCTGCCGGTGCGGCGCCTATACCGGCATCGTCGCCGCCATCCAGGACGCCGCCACACGCATGCGGGAGGGCTGAGCGATGCAGCGCTTCACCTACACCCAGGCGCGTTCGGCAGAGGCGGTGCCCGGCACCGGGGCCCGCATCATCGCCGGTGGCACCACCCTGTATGACCTGATGAAACTGGATATCGAGACGCCTGCCGCGCTGCTGGACGTCACGACCATCCCGGGCCTGGACGGCATCGCGTTTGCGGGGGATGAGCTGGTCTTCGGCGCGCTCGCGCGGATGAGCGATGCGGCCGAGCACCCGGAGGTGCTGCGGCGCTGCCCTGTGCTGGCGGAATCCCTGGCCAAGGCGGCGTCGCAGCAGCTGCGCAACATGGCGACGCTCGGCGGCAACCTGTTGCAGCGGACGCGCTGCCCGTATTTCCGCAACGGTGCCCATTATCCCTGCAACAAGCGCGCGCCGGGCAGCGGCTGCGCGGCGCTGGAAGGGCTGGACCGTGGCCATGCGTTGCTCGGCGGCAGCGAGGCCTGCATCGCCGTCTATCCCGGTGACTGGGCCGTCGCGCTGGTGGCGATGGACGCGACGCTGGACCTGCTGGGGCCGCGCGGCGCGCGCAGCCTGAAAGTGGCCGCGCTGCACCGCCTGCCCGGCGACGCGCCGCAGCAGGAGACGGTGCTGGAGCCGGGCGAGATGATCCTGCGCATCCGCGTGCCCGTCGGGCCGATCGGCCGCGCATCCACCTACCACAAGATCCGCGACCGCGAATCCTACGCCTTCGCGCTGGTCTCCGCCGCCGTCGCGCTGGACATGGAACAAGGCGTGGTGCGGGAGGCGCGCATCGCGCTGGGCGGCGTTGCCACCCGGCCCTGGCGCGTGCCGGAGGCCGAGGCGGTGCTCGCCGGCCGCCGCCTGGATCGTGCCCTGGCCCTGGAAGCCGGGCGCGCCGCCTTCGCCGCGGCCCGCCCCGGGCGCCACAACGGCTTCAAGGTGGTGCTGGGCACCGAAGCCGTGGCCGACGCCGTGATGATCGCCGCCGAACGGAGCCAACGTCCATGAGCGAGAACACGTTCCCCGACCGCGCGCGGGTCGATGCACGGGACAAGGTGCGTGGCGCGACGCGCTACGCCGCCGACACCCCGCTGCCGCGCCTGGCGCATGCCATGACCGTGCCCTCCCCCATCGTGCGCGGCCGCCTCACAGCCATCGAGACCGGCGCGGCGCGCGACATGCCCGGTGTGCTGGCGGTGCTGACCTGGCGGGACTTCGCCGGGGTGGCATCCGCCGGCTACCTGCTGGGCGGTGGTCGTGCCTTCCAGAGCCACCAGCCCATGCTGTCGGACCGGCTGGTGCATCGCGGCGAGCCCGTCGCGCTGGTGGTGGCGGAGACGCTGGAGACCGCGACCGCGGCCGCCGCCCTGGTGCGCGCCACCTGCGAGGCGGAGCCCTTCGCCGCCGCCCTGGGGGAAACCGGGGAAGAGGTGACGCCGCCGCAGCAGAGCTACAATGTCGGCGATGCGGAGGCTGCCTGGACTGCCGCCGCCACGCGCGTGGACGCCGCGTACAGCCACCCCGCGCAGTTCCAGAACCCGATGGAGCTGATAGCGACCGTGGCCGAATGGCGCGACGGCGTGCTGTCCATTCATGAGGGATCGCAGAACGCGGGCGCGGTGAAGTTCGGCCTCGCGGCCGCCCTTGGCCTCGATCCCGCGCAGGTGCGGGTGGACAGCGCCCATCTGGGCGGCGCCTTCGGCCAGAAGAACTCAATGCAGTTGCAGACGGTGCTGGTGGCGCGCGCCGCCATGCTGCTGGGCCGCCCTGTGAAGCTGGTGATGCCCCGCGCGCAGTTGTTCCACACCGCCAGCTTCCGCCCGGCCAGCCGGCACCGCGTCCGGCTCGGCGCCGACGCGCAAGGGCGGATGGTTGCCGCCGTCTATGAAGCGGACATGCAGAACAGCCGCGCCGATACGCTGCGCCCCACTTTCAGCGAGATCACATCCCGCCTCTACGACATCCCGAATTACCGGAGCGCGGAGCGGCTGGTGCGCACCGACGTGCAATCCCCCGGCTATATGCGCGCACCCTTCGAGCACCCCGCCGCCTTCGCATTCGAAAGCGCGGTGGACGAGCTGGCCCATGCAACCGGGCAGGACCCGCTGGCCTTCCGGCTGGCGCATGAGGCGACGCGCGACCCGGTCACCGGCCGCCCCTTCTCCTCCCGCCTCCTGGCCGATTGTCTGCGCCAGGGCGCGGACCGCTTCGGCTGGGCGCGGCGGACCCCGCAGCCGGGGTCCATGCGGGACGAGAACGGCATGCTGGTTGGCTGGGGCGTGGCCAGTGGCGCCTACAAGGCCGCCATGTCCCCCGCCATCGCACGGTTGCGGGTGCGGGCGAACGGCACCACGCGCCTGTCCGTCAGCGGGCATGAGATGGGCCAGGGCATGCGCAACGCCATCCTGGCGACGCTGATGGCGCACCTGTCGATCGACCCGGCGCGCGTCGATATCCGCGTCGGCGATACCGAGGCCGTGCCCCAGCACCTGACCGCCGGTTCCTGGGGCACGGCCAGCGCCATTCCCGTGGTCCGCCAGGCGGCGCTGGAGGTGCGGCAGCGCCTGGCTGAGCTGCGCGGCAGCCGGCAGATGCGGGGCGACCTGCACCAGATGCTGGCCCGCCTGCGCCGCCCGCACATCGAGGTCGAGGTGCGGGGGCACGCGCCGGGCCAGCCCGATGCCGTCTTCGGCCGGTTGCAGAACGGGCTGCCGGCAGCCGGCGGCCCTGAATACCCTGACTTCGTGAGCTTCAGCTTCGCGGCCCATTTCGTGGAGGTGCGCGTGGAGCCCACCACCCGCCGCATTCGCGTGCCGCGCGTGGTCAGCACGATCGATTGCGGCCGCGTGGTCAGCCCGCGCACGGCGGATAGCCAGGTGCGCGGCGCCGTCGTCTGGGGCATCGGTGCCGCGCTGCGCGAGGCAGCGGAGATCGATCCGCGCTTCGGTGGCGTGCTGAACAACGACCTGGCGGAATACGTGGTGCCGGTGAACGCCGACATCGGCAGCATCGATGTTGGCTTCATCGACCGGCCGGACCTGCTGCTGAACCAGGCCGGCGTGAAAGGGCTGGGCGAGGTCGCCATGGTGGGCGTGGCCGCGGCCATCGGCAACGCCATCTTCCACGCGACGGGAAGACGGCTGCGCGAACTGCCGATGCGGATGGAGCACATGGTGTAGCCGGGGCGGGCGTGGCTGCTTCCCGCCATGCTCGCCCAGATCCATCGGTAGGGTCAGGCGCCGCGGAGAATGAAGGCTGTCGACCTTCCCGCGGACCCTTGGCATGCTCCCGCAAGCGCCGGCTGAAACAGGCGCGATGGGAGAAAACGAATGGCTCATCCTCAGTCTCGCCGCGCCATCCTGGGCGGCGCCGGGCTGGTTGCCGCCGGGTGCGTGCTGCGAGGCGTCTCCGCCAGCGCCCAGCCTGTCGCCGGGGCGACCGACATGGTGAGAGGGGTTGCCGGGCCGGTGAAGTTCTCCACCGGAACGGCGCCCCCGCGCACGCCCGCGCCCGCCCTGGCGACGGATTGCCACCACCACGTCTACGATGCCCGCTTCCCGGCCGACCCGCGCACGCAGTTGCGGCCGCCAGATGCCTCGCCGGAGGATTACCGCGCGCTGGCGCGCCGGCTTGGCACCCAGCGCTCCGTGCTCGTCACGCCCTCGACCTACGGCACCGACAACCGGCTGCACCTGCAGGCGATGCGGGAGCTGGGGCCGGAGCGGGCGCGGATGGTCGCGGTCGTGGATACGAGCGTGACGGACGCGCAGCTGCGCGAGATGCATGAAGCCGGGGTGCGTGGCATCCGCTTCAACCTGGTGCAGGCGGGCGTCACCACGGTCGACATGCTGGAACCGCTGTCCGCACGCGTGCAGGCGCTGGGCTGGCACACGCAGATCCACATGCTGGGCGACCAGATCGCGGAGCACGAAGCCCTGTTCATGCGTCTGCCCGCCCCGATCGTCTTTGACCACCTGGGCCGCATCCCGATGGACAAGGGCGTGGAACATGCCGGCTACAAGACGGTCCGGCGGCTGATGGAGCGCGGCAGGACCTGGGTGAAGCTCTCCGGCGCCTACATGGACACGAAGGTGGGGCCGGCGGGCCGCTGGTCCGATACGGTGCCCGTCGCGCAGGGTTACGCGACGGGCGCGCCGGAGCGCTGCGTATGGGCGAGCGACTGGCCGCATGTCACCGAGCCGGCCGAGAAGCCCGATGACGCGGCGCTGTTCGACCTGCTGACCGACTGGGTGCCGGACGAAGCGGCACGCAAGCGGGTGCTGGTCGATAATCCAGCTACTCTGTACGGCTTCGCGAAGGGCTGACCGTGCTGGCCCGTGCTCCCCTCAGCACGGGCCAGGCGGCCTCCCGCCTCCAGCTTCGACAAGCACCGTCTGGCCTGACGAGGGCTTGCGGCGGCGGAGTGCGCGGTGTGAAAGGCGCGGATCAGCCGGTGGGGTGGCGCGTCTCTAGCGGCCGTCGCTGCCAGCGCCGTGGACGTCCGCCAGGCTGCTGGTGCCGCCGGCCGCGTTGGTGTCCCGGATGACGCTCAGTGTGCCATCCGTCTCCAGCACCACGGCCGCGACGTGTTCGGCGCTTGCTGCGCCCGCGCTGCGGATGGCGGCCAGGATCTCGGCCCGGGTGAGTCGCTGGGCGCGCAGCGCGGTGTCAAGAAAGCGGCCACGGTGGAACAACAGGGTTGGCTCGGACTTCACCAGATCACTGAAGCGAGGCCAGCGGACCGAGAGCCAGGCGACCAGATATTGCAGGCTGACCAGCAGAAGAAAAGCAACCACGCCTTCGAGCAGGACGACGGACTTGCTCAGGATCACGGTGGCCAGTGTCGAGCCCAATGCCACGGTGACGACCAGGTCGAAGGCATTCAGCTTGGCCAGTGTTCGCTTACCGGACGTGCGCAACAGCACCACGAGCGCCGTGTAGGCAAGGGTTCCGACCACCACCACGCGGAGCAGGGCGAACCAACTGTCGAAAAACATCCAGTCCCTCATCTCCTGAGCACGCCTCGGCACGGACACGTCCGGGCACCTTCCTAGAACCAGTGGTCGCGGCGGTTTGTTGCATCCGGACATGCGGCAGCCGGGGTTAGCCGGTGCTTCGGCCCGCCTGCTGCGGCATCGGTCGTTCGGGATTTTTCAAGCTTGAGCTGTCGCCGGGCTCGCAGCGTATCGCTGTGCCGCACCGTTCTTCACGGCACTGCCGTAGGCCCACTCGCTGGTCTTCGTCCGGAAGGGATCGGCCTGCGTAGCACCTGCGCCTGGAGGGCTATGGCCGCTTCCCCAGCTCCACAAGCATAAACGCCGTTAGTGAACAGGGGCACCATGACGCTGCCCCGGGCGACCAGGGGTGGCCAGGGCAGACAGTCAGATCCTCGCCAGCTTGGCGAAATCCGCGTCAAGCTCCAACTGGGCCTCGTCGGGTTCGAGGAAGCCAGCGTCGACGACGCCGTTGCGCCAGCCATGCCAATAGGAGCGCGTCATGTCCTTCGCGCCGACCAGGCCGGCCATCCCGTCCATATAGCCGATCAGGACGTCCGACTCATCCAGCGTCCGGAAATCCGCGACGTCCCTAACCGCCTCGAGATTCACGTCATCCCCTTCACATTAGGCCACGGCGCCGGGCTTACCCGGTCTTGGCCGCTTCCGACACTCCATCGGGGCATGCCCTGACATCATTCGGTTTTCAGGCGCGCGACGGTCGAAAGGCCTGCTCCCGGCCGTTGGCGTGAGGTGTGCGGAAGCGAGCGTAGTGGTGCTTTGGCTGCGAACGCTAGTTACCCTCTGCCTGCGGCAAAAGCCCCACAGGAGAGTAACGATGCTTCAGCACGATAACGAGACCATCCGCCCTGAGTCCATGACGTTGGCGACTGCGGCGGGAGTATCCCAAAGCGCGCTCACCCAGCCAACCCCACCGCGGGAACGGCATATCGTTACCGGGACGTCCGCCCGGGGCACAACCTATGCCGCGCGCCTGGCGGTATCGGCCAAGGTCCGGGAAGACGCCTACCGCCTGCGCTACCGCAGCTACTTGGCCGGCGGCTTCATCCGGGAGAACCCGGCAGGCCTGTTCCACGATCACTACGATGACATGGCGAACGCGGACACGGTGGTCCTCTACAGCGACGAAGTTCCCATCGCATCCGTCCGCGTCTGCCTGCTGGAACGCGGTACCAACTACACGTCCCCCGCCATGGATACCTTCCCCGAGGAAGTCGGCGCCCTGCTGAACGCCCGCCCGAATGACGCCTTCGCCGGCCGGGCCATTGAGGTAACACGCCTCGTCCGCAGCCCGGAGGCCGAGAACAACCAGGGGCTGATCTTCCTGCTGTACCGGCTGGCCGGCTACATCGCGCTCTGCCACCACACGCAGATCTTCCTGGCCTGCGTCCGCTCCAACCACGCGCCATTCTACAAGCGCCTTGGCTATTCGGCCGCGTCGGAGCCGAAGCCCTATCCCGGCCTCAGCTGCAAGATGCTCCTCATGGCGAGCGACCGGCGCCGCTACGACCAGATCCGCCTGAAGGTGCCGATGATGGACCCGATGGGCGACACCACCCACAACCTCGAAGGCTTCTACAAGGGCGAGCCTGTGTGGCTCACCCTCACCCGTTGAGCCGTCACCGGGTCGTCCCCTGCAAGGGACGACCTTGGCCGACGGCGGCGTATGTAAATATCGGGGGATTTTTAAAGGTTAAGGATACGAATATCGTTTCCAGATACGTTCGGCGTATGGCACAACCCGCGCACTGCGTTCAGGATGCTGATAGTGCCGTCCAGCATACGCCTTCCCCACCTTCTTGCTTTCGCCCTCGTCACAGCCGCCGGCATCCTGCCAAGCCCAGGCTTCGCCCAGGAGATGCAGGAGGGCGAGCGGCCCTTCTTCCTCAGCCTGGGCTACGGCCATGCCACCTACAGCACGACGGGTCGCGCCTCCGTGGCGGGCCAGCCGCTGGATGGTGCGCGCGTGGCGCTGGGCGGCGTTTCCTTCGCGGCCTTCGAGGCAGGCTGGAGATTCGCGCCCAACTGGAGCGTGTCCGTCCTTGGCGGATTGCCGCCCACCGTGGCGCTGCATGGCCGGGGGGATTTCGCGGCCCAGGGCGTGCTGCGCAAGGTCACCTATGGTTCGGTGATGTTCGGCGCCCAGTACTACCCGTTCAGGCTGGGGCGGTTCGAACCTGTCATCGGTGCCGGCATCAGCTACACGGCGATCTTCCGCACCCGTGGCGGCTCGATGTCCGAGCTCAACGTGGCCGATAATGCCGGGCCCTATGTGCAGCTCGGCGGCCAGTTCCATGTCACCGAGAGCGTCTCCGCCTTCCTCGATGCCCGCAAGACCTGGCTCTCCTTCGACGCCAAGGGCGTGGCGGGTGGTGCCCCGGTGCGCGTCGGCATCGATCCCGACCCGATTTCCGTCACGGTGGGCCTGACCTACCGGTTCTAGCCCAAGCCGTCAGGCCAGGTATTCGACCCGCGTGGCGGGGGGCGACGGCGCGGGGCGGCCCAGCAGGTAGCCCTGGGCGAAGCGGATGCCGTTCTGGTTGAGCCATTCCATCTGGCTCGGCTCCTCCACCCCTTCGGCAACCACGTAGATATTCAGGTCCAGGGCCAGGCGCGCGATCATCCGATAGATCATCGCGACCTTCTTCTCCGGCAGCTTGCTGGTGAAGGCGGCATCGATCTTGATGCCGTCCACCTCCACCTCGTGCAGGTAGGTGAGGGACGAATATCCCGTGCCGAAATCATCCAGGATCAGCTTCGCACCCTGGCTGCGAATGCTATCGAGCTGCCGCAGGGTCTTGTCGTCCTGGTCCAGCAGGACGTTCTCGGTGATCTCGATGCCCAGCCGCTCCGACGGCAGCCCGCTTGCCTCCAGCGCCTGCGCCAGGATCTCCGGGAAGCGGCCCGAACGGAGCTGCCGGGGCGAGAGATTGACGTTGACCTGGATCGGCGTGGTCCAGGTCATGGCGTCGCGGCAGGCGGTCCGCAGCACTACTTCGCCCAGCTCCTCCATCAGGCCGCAGCGTTCCGCCGTGCCGATGAACTCGCTGGGCGGGATGCAGCCACGGGTCGGGTGGTTCCAGCGCACCAGTGCCTCGGCCGAGACGATCCGGTGCGACTTGAGGTCGACGATCGGCTGGTAGTGCACCCCGATCTGGTCCTTCCGGATGGCCTCGGCCAGTTCGGCCTCGCGGGTGATCAGGCTGTGGTGCTCTTCCTCGATCCAGCGCTCGAACAAGCAGGCCTTGCCCTTGCCCTGCTCCTTGGCCTTGTAGAGGGCGAGATCGGCCAGCATCATCAGCCGCTGCGGATCGTGGGCGTCCTTCGGGCAGGCGCTGACGCCGATGCTGGCGCCCGGGTGGATCTTGATGCCGTCCACCGCGAAGGTCTGCCCCAACTGCTGCGCCAGCCTCTCGGCCACCGCGAGGCCTTCCTCCCCATCCGCGCCCATGACCAGCAGAGCGAACTCGTCGCCACCCAGCCTCGCGCCGGTATCCTGCGGCCGGATGGAGTGGTGAATCCGGCCGGCGATGCTTTGCAGCAACTGGTCGCCAGCATGGTGGCCGTAGGTGTCGTTGATGCCCTTGAAGTTATCCAGGTCGATGAAAACGAGCGCGAAGGAACGCTTCTCCTTGCAGAGATCCGCGACGACCTCGACAAAGGCGCGACGGTTGAGCAACCCGGTCAGGCTGTCGTGCCTGGCCAGGAAGTTCACCTTCTCACGGGCCTCGTGCTCGGCCGTCACGTCGCGGCCGATGCCGCGGAAGCCGGCGATCCTGCCCCGGTGGTCATAGACGGGATGGCCGGTGAGCCGGGACCAGCGGACGCCATGGGCCCCTTCGTGGCGGACCAGCATCTCGCGGAAGGCCTGGCGGTCCTGGAAGCAGCCGGCCAGGTCCTGCCGGTTCCGGTCCTCCGCCCCCTCATTGTCGCGTACAGTGGAGACGAGGCCGGCCAACTTGCGGCCATTCAGGATAGCCGGCGCCAGCCCGACGGCTTCGGCCATCCGGGGCGTGGCTTCGGCGATCCGCCCATCGCGGTCGGTCTGCCACAGCCAGTCGGGCGAGCCCTGCTCGTACTCGCGCAGGAACACGTTGACGGTCTCGATCTCCCGCTGCAGGGCGGCCCTGGCTTCCGAGCGGCCGCTGAAGGTCATGTTGGTGAACATGATGCCGATGGCGGCGTAGCAGCAGAACGAGATGAAGGCCGTCGCCGAGAACATGTCGGCATGCGGCATGACCAGGCAGACCGCGTAGATCGACAGCAGGGCATTGGGGATGAAGAACCCGAAGGCCACAGCCATCGGCACGCTGATGATGGGCGTCGAGACGACGCCGGAGGCAAGGCCCAGCAGCAGGACGGTCTGGTCCGCCGTGCCGTTGAGCGCGAAGAGGATGATGGTCGTCCCCCACGCGAAGCCCAGGCCGGTGAACAGGGTCTGGGCCTGCGAGAGAAAACGGTAGTCGTCCCTCTCCCGCTTCCATCGCAGGGCGACGCGGAGGATGGCCGCGTAGAGCAGGAGGATGGCCGCGACCATCACCATCATGAATGGGTCGCGCGATACGCCGAAGGCGATCGAGTTGACGACGACGTTGACGCAGCCGGTGGCCGAGAACAGCTTGCAGAGCAGGAACAGCAGGTTGCACTGGTCACCCATGACCGTTGCTTCCTGCGCATTCGCCGGCGGCCGGACGACCATGACGTCCTTTATCCGGCCGAGGATGCCCCGGATCCGCGCCACAAGCTTCAGCACCGTGGGCCCCATTACCGTAAGCGTGGCAGGATCAGGCCTGTCTTGTTCCGGTACTGCGCATACTCGGTCGCCAGGCCCGAGGTCGCGAAATGCACCTCTTCCTCACGCGCCGTCTTGTAGTACCAGCCGATGATGAGAAGCGCGGGGAGCCACTGGATGGGCCCGCCAGCGACGGCGGTGCCGAGCCAGCCGAGGCTGTAGGCCAGGTAGAACGGATGGCGGGAATAGGCGTAGGGCCCGCGCATATGGATCATGGTCGGGATGTTGTCGGTATGGGCAATGGCCGGTGGCCGTGTCTTGGTCGTGCGGACCGCCCACCAGAACAGCGCGCCACCGGCCAGGAACAGGGCAATCCCCGCGAGACCCGTCCCGAAGCCGACACCCCGGAACAGGACGAGCGCCACGAAGAGGACGAAGGCCGCGGTGCTGCACGCGGACAGCCGGCTCATCCGGGAGGGCATCCCGCCCTCGATCCGGAAATGGTGCTTTAGTCCCCAGGCGAAGGATCCGAACGCGGCCACGGCCGCCAGGATGGTCAAGGCTATCAGCATGATGGGTCCATCTAAGAGCGTCACCTGGACCTCAATGGCCCATTAAGACGACCGCCGCCACGTAATATGTTTTCGGATTCGTATCATAATTCACCGCGCAGGGTCACGCGAGCCTGGGGGGTAATATTCTATGCAAAACGATCAGTTCGAGGTTTAGCCCACGCCTTTTCGTCCCGCACGCGAAACTGTGATCACAGCCGGCCGGCAGGGCGACAGGGACTTTGATTCCCCTGACCGCAGGTCTTCGGACGGCGCGCGGAGGACCAGAAGTCCGGCCATCGCCCGGTGCCGAAAATGCCTGGTGCGGCGGATCGGTGTCGTGCGCAGGGGCTGGCCCGCCAATGCCGAGGAGCAGGCGTGCAGGAATGGATACATTCGGCGCCGGGGCGAAGAACCGGAACTGGCCGGTCGGCAACGGTGCGGCTGGACGGAGCGAGCCAGAACTGCCGATGCGGGGCTGGCTAGCCGTTAATGGCTCGACCTCCCACCTTCGCACGCCCGTCTAGGGACGCTCTGGTTCCGCGAGTGCGTCCCACATCCGCATGAGCTGTGATGCCGCCGCATCGAGCTTCTCCAGCTCCGTGCCGTCGCGCGCCTCCAGGGAGATGCCGAGCAGAAAGGTGTTGAAGAGGGTGGTCAGCCCCGCAGTGTCCGTCTTGGCCTGCAGCTCACCGCGATCCACCGCCCGTTGGATGCAGTCTGCAAGCGCGGTCCGGTTTCGCTCCCGCTCCTGTTGCACCAGTGCCCGAAGGTGACGGTTCTCCGGGGAGCAGTTGGTGGCCGAGAGCGTCACGAAGCAGCCGAGCGGGTGATCACGTCCCGACTGCATCCGGGCCGATCGCCGCAGCGCCTGTTCAACCGCCTCCCTCGGCTTCAACGATGGGTCGTGCAGGGGCGCCATGACCTGCCCGTGCGTCGCCAGGTACCTGGCCAGACCCTCCTGGAACAGGGCCTCCTTGGAACCGAAGGCGGCATAGAAGCTGGCCGACGAGATGCCGCCCATGCAGGCCTTCAGCTGGCTGAGCGAGGTCGGCTCGTAGCCGTGTTCCCAGAACAGTTCCATCGCCGCTTCCACGGCCTGGTCCCTGTCGAACCCGCGGGGGCGCCCCGTCCTCGGCATCATGACCTCCCTCATTGACTTCTAGATTAATCGGTCCAGAACGGCTTGCCCAGGGGCCGCCGGCTGGGTAGTTGTGGATCAATCGATCCATAATTGGAGCATTCGCATGGACACCCAGCCGACCCGCATGGATGCCACAGCCGATCCGTCGTCAGGGACACTGCCCATGGCCGCGCTGCTGGCGCTCGCGATGACCGGCTTCCTGTGCATCGCCACGGAGACGCTGCCCGCCGGTCTCCTGCCGCAGATATCCCAGGGTCTCGCGGTGTCGCCCTCCATGGCCGGTCAGTTGGTGACGGCCTATGCGCTGGGGTCTGTCGTCGCTGCCATTCCGCTGACCATCGCCACCAGCAGCTGGCCACGGCGCCATGTGCTGCTCGCGACGATCCTCGGCTTCCTGGCGTTCAACTCCGTCACCGCACTCTCCTCGGATTTCTGGCTGACCCTGGTTGCCCGGTTCTTCGCCGGGATCTCGGCAGGGCTGGCGTGGAGCATTCTGGGCGCCTACGCGCGCCAGATGGTAGCACCGCATCTGCAAGGGCGGGCCATGGCTGTCGCCATGGTGGGGACACCGCTGGCCTTGTCCCTCGGCGTGCCGCTCGGTACGTGGATGGGCGGCACCATCGGCTGGCGAGCCGCCTTCGGCGTCATGTCGTTGCTGACGGTGATGTTGATCGGCTGGGTGCTGATCAAGGTCCCCAACTACCCCGGACAGCCCGCGACATCCCGCATGCCTCTGACCCGTGTGCTCATGACCCCGGGCGTCCTCCCGGTGCTGGGCGTGGTCATGGCCTGGATGCTGGCGCACAATATTCTCTACACCTATGTCGCGCCGTTCGTGGCCCCTGCCGGGTTGGAAGACCGGGTCGACCTCGTCCTGCTGGTGTTTGGCATTACGGCGCTGATGGGCATCTGGATCGCCAGCCGCGTCGTGGAGGGTGCGCTCCGCAGTGCAGTCCTCGCCAGCCTGGTCGTGTTCGGGCTGGCGGCGCTGGCATTCGGCATCACGACCGCATCACCCGCCATGGTGTATGCCGGCGTCGGCTTGTGGGGCCTGACCTTCGGCGGTGCCGCAACGTTGCTGCAAACCGCACTTGCTGACAGCGCCCGGGACGGGGCGGACGTGGCCCTGTCCGTGAACGTGGTGGCGTGGAACGCCGCCATAGCCGGCGGGGGAATTCTCGGCGGCGTCCTGCTACGCAGCTGGGGCGTGATCTCGTTCCCCTGGGCGGTGCTGTCCCTGATCCTGGTTGCGCTGTTCCTGGCCTGGTCGGCCCGCGCCCATGGCTTCCCGCCCGGCGGCCGCAAGCAAACGACGCCAGCTATCGGCCATTAGCCTGACCCCAGCCGTTCCCGGCCAACGCCGTGGCGCAATCTCACCGACGGCGGACCGGAACATGCGCAGGGGGAAGCGGGCGCGCCGCCGGTGCCGCGACCCGCGCGCGGCATCGCCTCTGGATGCCCGCAGACACGACGCCACAAGCCGGGCGTGGCCGCGCCTCAACCGCTGCGGGGCGCGGGCCGGCTCCGCCAGCATGCGACCCACCTCGGTGGACCGGGCCTGCACCCGGCCCGCATCAGCGTAACCTTGCGCGCTGACGTGGCCGGGAACTGAAGGCCTCAGTCGCTACTCGGCCGCTGCGGCGCGGCGGGCGGCTTCATAGCGGTTCACGTGGGGCTTCAGGCCCAGATTCTCCCGAAGGGTCCGCCCTTCGTAGGCCGTGCGGAACAGCCCGCGCCGCTGCAGTTCCGGCGTTACGAGCTCGACGAAATCATCGCATCCACCGGGCAGGACGTTGGGCGTGATATTGAAGCCGTCACAGGCGCCACCAGTGAACCACTCTTCCATCCGGTCCACCACATCAGCGGCGGTGCCGATGACGCAGGAATTGCCCTCGCCCGCGAGCTGCCGCCCCAGCTGCCGGATAGTGAGGTTGTGCCGACGTGCGCGGGCGAGGATATGCTCGGCGCCGCTGCGGACCTGCGGCTCGCCCTGCGGCTCAGGCACCTGGCCGTCGAGGTCGAAGCCCGAGAGATCGCCGAACTCGTTATACAGGCGGGCGAGACCGACCATGGGATCCAGCAGCTCCTGCAACTCGTCGAACTTCGCCTGGGCCTCGGCGCGGGTCCTGCCCACCACCGGGCGGAGCGCCGGCATGATCTTCAGGTCATCCCAGTCGCGGCCGTGGCGGGCCAGGCGGCCTTTCACATCGTCATAGTAGGTCTTTGCATCCCCGATCGTGTCCTGCGCGGCGTAGATCACCTCGGCATGCTGGGCGGCGATGTCGCGCCCCTGCCCCGCCGCGCCGGCCTGGAACAGCACCGGCCGTCCCTGCGGCATCTCGGCGACGTTGAGCGGACCCTTGACCTTGAAGTGCTTGCCGACATGGTTCAGCTCATGCATCCGGCTTTCGTCGTAGAAGACGCCCGATTCACGGTCATAGACCAGCGCACCGGGCTCCCACGAATCCCAGAGTCCCTTGACGACTTCGACAAACTCGGCGGCGCGTTCATAGCGCGTGTCGTAATCCAGGTGCTTGTCGCGGTTGAAGTTGCGGCCTTCGGCATCGGACCAGGAGGTGACGATATTCCACCCGGCACGGCCATGGCTGATGAGGTCCAGCGTCGCGAACTTCCGCGCCAGGTGATACGGCTCGTTATAAGTCGTGGACGCCGTGGTCACGAGGCCAACATGCTTTGTGACCATGGCGAGAGCGGGGAGCAGGGTGAGTGGCTCCATCTCCGCCAGCTCGAACCCGGAGCGTGCGAGCGACCCGCGCGGCAGGTCCTTCTCACGGATCGCAATGCCGTCGGCGAAGAAGATCATGTCGAACAGGCCGCGCTCCGCTGTCTGCGCGTTGCGGACATAGTGATCGATGCGCAGAGTGCCATCGGCCGGCACGTCCGGATGCCGCCAGGCCGCGGGGTGGTAGCCGATGCCACGCATCGACATGCCGAGCCTCATCTTGCGGGTTGCCATGGAAGAAATCCTGTCCTTGTCGATACTATTCAGGCAGTGAGCAGCGCCGGCGCGGCTTCGCGCCGCTCCAGCGTCGGGATGGCCGCGATCAGGTTACGCGTATATTCCTCGCGCGGGTCGCCGAAGACAGCGGCGGGCGGCCCGCTTTCCACGATACGACCGTGGCGCATGATGGCCACCTCGTGCGCCACATGCCGCACCACGCCAAGGTCGTGCGAGATGAAGAGGTAGGAAGTGCCGTTCTCGCGTTGCAACGCCAGCAACTCATTCAGGATGGCGGCCTGCACGGAGATATCGAGCGCCGAGGTCGGCTCATCGCAAATCACCAGCCGGGGGCGGCCGGCGAAGGCGCGGGCGATGGAGACGCGTTGCTTCTCACCGCCCGACATCTCGCGCGGATAGAGGTCGAGATAGCGCTCGCCCAGCTTCACCGCCTCCAACTGCTCGATGATGCGATGGCGCAGCGCCTTGCCCTCCCCTTGCCCGCCATAAAGACGCATGGGGCGGCCGACGATCTCGGCCACGGTCCAGTGCGGGTTCAACGCCGCGTCGGGGTTCTGGAAGACGAACTGCACGGCCTGCTGCGCCGCGCGGCCGCGCTTCTGCACCAACGGGTCCAACACCTCGTTCTCCAGCCGGATGGCGCCATCTTCCGGCACGATCAGCCCGGCGACGCAACGCGCGAGGGTCGATTTGCCTGAGCCGCTTTCACCCACCACGGCCAGGGTGCGGCCCGGCGGAATGTCCAGCGTCACATCATCCACCGCCCGCACCGGGGCGGGGCCGCGCATAAACGGCAGCGCCGGCCGGGCACGAAATTGCTTGCTGACAGCGATGATCTGCAAACGCGGACGCTCCTGCCGCGCCTCGACCAGTTGCACTTCGGCTACCAGCGGCTCGGGCGGCAGGCGCAACGCGACCTCATCGCGATAGTGGCAACGGCTCCGGTGGCCGCCGCCGCTGCTATTGGCCAGGTCCGGCATGCGGCTCTCGCACTCCGCTGTGGCCATGGCGCAGCGTGGGGTGAAGATGCAACCCGGAGGCGGGCTGCGCAAATCCGGCAGCCGGCCCGGAATAGCGGCCAACCGACGGCGCGGGCCGTCAATGGCCGGCATGGCCCGCATCAGCGCCACGGTATAGGGGTGGCGCGGCTGGCGCAGCACCTGCTCCGTCGTGCCCTCCTCGATCAGCTGGCCGGCATAGAGGACACCGACGCGGTCACACACCTGGGCAACGACGCCCATATTGTGGCTGATGAACAGCACCGCCACGCCGGTCTCGCGGCGCAGCTCATTGACCAGGTCGAGGATGACGGCCTCCGTCGTCACATCCAGGCCCGTGGTGGGCTCGTCCATGATCAGCAGCTGCGGATCGCAGGCCAGGGCCATGGCAATGACGACACGCTGCTGCTGCCCGCCCGAAAGCTGGTGCGGGTAGCGATGCGCGATCTCCGCCGGGCGTGGCAGATGCACCCGCTCCAGCAGCGCAACGCCGCGCTTCCAGGCTAGGGCCTTGCCGATTCTGCCGTGCAGGCGGATGGCTTCGGCGATCTGCTCGCCCACCTTGATGGCGGGGTTCAGCGCGCTCATCGGGTCCTGGTAGACCATGGCGGCGGTGCGGCCGCGCAATTTGCCGAGCGCCTGCTCGGACAGCGCCATGACGTCCTGCCCCGCGACATGCACCTCGCCGCTCGCCTGGCCCTTGATATAGCGCATGACCGCGTAGGCCACGCTGCTCTTGCCGGAGCCGCTCTCACCGATCAGCCCCATCGCCTCGCCGGGCGCGATGGAGAAGGATACGCCGCGCACGGCCTGGAGCGGCCCGTAGCTGATGGAAAGGTCACGCACCGCGAGGACGGGCGGCTCGATCTTCGACATGACGGTCATTGCGCGCGTCCCCCACCCGGCAGGGCCAGCCGGTGCCGCAACCGCTCACCCAGCAACACGGTGCCGATGGAGGCCAGCGCGATGGCGAGGCAGGGAAAGACCACGAGCCACGGCGCGATCTCGATGAACTGTTGCCCATCCCGTACCATCAGGCCCCAGGCCGGCGTTGGCGGCGTGACGCCGATGCCGAGATAGGCCAGCGAGGCCGCCAGCAGGACTCCCGATGTCACGCGCAGGGAAAAATCCACAACGATGATGGGCAATACATTGGGCAGCAACTCGCGAAACAGGATGAAGGAGGCCCTCTCGCCGCGCGAGCGCGCTGCCTCGATGAACTCGCGGTGGGCGAGGTCGACGACGATGCTGCGCACCAGGCGGGCTGAGCGCGGCCAGAACACCAGCGCGATGGCAGCCACCACATTGATGGGCGCCGGGCCCAGCATGACCACCACCAGCATCGCCAGGATGAGGCCGGGGAAGGACATCAGCGCGTCCATGAAGCGCATGATGGTCTCGTCCACCGGGCCTTGACGGTAGCCCGCGGTGAGCCCCGTCACCGTACCCAGCGCCACCCCGAGGGCGGCGGCGCCGACGGCGAGCAGCAGCGTCGGCCGAGCGCCGGCCAACACACGGGAGAACACGTCCCGCCCGAATTCATCGGTGCCGAAGGGAAAGGCCAGGCTGGGCGCTTCCAGCGAGTGCATCGGGTTGAAGGCCGTCGCCGAGTAGGGTGAGAGAGACGCGCCGGCGAGGATCAGCATCACCATCCCCAGCACGATCGCGGCGCCCGCGAGATCCGCCACGCCGAGGCGCGGCAAGACGATGCGCCGGTGGGCCGGCAGGGCTACGCCGCTCATGACCGCAGCCTCGGGTTCATCAGCAGCGCGGCGACATCGGCCAGCAGGTTGCCGATGCCGTAGGCGGCAGCGACAATCAGCACGACGGCCTGGATGACCGGCACATCGCGGTAACTGACCGCGTTGGTGACCAACTGGCCCAGGCCGGCGTAGGAGAACAGCGTCTCGACCACCACCAGGCCGCCGATGACATAGCCGAAATACATGCCGATCTCCGCGATGGTCGGGGGAAGCAGGTTCGGCATCGCGTGCTTCATCACCACGCGCCAGCGCGGCACACCCTTGAGAACCGCCGTGCGGATATAAGCGCTGCCCATCACCTGGATCATGCTGGCCCGCGTGACCTGGCTAATGAAGGCCAGCATGCCGGTTATGAGGACACCGATGGGCAGGATCAGGGCTTCCGGGCGCGCCAGCGGATTCTCATTCGGGTCCATCAGGCTGGAGCCGGGCAGGACGGGCCACCAGATGCTGAAGGCGAGGATGCCGAACAGGCCGATGACGTATTCCGGAAGGGCATAGGCGCCGACAGCGATGCCGCCGATCACACGATCCAGAACTCCACCTGGCTTCAGCGCGGCCATGACACCGAGCGCCACGGCCAACGGTGCCGCGATGGCGAGCGTGATCAGGCCGAGAATGGCGGAGTTACCGAGACGGCCCATGAGAATGGGGCCGATCGGCTGCCCATGTTGCAGGGAGCGGCCAAAATCCCCCTGCAGGACGCCAAGTAGCCATCGCAGATAGCGCTCAGCCAGGGGCTGGTCGAGGCCAAGCGTCTTACGCACGGCGAGGACCTGATCCGGCGTGGCCATGTCACCCAGCACCGCCGTCGCCACATCCCCTGGCAGGACGTTGACGATGGCGAAGGTCAGGACGGACACGGCGAACAGCACCACGACCAGAAGCAGCACGCGGCGCAGGATGAAGCCGAGCGCCTGCATGGTTCAGGCACTCAGCCACGTGCCGCGGGTCTCAATCGTACCGTACTTCGGCGGCTGGAAGCCCTGCACCTTGTCCGAGGTCACGCCGACATAGTTGCGGAAATAGGGCACCATACGGTCGCTGTGTCGTTGCAGCAGACGCAGCACGTCGGCGGCGATCTCCTTGCGCCTGGCGGTATCGACCTCCGCTATCATGGCGTCCAGCTTGCCATCGAGGCCTGGCGCGACTTCCGTGTTGCCGTAGTTATAGATGCCCTTGCTGTGATGGATCTTGTAGATCGCATCATACAAGGTCGCGGATCCCGAAAAATAGGAGGAGTACATCGGCATCTTGCGCGCGACATTGGCGGCGTACTCGGTATAGGGAATGTCCCGCACCCGCACGGTGACGCCGATCTTCGCGGCGGCCTCGGAGAAGGCCAGGATCATCTTCGGCGCCGGCTGGCGGTCGCTGGTGGTGTAGGCATCGATGGTGAGGTTGGAGACACCTGCCTCCTCCAGCAGCTTCTTCGCCCGCGGCAGATCCTGGTCGATGACCGGCAGTTCCGGCAGATAGAAGCTTCCCGGCGGCAGTACGACGTCGTTGCCGGGCACGCCCTGGCCGAACAGCGCGGAAGCAACGATGGCCTTGCGGTCTGGAATGTACTGGAACGCCTCCCGCACCTTGGCGTTCTTGAAGGGGTCCATGTTCGCCATGATCTGGATGGTGTGATAGTCGCCGGTCGGTGCCGAGTAGGCCTTGAAGCCACGCGCATTGCGCATGGTCAGATAGGTCTCCAGCGGGATCTGGGTAATGAGATCGACCTGCCCGCCACGGATCGCCGCCTGCATGGCGACGGCCTCGCGGATGAAGACCATGCGGACACCATCCAGATGCAGCACGTCCGGGTTCCAGTAATCCGGATTCCGCTCCATGGTGATGGAGGCGCCGGGCTGGAAATCCTTGAACTTGAACGGACCGGTGCCGTTGGGCGTATCGCGCAGGCTGTCGATACCCTTGGCCGGCAGGATGCGGCAGGCGCGGTACGCCAGCACCACGGGGAACTCGCCGAATGGCATGGTCATCGCCACGCGGATTTTGTGCGGGCCTTCCGCCGAAACCGCGGCAACCGGGCCGAAACATCCCAGGCCCGCGCCAGCCCGCGAGCGATCCATGGAACGCTCGATCGTGGCAACGACATCCGCCGATGTCAGGGTGTCGCCGCTATGGAACTTCACGCCCTCCCGGATGGTGACCACCCATTCTTGCCCGCCCTTCTCGGCGGTCCACTCGGTTGCCAGTTGCGGCGTTGGCTGGGCCTTGTCGTCCAGCGTGACCAGGTTGTCATAGACCATCTGCCCGAATTCCATTCCGGAGAAGGAATTCGTCTGCATCGGGTCCAGCATGTCCGGCGGATCGGGCCGGCAGAAACGCAGCACGCCACCCTTGCGCGGCGCGACGCCGGATTGCGCGTACCCCGCGCGCGTTGGCAGGCCGGCCACGGCCGCCCCACCCAGCGCCATGGCGCCGCCCAACAGGCCACGGCGTGGCAGGATGAGGTTCGGGAAACGGGAGAGAGTCATCTGGCACGGTCTCCGGTTACAGGGGATGTCAGGCGGCGCCGGGCATGGTGTATCGGCTGGGAATCCAGGGCAGGCCCAGGTTCTCGCGCAAGGTGCTGCCCTCGTATTCGGTGCGGAACAGACCACGGCGCTGCAATTCGGGAATCACGAGTTCGACGACATCATCCGCCGAGCCGGGCAGCCAGGGCGGCTGGATGATGAAGCCATCGGCGGCACCTTCGCTGAACCACTGTTCCATCGTATCCGCCACCATGTCCGGCGAACCGATGACGCCGAGATGCCAGAAGCCGGCGGAGACGGCGGCGAGGAGGTCGCGGATGGTCATCTTCTCACGCCGCGCCCGTTCCATCATGGTCAGGGTGAAGCTGGCGTCACGGCCGGGCGTGTTGTGGTGGTCCGTCATAGTAAGGTCGGGCACCGGCGCATCGAGCGGCAGGCGGCTGAGATCGGGGAAATGATTGATCAGCAGCATGCCGTGGCCGACGCGCGGGTCGAGCAGATCCTGCGCGCGCTGGAACTTCGCCCTCGCCTCCTCCTCCGTTCGGCCGATGACGGGCATGATGCCCGTCATCACCCGCAGCGCGTCCGGTGCCCGTCCATGCGCCGCGATCCGCTGCTTCACAGACGCATAGTATTCCTGTGCCAGCGGCAGTGTTGGCTGGGCGCTGTAGAGCAGATCTGCGTGCTCGGCCGCAAAATCCTGCGAATTGGCGGAGGTTCCGGCCGTAACGATGGGTAGCGAGCCCTGGGGCGGCCGTGCCGTGTCCAGCGGCCCACGCACTTTGAAGTGCGCGCCTTGATGCTCGAGGAAGTGAAATTTGTCGCGGTCGAAATACTGGCCGCTGGCCTTGTCACGCATGAAGGCATCGTCGTCCCAGCTATCCCACAGCCCGCGCATCACGGTGAGGAACTCGGCGGCCCGCTCATGCCGACTGGCTGAACTATCAGGGCCCTGCTGGTTGAAGTTGCGCGCCTCGTCCACGCTGGTGCTGGTCACGAGGTTCCAGGCGGCGCGGCCATTGCTAATATGGTCGATGGAGGCCAGCCGCCGCGCCAGCGCATAAGGATGCGAATAGCTGGTGGAAGCCGTCATCACGAAGCCCACATGCTCCGTGACGGCGGCCAGGGCGGCACAGAGGAGCGTCGGCTCCAGCTTGATATGGCCCTGCTCCATGTCCCGACGGATGCGTGGGTCATCGGTGTTGCGTACCGCTGCCTGGTCCGCGAAGAACAGGAAGTCCATTTTGCCGCGCTCGGCAATCCGCGCGCAGTTCAGGTAATGCTCCAGGCAAAGGCCGTTATCCGGTGGGCTCTCCGGCAGGCGCCAGGCGGCGTAGTGGTAGCCTTGGTTGGCGACGGAAAGGCCAAGCCGCATCATCCGCTGCGCCATGGCTCAGCCCCCCACCGCGTACAGGGGCTGCAAGGCATGCCGGCTGACAGCGGGCCGCAGGCCGAGATGCTCGCGCAGCGTGGCGCCTTCGTACTCGGTGCGGAACACGCCGCGCCGTTGCAGCTCCGGGATCACCAGATTGACGAAATCCTCCGAGTCGACGGGGATGCAGGGCGACTGGATGTTGAACCCATCGGCGGCGCCGGTGGTGAACCATTCCTCCATCAGGTCGGCGATGCTCTCTGGCGTGCCCACCACGCCCATGTGCCAGAACCCGGCGGAAACCTTCTCGTAGAGTTGGCGGATGGTGAGGCCGTCCTGCTTCACCTTCTGCATCAGGGGCGAGGAGAAATGGCCCTTCCGATTGGCCGGCATGGCGATGTCCGGCACCGGGCCATCGATGTCATAGCCGGTATAGTCGGGGAACCCGTTGACCACGAGGAGGCCGAGGCCGAGGCGAGGTAGGATCATCGCCTGCATCCGCTCGAATTTCGCCTCCGCCTCCGCCATGGTGCGGCCGACAAAGGGCATGATGCCGGGCATCACTTTCAGGTCGTCGTGGGTACGGCCATATTTTGCCAGGCGCCCCTTCAGGGAGGCGTAATAGGCGCGCGCTGATTCCAGATCCGGCTGACCGCCATAGACGACATCTGCGGAGCTGGCGGCCAGTTCCTGGGCGTTCTCGCTGTCTCCGGCCGTGAAGACGGGAATCTGCCGTTGCGGCGTGGTTTCGCAGTCCAGCGGGCCACGCACCTGGAAATGCTTGCCCTTGTGGTTCAGCACATGGGTGCGGGACCGGTCGAAGAAGATGCCGCTGGCTTTGTCGCGCGGAATTCCGCCGTCGTCGAAACTGTCAAACAGCCCCTTGAAAACGTCCAGGAATTCGGCGGCACGCTCATGCCGGTGGTCGGACGGCAGCACACGGTCCAGGCCGAAATTGCGGGCTTCATCAATGGAGAAGCTGGTGACCATGTTCCAACCGGCCCGGCCCTTGCTGAGATTATCCAGCGTGGCAAATTGCCGGGCGAGGTTGTACGGCTCGTTATAGGTGGTCGAACCGGTCGCCACGAGGCCGACGCGGCTGGTGCAGGTCGACATGGCCGCCAGCAGCGCCATGGGCTCGTGCTTGACCAGCTGGTGCTCCAGCTCCCGGGCGATGGCAGTGTTGTCGAGGTCCCTGACAGCCGAGGAATCGGCCAGGAAAATCAGGTCGAACTTCCCGCGCTCCGCCAGCTGCGCACAGTACTTGAAATGGGCGAAGCGCATGTTGCCATCGGCGGGGACGCCGGAATGGCGCCAGGCGGCGTAATGGTAGCCGAGATTGGCTATGGAAAGCCCAAGGCTCATCGTCCTGCGCGCAGCCATCCGAAACCTCCGTCATTACCCGTGCCGGCAGGCGCGGGTGTCATGACGATCCAGCTGGCGAACGCGCGGCCTATCGCCGTCACGCTTGCTTCGCCGATCGTGGTTTCCGGTGATGGTGTGTCTTCCCGCCGCAACTATCAGCCGATCCGCAGGGATGTGGGAAGCGGAAAAGCGCACTGCGCATTGAGTTATTGCATAGCGATGAATGTAGCCTCAGGCTCTCCCTGGTACGGGGGAGACCGGGATGAAAGACACACAGATGGCGCGGCAGCCTGACTTGGACCGGGACCCCTTGCTCGTCCGCTCGGTTGGCAAGGCTTTCGCACTGCTCTCCGCCTTCGACGCCCGCAACCCAAGCCTGAGCCTGACACAGCTGGCCATCGCCGCTGGGCTGGATCGCAGCGCGACGCAACGCTTCGCCCACACGCTCGAACCACTGGGCTATCTTCGCAAGGACGCGCGCAGCAAGCGGTTCACGCTCAATGTACGTGTGATGGATCTTACCGCACGCTTCCTGGGTACCGATCCCCTGGTCGCGGTAGCGCGCCCCTATCTGCTGCATCTCAGCCAGACGACTCACGAGACGGTCAATCTGAGTATGCGGGACGGAACGGATACCGTTTTCGTCAACCGTCTGCTGGGCCAACATGTGTTGAATGTGGATGTGCCCATCGGGACGCGGATGCCGCTCTACTGCACGTCATTTGGTATCGCCATCCTGTCCACCCTGCCGACGGAGGAGGCACGGTCTGTTCTTTTGCAGTCGGACCGGAAGCGTCTGACCGAAGCGACGGTCTGGGAGATGGAGCCACTGATGGAAAAGATCACCCTCAGCGCGGCACGCGGCTATGCGACCACAGCCGAGGAAATCTATCACGGCGACGTCGCCGTCGCCGCGCCGATCGTCAACGGGCGCGGCCGACCGTTGGGGGCGGTGAACGTGGCATCGCTCCGTTCCCGTATTGCGCTCGAAGAGATGGAACGCCGATACGCCACCTTGGTGATGGAGACGGCGCGCTCCATCTCCAACGCCTGCGCTGCGCTGGGCTGAAAGCTTGGCCCCAGGGCGACGGTGAGAGGCGAGGCGCCCCTGCCCGCGCCTCCTGTAAGGTCACCCTATCCCGCGATGCCGTGAGCAGGCTGGTCCCACCGAACGGTGCGGACCAGCAGGGCTGCTACCCTCGGGTCGATCCACTGCCTTCGCCGTCAGTGGCACCTGGTTCCCGGTACAGCCCCAGCTACGGCAATGTCTCCGCTCCTGTCAGGTCTTTGCCCGATAGCTGAACTACCGTCATTGCGTAGATTCGTCAGCCTGCGCGAAGGCAGGTTCGGTCTGCCCGTAGCGTCGGACCAACCGTTGGCAGGCCCGGCTGACAGGTTGCGTACGAAATGGGCCGCCACATGGAGACAGCCCTATGGTCCCGACCTCCCCTTCCAACTCAGCCGCACCAACGGTCCGGCGGCGCAGCTTCGTCCTGGCCGCAGGCGGCTTTGCCGTGGCTGCGCCGGCGCTTCTGGCGCTGCGTCCGTCCCGCGCTGTTGCGCAGGCCCGCTCGGCGCTCGATCTCATCAAGTCGGCGCCAGCGGTTTCGATCTTTGCCGAGATCATCAAGAACCACGGGCTGGAAGAAGAATTCAGCGCTTCCGGCAGCTTCGGCTTCTTCATTCCGGTGAACGGGGCGATCGAGAGGGTGCCCGCCCTGCAGGTCGAGCGCTTCCGGGGTGACAAGGAGTATGCCCGGAAGGTCGTGCTGAACCACATCACCGATTTCAGCGCCATGATCAACGGCTTCGGCGGCTCCGAGGGGACGTCTGAATCCCAGCGTATCCGGACCAAGGCCGGCTATAGCTTGACCCTTGTGACCGGTAGCGGGCAGCCAAGATTGGCTGGCTTCCCCATCACCTACACGAACATCCAGGCCAGCAACGGATACTGCCATGCGCTCGACGGCGTATTGATGGTTTGACCGATAATCCGGGAGCCGCGCCGGTCGCGTTGGCCGGCGCGGGTCTGGTGGTGGTACCACGGGGAAGGCATCTCCTGCCTTCCCCTTTCAGCCTATGAGCTCATCGCCCTCTCGCGCCTACGACTGTCGTTCGATATCCGGAAGTCGCCAGCTCTTGTCGAACAAAGGACGCTCCGGGCCGTAGAAGCGGAACATCACTTCGAACCGGCCGTCGGCCCGTGTTGGAATCCAATTCTCCTGCTGGCCCGGCGGGGCGGCAGGCCCGAACAGCAGATCGACGGACCCATCGCCGTTCTGCTTCAGGCCCTGCGTGTTGGAGGAACGGCTGGACCAGGGCAGCTCCCGGATCAGGGCATGCGTCACGCGGTCATAGGCCGTGACGGACCAGTACAGCCGGACCGGAACAGCGCCAGGCACCCGCAGGCGGTAGGTCGCGCTGCCATCCAGCGGCTGCCCCGCCTTGTCCTGGATGGAAAGCAGGTAGAACTGACCCTCCCCCAGATGCTTCGAGCTGAAGAATGCGAAGGAGTAGGCAATGCCCCGCCCATCGGTCGGGTAGCTGTCGCGGTCGCCAAAGCTGGTCTGCATCCCCTTGGCGAGGGCCGGGCTGACCGGCAGCGCCCAGCGCGAACCCTCGAAATAAGGGGGCGTGTACAGGGCCTCGTAGCTGGCTTCGAGGAACTCGTGGGCTTCGCGCATGCCGGCGGCCAGGATCTCGCGCTGCCTCGCCTCTGGTGAGAATGGCTTGCCTTTCTCGATGCCGATCGTGCGCAACGGGTCTATCATCGCGCGGTCCCGTTCAATCCAGGGCTCGCGCTGTACGAATCTGTCGAGAGCCTGGAAGAAGCGCAGATCATAGGGGATCGTGCTGTCGAACGGCATGTCGGCCGCGTCCACGAAGCGCGTCTCCGGCGGGCTCGCTGCCTGCGCGAGCGGGTAGAAGCGGATCATCCGGCCATAGCGGACTGCCCTCGCGCGATCTTCGTCGCTACCGCCCCGCAGGTTGGAGCGGAGCAGCGCAAAGCCGGCATAGGTGGCGGACGGCAGGGCGATGTGCCCGTCTGGCACTGCGCCCTGATAGCCCGGAGGCAGGATGAGGTATTTGCCGCCAGCGCCCTTATCGACGCCGGCCGGGCCGACATCCTCCAGCGCCGTCTGCCAGCCATCATCGATGCTGCCGGTGATCGAACCCTCGCCGGCGGGTGGAATCTCCAGCACGACAGGGCCAGCATCCTTGGTATTGTAGAACGGCATGACGTAGATCGTGTCGGGGTTGGGCGTGAGCGTCTGGTTCTTCCAGGTGAGCGGACGCGACCAGTAGACCACTTGGTTGAAGGTGGCCCCTGCATCCGCCATGGCCTGCGCCATCAGCTCGAAGTTGACCGCCGGCATGCCCCAGATCGCCGCCTCGACAGCCCGGCGGTGCAGCATTCGTTCGGTGAGCCCGGATAGGGCGACGCTGGCCTGGGTGCCCTGCGGTGCCGGCGCTGGGCCGGCCGGCTGGGCCACGGCGGCCGCGGGCAGCGCGGCTAGGATGCCTGGCAAAGCGCGACGGGAGATGTCCGGTAGCATGTCTTGCCCTTCCCTGTTGCCTTGGCCGCGCCGCGTGTCGTTGAGCGGCGCTGCCGTTGGGAACGATAGGGTATGCGGCGATGCACGCTATCAGTGGAAGCCCTGAGACGATGGGGAGCAACCCGGTATGTCACGGCCGCGGCGGACCGCAGCGCCGTGTGTCCCGGCACACGATGGCGAGGTGTTGCCGCAGGATACGCCGGACTTCATTGATCGTGCGCGGATCGGCCTGGGTCGAATGCCCCGAACCCTCGATCACCAGCTCCGACTCCACCCCCTGGATATGCGCGCTGGAATACGCCACCACGCCGTCGGTACGGTCGGCGAGCGGGCCGCCACCCAGCGTCGGGATGATCGAATGCGCGTGCACGCCTGGTGCCATGGGCTGCCGGCTCAACGCTTCCACGAAGATGCTGCCCGGCGTCATGCCGTACACGCTGCCGATCCGCAGGTTGCTTCGGTCCACAGAAAGGGCGGAGGCGTTGTTGGTCAGCATGTCGCCGGTTGCGGCCACCACGGCGGCCGGCAGGGTTACCAGGCGCCCGACGAGATGCGCGATGCTGTAGGCGGACACATAACTGCCGCCATGCGGCGTCGCGATGAACACGACGCGCGAGACCTGCGGCATCGGCTGCGGGAACAGCGCGCGCCGCAGCAGGTCGCGCGATTGGGGGCGGAGCGTCAACGCATCCAGCGGCTTGGTGCTGAGGGCGTTCCAAAGGCTATCGCCGGGGTCGATGACCAGCATTTTGGTCAGCAGGCCGCCCTGGCTGTGGCCCATGACGACCATGTTGCCCAGCGCCGGGTCCGCCGCCACCCCTCCCAGTTGCCGGATGGCCGCTTGCAGCGCGTCCCGCAACGCGAGGGCGGAGTACGGGATGGGATTTCCGGTCGCGTAGGCGAAGAACCAGAATTCGAAATTTTCGCGGATCACACGATCTTCTTGCAGGTCGTTGACCATGTCGGCCCACCGGAAGGGGCTGGACGCCGTGCCATGCACCAGGACTACCGGCATGCGTCCGCGCCGGTGCGGCTCCAGCGCCGCCAGGCGGGACGTGTCGCGGCCGGCAAAGAGATCCCCGAACAGGAAGCCGCGCAGTTCTGAGCTCCACGGCGCGGTCTGCGCCACGCTGAAGGCGCGTGCTGCCGTCTGGTTGAACTCCAGCGGCACCTGCTGGTCGGCGATCCGGATGCTGGACGCCTCGAAAATCGAGTGCATCGACAGCGTGCCCTGCAAGGCCCGGCCTGCAAGCTGCTGCCTCGCGTGGGGGAGCCGCAGCAGAACAGCTGTCGGCACACGCAACCTGGGCGCGACTTCCAGCCCCTCGTTGGCGGCCGGCTGGCTGTTCGGGCTTGCCGCCATCGGGGCGCCGATGCCGGCGCTGCGATAGAGATTGCGGAAGCCTGCCACCGACAGGTTGATCGTTGGCACCAGGGAGACGACCTGCCCTTCCTCCAGCCTGAGCGCCGCGACATCGGCGGTGATGTCGATGGTGCCGAAAGGCAGGGCGTACCGGCCGGCCAGCAACGCGGCGCTGGTGCCGTCGGGGTTGGAAAGTGCGGCGCTGAGGGCAAGGTTGTAGAGATCGCACGCCCAGCGGAACCTGGGGTCGTAAGGGTCCGGCCGCTGCCGCGGGTCATCGGGAAACAGGAAGGCGTAGGCGTAGAGGGTGGCGGCCAGGTAGTCCGGCCGGGCGTCCTCCCCGCGCCCCTGCAAGGCACGCGCCTGCAGGTAGCTGAGCTCGGCGAGGGCGAACAGGTCGTCCGCCGGCTCCTCGTCGATCAGCATCCAGCCATGCAGGGCGCGGATCGTCTCCACCGGAAACATCGCATAGGTGTCGAGCAGGGCCCGCTGGCGCAGCGTGGTCAGGCTGACTTCGCTCGGCTCGTTGCTGGACAGGGCATTGCGGTTGAGGCGGTGGTAGGAGCTGCGCGTATCCGTCTGCTCGACGGTCACGGGCGCCGCACAGGCGGCCAGCAGCAACACCAGCATCCAGGCCAGCCAACGGGATCCGGGGGGCGGGTGGTGCGGCATGCGGGTATCCCCTGAGCGATGTGCGGCGTGGGGAGCATTCGAGCGAAGGACCGGTGGCCGCTATCAGGCCAACTACCGAGGCATGGCGGAAACTTGCCTCATCTGCCTTCATTCTCGTCGTCCAGTCGGGTCTCCGTGTCGGTTCGGTCGGTAGTTCACCCGATCATCAGGCGCGGATCGCACGCTCTAAGCTCTCCTCCGGCACGGGCGGGACATCGCGCCACGCGCCGCAGCCGCAACAGGAGGGATGCCGTGCGAACACGCTGCCGACACCAGGTCTGGCTTCCGGCCGGGCTGTTCCTGCTATCCGCCACCACGGCCCTGGCCCAGCCGACGCCGGAAACCGCCAGGCCACGCTCCCTCGGTGAGCTGGCCGCGATCTGCGGCACGCCTGCGGGGCAGGCACGGCAGGTGGAGGCACTGGCGTTCTGCCATGGCTACCTGCTGGGCGTGGGCGACTTCCATGCCGCCGTGTTTCCGGCGTCCGCCCGGCCCGGCCCGCTGTTCTGCCCGCCCACCCCGGCACCGAGCCTGATGCAGGTCACGGATTCCCTGGTCGCCTGGGCCCAGGCCAACCCGCAATACGCCGCGGACCGCGCCATCGATGGCGTCGCTCGCTGGGCCAAGGCCACCTATCCCTGCCCGCCGCAGCCAGCCGCGCCTCCCGCCCGTGGCGGGCGGCGAAACCCGTGAGGACCGCCACCATGGAAAGGACAGCCGCCATGCCTCGCCGCTCGCTCCGCCTCGCCGCCGCCCTGCTCGCCGCCGGCCTGGGTATCGCCGGCTGCGCCGATATGAATGACACCAGCCGCCGGACCCTGACCGGGGCCGGGGCCGGCGCCCTGGCCGGCGGCGCCATCGGGTCCTTCACGGGGGATTTCGGCTGGGGCGCCCTGATCGGCGCCGGTGTCGGTGCCGCGGGCGGCTACCTGTACGACCAGAGCCGGCAGTCCGAGCAACGCGCCTATACGCGGGGCTACGAGCAGGGCTCGCAGTCGCGGCCATGACCGCATTCGGCGCCGTTCATGCCTGGGCGGGCGCAGGGCTCGCGCTGGTGCTGGGCGGCGCGCCGGTCCTGGCGCAGCCGGCGCCCACGCCAGTTTTGAGCGAGGAAGCCGACCAGTTGCTTCGCCAGATGTCCGCCGCCCTGGCCGGTGCGCCCAGCCTGGCCCTCGACGTGACAAGCCTGCGGGAGGTGGAACTGGCGGATGGCCGCACCGCATCCCTCCTCACGGACATGACCATCGCCATCCGGCGCCCCAACCGGCTGCGCGCCGACCTTCGCGGCGACGCCGTCCTGGCCGACGTCTACTACGATGGCCGCCAAGTCACGGTGCATGCCATTCCACAGCAGGCTTACGCGCAGGCGGATGCCCCGCCATCCATCGACGGCGCCCTGGCGTTGTTGCAGGAACGGCTGGGCGTGCCGCTGGAACTGGGCGCATTACTGGTTGCCGACCCGCACGCCCGGCTGGCGCCCGGCACCACGGGCGATGTCGTCTCCACCACCCATGTGTCCGGCCGCCTGGCCTGGCATCTGGTGCTGCAGAGCGGGCCGACCGCCTGGGAGTTGTGGATCGATCAGTCCGGCCTGCCGCTACCCCTGTTGGCCTCGGTGGTACGGGATGGCCGGCGCCTGCTGCTGCGCTTCGATGCCTGGCGGGTGGCGCCGCAGATCGCCGAACGGTTGTTCCAGTTCACCCCGCCGCCCGGCACACGCCCGATCCCCTTCGCCGTCCGGCAGGCAGGAGACACGCCATGAAGTCTTGCGGGCCAGTCCTGCTGATCGCCGCTTCCTGCGTTCTGGCCGCGCCGCAGGCAGAGGCG
Organism: Teichococcus aerophilus; assembly: GCF_014490485.1. Lineage (GTDB taxonomy): Bacteria > Pseudomonadota > Alphaproteobacteria > Acetobacterales > Acetobacteraceae > Pseudoroseomonas > Pseudoroseomonas aerophila. The sequence goes on along the minus strand of NZ_JACTVA010000001.1, from coordinate 27,074 downwards.
CGGCTGGGAGATGGCGGGCGCGGGATGCAGGGCGGTAGCTTCCATGCGCCAGCCGGCGCGGGTGGACGGCATGCCCATGGTGGCGGGCCGCGCGCCGCAGCGGGCGGCCGCGTCCACGCTGGCGGCGGCCGCGCCGAAGGGAGCCATTCGCGCGGCGAACGGCCGCAGCGGGCGGAGGGGGCGCGGCGGCCTCAGCCAAACCCGAACAGGCCCGCCGGGGTTCAGCACGCCGACCATTCCCGCCAACGCACCAGCCAGCGCCGGGAGGTCCAGGGAGGCAGGCAGGTCACGGTCAACGCCGGCAATACCGTGGTCGCCGGCCACGGCGCGCGGCCGGTTCCGCCCGGCGCCGCCGGCGGATACCGGCCACCGCCCGTGGCCTACCCCGTCTATGTCGGCGGCAATTCGGGCTGGGATGCCGGTGCGGTGATTGCCGGCGGCCTGGTGGCCGGGGCGACGGCGGGCCTGGTGGCCGGCGCCGTCAGCAATGCCAACGCCCCGCCGGCCGTGATCGTCGCGGCCCCCGCACCGTCTGCCGCGACGGCCGCGCCTGCCGCTGCGGACCAGGCTCGCCAATCGGCCGATGCAGCGCAAAGCGCGGCCAGCGAGGCGCAACAGGCGGCGAGACAGGCGCAGAGCGCGGCCGCCGCCGCAGCCCCGCAGCCGGCCAGCCCACCACCAGCACCGACCCCGCCGGGTGCGCGCTACGCGCTGGGCACCCGCTTCGCGCAACTGCCGGAAGGCTGCCAGCCGGAGCGCATCGGGCCCATCAGCTTCGACCATTGCGGCCAGGACTGGCTGCAGCCGGTGATGGAAGGCGGCACCGTTGCCTGGATCGCGGTGCCCCCGCCCCTGGGCTGAGCACGGGCTACAGGCCTTCCAGGTCGGGACAGGGAACTATGCCGAAGCGAAACCCCCAGTCCGCGCCTGTCTTCGGCCGTCGCAGGGGAACTAGGGGTCCGAAAAGCATACTGGCCGGCACCGGGCCAATCCTGACGATCCGCGCCGCCTGCACGTTCAGCGGCACCGTCCATTCCCGCATCATCCGTTGATGGCAATGATGCGGAGAAGCCGCGGGATACGAAGGGCTGCACCCCGGATGGAACTTTACCGCATGAGGCAGTCGCGTATTGCCGCCGCTATGCATCACGCGCTGCATGCGTGTCCGCGCGGCTGTCTTCATACAGCGAAAATCAGCATGCGGTTCGGGTGAAGCACTGATGCCGGTTCCGGTGATTCTTCCTCAATCTCGACGCCACGGCCCAGGTGGCCCAGGCAATGGGAGAGGCGGACGATGCGTCGAATCATCCATGGGCAGGATGCCCGTCTCCCCTATTTTCTGCTCGCAGCCGGTATCGCGCTGGCGCCGGCCGCCGCCGGGGCGTCGGAAGGGGGTGGCGGCCATTATATCAGCGGCGCCTATACGGGCCCCAAGGCCGGCATCGTGCCACCGGAGCCGGGCGTGTACTGGAGCACCTCGGCTTTCTATTACGGCGCATCCGCCAGCAACTCGCTGAACCTGCCGGTCGCCGGCGCCATCCGTGCGGGGCTGGAGGTGGACTTCGCCAGCTTGGCCTATGGCGTCGTGTATGTGCCGCAGCTCGACATGGGGAACTTCACCTTCGCCATGGGCGTGACGCTACCGGTCCAGTACATGCGCGCACGGGCCTATGCCGGCGGCCGCTCCCGCACGGATAACGACTTCAATCCTGGCGACATCATCCTGTCCCCGGCCATCCTGGGCTACCGAAGCGGCACGCATTTCTTCCAGACCAGGCTGGACATCTTCGCGCCGACAGGCCTGTACGATGCGTCGTCCCTGGCCAATGTCAGCATGAACTACTGGACCTTCACGCCGACCGTTGCCTACACCTACCTGCATCCGCCATCAGGCCTCGACATCTCGTTCAATCTCGGCCTCGACATCAACACGCGGAATGCGAAGACCGACTACACCAGCGGCGCCATCCTCCACCTGGACACGTCGGTGAGCCTGGATGTCGGCGGGGGTCTCGGCCTCGGCGTCGCCGCATCGGCGCTGCAGCAGGTGCAGGACGATGAAGGCCGGCTGGCGCAGCAGCTCGGCGGCTTCCGGGGCCGCGCCTTCTCGGCCGGTCCGCTGGCGCGGTACGCCTTCAAGATCGGCGAGACCGAGCTCAACGCATCCCTGCGCTGGGTGACCGAATTCGGCGCGCAGAACCGGCCTTCCGGCGACGGTGTGTTCTTCGCGGTATCCGCGAAGTTCTGAGGCGCCGGATCTCCGCTCCCAACCCAACCCCGTTGAAGGAGACGTCCCATGCCAGCCCAACCCTCTCGGTCTACCCTGCCCGGCCTGCTTGGCATCGTGGCGGCGTTGGCCACCGGCCCGGCCCTGGCGCAATCCGCCGCCATCCTGGATGCCGGCGGAGCCACCGCGATCGTCGAGACGATCGACATGCGGGACCGCGCCGTCCTGCTGCGGGGCGAGACCGGCAACCTGCTGACCGTGCATGTCCCGCGCGAGGTCCGGAACCTGCCGCAGATGCGGCCCGGGGACCGGGTGAGCATCAACGTCGTCAACACCGTGGCCGCGCGCATCGCCCGGCCCGGCGAGCCGTTGCCGCAATCCACCGCCACCGCGGCGCGGACAGCGGCGGGCGAACGGCCGGGCGGGCTGTTCGTCGACCACCAGCGGATGCGGGTGAGGATCGAGGGCGTGGACGCGCCCAGCAATACGGTCGCCTTCATCGGCGAAGACCGCGTCCCGCGCCGAATGACATTGCGGGATCCGGCCATGCAGGCCCTGTTGCCATCGCTGCGCGTGGGTGACGAGGTCGATGTCACCTTCACGGAGGCCGTGTCCCTCCGGGTGATTCCGGCTGACCAGGGCAGGCGCCCGCCAGCCTGATGGACACATGCCGCGCCTGGTTCCCCCGGCGCGGCATGTTGCTTCACTTCGCTTTCAGAGCATGTCCGCGGCCGACCCTGCGGCGGGCATGCTCCACTTCAGGCCCGGTATCGCCTGAGAGCGTGACGGCTTCCGGCGGAATCACCGGAAGCCCCGGTCACGCGCCCATCAAAGGCCTGGAGCATGATGCGTGACAGATGCGAACGCATCCTGCTCTAGCGCAGAACGATCTCGACACGGCGGTTCTGCGGTTCACGCACGCCATCGGCCGTGGGCACCAGGGGCCGGCTCTCGCCGAAAGCCTGAACGATGATGGAGGAACGGGCCACACCTTGGCGCGTCAGCTCCGCGGCCACCGCATCCGCGCGGCGCTGCGACAGGCGCTGGTTATACTGCGGCGAGCCGGAGCGGTCCGCATGGCCGGCCACTTCGATCCGCGTGGTCTGCACCCGGGCCGAGTTCTGCGCTGCCTCGGCGATGATCTGGCGTGCACGGTCGGTCAGGTCGGCGCGGTCCCAGTCGAAGAACACCAGATAGGTCCGCGATGGTGCCGGGGCGGCGGCAGGCGCCGGTGCCATGGGCACGACCGGCGCCGGCGGTGGGGCCGTGTTGAAGGCATAGCGCAGGCCGACCATCAACGAGTGGTTGTCGTTGCTCATCTCCACATTACCACGGCCGACGGCGCCGGCAGAGGTGGTGACGCGGGTGCCGATCTCCGGCTTCGTGGTGCCGAAGAAGCGGTACTCCGTCGTGATCACCAGGCCCGGCACCGACTGGATCGGGAAACCCAGGCCGGCGATGCCTTGATAGGCGAAGACGTCGTCCTCACCATCGATCAGCAGGCGGGTGCCGTTGCTGGTGACGCCATCCACGCCATCCAGCTGCGTCCGCGCCCAGCCGATGCCGGCGCCGAGATAGGGCTGTACCCAGCGTGGCCCGCCGAACAGCGCCTCCAGGTCGAAGTCATAGTACACATTGGCCATGGCGCCCCAGTTGCGCGTCTTGCCACCGATGTTGTTGAAGCGCTGGGCCCCGAAGCCGGACAGGGAGTCCGTCGAGTTCTCGCGGAAATTGCCTTCCAGCTCCGCCCGCAGGCCATTGCCGAAGCCCCAGCCGACGCTCAGGACGCCCACCCACCCGGTCTCGCTCTCCAACTTGCCGTCGGAGTCCGCGCCGGGGATCGCACCGCGCAGCACGCTGCCTGCTGTGCCGCGGACGTTGACATCGCTATCCTGCAACCAGTTCGACCCTGCCCCGGCCCCGATATAGATGCCGGAAACTGGCTGGGCGGCGGCCTCGCCGCCTGGATACAGGGAAAGGCTGGCGAGCAGCGTGCTCACCACCACGCCGTTCAGTTTGTGCGACACTTCTGCCTCCTGCATGAATCATCTCGCAGATGCGGCATTGCCAGGCATCGCTGGCACGCGCGGCATTATGCTTATGTCGCCAGCGAGACAGGAACGATCAGGCAAAGACCTGAGACGAGGCAGATTATTGCCGGTGAACACCTGAGGCGGCCGTGTTCCCGGCCAGCCCACCCACGCCATCGCTGGCCCTGTCAGATGGATGTCAGGTTGTTCCGCAAGGCGTAGCGCACCAGGTCGACAACCGAATGCGCATCGAGCTTTCGCATCACGGTGGAGCGGTGCGTCTCCACCGTCTTGATGCTGATGTCGAGCCGCGTGGCGACGGCCTTGTTGCTGAGGCCCTCGGCCAGCAGTTGCACGATCTCCCGCTCCCGCGGCGTCAGCGGCTCGCCGGCAACACCCTCCACCGGCGTCGTGGATGAAGCCCTGAGGAAACCGTCGAGGATGGTCTCGCTGACCTTCCAGTTGAAGTAGGGCCGGTGTGCGGCCAGCGCCTCCACCGCCGCAACAACGGACCGCGCGGCATCCGACTTCAGCAGGTAGCCCTTCGCACCTGCGGCCAGGACCTCGCGGATCAGCTGCTCGCTCTCATGCATGGTAAAGATCAGGACCTCGGTCTTCGGCGAGGCCTTCCGGATGATCCTGGTCGCGTCGAGCCCGTTCAGGCTGGGCATGGAGACATCGAGAATCGCGATATCCGGCAGAAGCTGCCCTGCGAGATCCACCGCATCCCGCCCGTTCAGGGCCTCGGCGCAGACCTGCCAGCCCTCATGGCTCTCCAGCAGCGAACGCAGCCCGTGGCGGACAACATCATGATCGTCTGCGAGGAGAATACGAAGCGGGGCAGGTTCCTTCGGCATATCACCTTGCTTCGTTCGGCTTGGTTGAGCGGGTCACAACGCGGAGTCTAATAGTCGCGGCGGGGAACCGTGATCGGGGCGAACCCCTGCGCCGCGGATATAAGGACTGTAGGCCGCGTATCGCTCTGCGCCGCGAATCCCTCCGCTGAAGAACCGCCTCAGGCCCAGGATGCCCGGATGCCGGCAATGCGTGAAGGCCTGAGCTGCGGCGAGAAGCACCCGAACGGCAGCCGCGAAGGCACGGTAGGGCGGCAGCCACAATGCGATATCCCCGTCGGAAGGCACTCATCTCAAAACGTTACGGATTCCGATGGTTCCGCTGGATGGAATGAGCTACCTAGTACTCCTGGTAGAGATGTCCTGTAGAACACAACCGGCAGTATAGGTAGGTCAATCTGGAGGTCGCAGATGCCGATCGGGATGCGAGTGGGCAGAACCGGATTTGCGCCCCCTTTCGCGGTCAGGCTGCGCCTGTACATGGCCGCTGCGCTGCTGGTTGTCGGCGTCGCCCTGTCCGCCGAAGCTATCAACAGGGTCCTCACCAGGACGTCCGAGCATCGGCGCGACGCGGTGGAACTGGCCCGCGCGATGAGCATGGTGACCGATCGTGAAGCGGCGGTGGCCATAGCCCGATTGACGACCCTAGCAGCGCTTCCCTGCCTGCGAGAGGAAGATTTCGCGGCGCTGCACACTCAGTTGCAGGCGACGGCACGCCCACCCGGCAACTGGTTCCTGCTCTACGACGACACGGGGCAGATTGTCGTCGATACCCTTCACCCGTTCGGGATGTCTCCGGCGCATCTGTCCCGCAATCGAACGGGCATGATGGCATCCGCACCGGATTTTCTGGCCACAGGGTCGGCTGGAGGCGGTGGCCGGATGCTTTGGTTCCCACCCGGCAGCGGCCCGGAACTCGGTGCCCAGGTCCGGGTGACGGCCGCCAACGGACGCCACTACGGCCTGGTGGAGGTCATCCAGGTCGGGCACCTCACCGACATCCTGAAATCGCTCGGCGAGGACACCCCATGGACGTTGGGTTTTGCCGACCGTGGCGGCCGCATCATCGCCGCACAGCCCACCGGCAGCCTGGATATCATCCACGCCGGTCCCGAGCAGGAAGGAACCATCCTGGTCAAGCCTGGTTGGACGACCACGCGGCGCATGGCGTTTCACCGCTCCGCGCTGACGGAGGGGACCGCTGTCGTCCGTTTCGTCGAGTCGGACCCAATCCTGATCTCCGCCGGCTATGTGGTCGGCATCATCGCGTTCATGCTCGCCCTCGCCAAGGTCATGGACAGCACCATCAGGCACCTGCGGGCCGACATTGCCCGTCCGGTCCGGAAGTTGGAGAGCGCCCTGCGGTTCGCATCCTTCCGCCGCAGCGACGCCGAGGCGCGCCTGGCCGGCTTCTGGGATCACGCGGAGGACGGCCTGCTGATCGCCCACGCCAATCGGGATGGCAACGTGGCCCTTGTGGCGGCGAACCCGGCCTTCTGGCGCATCGCAGGCCGGCCAGAGCCCCCCGAGACGGCCGACTGGATGGCGCTTGCCGCCCAGGAAGCTGCCGCCTTGCGGGCCGGCATCCGCCGCTGTGGCTGGGAAGGTGGCAGCGCCACGTTCATCCAGTCCTTCGGTGCCGCAGGCCACCTGCGGCAGTGCGAAGTACGGCTGACAGCCTCGGGTGCTCCTCACGGCACGCCCTCGCCGGTTCGCAGGGTCTTTGGCATCGTACGCGACGTCACGCAGCAGACACGCAGTGACGCCGCCCTGGCGGAAAGCCGCGGTCAGCTCCGGCAGGCACGCTCCGTTGCCGGTATCGTGCCCTGGCGATGGACATCCGGCATGGGTGACCTCGAATGGCTCGACCAGCCAGACGGGGAACCGCAGGGGACCATCCCGTTGCCGGGCATGCGGTCCGTTCACCCGGCGGACCGGGATGCCATGCTGCTTGAGCTGAACAGCGCGCTGCGAAGCGGCAGGGCGGCGCATTTCGAAATTCGTATCTGCGACGGCACGAGTGCGTTGCGCTTCTATGTCGGCAGCGGCGGCATCGTGCATCAGGACGGCCATCCATGCCTCACCGGCGTCCTGGTGGACCTGACGGATCGCAGAAAGACCGAGGAAGGGCGGGACCAGGCCTTCGATCTTTTCGCCAGGATCGCCGACACGACCTCCAGCGTCCTCTATATCCGCGATATCGTCGAGCAGAACCTGATCTACCTCAACCGGCGCGTCTTCGCCGTCACGGGGTATGATGCCGAAACGCTTTCAAAGATCGGCAGCCAAGGCCTGCGCCTGCTCGTTCATCCCGCCGATATCGAGCAGTTCGACCGCACCGCGGCCATGGCGTTGAGCTTGTCCGACGGTGCTGAGGCGAAGCGGGTATTCCGCCTGAAACACCACGACGGTCGCTGGCGCTGGCTTCAGGCAAGTGAAACCGTCTTTGCCCGCGACAAGGCCGGCAATGTCACGCAATTACTCGGCAGCCTACAGGATATTACCGAGGCGCGGGAGGCAAAGCAGGGCCTGCGCAAGATCAGCGCCCAGCTGCTGCACGCCCAGGACCACGAGCGGCGCCGGATTGCCCGCGACCTTCACGACAGTACGGCCCAGCTGCTGGCCGGCGCGTCCATGTCGGCGGCCAGACTACAAAGCCTGCTGGGCGACATGCCCCAGCCTGCGGAGGAAGAGCTCCGGCGCCTGGGCGACCTGGTCCAGCAAAGCCAGCGGGAGGTGAGGACGGTGTCCTACCTGCTGCACCCACCGCTGCTTGACGATGTCGGCTTCCGGGCGGCCCTGGACTGGTATGCGGGAGGGCTGATGAAGCAGACCGGCATCGCCATCCACGTCCACATCACTGACGCGATCATGGAGCAACGGCCGCCACGGGATGTCGAGATCGCCCTGTTCCGCGTGGTGCAGGAGGCGCTGTCCAACGCCATCCGGCACGCCGGCTGCGCGACAGTCTGGGTTTCCCTGCAGCCTGAGGACGAGCAGACGCTGCTGCTGATGGTGCGGGATGACGGCTGCGGGATGCGGCGGGAAGTATCGATGCACCCTGCCCATGGCCGCGCGATCACGGAGTTTGGCGTGGGCATCTTCGGCATGTCGGAGCGGATCCGCCAGTTGAATGGCAGCCTGAGCATCAATGATGCAGAAGGCGGCGGCACCATCGTCATCGCCACGGTCAAGGCGCAAGCCTGAGCCCGGCTTCCGTGAAGCTGCCTCCGTCGTTCTCCACCCCGCCCTCAGGGTTCCACCTGATACGACCCGGCTCCCGTCCAGCTTAGATTTCCTTCATGCAGTGCAGCCACGACGGCACGCAATGCAGCGGAGGGCGGCCCGCCAGTGGCAATCTACGTGATTCACCTGCCATCCGCATCACGCGGCGCCTGATGCGGCGCACCGCCGCCCGCAGCGGCGTGAAAGGCGCGCCCCTCCACCACGCACCGGGACCGATGGGTCGGCGCAACTCCGCCACCTGCCGCAGCGGCAGGCCTCAGGACGGCGATTTCGAAACGCAGGATATGGTTCGCATGCATCATACAGCTTTCTCCCGCCGCTTCCTGCTACTGGCCGGCCCGGCCGGGCTTCTGGTGCGACCAGGCGGCAGCACCGCCCAAGGGACTGTCCAAGGCGCCACACCGCAGAGCGCTACGGCGACGGCCCGGGAGGCGTGGATCTACGCCTACCCCATGATCATGAACTACAACACGATGTATCGGCAGGCCCTTGACTCGCATACGCCGGAATATGTCGGTGGCTTCAACGTCTTTCGCCACTACGCCCAGTTCTTCACACCGGAGAACCGCGACGTCGTCACCCCCAACAACGACACGCCATACTCGTGGTCCTGGCTGGACCTGCGGGCGGAGCCGGTCGTGCTCAGCGTGCCGCAGGTGGCGAAGGACCGCTACTATGTCTGCCAGTTCATCGATCTGTTCACCCACAACTTCGCCATTCTGGGCAGCCGCACCACGGGCACGGAAGCCGGAAACTTCCTGTTTGCCGGACCAGGATGGAACGGCACGTTGCCGCCCGGCATCAAGCGGGTCTACCGGACGGAGACGCAGTTCGTCGCCGCGCTGGTCCGAACCGCGCTGCATGGCCAGGACGATATCCCGGCCCTGAAGGAGATCCAGGCCGGCTATCGCCTGCGTCCGCTCAGCGCCTTCGCCAACACGGCCGCGCCACCACCACCGGCCCCAGTGAAATGGCTGCCATGGGATGAGAAGCGGGCCCTGGGCACCGATTTCGTTGCTTATCTCAACATGCTGCTGCGCTTCTATCCACGCATCCACCCCAGCGAGGCAGCGCTGTTCCAACGCTTCGGGACCATCGGCATCGGCGGTGGCAAGCCATTCGATGCCACCAGCCTGCCAGCGCCCTTGCGGAACGCCATTGCCCAGGGCGCGGCGCAGGGGGCGGCGGCGCTGCGGCAGGCCATCTCCACCACCACCTCCTCGCTCGGCCTATTCGGCACGCGGGAGGAACTGCACAACGATAACATGAAACGCGCCGTGGCGGCGGCCATGGGCCTGTACGGGCTGTCCAAGCAGGAAGCCGTCTATGTCGGCTCGGACCGGGACGCCGATGGCGCGCCGCTCACGGCCGATCACCGCTACACGCTGCGCTTCGAGAAGGGGAACTTGCCGCCGGCCTCCGTCTTCTGGTCGGCCACAGTCTACACCCTCCCCAGCCGCTTCCTCGCCGCCAACCCGATCGACCGTTACTCGCTCGGGGACCGGTCCGGGCTGAAGGCGGCGGCGGATGGCTCGGTCACGCTCTATCTGCAGAAGACGTCACCGGGCCCGGAGCTGGAGGCGAACTGGCTACCCAGCCCCGCCTCGGGCGGGTTCAACGTCGTGCTGCGCATGTACGGGCCCAGCACAGCAGTGCAGTCCGGGGATTGGAACATGCCCGCCATTGTCCGTGTCGATTGAGCAGGAGCCTGTCTACATGATGACCGTTTCCCGTCGCCTTCTCGCGCAGATCGGCCTCTCCCTGGCCGCGTTCCCCGCCGTCGCGCAGACCGCCGGCAGCGGCGCCTCGCCAAAGGATTCGCCCTTCGTGGCGCCCCCGGCGGGCGGGCTGGACACATCGATCGGGCGCCTGCGCTTCGCGCGCGGCTACCCGGACGATGCCACCACCAAGCTGCTGTTCGACAACCTGGACCTGCAGCGCGCGGTGCAGGCCTATATCTGGGCGCTGCCTCTCGTCTCGTTCGCGGAATGGCAAGACCAGCACAGGACAGTCTTCGGCGTGTCGGAGACTGACATGGTTGTGTACGAGAGCTTCAGGGACAAGCTCGGCATCCTCACCGCCAACTCCACGACGCCCTATATTCTCGGCCTGCATGACCTGGCCCGCACCGGGCCGCTGGTCATCGATCTGCCTGCCGGCGAGACCGCCGGCGGCGTCGGCGATTTCTGGCAGCGTTCGGTGGGGGATTACGGCCAGGGTGGGCCCGACCGTGGCCAGGGCGGCCGCTATCTCCTGCTCGGCCCAGGGCAGGATGATCCGCAGTCAACCGGCTATCATGTACTCCGGTCCTCCACCAACAGTGTCTTCAACGGCTTCCGCATCCTGTCGACCGACCCCGCCGCTGGCGCCGCGCTGCTGGCCCAGTACCGCCTGTATCCTTATGCCCAGCGGAACCAACCGCCGCCAACCCGCCTGATACGCCCGGAGGGCCGGGCATGGAGCGGCACGCAGCCGCGCGGCATCGCCTTCTGGAAGCGCCTTGCCGCCGTGCTGGAGGCCGAGCCGGTGCAGGAGCGCGACCGTTTCTTCATGGCCATGCTGCGGCCGCTGGGCATCCGGAAAGGCGAACCCTTCCAGCCCGATGCGCGGCAATCCGCCTTGTTGGAGCAAGGCGCGTTGCTGGGCGAAGCCACCGCGCGCGTCATGGACGTCGAGAAGCGCTTCCCCGGCGCCGTCTTCTGGGAAGGCCGAAGGTGGCACTGGCTCATGCTGTTCAATGTCAATCAGCGCCAGGATGGCTACGATGCGCTGGATGAGCGTGCAACATGGTTCTACGAGGCCGTGGGCGCCGCGGAATCGATGGCCATCCGGCAGCCTGGCCCGGGGCAGGTTTATCTGGGTGTCAACAAGGATGCAGCCGGCGACTGGTTGGATGGCGGCCGTCACTACCGCCTGCGCATCCCGGCCAATGTGCCGGCGCGACAGTTCTGGTCCGTCACGGCCTACGACCTGGAAACACGCTGCTTCATCGATACGCCGCACGAGCGCGCCGACCGCGGTTCCCGCAACACCCTGGTCAAGAATGCGGATGGGTCAATCGACCTCTCTTTCGGCCCGCGTGCGCCCTCTGGCCAGGACAGCAACTGGGTCCCGACCGCCGAGGGGCGCGGGTGGTTCGCCTATTTCCGCCTGTATTACCCGGAGGCTGCATTCTTCGCGAAGAACTGGGTTCTGCCGGATCTGGAGCGCGTTGGATGAAAGGCATCCGCCAGGATGGACTTCACCTGGCGGCGATGCCCGGCCTGAGAGGACTGCATAGCATCCTGCTGCCGCCACCCGTGCCGTTCTGGCCGGCGTCGCCGGCCTGGGGCGTGCTCGGCTTCGTCATGCAAGCGCAGCGGCGGGGAGACCGGACGGCGCTGATGCTGTAGCCCCCATGGCACACGGCAAGGTCGATGCCGGACCTGTCGTGTCCGAGCGCCGGTCGACGACGACACTGTCGAGACCGGGATGCACGGGGCCCACCATTGCAGGAAGCGGAAAGGCGCTCCTCGGCCATCGGCGGTTCTTGCGGCGCCTTCCCGGGTGTAGCCTGCATGAAAGGCGACGCACATGGGCGAGGGAAACGGACGATTGCAAAGCGTGCTCAGCGGCATCCGCGTACTGGATTTCTCCCGCATCTTTGCCGGGCCGGCAGCGACGCAGATCCTCGGCGATCTCGGCGCCGACATCATCAAGATCGAGGAGCCAGGCCACGGCGATGATGCCCGCACCTTCGGCGTGACCGCCGAGGCGATGCGCGACTTCGGTGCCAGCCCCTCCTTCCTCGCCCTCAACCGCAACAAGCGCAGCATGGTCCTCGACCTGCGCCAACAGGCGGCACGCGACGTGGCTGTGGCCATGGCGGCGCGATGCGACGTGCTGATCCATAATTTCCGCCCCGGCGGCATGGATAAATTCGGACTGGGCTACGAAGCGCTACGCGCCGCCAACCCGCGCCTGGTGTATTGCGAATTCTCCGCCTATGGCGACCGTGGACCGCTGTCCCATCTCGGCGCCAATGACGTGGCGCTGCAGGCGCATAGCGGTCTGATGAGCATCACCGGCGAGGCCGACCGCCCCGCCGTCCGCTCCGGCACCGCGGTGGTGGACCTGCATGCCAGCATGGGGCTGGTCTCCGCCATCCTGGCGGCGCTGCTGCACCGGGAACGCACCGGCCAGGGCCAGCGGGTGGAAACCTCCCTGCTGCGCAGCGGCGCGCATCTGATGAACTATTTCTACACCGAGTACTGGCAGGACGGCACCGTGCGCGGCCGCATGGGCACCGCCAATCACCTCAGCGTGCCGAACCAGGCCTTTCCGGCCACCGATGGCAGCGTCATCATCATCTCACCCGCCGACGATATGTGGCGCCGCCTCACCGTTGCGCTGGACGCCCCACATCTGGACCGCGCCGAGTTCAAGACCGCCTTCGACCGCCGCCGGAACCGCGACACGCTGATCACCGAACTGACCGCCGTCACCAGCCGGATGAGTTGTGCGGAGCTGGTTCAGCGCCTCGGTGCCGCCAAGGTCAACGTCTCCAAGGTGAACAGTGTGGGCGAAGCGGCGGATGACCCGCAGTTGGCCGCCATCGGCGCCGTGGTCGAACAACAGGTGGGCGGGCGCATGGTGAAATCGGTCGCCGCCCCCTTTGCTATGAGCGAAACGCCCACCAAGGCCAGCCGCCCACCGCCGCGCCATGGCGAGCACACCGACGAATTGCTGCGTGAGTTTGGCTACGGCGCAGAGGCGATCTCGGCGCTCAGGGCGGGCGGGGCGTTAGGGGCGGTTCCGTCTCAGGCGGCCGAGTGAAGTAAGGCCGGGGAATGAATTCCCCGGACCCCTTCTTTGTCTTCTACGAGTTTCAGATAGGCGCTTGGTGGCCAACGGCAGCACTGGATGGCGTAACCATTTTTGCCTCCGGGATGATCCGCCCGCTGCGTGCGCATGCCCCAGAAGCCCGCCGCCGCCACAGCCACCAGACTCCCAGAAAAAAGATGGGGGTCCGGGGGAATTCCTTCCCCCGGCCTTCCTCTTCCCTCAGGCACTCACCAGGAAGCGCGGCGCCCGCGCCCGCTCCGCGACAGAGCCGGTCACGCGGACACTGGCATCGCCTACGGTCAGCTTCTTGCCCTCCGCGTCCTCGCACCACAGTTCGAGCGCGTAGCGCGCGGTACCATCGGGGTCTGTCTGCACGGCGGTCACGCGTGCCACGGCGGTAATCACCACGTCCTCGAACACAGGGGCGATGTAGCGGGTGCGCAGGCTGCCGGGGGCCAGCGCGTCCTCACCGAACGCATCCATCAGCAGGGAAAGCAGCCAGTTGGTGGAAAGCATGCCGTCGGCGATGATGCCTGGCAGGCCCTGGGAGCGGGCGAATTCGTCGTCATCGTGGATGGTTGGCACGTCCTGATGCACGCGGCCATCATCGGCTTCCACGGTGGGCAGCAGGTCCACGTACCAGCGCATGCGCTCCCGCGTCATGCGGCGGGGGTGGGCACGCAGTTCCGTGCCGGGCTGCAGAGTTGTCATGACGAGGCCTCCGCGGCGGCGGGCTTGTAGGAGATGATGACGGTATCGCGGTAGGTGATCAGTGGCCGGTCATCTTCCGCCGCGCGCAGGTCGATCTCGATCTGCACATAGGTGCGGCCGCGCTTCTCGTAACGCTGGGCGACGCGTCCGGTCGCGCGCAAGGGCTGCTCGGCGAAGATCGTCTCGTGGCAGGTGGCGTCGTATTCCACGTGCACGCGGGCGGTGGGGCCGGTTCCGGCGGGGCAGGAATGGGTGTAGAGCCGCAGCTTCTGCAGATGCACCAGGGTCGGTGGCACCATCGGCCGGTCGGTATCCTGGAACCAGGGGTGGTGCATTTCGTTCCCGTGGCAGTATTCGCGCACGACGAAGGTGCTCAGCTTGAACTCGACGGGGCCCAGCATATCGCCGGTATCGAGGTCGCTGGTGTATCGGCCGGTGGCCATGGCGTGTGTTCTCTCCCTCAGCGGCCCTGGAAGGCCGGCTTGCGCTTCTCCACGAAGGCGCGCTGGGCTTCCTTCGCATCCTCGGTGCGCGACAACTCGACGGTGACGCCTTGTTCGAAGCGGTAGCCGTCGCGGAACGGCATTTCCTCCACCGTGCCAAAGGCGTGCTTGGCCTTTGCCATCGCGACAGGGCTCTTCGCGGCGATTTCGCGCGCCAACTCCAGCGCGGCGTCCATCAGCGCGGCCTGCGGCAGGCAGGCTTCGATGATGCCGCGGCGGTACAGCTCGGCGGCCGCGACGCGGCGGCCGGTGAAGAACATGGTGCGCGCGGCGGAAGGCGGGAAATGCCGCAGCAGGAACGCCGCGCCACCCGCCAGGCCGACATCCAGCTCCGGCATCTGCACCCAGGCATCCTCGGCCATCAGCAGGATGTCGCAGCAGCTCATCAACGCGAAGCCGGCGCCGATGGCGGGGCCGTTGACGGCGCAGATCACCGGCTTGGCGCAATCGGCGACGCAGTGGAAGAACTCCCGCGTCAGCCGGTTGTGGCGCAGGTAGTCGCCCGGCTGCTGCACCAGGCCCACACGTTCCTTGATATCGGCGCCGGCCGAGAAGCTCTTGCCGGCACCGGTCAGGATGACGGCGCGGATATCGTCGCGGTCGCTCAGCGTATCGAACAGCCAGAGTAGGTCCTCGCGCAGCCGGCGGTTCTGGGCGTTCACCGGGGGGCGGTCCAGCGTCACGGTGGCAATGCCATCGGCGACATGCAGTTGAAGCGTCGTCAGGTCCATGCGGCTCATTCCACCTTGGCGCCGGAAAGCTGGATCACGCGCCGCCACTTCGCGGTCTGCGTGGTGATGATCTCCTGCAGCGCCTGTGGGCTGCCGCCGGTCGGCACCATGCCCAGCTCCTGGAAGCGGGTGCGGATGCCCGGCGTCCGCAGGATGTCGTTGAAGGCGGCATTTAGCCGCTGCACCACCGGCTGCGGCACGCCGGCGGGCGCTGCTATGTAGAGCAGGGTGGAGGCCTCGTAGCCCGGCAGCGTCTCCGCTATGGCGGGGATGTCAGGGTATTCCGGCCGCCGCTCGACGGTGGAGATGCCCAGCGCGCGCAGCGAGCCCTCCCGCACCGGCTGGATCATCGCCGTGAAGCTATCCACCGCCACTTCCACCCTTCCCGCCATCAGGTCGATCAAGGCGGGGCCGGAGCCACGGTAGGGCACATGGGTCATCTCCACCCCCGCCATCACCTTGAACAGCTCCGCCGCCAGGTGGCTGGAGGAGCCTGGGCCGGTGGAGGAGAAATTGAGCGAGCCCGGCTTGGCCTTCAGATACGCCACGAGTTCCGCCACGCTCTTCGCGGGGACGGCGGGATGCACCACCAGCAGGTTCGGCAGTTCGGCCAGGTGGATGATCGGAGTGAAATCCGTCTCCGCGTTGTAGGGCAGGGACGGGTAGAGGAACGGGTTGGTCATCTGCACGCCCGGGGTGCAGATCAGGATGTTGGTGCCATCGGCGGCGGACTTGGCGACGCTGTCCGCCCCCAGGGAGCCCGCCATGCCCGGCCGGTTGTCGATGACTACGGGCGCGCCCAGCGCGCGGGAGAGGTCCTCGGTGAACAGGCGGGCGACGATGTCCGCGCCCCCGCCGGCCGCGAAGGGCACGACAAAGCGGATAGGCCGGACGCCAGGCTGTGCCAGGGCGTGGCGTGTGGCCAGGGCGGGGGCCGCCAGGGTGGCAGCGCCCAGCAGCAATGCGCGGCGGGTCGGCATGGCGTTGTCCTCCAGGGCGGCGTCGTGGGTGCGCCGTTCGGGACAAGGGCTATCACCGCTGAATCCCGCGCGGAACGCCCCTCGGCCGGTTGGCATCCTTCCGCTTCCCGCAAAGATCAGGCGTTCAGGCCATGAAGGAGCCGCCGGTGACGTCCAGGATCGCCCCGGTGACGAAGCCGGCATCGGCGGAGAGCAGGAAGGCGACGCTACCAGCGATATCCTCCGGCTGGCCGACCCGGCGCATCGGCGTGGCGTCGATGGTGCGCTGGTCCCGCGCCTCGGTATCCGCCGCGCCGCGTGTCATCGGCGTGGCGATGCGGGCGGGGGCGATGACGTTGACGGTGATGCCCTCCGGCCCCAGTTCCCCCGCCAGGCTGCGGGAAAATCCCACCAGCCCGGCCTTGGAGGCCGCATACGCGCCGCCGACGGTGGGTGAGTGCGTCCGCGCGGCGCGGGAGGCGATGTTGACGATCCGCCCGCCCCCCTGCGCCTTCAGCAGCGGAATGGCGGCACGGCTGACCAGGAACGGGCCGTTCAGGTTGACCCGCAGGACCAGGGACCAATGGTCCAGCCCCATGCTTTCCACCAGCGGTGGCGCGGCGGGGGCGATGCCGGCATTGTTCACCACCCCGTATAGCCGCCCGCCCGCCCAGGCCGAGACCGCCTGGAACAGCGCGGCGACCGAGGCTTCGTCACCCACATCCACATCAAACCCGGCGGCCGCCGCGCCCAGGCTCCTCGCCGTTTCCGCCGCCGCGCCGGGGGTGACGTCGCAGAGCGCGACCTTGTAGCCATCGTGCAGCAGCCGGGCAGCGATCGCCTGCCCCACCCCGCGCGCCGCGCCGGTTACCAGGACAGCCCTGCCCTCACCCGCCAGTGCCATGCCTGCCATCTCCTCGCTCTGGGCGGGAAGGCTAGGCAGGCGGCGGTGGCTTGCAAATGGGCGCCGGGCACGTAGTCTCTTTTCATAAAACGGAACGATGGGAGGAAATGCGGTGGAATCGCTGCGGGCGATGCGGGTCTTCGTGACCGTGGTGCAGAATGGCAGCCTGTCCTCCGCCGGGCGGCTGCTCGGCATGTCACCGGCCTCCGTCTCCCGCAACCTGCAGACGCTGGAGGAGGAGTTGGGCGCCCGCCTGGTCCACCGCACCAGCCGCCGCCTGACCCTGACCGAGGCCGGCGAGCTCTATGCCCGGCAGGCCGAGCAGATCCTGCACCAGGTGGAGGAAGCCAATGCCAGCGTCTCCAGCCTGGAATTGCAGCCGCGTGGCACGCTGCGGGTGCATTCCCGCATGCTGGTGGGGCAGCAATACATCGTGCCGGCCCTGCCCCGCTTCCTGGCGGCGCATCCGGAGGTACGGGTGGATCTCTCCCTCTCCAACACCCCGGTCGATCTGATCGAGCGGAATGTCGATGTCGATATCCGCATCGGCAAGCTGGTGGATTCCGCGCTGATGGTGCGCAAGCTGGTCAATAGCGAGCGGATCGTCTGCGCCACCCCCGGCTACCTCGCCAGCCACCCGGCGCCGCGGGAGCCGATGGACCTGATGCGGCAGAACTGCCTGACCTACCGCGTCAATATGGGCCGCACCGTCCGGCGCTTCATGGACAAGGCCGGCGGGCTGACGGAGGTGCCGGTGGATGGCACGTTCCGCACCGATAACGGCCCCGCCGTAGTGGCCGCCGCGCAATCCGGCATCGGCATTGCCTTGCTGCCTGACTGGTCGATCCACCGGGAGCTCCGCTCCGGCCAACTGGTGCGGCTCTTTCCAGAGTATACGGTCAGCTACTCGGAGTTCGAGAACGGCATCTACGCCGTGTACCTGCAAACCCGCCACATGCCCGCCAAGCTGCGCGCCTTCCTGGACTTCCTGGCGGCGCTGTTCCGGGAGGAGGTCCCGCATCCGGTGCTGCAGGAGGCCCGGGAAGATACCGTCCTTCTTTCCTGCGCAAGCCGGCTGGGCTTCAGCCGCGAATAACCCTGATGTCGAAGGCGGCCTGTGTCGCGTCCGCTCGCCGTCTTCCACCACGCCACGCCCCCAAGCGCACCCCTAACTCGAAAAAAAGAAGGGGCCCGGGAAATTCCTTCCCCTGCCTTTCCCCCGTCCCCATCGTTCCGATTACCGGAAGGATGATGTGCGTTCTGCGCGGTTTTCGTACGGACGCCTGGTGGCTAGCTTTGCGGCACAGCGCCTGCGCGCCACGGCTGGCAAAGACCGGCCCCGATAGGAAGGAACGATCCATGCGGATGAACCGCCGTGCGTTTTCGCGCGCGATGATGCTGGGGCTTGGTAGCGCGGCCCTCCCGCTGGCCGCCACGCGTGGGGCGCTGGCGCAGGGCTTCCCGGATCGTCCGCTGCGGCTGGTGGTGCCCTACCCGCCGGGTGGTTCAACCGACCCCGTGGCGCGGCTGCTGGCCTCGGAAATGCAGGCGCTGCTGGGGCAGGCGATGATCGTGGAGAACCGCTCCGGCGCCGCCGGCGCCATCGGGACGGAGAACGTGGCGCGCGCGGCGCCGGATGGCTACTCGCTGCTGCTGCACACCACGGCCATCGCGACCGAGCCGTCGTTGAAATCCAACCTGCCCTACAAGCTGATGACGGATTTGCAGCCACTGACGGAAGCGGTGCGCGGGTCCTACCTGCTGGTCACCAACCCGCGCCTGCCGGCCACCGACGTGGCGGGGTTGATCGCCTATGGCCGGGCCAATCCGGGCAAGCTGCTGTATGGCTCGGCCGGCACCGGTTCCTCCGGTCACCTCATCGGCGCGATGTTCGCGCAACAGGCGGGGATCGAGGCGACGCATGTGCCCTATCGAGGCGGTGGGCCGGCCGTGACGGCGCTGCTGGCGAACGAGATCCAGTTCGTGTTCGACACTGTGCAGACCTCCCGCCCCCTGGTGCTGGACGGGCAACTGCGCGGCCTGGCGGTGACGGGCGACGAGCGCTCCCCCCTGCTGCCCCAGGTGCCGACGGCGCGCGAGAGCGGCCTGCCGGAATTCACCGTCGACTACTGGCTGGGCATCTTCGCCCCCGCGAGGACGCCGGACCCGGTGGTACAGCGCATCGCCGCCGCCTTCCGCGACGCATTGGCCCTGCCGAATGTGCGGGAGCGTCTGGCCGGCCTCGGCCTGACGCCGGTGGGCAGTACGCCGGAAGCCTTCACCAAGACGGTGCAGGAAGACATGGATTCCTGGCGCACCGTCATCCAGCGGGCCAAGATCACGCTGGACTAGAGCGAGGTGCGTAGACGCATCACGCTCTCCGTCCGTAGTTGTTCGCGTGATTCAGGCTTCTCGGTGATCCAGCCTCAAGCCATCACGTTCTAAGAGGAGCCTTGGCGTGATGCGGATCGCGGTTCTCGACGACTACCAGCAGGTGGGGCGCGGCCTGGCCGACTGGGCCAGCCTGGGGCCGGACGTGCAGGTGAATTTCCTGGCCCAGCCACTGGGCGGGGTGGAAGCTGCCGCCGCGGCGCTGGCGGGTTACGACGTGATCTGCCTGATCCGCGAACGGCAGCCGGTGCCAGCGGCGCTGATCCAACAACTGCCACAGCTGAAGCTGATCGTGGTGACCGGCGCCCAGAACCGGACGCTGGACCTGGACGCCGCGCGCGCGGCGGGCATCCGCGTCTGCCACACGCGCGGCGGCGAATCCCTGCATGCGACAACCGAGCTGGCCTGGGCGCTGATCCTGGCCGCGCTGCGCCACCTGCCGCTGGAGGACAGGCGGATGCGCCAGGGCCTGTGGCAGGGCACGGTGGGGCGCACGTTGCATGGGCGGACGCTGGGCCTGCTGGGGCTGGGCCGCCTGGGCGGGCGCATGGCGGAAGTGGCCAAGGTGTTTGGCCTGGACGTCATCGCCTGGAGCGCCAACCTGACCGATGAGCGCTGCGCCGAAGTCGGCGCCCGCCGCGTGGAGCGGGAGGCGCTGTTCCGGCAATCCGATATCGTCAGCCTGCACCTGGTGTTGTCCGAGCGGACACGCGGCATCGTCGGCGCGGCGGAGCTGGCGTTGATGCGGCCGGATGCCATCCTGATCAATACATCACGTGGCCCGCTGGTGGATGAGGCGGCATTGGTACAGGCGCTGCAGGACAAGCGGATCGGCGCGGCCGGGCTGGATGTTTACGACATCGAGCCACTGCCGGCGGAGCATCCCTTGCGCCGCCTCGACAACGCCGTGCTCAGCCCGCATCTGGGCTACGTCACCCAGGGCACCTACGACATGTTCTTCACCGACATGGTGGAGAATATCGCTGCGTGGCAGCAGGGGGCACCGATCCGCATCCTGGCCTGAGCAACCTGCGGAACACAGGGCGCGGGTGGCTGGATCGGTTTCGGGACAGCGCCCATATGCAGGGCGCCGTTTTGCGCCGCCGCGATTCCTCGCACAGGGCGATCCATGAGGGGTCCTCGGCGACCGGTGCCAGCGGGCCATCCCGGTCACCGCCCCCAGTCGTGGCGACGAAACCCTTCACGGTGTGAGTGCCCTTCGGCACTCATCACCATGTCGCCGATCCGTGCATCGCGGCCCTGCCGGACGGCAGATCGCCGTCATCGGTCGAACTTGACCAGATCCTTGAAGACCAGATGACCCCAGCTGTTTCCGCGCGCCTGGACCAGCAGCCCGCCTTCCGACAGTCCGCCCAGCTTGATCGGCGAGAAGCCAAGCCTTTCCGCGAGCGTGGCAATCTCCGCCACGGCGGCATCATCGTCGCTCGCCAGGAACACAGCTCTCGCGCCGCCCTGCACGGCCGGATCCTGGCCAAGGGTGGCAGCGATCAAATGGTTGAAGCCTTTCACCAGCCTCGCACCAGCGAAAGCCTGCGCGATGAACCTGGAGGATGGTTGTCCTCCCAGCTTATCAGGAGGCACGCCGTAGGCATTGGTTACGTCGACAATGGTCTTTCCCTGCCAGCTGGGCAGCACCTTCGCGACATCCGGATGAGACTCGAAACGGACAGCCAGAAAAACGATGTCCGCCTTGACCGCATCCGCCAGCTTTGCGGGAATGACCGTGGGCCCGATCGCAGCCGCATCGGATGCGAAGCTTTCCGGGTCTCGCGTGGTTGCGACGGATACCTCGATGCCTTTGCGGGCAAACGCCTTGGCCAGGGCCTTGCCGAGATTGCCGAAGCCGATAATTGCGTAGCTCATATGAAGTGTCCTTTATTGACCACGCACGGCCGGCTCCAACGAAGCTCACCGTGCGAGCGCGTCAGAGTTGGGCCAGGCCGCCATCGACCGCGACTTCGCTGGCGGTCATGAAGCTGCTATCCGGCGAAGCGAGGAAGGCGGCGACGGCGCCGATCTCCTCCGGATCGGCCATGCGCTGGAGCGGAGTCATCGCGCCGTAGGCCTTCTGGCCCTCCTCACCCAGGGCTTCCTTCGCAAGTTCGGTCGCCGTCGCGCCAGGTGACAGCACATTGACCCGAATGCCGGTGCCCTTCAGATCCTCCGCCCAGCTTCGCGCGAGGTTGCGCACCGCCGCCTTGCTCGCGCTGTACGCGGTTAATGCCGGGGCGCCTGTGGTGCCGGCACTCGATCCGGTCAGGATGATCGAGCCGCCCGGCCCCATCAACGGCAGCGCCTTCTGGACCGTAAAGATGGTGCCCTTCACATTGGTATCGAAGGTATCGTCAATATGCGCCGCGGTGATCTGGCCGAGCGCAAGCGGGCTACCCGCCCCGGCATTGGCGAAGACGATGTCGAGGCTTCCGCGCTCGGCCTTCACCGCCGCGTAGAGGCGGTCGAGGTCAGCCTCGTCCGAGACCGAGCCCTTCACCGCGCGAATGTTGGGGCCAAGATCGGCGACCGTTGCATCGAGCACCTCCTGCCGCCGGCCGAAGATGAAGACGAATGCGCCCTCATCGATGAACCGCCTCGCTGCGGCGCGCCCGATGCCGGTACCGCCGCCTGTTACGACAGCGGTCTTTCCACTCAATCTGCCCATGTGGTCCATCCTTCGTTGCGCCATTCGGGTCTCTGGCTGTGCAGGAACATCCCCGAGAGCCCCAAGATGGGCTCGCCGACATGGGGCGTGAGTGCGGGGCCGCGCATATCGGTGGTGCGAAAATCATCCGGCCGGATGATTGAAGGCCGCGGCAATCCGCCGCACGTCAGTGCAGCCTGCTAGAAGGAGCCGCTGGAAGGCACAACTGGCGGCGCGGGAATGCACCATGATCGACTGGGATGACATTCGCTACTTTCTCGCCGCCGCGCGCGGCGGCTCAGTACGGGCCGCCGCCGGCCGCCTGGGTGTGAACCATTCGACCGTGCTTCGGCGCATCGCCCAGCTTGAGGAGCGCCTCGGGGCGCAGATGTTCGAGAAGCTGCCGTCCGGCTACCGCCTTACGGCCGCGGGCACGGAGGTGCTGGAGCTCGCGGAGCAGATGGAGGCGTCGTCGCACCAGTTGGAAACCCGCGTCTTCGGGCGCGATCGCAGCGTCCGTGGGCTTCTGCGGGTGACGCTGACACCGATCCTGGCGGCACACCTGCTCATGCCGGACTTCGCCGACTTCGCGCGCCTGCACCCGGAGATCGAGATGGAGATCCTGTCGTCCGGCGAGTTGGCGAACCTGACCAACCGGGAGGCCGACGTGGCGATCCGCGTCGTCTACGACCGCAAAACCCTGCCGCTCAATCTGCACGGCCTGAAGGGGCCGGAGCTGTTCGGCGGCGTCTATATGTCCCGGGATCGTCTAGCCGCGTGGCGTGCGGGCTCGCCTGATCCCATCCGTTGGATCGTCATCAGCATGCATGGCATTCCGGCCTGGGCCAGCGAGGGTGAGGTCCGTACCACGGGAGTTCCCTTTAGGACCACGGATGCCGCGGCGCAGATTGCTGCTGTACGGCAAGGGCTCGGGATCACGACACTGCCGTGCTTCATCGGCGATTCCGACCCCCTGCTGGTGAGGGTGCCAGGCACCGACCTGCATATGTACGGAACGGTCTGGCTTCTCACCCAGGGAGAGACACGCAAGACGGAGCGTGTCCGGCTGTTCACTGAGTTCATGGCCCGCAAGCTCTCCGTGCACGCACCATTGTTCGCGGGGCTGTCCCTATCGCGCGATTGACGCCCGCCAGGTTGACGACCTGACCGGCGTCGCGAAAGCGGCCATGCCTCCAGGCTATCCGACTGGAGATCAAGCCGGCGCCCATCACCTCCGGCCCGATCCCACCCTCAGTTCACGTTGGATCGCGCCTCTTGCCGCTGTGTCCACGATGCGGATGCTGCCCGTCTCCGGCGAGGCGCGATCCCGGCGTGACGGGTCCTCTCGGCGCCGCCGCGCATGTCACGAACCGCGTGTCGCCGCAGCAGCATCCGCTACAGCTTTGGCCGATGAGGGCATCTAGGTCATCCTGGCGCCATACAGGCGCAACACCGCATCCGGATACTGCGTCCATTGCAGCTTTGCCTGCGACGCCTGGATAATGGCGTCGAAATGCACGAACAGCATGGCGCAATCCTCTGTCACCATGCCCTGCGCCTTCTTGTACAGGGCGGCGCGCTCCCCCTGGTCGCTGAGCGAGCGCGCCCGGTTCAGGAGCGCCGTCAGCTCCGCATTGTCGTAACCGGCGAAGTTGTTGGGGCCGCCCTGGGTGAAGTAGGCGTACATGTTGCCATCCGGGTCATAGCGGCCAGACCACGGTGCCATGCACAGGTCGAAATCCCGTTGACGCAGCACGGTGATCAGACTGGTGGGGTCAATCTGTCGCAGCTCCACCTTGAAGCCGGCGGCGCCAGCCTGGGCTTGCAGGATCTGCGCGATGCGCACCATGGCGGGCGAGTTGGTGACGGTGATCGTCACCGGCACGGGCGCACTGGCACCCGCCTCCTTCAGCAGCGCCTGTGCCCTGGCCGGGTTGTTGCCGCGGTTGGGCAGGGAGGCATCGAAAGCCCAGGGCACGGCGGGGGAAAGCGGGCCGTGAGCCGGGCGCCCCGTGTTGAAGTAGACCACACGCTGGACAACTTCGGGGTCCACCGCGGCCGTGAATGCCTGCCGCACGCGTACGTCGTTGAAAGGCGGCCGTGTACAGTTGAAGGCGAAGGCGTTGAAGCCCAGGCTCGGCATCTGCGATACGCGCAGCGCGGCTTCGCGCGCCAGGCCCGAGACAGCCTGCGGCGGCAGCGCATCAATCAGTTGCAGCGTACCGCTCCGCAGGTTGGCCAACCGCACCGTCTCATCCGGCAACGGGCGGAACAGCAGGCGGTCGAAATTCGCTGGTGCGCCCTGCCAGTAACCATCGAACTTTTCCAGGACCAGCTCGGAGTTCTTGGTCCAACTCGCGAGCTTCCAGGGGCCGCAGCCCACGGCGCGCGCGGCGAAATCGGCGCCCAGCGCCTTTACCGCCGTGGGCGAAACCATCATGCCCGCGCGGTTGGTCAGCACCAGCGGCAGCGGCGCGTAAGGTGCGGAGAGCTTGATCTCGAAGCTCAGAGGCGCGGTCACGCTCACGCCGGAAACAGGGCCGAAATCGGAACGGCGGATGGAGCCCACGGCCGGGTCCAGGTAGCGGTCGATATTCGCCTTGGCGGCGGCGGCATCCAGCACGGTGCCGTCATGGAAGGTCAGGTTCGGCTTCAGGGTGAAGACGTAGGTCAGCGGGTCCGGCTGCGTGAAGCTGGCGAGGCCGGGGGAGATGCTGCCATCGGGCGCCGCGACCAGCAGCGTCTCGTGCAGGTTGTACAGTACCTGGTTCTCGAAGAAGGAGCCGGAGAAGGCCGGGTCCAGCGTCACCGGATCGGCCACCACCCCGATCGAGAGCGTGCGGGCGGCAGCGCCCTGCGCCATGCCGCGCGTGGCCGAGAGCAAGG
This sequence comes from Teichococcus aerophilus, assembly GCF_014490485.1. Lineage (GTDB taxonomy): Bacteria > Pseudomonadota > Alphaproteobacteria > Acetobacterales > Acetobacteraceae > Pseudoroseomonas > Pseudoroseomonas aerophila. The sequence goes on along the minus strand of NZ_JACTVA010000001.1, from coordinate 2,149 downwards.
CTGGCAGGCCGACGGCACCAGCCAGCAAGGTGCGGCGGCCGAGGGCGCCACGATCAGTCACGGTGTTCATGCGCAGGCTCCGACGAGAGGGTTGAAGGGGTGTTCAGTCGCGCGGGTCCAGCCGGTCCCGCAGCCCGTCGCCCAGCAGATTGAAGCCGAGCACGGTGAGGAAGATGGCGAGGCCGGGAAACCAGGCGAGCCAGGGTGCCTGGTCGAGGAAGCCGATGGCGTCGCGCAGCATGTTGCCCCAGCTCGGCGTCGGCGGCTGTACGCCGAGGCCGAGGAAGGACAGGTAGGATTCGGTGATGATCGAGGCCGCCAGCAGCACCGAGGCCTGCACCAGGATGGGCGAGAGTGCATTGGGCAGCACCGCGCGCCACAGGATGGTAAGCGGCGCGAAGCCCAGCGCGCGCTGCGCTTTGACGTAATCCAGCTCCCGAAGCGCCAGCGCCTGGCCGCGCGCGACCCGCGCCAGTACCGGCAGGTTGACCACCGCGATGGCAATGACGGTGTTGGTGACCGAGGCGCCGAGGGCCGCCGTGATGCCCAGCGCCAGCAGGATGCCGGGGAAGGCCAGCAGCACATCCATCAGCCGCATCAGCACCATGTCCACCCAGCCGCCGAAGAAGCCGGCCACCAGCCCGATGGTGCCGCCCAGCAGCAGCGCGGCGCCGACGCTGCACAGCCCCACCAGCAGCGACACCCGCGCCCCGGCCAGGATGCGGGAGAGCGTGTCCCGCCCCAGATCGTCGGTGCCCAGCCAGTGCGTGGCATCCGGCGCGGCGAGGGTGGCCATGAAGTCTGGCGTCTCGGCGCCCGGCAACAGCGGGGCGGCGAGCGCACCCAGCAGCACGAGCGCAACCAGCCCCAGCCCCAGCGCCGCGCGCGGGTCCCGCAACAGGCGCAGCCACAGCGGTGCCCGCATGGCGATCGCGCTCATCGGCGGCTCCTCAGGCGGGGGTCGAGGACGGTGTAAAGCAGGTCGGTGCCCAGATTGATCAGCACGAACAGCGTGGCTGTGACCAGGATGGTGCCCTGCACGACCGGGAAGTCCCGCGCGAAGATGGCATCCACCGTCAGCTTGCCGATGCCGGGCCAGGAGAACACGCTCTCCGTCACCACTACGCCGCCCATGAGCTGGCCAAGTTGCAGGCCGACCAGCGTGACCACCGGCATCAGCGCGTTCCGCAAGGCGTGGCGCCACACTACGCGGCGGCCGGGCAGGCCCTTGGCGCGGGCGGTGCGGATGTAGTCGGCCGAGAGGATCTCGATCATCGTCGCCCGCGTCATCCGCATGGTGGCGGCGGCCATGGCTGCGCCGAGCGTCAGCGCCGGCAAGGCCAAGTGGCGCAGCGCCTCCCACGGATCGGCCAGGAAGGGCACGTGGCCCGAGGATGGCAGCAGCGGCAGGGCGATGGAGAAGCCCATGATCAGCAGGATACCCAGCCAGAAGCTGGGCAACGACAAACCGCACAGCGCGATCAGGGACGCAGCGAAATCCGATGGCCCGTTGCGCCGCGTGGCGGCGACCACACCCGCCGGAATGGCGATGAGCAGGGAGACGACCAGCGCCGCTAATGCCAGTTGCAGGGTGGGCAGCAGGGCGGAGCCGATCATCGCCGTCACCGGCCGCCCGGTCTGGATGGAGCGGCCGAGATCACCTTGCAGCACCTGCCAGAACCAGGCGAGGAAGCGCAGCGGTAACGGGTCGTCCAGCGCGTATCTGGCGCGCAGGGCGGCGATGGCGATGGGGTCGGCCTCCAGCCCCAGCATCGCCGTCACCGGGTCCCCGGGCACGGCGGCGAGCAGCAGGAAGGACAGCACGCACAGCCCGAACAACACGGGCAGCAGCGCCAGGATGCGGCCGGCGATCATGCGCATGGCGGGGTGGCTCCGATCCGCGCTTGGTCCCGCGCCGCGCGGTAGGCGGCGATGCGCGCGGCCAGGGCCGGCGGCGTGGCACCGGCTTCCGCGAGCAGGGTGAAGGGCGGCAGGGATTCCGCGAAATGGCAGGCGCTGGCGTGGCATTGGGCGATGCCGCGCAAGGCCGGCTGCGGCTCCTGCCGGCACAGCTCGCGCGCCGAGGGGCAGCGGGCGGCGAAGCGGCAGCCGGGCGGCGGCGCAGCCGGGTTGGGCGGCTCGCCCGCCA